>NZ_JBIRTJ010000017.1:0-285666 GCF_044334695.1 Streptomyces sp. NPDC020747 | reverse complement strand
AGGTTGGCGCCCTGAAGGATCAGGAACGACCCCAGCGTGATCAGGAACGACGGCAGCCCGGTACGTACGAGCAGGTAGCCGTTGAACGCGCCGATGGCCAGCGACACCGCCAACGCGACGACGACCCCGACCCAGACATTCATCGAGAGCTGGAAGCTCCACATGCTGGCCGTCAGGGCGGAGGTGGTGACCGCGACACCGGCGGACAGGTCGAACTCTCCGCCGATCATCAGCAGGGCCACCGGGAGGGCCATGATGCCCATGACGGAGGCCTCGTACAGCACGTTGGCCAGGGAGCCGGCCTCGCGGAAGGGTGAGGCGACCGCGAAGAAGAAGGCGTACACGGCGATCGCCGCGATGAGCGCGCCGATCTCGGGACGGGCGGCCAGCCTGCGGGCCAGGGACCGTTCCGAGGTGCGGCCGTCCTTGGGGGCGGCCGGCGGAGCCGGCGACGAGGAACTCGTCGCCGGTGCCGTTGCCTGGGTCATAGGGGTCACCGAGTGCCCTTCTCGGCGAACTTCGCGATGGCCTCGACGTTCGACTTGTCGACGAACGCGGGACCGGTCAGCACCGGCTCCTGGCCACCGCCACTGAAGTTGCCATTGGTCTTGTAGAGCCACAGGGAGTCCACCGACAGGTAGCCCTGCAGATACGGCTGCTGGTCCACGGCGAACTCGACGTCACCGCTCTTGATGGCGCTGACCATCTCCTTGTTCAGGTCGAAGGTCGCGACCTTGGCCTTGCTGTTGGACTCGGACACCGACTGCACCGCGGTGAGGGCGAACGGGGCACCGAGGGTGACCACGGTGTCGATCGACGTGTCCTGCTTGAGCTTGGCGCTGATCGTCGACTTCACGGCCGGCATGTTCGCGCCGTTCACGTACAGGTTCGTGGTCTTGCCCTTGAAGGTCTTCTTCACACCCGCGCAGCGCTGCTCCAGACCGACGTGGCCCTGGACCTGGATCACGCAGATGTTGTTCTCGGCGCCGGTCTCGTTGAGCTTCTCGCCGAACGCCTCACCGGCGACCAGCTCGTCCTGGCCGAAGAACTCCAGGAGGCCCTGGTCCTTCCACTGGTCCATGCCGGAGTTGAGGCCGACGACCGGGATGCCGGCCTTGCGCGCCTTGGCGATGACGTCCTTCATGGCGTCGGGCTTGGCCAGGGTGACCGCGATGCCGTCGACCTTCTGGTCGATCGCGTTCTGGACGAGGCTGGCCTGCGTCGACGCGTTCTCGTTGTTCGAGTAGATGAGCTTGACGTTGTCCTTGGCCGCGGCGGCCTCGGCGCCCTTGCGGATGATGTCCCAGAACGTGTCCCCGGGAGGCGCGTGGGTGACCATCGCGACCGTCATGCGGGGAGTGTCGGCCTTGCCGACAGCCGCGTCGCCCGTGTCCTCCTCGGCCTTCTTACCGCCGGAGCTGCTGGAACAGCCGGCGAGGACCAGAGCGGCCGCAGCGGCCACGGCCACTGCGGGGACGATTCTGCTGGAGCGGGGAAGGGATGTGCGGTTCATGTCGTGCACCTCACTGTGCATCTGGTTGGGAATGCGGAGCCGCGGCTGCTGGATGGGCCGGGGTGGTCGCGAGAACCTCGGTCAGGATCGCGGTTGGGGAGGGGAAACGGGCTGAACCCGGTTCGGCGGGTCTCTCAGGCGCCTCGCGGCACCTGAGGTCCGACCGCGTCCGGACACAGGCCCTCGATCCGGTCGACCTTGTGGTCCCCGGATTCGACCGTCACGGCCCTGTCGGGTGGAGAGCGTGCGGAGGCTTCGTGAACGTGGTTCGTAAGGCGATGCCGTGCCCGGTACCGGCATCCGGGGAGCCGTGGCGGCGGTCCGTGCCGTGGCCGAGCGCCTTGTGGGCGTCGACTGCGGCCGGGCGCCACGCGGGCACCCTGGTGTCATGCACGGCCGGGGCCGTACGGTAGCCGCCCGGGCGGGTGCGGTCGGCCATGCCGGCGTCGATGACGCCGATTCCGATCGACTGCTTCCTCACTGAAGGCTCCTCTCCGGCGCGCGAGACGCTGTGGCAGGGGAGTCGGAAAGCGCGATTCGTGGGGTGCCGCGCTTCCGAGCTGACTACGTTGGAACAACAGGACAATTTAAAGCGCTTTAAGTCCTGGTACTATCGGCTCGTTTCGCGAGCGTGTCAAGGGTGTTGCGCGGGAAGATTGCACCAGGGAGGTACCTGTGGATGACATCGATTCCGCGCGTGACCGGAACGGCACGGCCAGGCGTCCCCGGCTGGAGGACGTGGCCGCCAGGGTCGGGCTTTCCACGGCGTCGGTGTCCCTGGTCCTGCGTGGTGTGTCCGGCCCCAGCGAGCGGACCCGTCAGCGGGTCATGAAGGCCGCCGCCGACCTCGGCTATCAGGTGGACCGCAATGCGAGCCTGCTGGCCAGCAGGCGCAGCCGGCTCCTCGGTGTCATGGTCGACATCCACAGTCCCTTTCACGCCGAACTGGTCGAGTGTCTGCACACGGCCGCCGAGGCGGTGGGCTACGACCTCGTCCTCAGCACCCAGACCCGCAGCCGTGACGAGCACACTGCCGTCGAGACACTGCTTGCCTTCCGCAGCGAGGCTCTGATCCTGCTCGGCCCGACCGCCCCGGCCGACACACTGGCCGCCCTCGATCGCAAGTCCCCCGTCATCGCCGTCGGCCGCCGGATCGCCGACGCCGCCCTGGACGTCGTACGTTCGGCGGACGACGACGGAGTGGGCCAGATCGTCGCCCATCTGGTGGGCCTCGGCCACCGCGCGATCACGTACCTCGACGGCGGCAAGGGTGTCATCGCCACCGACCGGCGCCGCGGCTACCGGACCGCCATGCGCCGGCACGGCCTGGACGCGCACATATGGGTCCTGCACGGTGACCACACCGAGGCGGCCGGCGAACGTGCCGCCCGCAAGCTCCTCGACGGCGACGCCCTGCCCACCGCTGTCCTCACCTACAACGACCAGTCCGCCATCGGCGTCCTTGCCGCCCTCGCCCGAGCGGGCGTCTCCGTCCCGGGTGAGGTGTCCGTGGCCGGCTACGACGACGACACGCTCTCCCGGCTGAGCTGCTTCAACCTGACCACCGTCAGCCAGAACGCCGAGGAGCAGGCGCGGCACGCGGTCGCCGCCGCCGTCGAACGCCTCGACCACGGCCGTACCGAGCCCCGCGAGGTCGTACTCCCTCCGCACCTCGTCGTACGCGGCTCGACGGCCGAGCCTGCCTGACCGACTCCGAGGCCGTGCGCCGAAATCCCGTCGCGATACGTGTGGCGGGCTGTTAGCGTCGAAGTATGAGTTCCCTCCTTTACCTCTGACGGGCCCCTTGGCTCCGCACCGCACACCGCAGCTGAGGTGTCCGGAGCCGTGACGCAGCCCGCGGCCCGCCCTGTTCCGGGCCTGGCCGTCCGTCAGATCGAAGGCGCCCTCCCACCCTTCATGCACAGGGGTGACGTGTGCCTTCTTCCGGAGGAAGAACAACGTGACCACTCTCAACCTGCCTGCCCGCGATCGGGCCCAGCTGACCTGCACTGGCGTCCGCGTCGACCGCGGTGGCCGCACCGTCCTGCACCAGGTCGACATGAAGATCGCCCCGGGATCGCGCTGGGGCGTCGTCGGCGAGAACGGACGCGGCAAGTCGACCCTGCTGCACGTACTCGCCGGCGCCCTGGCACCCGACGAGGGGACCGTGCACCGCGTCGGCACGCCGGCCCTGGCCGAGCAGGAGATGCCGGCCGAGGACGAGCGGACGGTCGGCGACATCGTCGACGAGCACCTCGCCGACGCCCGCGCCGCCCTCCGGCAACTGGACGCCGCGGCGACGGCCCTCGCCGAAGCACGGCCCGGCGCCGAACAGGACTACACCGACGCCCTGGAAGCGGCACAGGCGCTGGACGCCTGGGACGCCGACCGCCGGGTCGACGTCGCCCTCGCGGGACTCGGCGCCGTCAGCGACCGCACCCGTCTCCTCGCCACCCTCTCCGTCGGTCAGCGCTACCGGATCCGGCTGGCCTGTCTGCTGGGCGCGGAGTACGACATCCTGCTGCTTGACGAGCCGACCAACCACCTCGACCTGGCGGGTCTTGAGTACCTCACCGCCAGGTTGCGCGCCCACTCCGGCGGTGTCGTCGTGGTCAGCCACGACCGGGCACTCCTGTCGGACGTGGCCACCACGATCCTCGACCTCGATCCCACCCGCGACGGCAGCCCGGGCGTCTACGGCGGCGGATACGCCGGTTACCGGGAGGGCCGCCAGGCCGAACTGACCCGTTGGGAGGCGGAGTACGAGCTGCAGCAGGCCGAACACACCCGGCTCGAGCAGGCCCTGTCCGACTCGCAGCACCGGCTCAGCACCGGCTGGCGCCCGGACAAGGGCACCGACAAGCACCAGCGAGCCACCCGCGCCGGTGCGCTGGTCCGTTCCGTCCACCGGCGCCAGGACGACCTGGAGCAGCACAAGGTCACCGCGCCCGTCCCGCCCCAGCGCTTCCGTCTGCCGGATCTGCCCGCCCGGCCCGGCGTCGTCCTGTTGCGCGCGGAGGAGGTGACCGTCGAGGGGCGGCTCCAGCGGCCGACCGGCCTGTCGCTGACATCCGGCGACCGGCTGGCCGTCACCGGACCGAACGGAGCGGGCAAGTCCACACTTCTGTCCGTCCTGGCCGGCCAACTCGCCCCCACCACAGGCACGTTGCACCGCTCGCGCAAGCTGCGTCTGCACCTGCTCGGACAGGAGTCGCCGCGAGCGACGCGCCGGCGGGCCCATGACCTCTACCACCAGCACACCGCACGACTGGTCAGCGCCGGTGTCCTCAAGGAGGACGAGGTGACAGGGCTCGGCGCACTGGGCCTGCTCAGCTCACACGACGCCAACAAGGCCGTCGCCGAGCTTTCCATGGGGCAGCAGCGCCGTCTCGACCTGGCCCTGGCTCTCGCCGCCCGCCCGCACGTCCTGCTGCTGGACGAGCCCACCAACCACTTGTCCATCGCTCTGGTCGACGAACTCACCGACGCTCTCCACAGCACCGAAGCGGCCATCGTCCTGGCCACCCACGACCGTCAGCTGCAACGCGACATCCACACCTGGCCGCACCTGTCGCTGACGCTCCCCGCCGAGGCTGTTCGCTGAGCCACCAGATGACCGGTTGCCGAGGACTTCCGCCCTGACTGAGGCAACGGCACGGCGCAGACCGGTCCTCGTGACCGGTCTGCGCCGACTCCTCGGTGGTACGTCGGTCGTACGTCAGACGCGGTCGGCCGCGATCAGCAGGTACTGGAAGCTGCCGTTCTTGTACGCGGTCAGGAAGGTGTCCTCGATGCCCGTGACCAGGTGGTCGGCCTGCTTGCGGAGTTCCCAGTAGGGGAGGGCGTCGGCGGTCAGGTCCTGTACATGGACGGGTACCAGCCGGTTCCGGGCCATCGCGCGGAAGTACTCCGACCGTGGGTGGATGTCGCAGATGTAGTGGGCGTTGATGAGGGACACCTCGCGGGAAGCCCGTCCGTACGCGTCGTTGTAGCAGCCGGTGATCGTCACGTAGCGTCCGCCGCGGCGCAGCAGCCGGGCGTGCTCGGCGAACAGCAGGTCCAGTTCCACGTACATGGTGGACTCGTTGTTCCAGGACGCCGCGTACGCGCCCGAGCGGAAGCCGGTGTCCAGCATGTTCCGGTGGTGATAGGCGACCTTGTCGTCGATGCCCCGCTTGCGGGCCTGCGCGTTGGCGAACTCGGCCTGCTTGGCGGAGATGGTGACCCCGTCGGCGTGGCAGTCGTACCGCAGGTTCGCCACCACACTGCCGCCGCCGCGTCCGCAGCCGGCGTCGAAGACGCGGTCGGCGGGGGAGAGGGGGCCGAGATGGCTGGAGAGGAGCACGGCCTGTTCCTGTTCCAGACGGTGCAGTTCGGCGGTGAGCCGTTCCCGGCGCCGGTCCGGGTCGGTCTCGTCGAGCACGGACCGGTCGGCGGCGCCGATGCCGTAGTGATGGTGGTAGAGGTCGTCGATCCTGCCGAGTTCGAGGTTGACCGGGTTCTCCTCGGCGTTCCAGTAGTCCGCGACGCGGGTCTGGTACGTGGACTGGGCCGGCACCGGGGCTGTCGTGGCGCGTGCGTGGGGGGCGGTGGTCAACGGTGACTCCTCGTGACGGTGCGTGTGACGATGTGTCAGTTCCGCGCGCTTCACCAGTAGTTGGGCAAGTGGTAGCGGTGGGTGTTGGTGGCGTGCCACTCGTGGTTGCCGGCCACCCAGTCGGACAGTCCTTGTGCGTAGCGCTCGACCAGGGGCGAGGTGGCGGACAGGAGCGCCGACTCCTCCTCGAACGAGGCCATGATCCTGTTGTGGATCTCGACCGCCTTGAGATAGGCGGCCTTCAGACCGCGCCGCTCGTTCGCGGCGATGACCTGGGGCAGATTCAGATGCGTCGGATCGCCGGCCAGCTCCTTGGTGAAGGAGTACAGGTCGTTGACGATCGTGGTGGCGTTGCACGCGAGAGCGGTGATCCGCTGGATCTCCGGCCGGGCGTACACAGCCTCGGGCAGTTCGTAGCCGTCCACGGCGTCGACGATCGACAGACAGGGCCGGAAGTTGTTGAACTGCCGCATCACCAGGTACTCCCACACCTTCGGCACGTACCGGGTCTCCGACCAGGCGGCCTCGGCGAGGTAGCCCAGATGCAGCCGGGCGATGTCGTGCACGAACCTGTCGGTCTGGCTGGGAGTGGCGAAGACGGCGTAGTCCCGCAGCGCGAAGTGGTACGAGCGCAGCGGCCCGTCGGTCCGTACGCCGCGGCGCCACTCCTCCTCCAGCTCGGGAGTGCCGTGGTACGGATCGAGCGCCGCCTGGGCCATGATCAGCCGGCCGCCCAGCCCGCGTGGTGAGCCGCCCTTGCCCTCGTCCTCCTCGCAGTAGAGGTTGTCGACGAGGTTCTCGGCGAGGAGCAACTTGCCTGCCGAGGTGAGGCGTTCGAGGTCGGCCGCGCCGGGATGCTGCAGGACGACGGCCCGGCCGAACTGGAAGCCCGAGAAGTCCCCCGTCCACGCCGCCGGGAACAGATCCAGCCCGTGCGCCCACTCCTCCAGCCTGCGGTCGACCTCGGCCGCCCTGCCCGGGTCGGCGGGGGCGACGGGCCGGTACCGCAGCCCGGGGATCGCCCCGCCCCGCCGGGGCTTGCGGGCGAGACTCGGCGGACCGGGCAGCCGCGACGGCGGACCGGAGGCCGGCGGTGCGCTCATTCCGCGGTCCGCCCGACCTGGACGTTCTCCAGGATCCCCGCGGCGTCGGGCACGAGGATGGCCATCGAGTAGTAGGCGGTGACGAGGTAGCTCATGATCGCGGTGGTGTCGATGCCCATGAACCGCACGTTCAGACCGGGCTCGAACTCCTCGGGAATGCCGGTCTGGTGCAGACCGACGACCCCCTGGTCCTTCTCTCCGGTGCGCAGCGCGATGATGCTGCTCGTGTGCTGCGGACTGATCGGGATCTTGCCGCACGGAAAGAACGGAACACCCCGCCAGGACGGCACCTCGTGGCCCTCGACGTTCACCGTGCCGGGCACCAGGCCACGCCGGTTGCACTGCCGGAAGAAGGCCGCGATCGCCTTCGGATGGGCCAGGAACAGCCGGGTCTTGCGGCGCATCGACAGCAGCTCGTCGAGATCGTCGGGTGTGGGGGCACCGGAGTACGTGCTGACGCGCTGGCCGTGGTCCACGTTGTGCAGCAGACCGAACTCGCGGTTGTTGACCAGCTCCCACTCCTGGCGCTCGCGGATCTCCTCGACGGTCAGGCGCAGTTGCTGCTCGGTCTGGTCCATCGGGTGGTTGTAGAGGTCGGCGACCCTGGTGTGGACGCGCAACACGGTCTGGGTCAGGGACAGTTCGTACTCGCGCGGGACGAGGTCGTAGTCGACGAAGCCGCCGGCGAGGACCGGCTCGCCCACATGGCCCGCCTGTACGGGGACATCTGCCTCGCCCTTCCGGTTCATGGGCTTGCTCTGCTGCTCCGCGAACGCGGCCAACTGGGCCGCGAGGGACGGGGTGCGGTCCACGAACTGCCTCAGGGAGTCCCAGTTGAGGGCGAGGACCACGCCCGGGGTCTCGGCCCGCACCGAGTTGAGCCACAGGGGGTCGTCCTGGCCGATCGCCTCGTCCCCCATTCCGTCGCCGTCCGTGATGACGCCGGTGACCTCCTCCTCGCCGTACTTTCCGGTGGTGTAGCGGGTGAACCGGCCGTGGACGACCAGATAGGCCTCCGTTACGGGCTGCCCGGCGTCGAAGATGATCTGGCCGGCGCGCACCTCCCGCACCCGGAACCGGGAGGAGATCTCCTTGAGGGCCGCGGTGTCCGAGTACCCGCGCAGGGCGGGCAGTTCGGTGAGAGTCTGGGGGATGACCTTGATGTCGTCCGCGCCGTTCTGTTCGAAGTGGACCCGGCCCCGGCCGACGCGGAGCTGGAGTCGCCGGTTCACCCGGTAGGTGCCGCCCTTGATGTCCACCCACGGCAGCATCTTGAGCAGCCATCGCGAGGTGATGGCCTGCATCTGTGGTTCGGACTTGGTGGTGGTGGCGAGCTGACGCGCGGCCTGGGTGCCGAGGCTGGTGAAGCGTTGCTCGTCGGTGGGCCCGGCGGCGCTTTCGGGGGAGCTTTCCGGGGCAGACACATTTCCTCCCAAGGCATGAGCGGACGTGAGGGGACGCGCACGAACATGGCTGAACAGGGTGGGTGTCGAGGGCATCGGGACTCGGTGTGGGTGCGGGTGGCTCAGACCTGACCCGCTGTCAGGGAGACCGGGTGGGGGGGAACGCCAGGACGGCACCCTCGTGATGGTCCGGCGTGTTGGTCCGGGCAACTTGGCAGCACGCGCTGCATGTCAAAGCCAAACAGCCCCGGCCGCCACTCGGGAACCGCGCGAAAGGGGCGTGTTCACGCCCCGGCGACGCCACTCCACGGCCCGAGGCAGCCCCTCGACGAGCACGCACTCCCACGCCGGTCGAGTGCGCCCTCCCACCGGCGCGGAGGGCGCACGAACGCCTCGAAGCCCCTACCGGTGGTTCAGGCAGGTGCGAGCCGCACGCCGCAGCGTGCGCCGAGCCAGTGGCCGTCGCGGACGACGAGGTGGCCCGACTGCATCACCCAGTGGATTCCGGTCGGTGTGCGCCGGGGATCGGCGTACGTCGCGGTGTCACCGACGGTTGCCGGGTCGAACGCCACCAGATCGGCGATCAGGCCGGGCACTCCGAAGACCTCGGCGGTCAGCCCGGTCATCTTGTGGACGGCCGTCGGCAGGTCCAGCACACCGCGCTCGCGCACATAGCGGCCCAGCACGCGCGGGAAGCTCCCGTAAAGCCGGGGATGCGGCTTGCCGCCCAGTGCGATGGCCAGGCCGTCGGTGCACACGCTGGTGCGCGGAGCACGCAGAACCGTCTCGACGTCCCGCTCGTCCATGGAGAAGTCGACCATGTGCACTTGGAGTTCCTCGGTACGCAACAGGTGCACGATCACCTCGAACGGTGCCATGTCCAGCGTGCCGGCGAGTTCGGCGAGCGTGGCGCCCTCATGGCGGTGGCTGCGGGTCGAGGAGACCATGATCCGGTCGTAGCCGTCCCCCGCCACGATGTTCTCCCAGCCGTGGTCTGCGGGGTCCTCGACCTCGGCTGGTGACAGCGTTCTTACCGGCACCCCAACTACCAGAGGGTCCGCCGAGATACGGCCGGAAGGGATAGCAGCGCGATCTTGAGTGGCTGACCCTCCTGTTCTTCTCGCCGGGGAGTGAGGAGGGGGACCGGGTCGCTGAGCGGACTGACTCCAACGAGCACCAGCTCACTCTGCTGCTGATGTTGAAGTCCTACCAGCGGATGGGGTGCTTCCCCAAGCGGGTTGAGATCCCGGACATGGTGGTCGACTTGGTCCGGCGGGCGGTGGATCTGCCCGAGGGCACGCTGCCGTTCTACGCCTCGGAGAAGACCGCGAAGAACCACCGGATGCTGGTGCGTCAGCGGGTCGGGGTGCGCTACGACGGCAAGTGGGCGCGTGAGCTGGCGTGGGAGGCGATCCGGTCGGAGGCTGCGTCGAAGAACAATCCGGCGGACCTGATCAACGTGGCGTTGGAGAAGCTGGTGGAGGCAGGTCTTGAGCTGCCGGCGTTCTCCACCCCGGACCACATGGCCTCCACGGTGCGTGCGGAGGTGAACGCCGGGATCTGCGCCGGCATCTGGGAGCGCACGGGCGAGGACCGGCGCGCGGGTCTGCTGCGGCTGCTGGACGTCGAGGTCCTGGTGCCGGGTGCGAAATCGCCGTTCAACCGGCTTAAGCAGCACGCCCAGCGGGCGACCTGGTCACACTTCAAACGTTTGAGATCCGCATAGGAAGGCCGAGGTTATCGAGGACGGCACACCATCTCTGGCCTTGACGGCTTCCGCTGCCCCACGGGGATTTCCGCCGGCCAGGGCGTCGAGGACAGCTACCAGCGGTTCCAGTGGCTGAAATTACTGTCATCGGCCCGCGGGGCCGCCTTGAAGTCGGTGCCGATCGTGTAGGCGATGGGGGTCAGCGCGACTTGGACGGTGTTGTCGAACGGGAGGCCGAGCAGGTCGGCCATTTCGCGCTCATAGGTGAGGTGAGCGACGGTCCACGCCGTTCCTAGACCTCGTTCCCGCGCGGCGAGCATGAAACTCCAGGCCGCAGGAATAACCGAGCCCCAGTTGTGCGCCTGCCCGCGGATCGAGTTGAGTTCCGCGCGACGGGCGACCCGCACCACCGGGATCATCAGCACCGGCACCTCGTGCAGATGCTCGACCAAGTGGCCGAGGCTGCCCCGAATCCGTCCCCACTCCGACGAGGCGAAGCTCATCCGGGTCGGCAGCGGAGCGGAGCTGTGCTCGTCGGGAGCGCCGGCCATGAGCCCGGCACGCCAGATGTCGGCCGCCTTCGCCTTCGTCTCTGGATCGTCGATGAAGATGAAGTCCCACTGCTGCTGGTTGCGGCCGGTCGGTGCCTGGGTGGCGACCTTCACGGCTTCCTGGATCAGCTCCCGCGGAACGGGTCGGGTCAGGTCGAGGCGCCTGCGAACCGCGCGCGTAGTGGTGAGGACCTCATCGGCAGTGAGCCCGAGGGCTTGGTTGGACGGATTGCTGTTATTCACCTTGTTGCTCCTGGTCGTCATTAACGGATAAGGGTCCTGCGGATAAGGGTTCCGCGGTGGCTAAGGCGCCTTCCGCGTGACGGGCAGCGCCGCGTCGAGCAGGGCGGCTGCCGCATCGCGCGCGGCACGCACCACCGCGGGGTCGTGGTCCATCTGAAGAGACTGCGCGGCCCCGTCCCACAAGGCATGCAGTTGCATCGCCAATGTCGACGGGTCAGATGCGCCCGCCTCTGCCGCCAGGCCGGCGAAGGTCTTGTGGACCCACCTGCGATAGTCCAAGGCGGCGGTGTCCACGCTGACCGGGTGCGACTCGGCAGCGGCGCGGGCGAAGGCACATCCGCGATATGTGCTGTCGGCGGAGAACTCGGCTTGAACGTCGAATAGCGCGAGTAGCCTTGCCCGTGGGGCTCGACGGCGTGCGATAGCGCGTTGGAAGCGCTCCCTCATGGCATCGTGCCGATCCTGTAGGTAGGCGGCGACGAGCTCGTCCTTGGAGCCGAAGGCGTCGTACAAACTGGCCTTCGCCACCCCTGCCCGTTCGAGGAGCCGACCGATGCCGACGCTTCGGATCCCCTCCTGGTAGAACAGGTCCGCTGCGGCGGCGAGGAGCCGCTCGCGAGGTGTACCTTCCGTGTCAATCTGCATTTGACTCAACCTTCCCTGTGGCACGCACGACCGTCACCAAGGCGGCAGCGCCGAGAATCGCCAACACTATGGCCAAGCCCGCCGCCACCCGGGTGAGCGTTATACCTCCTGTCCGCCCAGGCGCGGCGCCGGGACCTCGAGCGACGTGGCCGCGTGGAGGCTACGGGATGCCAACTTTCTCTCCTTCAGACAGACCGGTCTGTTTGAAACGAAGTTAACAACAGACAGACCGGTCTGTCCAACTGGAGCGGTTCCCTTCCTGCGTGGAGGGCATGACCCAGGTAAGCCCAAAAGGGGCTATGGGATGATCTTGAAGGTCTGAAGGCCCGCTCAACGGCATTGTGTCGCCGGATGCCTTGGTGGTTCCAGTATCACCGTTGGTTGCTAGATGTCCCGAGTATGTCGCTTCCGTCCGGCGGCGAGATCCGGGACGGTGAGGATGCCCTGCGGGCGCGTGGCACCCGCGTTCCTTGTCGGGCGTTGAGGCATGTGGGGCATTCGGGATGACGTCGATCGAGCGGACCGCGTACCCGCGGTTCAAGCGGCTGATCACCGCACACGAGCTGCATCCGTTCTTCTCGCCGAGCCGCGAGGAGGTGCAGTGGGCGGCGGACGGCACCGACTCCAATGGGCATCTGCTCGCGTTGGTGCTGGCGTTGAAGTCGTACCAGCGCATGGGGAGTTTCCCGAAGCTGGATGGGATACCGGACATGGTGGTCGACTTCGTGCGCCGCATGGCGGACCTGCCGGAAGGGACCCTGCCGGAATACGCGGCGGAGAACCACCGTGCGATGGTGCGGCGGCGCCTGGAGGTGAAGTACGACCAGGCCAAGGCCGGAAGGTCGCCGAGGCGGCGATCAGGGTGGAGGCCGCGTCGAAGAACCGTCCGGCGGACCTGATCAACGTCGCGCTGGAGAAGGTGGTGGAGGCCGGGCTGGAACTGCCGGCGTTCTCCACGTTGGACGCGATGTCGTCGAAGGTCAACGTCCCCCGCTCCACCGTCTACGGGCACCTCGACCGTGAGAAGGCCGTGCCCCGCCAGCCGAAGAAGACCGCTGCGGTGAAGCCCTGAAAGCTACGGCGAGTTACTTGCTCGCCCCGCTATCCCTTCCGGCCGTATCTCGGCTGGCTCCCTACCAGTGGGTTACTTGCTCCCCGGTGTCTGGGCTAGGGCTTCGGGGCCAACCAGCAGCGGCACCCGGCGACAGCTGACCCCAGAGGCGGATCGCTACTTTGCGGCTGGTGTCTGAGCTAGGACACCGGGGCCTACCTGGAGGCCGAGGATGCCTTGCCGGCGGTCCTCGTCGACCGACTGCCCCGGCACGGGTCGAGTACGCGAGGATCCGCTGACGGGGTTCCTCGACGGCGGTTGCGCCGCCGACGGCCGCGGCGACGGCGTCGGCCAGCGCGAAGAGGTCGCCGAGAACGGCGCCGCTTGCGGCCATCGGCAGCGAGGTCCCCCCTGCCCGGGCGCGGCCGAGTGGATGGGAGAGGGCGCCGATCGCCGAGGCCGGCAGCAGATGCACCTGGTGCCAGGCGGTGTCCCCGTCCACGGACAGCAGCGCCAGCCCAGCGGACTCCGCCTCCGCGAGCGGCCCGTCCGGGCCGCGGACGACGAGCCCGCTCATCCCCGCCTCCGCCGCGGCCCGCACCAGCGGCCCCGCCGCGGCCCCGGGCACGCCGACCGCGAGGAGCAGCGCCCCGGGCACCCGGGGGAACGGGGCATGGGCGTCGTACAGCAGCGTCCCGGTGACGGGCACGGCGAGTCCGGCCGGCGCGGTGTGCAGGCGTACGGAGGAACCGCCGACGGCGTCCAGCAGGTCGCCGAGGGCGCAGGAGTCCATGGGTGCTTCCCTCGCGTTTCCGTCGCTTATGGGTCGGCCGGTAGGGGTTGGCCGATCTCCTCATGGACGTACGACTCGTGTTGTCCTGATGCACAACGCGAGAGCCGCCACGAGCTTCGAGACTCGACCTCATGACAGCGGCGACACAAGCGTCAGGCGTCGGCGTTCTCGCGACGGTCGCCGCCCGCGCGGCCGATGTCACCCTCCGTACCGTGCACGACGTCACCGGCATCGCCGCCGTGACCGACTTTTTCAGCGACGTCTGGCAGACCCCCCGGAGCACCCCGCCCTACCCGGCCGAAGTGCTGCACAGCCTTGTCCACGCGGGGGGCGCGTTGCACGCCGCGTACGACGGCCCCCGTCTCGCCGGGGCCCACGTCGCCGTCTTGGGAACTGCCCGACGACGTCGAGCGCTACCTCGCCGAGGGTACGTACGCATCAAGCTGAAGACAGAACCCGGTTGGGACCTGGGACCCGTACGGGCCGTGCGCGAGCGCTTCCGGGACGCGCTGCCGCTCCAGGTGGACGCCAACACCGGGTACTCACTCGCGGACGCCGAACACCTGCGCAGACTCGACGAGTTCGGGCTCCTGCGCACAGAGGAGCCGCTGGAAGAGGACAACCTGCACGGGCATGCCCGGCTCCAGCGGCGCATCGCGACTCCCGTCTGCCTGGACGAGTCCCTTCACAACGCCCGCGACACCGCCTCGGCGGTCGCGATGGAAGCGTGCCGGATCGTCAACGTGAAGCCCGCCAGGGTCGGCGGCTATCTGGAGGCCCGCCGCGTCCACGACGTCGCTCACGCGCAGGGCGTCCCGGTGTGGTGCGGCGGCATGCTGGAGACGGGCATCGGCCGCGCCCCCGACCTGGCACTGGCCGCGCTTCCCGGCTTCACTCTCCCCGGCGACACGTCCGCCTCCAGCCGGTACTCCGCCGACGACGTCACCGAGCCCTTCGTCCTGGCGGACTGCCACGTCCCGGTGCCGCGCACCCCGGGCATCGGCATCGAGCCGCTGCCGGAAAGTGCTGCGTCGCTTCACGACGGGACGGAGAGACCTGTACGGAGGCTGAGCGGCTTCCGGCCACGGCCGCGAGGCCGACGGCCCCTCAACGCACTTCGACAGAAGGCATGTCTGCAGCTGATGGACATGTACGCCGTCTTCAATGCCGAGTCCGTCCGGCGGCGTGAGCAACTGGACGCGGGCACGGTGCTCGAAGAGGCATCGCTGCAGTCCTACGCGGAAGCCTCGATCAACCTCACTGCCACGTGCAGCTACTTGGCACTCCTGGGACCCGACTTCGTCGTCCAGGTTGCGGGGGCGGGACCCTGTGACGCACGACAGAGCGATTCGTGAGCACGCTCCGGTTCGCGAACGAGGAACTGGCGGAACAGCCCGTAGATGCATGCACGCGGACCCGAGGGAGAGGGAGGCTGAGGACGGGCCGGGATCGCTCCACGTCACCATGGGTTCGTGTCCTCGTCGTCGCGGGCCGGGCCGGGCCGGGCCGGGCCAGGCCGGGCCAGGCCGGGCCAGGCCGGGCCAGGCCCCGGCTCAGGAGAGTCGAGGATCGACATGGATCTTGGGACCGGGCCCGGCGTGGGCCGGGCGGACGCCGGCCAGGACGTCACCGACCTGATCCAGGCCGACGGTCGCGGCGACGAGTGGGCCGGGGTCGACGGATCCGTCGGCGTAGGCGCGGATGGTGGCGTCGAGGCCGGGGGAGGCGGACAGGACGCCGACCGCCGTGACGTCCTTGAGGGCGAGGTTGCGGGTGTCGATCCGGCTCGGCTCACCGGCCAGTCCCACGTACACGACGTGGCCGGCTGGCTCGACCAACTCCAGGGCCAGGCCTGGCAGTTGTACGGCGTTGGAGGCGTCGATCACCGCGTCGAACGGCAGGCCCGGGACGGAGCCCTCCGTCCATACATGTGCGAAACCCAGCGTGCGGGCGAAGGCGAGCGACTCTTCGGTGCGGCCCATCAGATGCACCTCCGCACCGGCGGCGCGGGTGAACATGGCGACCAGCAGTCCTATGGTCCCCGGACCCAGCACCAACGCCCGGTCACCGGGTCGTAGTTCGGCTGCCTGTGCGGCGCGCAGGGCGTTGCCGCCCGGCTCGACCAGCGCGCCGAGTACGGGACCGACGGAGTCGGGCAATGCGTGCAACGAGGAGGCAGGTACGGCGAGTTGCTCCGCCAGAGCACCCGGCCGCTGCCCGCGTATACCGACCTCCTGCCGCTTCTCGCACACATGCTGGTGACCCCGGCGGCAACGACGGCAGAGGCCGCAGCCGAGCATGGTGTCGCCCATGACCCGCCTGCCGGTCCAGGCGGGATCGACGCCGTCGCCGACCGCTGCCACGCGACCGGCCCACTCGTGGCCGATCCGCGTCGGGTAGGTGGAGTGTCCTTGATGCAGGTAGGCCAGCGCGCCGGTGAAGAACTCGACGTCGGTGCCGCACACACCGACCCGCTCGACATCGACGACGACCTCGCCGGGAACGGCCACCGGCGCCGGAACCTCCTGGACCGCGCACTTCCCGGGGCCGGTCAGTACGAAAGCACGCATGAGGTGCATGAGGTCAGCCTCCAGTGCTGGGCGGGCGAGAGGGAGAGGGGAGATGCCCGAGTCGGCTCGGACAGCAGGGCCCCTGTCGGTCGGCGCTCACCGGTGCGGCTCTCCCAGCGGCCCGAGTACGGCACGGATCTCGTCGAGTGCGTCGACCAGGGTTTTCAGGGGAGTCCGGTACGCCAGCGCGCTGACGCTCAGTGCGCCGGAAGGGGTGGTTGGCGAGGTCGCGTACACGGGCAGGGAGAGGCAGTTGACTCCGGTCTCGTTCTCCTGGTCGTCGAGGCCGTAGCCCCGCTCGCGCGTGATCCGCAGTTCGCCGTGCAGGGCGGCGGCCGTGCACAGGGTCCGCGGAGTGCGGCGTACCAGGGGCGTCGAGCCGATCCATGCCTCGACGTCGTCGAGCGTGCCCAACTCCTGGGCGAGCAGCAGCTTTCCGACGCCGGTGGTGTGCGCGGGGTTGCGGCCGCCCACCGTCGAGGTCAGCCGGACGGCTCCGGCGGGCGGGTCGACCTTGGCGCGGTAGACGACCTCGCAGCCGTCCAGTACCGCGTAGTGCGAGGTCTCGCCGAACCGGTGGGCCAGCGCTTCGAGGGCGGGACGGATACGTACGTGCTCGGGGCGGGCCTCGTGGTGGGCGAAGGCCATCCGGAGGAACTCGTCGCCGAGTACATAGCGGCCGCGGACGTCCTGGTCGGCCAGACCGGCCCGGCGCAGGGCACCGAGTGCCCGGTGCACGGTCGGCTTGGGGCTGCCGATCGCCCGCGTCAGCTCCTCCAACCCCACCCCGTCGGCGTACCGGGCGAGTTCCTTGAGGACGGCGAGCACCCGGTCCGATCCCACAAGTCGACTGCTGTCGGCGCCTGTTGAGCCGTCCGCGCCGGGGTCTGTCGATCTTTGGAACGCCTGCGTATGCTTCATGGCGTTCCAAAGATTAGACCCCTGTGTCGGTTATTGGAAGGAGCTCAATGGCGACGCTCCGCAGCGCCCAGTGGTACGCGGGCCAGGACCGCAACGCCTATATCCACCGGGCGTGGATGCGCCGTGGCGTGCCCGGTGACGCCTTCGACGGCCGGCCGCAGATCGCCATCGCCAACACCGCCTCGGACCTGACCCCCTGCAACGCGCATCTGAACGAGGTGGCGGCCTCGGTCCGTAACGGGATCTACGAGGCGGGCGGCATTCCGCTCGACCTGCCCGTGGTGTCGCTGGGCGAGACACAGGTGCGGCCCACGGCGATGCTCTGGCGCAACATGGCGGCGATGGCCACGGAGGAGATGCTGCGGGCCAACCCCATCGACGGCGTCGTCCTGTTGGGAGGCTGCGACAAGACGATCCCGTCGCTGCTGATGGCCGCCGCCTCGGTGGACCTGCCCGCCGTCGTCGTGCCCGGCGGCCCGATGCTCACCGGCACCTTCCGCGGTACGCCGCTGGGGTGCGGCACCGACGTGTGGCGGCTGTCGGAGGAGGTGCGGGCCGGCACGCTCTCCCAGGAGCAGTTCACCCGCTCCGAGTCGTCGATGATCCGCAGCCGCGGGCACTGCAACACCATGGGAACCGCCTCCACCATGGCGTTGGTGGCCGAGGCCCTCGGCACAGTCGTGCCCGGGGTGGCCGGCACCCCCGCCTCCGACAGCCGACTGCTGGAGGCCGCGCACGGCACCGGCCGGCTGGCGGTGGACATGGTCGCCGTCGACCGGCGGCCGGGGACCTTCCTGACCAAGGCGTCCTTCCACAACGCGATCGTCGCGCTGGCCGCGATCGGCGGCTCGACCAACGCGGTCGTCCATCTCCTGGCGATCGCGGGGCGGTTGGGCATCGACCTGTCGCTCGACGACTTCGACCGCATCGGCTCCCGCGTGCCGGTCCTGGTCGACCTCCAGCCGGCCGGCCGCTTCCTCATGGAGGACTTCCACCGCGCCGGAGGCCTGTCCGCCGTCCTGCGCGAAGTACGTGACCTGCTCGACCCGGACGCGCTCACGGTCACCGGCGAACCGCTCGTGAACCATCTCGACGACGCGCCGATCTGGGACGGCGAGGTGATCCGCACCCGCGCCGAACCGCTGGTCGCCGAGGGCGGCATCGCCGTGCTCCGCGGCAACCTCGCGCCGGACGGCGCGCTCATCAAACCCGCCGCGGCCTCCGCCCACCTGCTGCGCCATCGTGGCCGGGCGGTGGTCTTCGACTCGATCGAGGACTTCCACGCCCGCATCGACGACCCTGATCTCGATGTCGACGCCGACTCGGTCCTCGTACTGCGCGGCTGCGGACCCAAGGGCTACCCGGGCATGCCCGAAGTGGCGAACATGCCGCTCCCGAAGAAGCTTCTCGAACAGGGCGTCCGTGACATGGTCCGCGTCTGCGACGGCCGCATGAGCGGCACGGCGTACGGCACCGTCGTCCTGCACGTGGCCCCGGAGGCCGCGGCCGGCGGCCCGCTCGCCCTCGCTCGTACGGGGGACCACATCAGCCTCGACGTCCCCGCCCGCCGCATCGACCTCGACGTGTCGGCCGACGAACTGGCCCGCAGGACCCCGACCAAGGCCACCGTCACGGCTTTCGCGAGCCCCCGGCGCGGCTGGGAACGCCTCTACGTCGACCACGTCCTACAGGCCGACACCGGCGCCGACCTGGACTTCCTCGTCGGCTCCAGCGGCTCGGAGGTGAGCCGCGAATCGCACTGACCTATGAAGAACCGCTAGTCGGCCAGGGCCTCGAAGTAGGCCTGCTGCGAGGGGTAGTAGTCGTCGAAGCTCGGCGCCGGAGTGCCGTCGCGTGAGGCGACGAGCATGTCGAGGTAGTACTCCCAGCCCGGTCCGATCTCGCCGACTCCCTTCGTGGTGGTGAGGTGATGGACGAACTGGAGCTCCGTCGACCCGGCCGACTCGGACAGCCGCAGTTCCATGCGCCAGTCGCCCGCTTCGTCGGACGTGGAGACGGCGAGGCGCCGCGGCGGCTCGCACGCGTCGATGCGCACCTCGGTCCACGCCTCGCCCTCTTCGAACGCCATCCGGACCCGGATGGTACGACCCGGCGCCGCGTCCCCTTCCCAGGGACCGAACCACCGCGCCGTGCGCTCCGATTCGGTGACGCTCGCCCAGACGTCATCGATGGGCGCCCGGAAAGTACGGGTCAGGATCAGGTCGTGGCCGTCGGCGGTGGGCATGAGCCGGGCGCTGGGCAGTGATTTCATGCGGTGTCCTCCGTACGTTCTCCGTGTGGTGCCGTGCGACGCGTGGACCTCTCACGGCGGGTGCGACGAACCTCTGTCTCAAGGGCGTCCAGACGCTGGTCCCAGCCGCCCGGCGCGCGAATCACAGCGACCCACTCGGCGACCTCCGCCAACGGCCCCGCATCGAGCCGGTACATCCGCCGCCTCCCCACGAGCTCGTCGCGAACCAGCCCGCACTCCCGCAACACCCGCAGATGCCGACTGACCGCCGGCCGACTGATGGTGAAGCGCCGCGCGATCTCGCCCACCGTGAGAGTGGCCCCACGCAGCATGAGCAGGATCTCCCTGCGCACGGGGTCCGCTATCGCGTGGGCCACGTCGTCCATGACGAAAAGCGTAACCCATTGGTTACGGATTGGCTTCCAGCGGGCGTGCCTCGGACGACTGCCTCGGGGCTCCGCGCCCACGTCCGAGGTCCATCTCCCGCCATTCCGGCCGCAACCCGGTCAGGTTCGTGGCGAGAAAGTACGTGACCCCGCAGGTGACCAGCACCGGCACGAGCCCGACGGCGGCCACCGCTGCCCCGGCGATCAGTCCGCCGAGGGGGATGCCGGACCAGGCCAGCGAATCGCCGAGCGCGTTGACCCGGCCCAGGAGGGGACGGGGCACCCGTTCGAAGAGGACGGCCCCGATGATCGGGTTCAGGAAGCCGGCGCCGAGACCGCTGACGGCGAACACCGCCAGCACGACGCCCATCGGCGCATCGGCGGCGAGGACCAGGAACCGCGGCGCCCCGGCGAACAGGAAGCCGGTGAAGAACACGGCCCGGCGCCGCAGCCGGTGCGCGACCGCTGTGGCCAGCAGACTCCCGCCGATCGCGGCGGCTCCGGCCATACCGCTCATCAGGCCGATCGCCGTCGGCCCGTTGCCGGATTCCCTGGCCCAGACAGGAATGAGTACCGCGCTGATGGCCGCGTCCAGCAGGTTGGTGATGCCGACCATGACGATGAGGGTGAGGAGCAGCGGGTCGCCGCGCAGGAAGGTGAAGCCCTCGCCGAACCGTCGCCAGTAGCCCGGTTCCGGCTGCCCGTCCGGGGAGGGGGATTCCGCGGTTGCGCGTCCCATGTCCCGGGGCAGAGTCACCGCGACGATCACCGAACCGGCGGCGAAGCAGACCGCGTTGACCACAAGACCCGTCATAGGGCCGAGCAGCGCCACCAGGGAGCCCGCTGCCGCGGGGCCGACCGTGGAGGCGAGCCGCTCGATCACGCCGGACAGACCAGCGGCCCGCTCCAGCGGTACCCGGCTGCGGTCGGCCGCCTCCGGCACCATGACTTCCTTGGCGAGATCCCCCGGACCGCGGGCCGCGCCGATCAGCGCGACCAGGGCCAGCAGCAGGGGAAAGGAGAGCAGGTCCAGGCCGTGGAGGAGCGGAACGACAGCGGCGGCCGTCGCGCTGGCCAGGTCGGTGACCCAGGAGACGACGCGCGCGCCCACCCGGTCCACCAGCGGCCCGGTGAGCGCCTTGACCACCACATACGGGGTCATCTCGCAGAATGCGACCAGACCGGTCTGGGTTGCGCTGCCGGTGGTGACGAGTACGAACCAGGGCAGCGCGATGCCGGAGATCCGGGTGCCCGTCAGTGACACCGCCATCGCCGCGAGCACGCCGCCCAGCGGACGCAAGGTGCGCGCGTCGGCTAAGTCGCCCGTACCGGAGGCCTTCTTCGTCATGGCCTCTCCGTGCCCGTGCCTGCGTCCGTGCCCGTCGAGGTGGCGGGCGTGTCGGGCTCGGGCAGTAGGTGGGTGATCACGGAGAACCGCTCGGCGCCCTCCGGGGCCTGGGCCGCCGCCTCCGGTGTGTCCTGCCGATAGCGGGACATGACGGCCCGCAACTCCTCGTAGAGCGCGGAAGCCTCCTCAGGGGTGATCCGCAGTGGCCAGTCGCTCATGTCGAAGGTGTCCCGCCAGACACGAGGCATGGTCTGAAGCTCGTTGAGTGCCTGCTGGGTGCGTGAGGTGTGGGTGGCGGCGACGGACTGCAGGTAGGCCAGCGCGGCCTCGGGTTCCCGCTCGACCAGCTCGGGATCGTTGAACCACGTCCGCTGGTGCACCGAACGCCACCAGCGCTCCCGCGCGTTGCCGCGTTCGATGTCCTCCTCGACGAGACCGGCCGCGCCGAGCTGGCGCAGGTGGTAGCTGGCCGTCCCGGAATTGACGCCCAGCCGCTCCGCGAGCCGGGTGGCCGTCGACGGGCCGTGCTTCCGCAGCAGTCCCACCAACTGCACCCGTACCGGGTGCGCGAGGGCACGCAGCCCCTTGGCATCCAGCACGACCGAGTCCGGATGGGGAGTCAAGTCCTGCGGCTGTTCGCTCGGTTCAGTCATACCGAGCGACTCTAGACCGCAAAGAGTTCTTCGCAAAGACCTCTTTGCGAAGAACCCTTTGCGGTCTGCTTGGCTGCCTTCGCGGCACCGTCACTTCTTGGCATCATGAGCACGGTGAATGCGACTGATGCTCCAGACGGGGTTGACCAGCTTCTTCGTGCGCGGCTGACGAGTCTGCTGGAGGGTGTTCGTCCCTGGGACGAGCAGGAGCGTGCCCATCTCTCCGAGGCAGTGAAGTGGGTTGCCGGCGGAGCTCCGCTCTATCGGGTCCAGAAGCCCGATGTTCCGCCGGTCCATCTGGTGAGCTACTTCGTGGTCGTGGACGAGAAGCGCGGCGAACTCCTGCTGGTCGCCCACCGGAAGGCCGGTCTGTGGCTTCCCAGCGGTGGTCACGTCGAGCCGATGGAGGACCCGTGGGACACGGTGGTGCGTGAGTGCCGGGAGGAACTGTTCATCGAGGCCGTTCCGTCCGTGGTCTCCCGTAGGGAGCCGTTCTTTCTGACCATCACGCAAACGCGCGGGCAGGGACGGCACACCGACGTGTCGCTCTGGTACGTCCTGCGGGCGGACGTCGGCAGCGTCGTCACCTTCGACGAGGACGAATTCTCGGCGATCAAGTGGCTCTCGCTGTCACAGGTCCTCGCCGAACCCGAGGACACTCTCGACCCTCACATGCACAGGTTCACCCGCAAGCTCATGGCCGCGCTGCCAGGGTGAGCGCAGCCCCTCCGTCCGGTCACAGCCACGTTCAAAGCGCGTCAGCCACCAGGGCGTTGGTGTCGGACCCGATCGGTATGCCTTCCTGCGTCGGTGCCCGGCGACGAGCAGCGCCGAGTCGGCGAGGGCCGCGATTCCGGTGCCGACGGCCCAGCTGCCAACGCTGCCGCTGCCGTCCTCCTCGGGCAGAGCGCAGGTGACCGTGCCATTGTCGTCCATCTCCTCCTCGGTTTCGGGGTCGTAAGGCGCCCGGATCACCTCGGTGCCGGGCGGTGCGATGAACACGGTCCGGATCTCGCCCGTCTCGGCGGGGCCGGTGTTGCGGTAGCCGACGCGGACGCGGTGGGTCGGGTCGGCACCTTCACCTCCGTCGGCTCGGGGGTGGGGGTGAATGCCGTTCCTTTGCCGCAGGTCGGGCCCGGCTGCCTTCCGGCGGAGGGAAAGGACCAAGCCGGGGCCTATGATCATGACCAAGGCGGGGTCGTAGCACAGAGGTAGTGCGCCGCGACATCATCTCGGAGGACGTCGGTTCGAATCCGGCCGCCCCGCCCCTTCAGAGCACGCGGTTCGAGGCCCGCTGCCATGAATGAACGAGCAACGGGTCGAGAACAAGCTCCGGGCGGAGGCGCCGTTCAGTCGATGATCGCGGTGGCTTCGACCTCGACCAGGAGGTCGGGGGCGGCCAGAGCGGCGACGCCCACCCCGGTGAGCGGTGCGGCAGGGGTGACTCCCAGCTTGGCGGCGGCGCGAGCGACCCCCTCTGCGAACAGGGGCATGTTGTCGGGGGCCCAGTCGACGAGGTAGACGGTCAGTTTCACCACGTTGTCGAACGAGGCGCCGACCTCGGCCAGGGCCGTGCCGATGTTGAGGTAGCACTGCTCGACCTGTGCGGCGAGGTCACCTTCGCCGACTGTCACCCCGTCGGCGTCCCAGGCGACCTGCCCGGCGAGGAAGACCAGCTTCGACCCGGTGGCGACCGACACCTGCCGGTAGAGGTCGACCTTCGTCAGTCCTTCGGGGTTCACCAGTGTGATGGCCATGCCGACTCCTTGTTCAGAGCCCTTGCACTGAGGGCTCGTTTCCGTCGTACCACGAGTCCCGTGGTCTCTAGTGGTTACTGGGGAACCGTAGGAGAGTGTGCGCTGACATGGAAGAACGCACTCTTCAGTGACTGGGGAACCTGATGGTGACCAAGCAGTTCAGCGGCTCACCCGACGAAGCGGACCTGACGCGCGCGGACTCTTTGGCGCGGGAGATCTTCTCCGACGTCGCCAACAAGTGGGCGCTCCTGATCATCGAGTCCCTCGGTGAGCGCACCTTGCGCTTCAGCGAACTGAGGGACGAGGTCGAGGGCATCAGCCACAAGATGCTCACGCAGAACCTGCGCATGCTGGAGCGCAACGGCCTGGTCGACCGGAAGGTGCACCCCACGGTGCCGCCCCGGGTCGAGTACACCCTCACCGAGCCGGGCCAGGGCCTACGGTCGACGGTGGAAGGAATGTGTGACTGGACCCACCGGTACTTCGGTCACATCGAGGCCTCCCGCCGCAGCTTCGACGGCTGACGAAGGGCACTTGCGCGCGAAGCCGTCGGTCATGGTCCTGGTTTCGGGTCTGGTCCCCGTCCCCGTCCTGGGCTTGGGCCTGGTCCAGGTTCTGTAGTGGTTGTCATGCCTCGCGGTGTTACATCTGCCTGTCGGTATGCGCCGTACGACTTCCGGTGCCCAGGCCACTGACTTCTCTGCCGCCGTCGTCACTCCGGACGAGGCGTCGGCGTGATCGCACTGACCATCAAGGCGCTTGTTCCGGTCGTCCTGCTGCCCGCGCTGTTCCTGCACAGTCAGGTGATCGCCCCGACACCGACGATCTGCCTGTACGTGCCCTGGCGGGCGTTCTGATCGCCTCCAGGGTGGCCGTGGCTGTGCTGGTCGTCGCCGACAGGCCCATGCTGCGGTTGAAGGACGATGCCTTCAGGGCGGTCTTCCAGGGCAGTGTCCGGTTCAACAACTACATCGGCGTGACGAGCGCGGGCGGCCTGTTCGGCACCAAGGGCATCGCCTTCGCCGCGGTATGCAACGCGGCGATCGTGTTCACGGTCAACGTGCTGTGCGTGCTGGTCTTCGCACGGTTCGGCAGCGCCCGCCTGAGCTTCTCGGGCGTCGTCAGACAGTTGGTGACCACGCCGCTCATCCTCGCCTGCGCGGGAGGCATCCTTCTCCAAGCCCTCGATCCGAGCCTGCCGCCGGACACCGCACCGGCGATCCAGGCACTGGGCGCCGCCTCGATGCCGCTGGGCCTGCTCTGCAACGGTGCCGCCCTGCGCCTCGGCGCCGCACGGTCGTGGACGGCACCCGTCCCCGCGTCCTTGTCCGCCGAGTTCGCGCTCATTCCGGCCGCGCCCGCGACAGGATGCTGTTCGCCGAGTTCGACTACGACCTGCGCTCCGTCCCCAGCGTCCCCTGGTCGACACCACCAAGGAGCGCCGGGACATGTGGCTGCTCAAGCGCTACGGCCTGCCGGTCCTGTACGGGCACGGGATGCTCAAAGGCCTTGCCTGGAAGGTCGGGTGTTCCGAGCCCCGCCCAGCCACTCCACGAAACCCACTGCTCGAACCTGTGGGATACGTGAACTGGTGTACGCACCGCGCCAGTTGGGACGTACGTTGTGCGTTGGACCATCCATGCCTCGGCCGAGAGACGGGCTGCACCCATGACCGACCACGCGACGACGCCCGGACCCGAGGCGCATCAGAGGATCGACACTTCGGTGCCGCACTCGGCGCGGATCTGGAACTACTGGCTGGGCGGCAAGGACAACTACCCCGTGGACGAGGAGGCCGGTGACGCGTACACGGCCGTCTTCCCCGGCATCGTGACCATCGCCCGCAGCAGCCGGGCCTTCCTGCGCCGCAACATCACGTATCTGGTCGCCGAGGCGGGTATTCGGCAGTTCCTGGACGTCGGAACCGGTCTGCCGACCGCCGACAACACCCATGAGGTGGCCCAGCGCATCGCGCCGGAGTCCAGGATCGTCTACGTCGACAACGACCCGCTGGTGGTGGCCCACGCCCGCGACCTGCTCCACTCCACGCCGGAGGGGGCGACCGCCTTCGTCGACGCCGATGTGCTGGACCCGGAGCGCATCCTGGCGGCCGCCGCCGAGACGCTGGACCTCACCCGCCCCACCGCCCTCGTCCTGAGCAACATCCTGGGTCACGTCGCCGACCACGGCGAGGCGTGCTCCATCGTCACCCGCCTGATGGACGCGCTGCCGTCCGGCAGTCATCTGTCCGTCAACGACGGTTCGCGGGGCATCGATCCGGTCTTCGAGCAGGCCCAGGACGCCTACAACGAAAGCGGCGCCGTCCCGTACAACCTGCGTACCGTCGACGAGATCACGGCGTACTTCGGCGGCCTGGAGCTCATAGAGCCCGGGGTCGTCTCGGTCCCCCTCTGGCGCCCGGACCCCGTCTCCGCCGTCCCTGAACCCGTGGGCGAGCACGGCGGCCTCGCCCGCAAGCCGTGACCGCCGACCGTTCGGGCGTGCCTCAGGGGCCGAAGTGCTCCATGTGCGCCTGGGCGGGCGGGTAGGGGGACGAGGAGGTCGTGCCGGCGGACCAGTACTCGCCGGTGCCGGGTATCCGGGCAAGTGCGTTGAGCACGACCGGTGTTGTCGCGAGCGGTCCGCGTTCGCTCACCCAGGCCGTGCCGTCCCAGCGCAGACAGTGCGCCCGTGTCTGGTCCCAGAAGTCCCAGCCGGCGATACGGTCCGGCCGGCCCTGCTCGTCGCCCGTGATGCCGCTGAGCAGGCCGACGGTGAACGGCGGGGTGACGTAGCTCCAACTGGTGCCGTCCCAGTGCCGCAGGACACAGCTCGGGGGCTTTCCGGGCGGCCCGCCGACTCCGTAGTCGAAGGCGGTGAGCCAGACGTCGTTGTCGGCGCAGGGGAGAAGCCCGGTGACACCGAAGCGGAACCCTGTGGGCGGCGGCAGCTCGGTCCAGGCTCCGTCCCAGCGGGCGACGACACCGGTTCCGTACACCCATATCTCGCCATCCGGTGTGCGGTGGACGCCCGACGGTGCCTCGGTCGCCGTGCTCGGCAGCGTCGCGCACCAGCGCCATCGCTGCTTGTCCCAGTGCAGCAGCCCCTGCCGGTCACTGTTGCGGCCGGAGACCCAGGCCCGTCCATCCGGGGCGGCCGTCACGCCGGTGAGTTCGGTGCCTGTGTCCTCCTGCCCCGGGTACGCGACCTCCTGCCAGGTGACGCCGTCCCAGGCCAGCAGGTGCCCGTGACCGGAGGTGTCGGTGCCGACGGCCCACGCCGCGTCGGGGGAGCTGCCGGCGACGGAGTGCAGCTGTCCGGCGAACCCCAGGTGGTCCAGGCCGGTCCGCGTCCACGTCGTACCGTTCCAGGCCATCGCCAGGGGCCTGCCCCGTGTGGAGCCGTTCCGGCCCTCCTCGCCCACGGCCCACGCGAGCCCGGGTGCGGCGGCCGCCACGTCGAGGAGCTGCGCGGCCTCCTGCCCGTTCGGCACGGGTACGGGCTGCCAGCCCGGGGGAAACGCGGCGGTGGCGCTGCGGGCGGCCGCGAACGGTCCGGCCGCCGTGGTCAGCCCGAACCCTGCCGCGGTGCCGATCAATCCACTGACGAAGTGCCGTCTTCGCACGGGAACTTCCCTTCCTGCGCCGAGTAGGGAGGATCCACCGTTGGGCAGTACGCCGAAGAGGTCAATGCACGGAAGTGAGCATCTCGCGGCCCGTCGGGAATCGGCCGAAACACCCCGGCCGACGTCCTGGAGAGGGTGTGCCGGATCGTCGTAGGGCCCTCACTGCACCCGGGGCAGGCCCGTCACGGACATCATGAGTGAGTAGAGCGAGGTCGTGGCCGTGATGAACAGGTGGTTGTTCTTCGGGCC
The DNA here is from genome assembly GCF_044334695.1 of Streptomyces sp. NPDC020747. Taxonomy (NCBI): domain Bacteria; kingdom Bacillati; phylum Actinomycetota; class Actinomycetes; order Kitasatosporales; family Streptomycetaceae; genus Streptomyces; species Streptomyces sp. NPDC020747. The sequence goes on along the minus strand of NZ_JBIRTJ010000017.1, from coordinate 258,299 downwards.
GCCGAAGGCGATGTTGGACACCGGCTCGGGCACGCGCAGCCGTCCGATGAGGGTGCCGTCGGGGTCGTAGCAGTGCACGCCCTCGTCGAACGCGGCGGCCCACAGCCGCCCTTCGTCGTCGAAGCGGATGTTGTCGAAGCCGCCCTCGGTGTGCTGGGCGAAGACCTTGCCGTCCGAGAGGGTGCGATCCTCGTGCACGTCGAAGACGCGGATCTGTCCGGCTCTGGTGTCGGCGACGTACAACTGCCTTTCGTCCGCCGAGAAGACCAGGCCGTTCGGCCCGCCGAAACCGTCCGCGACCCGGTGGATCCCGCCGGTCACGGGGTCGATCCGATAGACGTCGCAGCTGCCGATCTCGCTCTCGGCGCGGAACCCCTCGTAGTCGCTCGTGATCCCGAAGTCCGGGTCCGTGAACCAGACGGAGCCGTCGGAGCGTACGACCGCGTCGTTCGGGCTGTTGAACCGCTTGCCCTCGAAACGGTCGGCGAGCACGGTGACGCGGCCGTCGTGCTCGGTGCGGGTGACCCGGCGGTTGCCCTGCTCGCAGCTCACCAGCCGGCCCTCGCGGTCGAGAGTGTTGCCGTTGACGTGCCCGGCCGGGGAGCGGAAGACCCCGATCGCGCCCGTGGTCTCGTCCCAGCGCAGCAGGCGGTCGTTGGGAATGTCGCTCCAGATCAGCTGCCGCCAGGCGGGCAGATAGAGCGGCCCCTCGGCCCAGCGGCAGTCGGAGTGCAACCGCTCCAGGCGCGCGTCGCCGTTCGTGCACCGCCCGGTGCGAAAGCGATCGTCCAGGACCTCGTACAGATTGTTGAGAATCTCGCCGGACATGGCCAACCTCTCTCCGCGCGAACTTGAGCGTCATGTGGATCGTGGATCTGAACACCATTCGCTGTGATCCTAATATGGCCGAACCAGATATGGTGAGACCATGGGGATGGTCAACGGGATCGTGGACGACGTCGACAGGGCACTGATCGCGGAGTTGCAGCGCGACGCCGCGCAGGCCTACGTGTCGCTCGGCAGGGCGGTCGGCCTGTCGGCCGGCGCCGCTCACGATCGCGTACGTAAGCTCCGTGAACGCGGCGTGATCCGCCGCACGACCGTGGAGGTCGATCCGGCCGCCCTCGGGCAGGGCGTGCTCGCCTTCGTCATGGTCGACTCGTCGGCCTGGATGGGGGAGGCGTCCGAATCCTTCGCAGCCATCCCCGAGATCCAGGAAGCCCACGTCATCGCGGGCACGGCGTCCGTCCTCGTGAAGGTGCGCTCGGCCACCACGGAGCAGTTGCAGGACGTCCTGCGGCGGCTCTACGAGATCGAGGGCGTGAGCGGGACGCATGCGACGGTGGTGCTGGAGACGTTCTTCGAACGGCCGGTCCGTGCCGACTGACGGTGCCGGGCCGATGCTTGTCGGATTGCTTGTCGGGTGCCGGGAGGCACTCATCGTGAAACTGCTTGCTGGAAAGGGCACTTCGAAATCGTGAATCTTTGGTCGATCTACCAGCACGGCTTCGCGCGGATCGCCGCGTGCACCGGCCATGCGGCCATCGCCGACCCGCCCGCCAACGCGGAGGCGGTCCTGCGACAAGGCCGCCGATGCGCGCAGGAGGGGGTCGCCGTCGCCGTGTTCCCCGAACTCTGCCTGTCCGGCTACTCGATCGAGGACCTGCTGCTGCAGGACGCGCTGCTCGACGAGGTCGAGGCGGCGCTCCAGGCCGTGGTCGCCGGGTCGGCGGAGCTGCTGACCGTGCTCGTCGTCGGCGCCCCGCTGCGCCATCGCCACCGCATCTACAACTGCGCCGTGATGGTGCACCGCGGGCGGATCCTCGGTGTCGCGCCCAAGTCCTACCTGCCGAACTACCGCGAGTTCTACGAGCGGCGGCAGATCGCCGCGGGCGACGACGAGCGGGGCGGGACGATCCGGGTAGGCGGAGAGACCGTGCCGTTCGGCACGGACCTCCTCTTCGCGGCCGAGGACGTCCCCGGCCTGGTGCTGCACGCGGAGATCTGCGAGGACATGTGGGTGCCGGTGCCCCCGAGCGCGGAGGCGGCGCTGGCCGGAGCCACCGTTCTCCTCAATCTCTCGGGCAGCCCCATCACGGTCGGCCGGGCCGAGGACCGGCGGCTGCTGTGCCGTGCCGCGTCCGCCCGCTGCCTCGCCGCCTACGTCTACGCGGCGGCCGGACTGGGAGAGTCGTCCACCGACCTGTCCTGGGACGGCCAGACCATGATCTACGAGAACGGCGAACTGCTGGCCGAGACCGACCGGTTCCCGCTCGACGACCAGTACGCGGTGGCGGACATCGACCTCGACCTGCTGCGGCAGGCCCGCGCCCGGATGGGCACGTTCGACGACAACCGCCGTACCCACGCCGCGCGGACCAGCGGCTTCCGGTCCGTGTCGTTCCGGCTCGACCCGCCCGCGACCGACCTCGGACTGCGCCGCCGGGTCGAGCGGTTCCCGTTCGTGCCGGCCGACCCCAGCCGCCTCGCCCAGGACTGCTACGAGGCCTACAACATCCAGGTCACCGGTCTGCAGCAGCGGCTGGCGGCCATCGGCGGCCCGAAGGTCGTCATCGGGGTGTCGGGCGGCCTCGACTCCACGCACGCGCTGATCGTCGCCGCCCGGGCCATGGACCGCGCGGGCCGCCCGCGCAGCGACATCCTGGCCTTCACCCTGCCCGGCTTCGCGACCAGCGAGGGCACCAAGAGCAACGCGCACAAGCTGATGCGTTCGCTCGGCGTCACCGCCGCCGAACTGGACATCACACCGACGGCCCGGCTCATGCTCCAGGAGATCGAGCACCCGTTCTCCTCCGGTGAGCCGGTGTACGACGTGACCTTCGAGAACGTGCAGGCCGGGCTGCGCACCGACTACCTGTTCCGGCTGGCCAACCAGCGCGGAGGCATCGTGCTCGGCACCGGTGACCTGTCCGAGCTGGCGCTCGGCTGGTGCACCTATGGCGTCGGCGACCAGATGAGTCACTACAACGTCAACTCCGGTGTCCCGAAGACACTCATCCAGCACCTGATCCGCTGGGTCATCAGCAGCGGCCAGTTCGAGGAGGAGACCAACGAGACGCTGGCCGCCATCCTTGACACGGAGATCAGCCCGGAGCTGGTGCCGGGCGAGGAACTGCAGTCCACCGAGTCCAAGATCGGCCCGTACGCGCTGCACGACTTCACCCTCTTCCACATCCTGCGCCACGGCTTCCGGCCGTCGAAGATCGGCTTCCTGGCCTGGCACGCCTGGCACGACCAGGGCGCCGGTGTGTGGCCGCCTGGGTTCCCCGAGGCCAAGCGGACGGCGTACGACCTGGCGGAGATCAGGCACTGGCTGGAGACCTTCTGCCGCCGCTTCTTCGGGTTCGCGCAGTTCAAGCGATCGGCCATGCCGAACGGGCCGAAGGTCCTGGCCGGCGGTTCGCTGTCACCTCGGGGCGACTGGCGCGCCCCGTCGGACAGCACGGCGGCGGTCTGGCTCAGGGACCTCGCCCGCTGGGACGCGCCGCGGGAAGAGGAAGCGGAGTAGGCGGGCTCGGGACAAGGGGAGTGGGCGAACCTCGGTTCTGCGGACAGATCCTCGGAACGCCCCACCATGGCTCGGTCGAACTCCCAGAATTGCTCTTGATTCCACTGAAGAGCAGAAGGGACCGCAAGCATGGCGAACACCGCTCTCCTCGTGATGGACGTCCAACAGGTCATCGTCGACATCGCCGACGACGGCTCCGGATATCTGTCACGTGTGCGCCGGGCGATCGACGGCGCCCACGCGGCGGGCATCCCCGTGATCTACGTGGTCATCGGGTTACGGCCGGGGCAGCCGGAGGTCAGCCCGCGCAACAGGGCGCTCACCGCTGCCGTGGAGGCCGGCCTCTTCAACGAGGGAGACCCCGGCACCGAGATCCACCACGATGTCGCTCCTCAGAAGGGCGACATCGTGGTCACCAAACGGCGGGGGAGCGCCTTCTCGGGCAGCGACCTCGACCTGGTGCTCAGGGCGCGCGGCATCGACAGCCTTGTCCTGACTGGCATCGCCACCAGTGCTGTCGTGCTGTACACCCTGTGCCAGGCCAACGACCTGGACTTCGGCCTCACCGTCCTGTCGGACGGCTGCCTGGACACCGACCCCGAGGTGCACAGGTTCCTCACCGAGAAGCTGTTCCCGCAGTGGGCGGATGTCGTCGCCGTCGAGGCCTGGCTCAAGGCCATCGCCCCTCGACAGGAACCTGTGTCCGAGGGATGAGGAGTGGGCGTCGCTGCCGGGTGGCGGGGCTACGCGTACGGCCGGTCGCCCGCGATGGCGACCCGTTCCGCCACCCGGGGGTGCGGCGCGTAGTCGTTCACCGCGTAGTGCTGGGTCGCGCGGTTGTCCCAGAAGGCGACGTCGCCCGGCTGCCACTGGAACCGCACCTGGTACTCCGGCACATGGGCCTGCTGCGTGAGGTAGCGCAGCAGGCGGTCGCTCTCCTCGCGGTCCATGCCGGTGATCCGGGTGGTGAACGAGGTGTTGACGAAGAGCAGCCGCCGTCCCGTCTCCGGGTGGGTGCGCACCACCGGATGCTCCACGGGCGGAAAGTCGTCCTGGAACGGTACGAGCCGCTCGGGCGGGTAGAAGCGGGCGAAGCCGGGGATGAAGTCGTGCACGGCGGTGGCCCCGTCGACGCGGTCCTTCACCTCCTGCGGCAGATTGTCGTAGGCGGCGGCCATGTCGGCCCACATGGTGTCACCGCCCAGCGGCGGGACCTCGTGCAGCTGAAGCACGGCGCCGAGCGCGGGCCGCTCCCGGAAGGTCACATCGGCGTGCCAGACGTTCTCGAAGGTGGGTGTGGATCCACTGCCCTTGTCGAAGCGGACGACATCCTCGCTGGAACCCCGCGCGAGCAGCGGGTTGGTCTCCAACTCGCCCCACTGCCCGGCGAAGTCACGCTGCTGCGCGGATGTCAGCCGCTGGCCGCGGAAGAACAGCACCTTCCACTCCAGCAGCGCCCGGTTCACCTCCTCGCGCAACGCGTCTCCCAACGGCCGCGCGAGACTGAGGCCCCGTATCTCCGCCCCGATCGTGCGCCCTTGGGGCACCACCTCGAAGTGTTCGTACGGGCGCTCCTCCCACCCCTCGGGCAGGCGGCGCAGGACACGTGCGCCCTCGTACATCCCGCCCTCGGGTACGCGGGCCTCGCGCAGTGCGGGCTGTGGTCCGGCGCTCATGACAGTCATGGCTTCCAACTCCTCATGCGGGTACTTCCGGTGGCGGACGACAGGTTGCTCGGGAGACGTGCCCTCGCCTGCCGCGAACGGAGGAGTTCAGCGACGCGGTGCCTACGTGCACCGGGAGTCGTCCGGGCCATGAGGAAGTGGGAGTCGGTCCGGACCGTGAGGAAGGAAGACCGGCACTGTCAGGGCGGGGGCGCGGCGAGCGAACGGCTCGGCAGCTGCCCGGCTAGCGGCCTGAGCGCTCGCACCCGGTCCGATCCGGGACACGCAGCGGCCCCGTCGTGTCGAACCGCTGTCCAGTCATACCGATGAGTGTGTGAGTTCCGCTGGGTACTGTCAACAAGGCATCGTGCGTCGACCTGTTGTCCGCAACTGGGTGCGGTGGCCGGGGATGTTGTGTTGTCCGCCGGGCGGCGGCCGCGTCCGGCCGCCGCTGTGCCACCTGCACCCACGGTGGGGTGAGACGTGTCACCCCGACCGTGTCACCCCGACAGGGCAGTGGTCAGGCGGTGACCGGCTCCTGCTCCGCGGAGTTGTCCGCCGCAGGGGTCTCGGCCGCCGTGTAGAAGACGGACGAGCCCTGCTTGGTGCGCTGGACATGGCCCTTGGCGACGAGCCCCTCCACCGTGGTGCGCACGACCTTGGGCTTGATCTCGCGGTCGGGGTGGGCCTCGGCGAGCGCGGTGCTGATCTCCGCCGAGGACCGCGGTTCGGACTGCCGGCCGAGGTGGCTGTGGATCAGCTCCACGAGAGTGGGCAGCTTCGCCGCAGGTGCGGACGCCTTCGCATCGGGGGCGGGCGTTTTGGCTGCCGCCTTCCTCGGCTTCGAGGCGGTTGCCTTCTTGCGCCTGCCCGACTTGGTCTCGGCCGAGGCCTGTCGCGGCACCGACGGCTTGGAGGTGACACTGTCCTTCTCGCTCGAACCGGCTTGCTCCAGGCTCTCGGTGCCCAGCGTCCGCTGCAGGTTCACCAGCAGGGACTGGTCGTGCTGCAGGGCACTCAACTGCTCCTGAAGAGCAGCCACTTCGGCGCCGATACGTTCCTGTTCCTTGGTGTTGCGCTCAAGGTCCGCAGCCACCTGAGCGGCGTACTGCGTCTTGAGTTCCGTGGTCGCTGACTCGACTTCGGACATGGCAGCTACCTCTCCTCTGCATTGTGTGGTGCTGACGCCGGATGGTACTCGCATCATCCACGCCATGATCCTCACTCTGACCAGGCTTGTCCGGCGGATCCATGACCAGGACACAACTCCCTTGGGCTGTATATGCCTTGGGAGGAGCGCACTCAGGTGGTGTCAGCACCTCCGTCGTGTGCTGTCTCAATTTCAACCTTCAAGGTGAACGCAGAGCTGACTGACAGCTCGTGCCGAGTCGGCCAGGCGTGCGTGTGGAACGGAAAGGGCCGGTTCGACGCCAACAGCGTCGAACCGGCCCTTTCCGTTGGTGTGGTGCACCTCCGTGGACGGTCAGTCCGTGCCGGACTCCATCGCGGCGCGGTCCAGCAGCGCGTCCTCCTCGGAGACCTCGCCGCGGGAGGCGATGGCCTCGGCGCCGCCCTCGGGCATCTCCGGCATGGTGCCGATCAGTCCGGTCGCGGCGGCCTGGGAGGCGCCGATGACGGGGCTGCCGGTGCCGATCAGGCCGAGGCCGACGTACTGCTCCAGCTTGGCGCGCGAGTCGGCGATGTCGAGGTTGCGCATGGTGAGCTGGCCGATCCGGTCCACCGGGCCGAACGCCGAGTCCTCGGTGCGCTCCATGGACAGCTTGTCCGGGTGGTAGCTGAACGCCGGGCCCGTGGTGTCGAGGAGCGAGTAGTCCTCACCGCGCCGCAGCCGCAGTGTCACCTCGCCGGTGACGGCCGCGCCGACCCAGCGCTGCAGTGACTCGCGCACCATCAGCGCCTGCGGGTCCAGCCAGCGGCCCTCGTACATCAGCCGGCCGAGGCGCCGGCCCTCGTTGTAGTACTGCGCGAGGGTGTCCTCGTTGTGGATGGCGTTGACGAGACGCTCGTACGCGGCGTGCAGGAGGGCCATGCCGGGGGCCTCGTAGATGCCGCGGCTCTTGGCCTCGATGATGCGGTTCTCGATCTGGTCGGACATGCCGAGGCCGTGTCGGCCGCCGATGGCGTTGGCCTCCATGACCAGGTCGACGGCGGAGTCGAACTCCTTGCCGTTGATCGTCACCGGGCGGCCCTGGTCGAAGCCGATCGTCACGTCCTCGGTCAGGATCTCGACCTCGGGGTCCCAGAACCGCACGCCCATGATCGGCTCGACGGTCTCCACGCCCGTGTCCAGGTGCTCCAGCGTCTTGGCCTCGTGGGTGGCGCCCCAGATGTTGGCGTCGGTGGAGTACGCCTTCTCCGTCGAGTCCCGGTACGGCAGCTTGTGTGCGAGCAGCCACTCCGACATTTCCTTGCGGCCGCCGAGCTCGGTCACGAAGTCCGCGTCCAGCCAGGGCTTGTAGATCCGCAGATGCGGGTTGGCGAGCAGGCCGTAGCGGTAGAACCGCTCGATGTCGTTGCCCTTGAAGGTCGAGCCGTCGCCCCAGATCTGTACGTCGTCCTCCAGCATCGCCCGCACCAGGAGCGTGCCGGTGACGGCTCGGCCGAGGGGGGTCGTGTTGAAGTACGCGCGCCCGCCCGAGCGGATGTGGAACGCGCCACAGGTGAGCGCGGCCAGGCCCTCCTCGACCAGCGCGGCCCGGCAGTCGACCAGGCGCGCGATCTCCGCACCGTAGGCCAGTGCCCGGCCGGGCACGGAGGCGATGTCGGGCTCGTCGTACTGGCCGATGTCGGCGGTGTACGTGCACGGGACGGCGCCCTTGTCGCGCATCCAGGCGACCGCGACCGAGGTGTCGAGTCCGCCCGAGAAGGCGATGCCGACGCGCTCGCCGGTGGGCAGGGAGGTGAGGACCTTAGACATAGGAAGAGTATGCACGATGACGCATGATCATACAAAGCCGGTGTGGTGCAGCCCTCTGTCGCCGGTCGAGAAAGCTCACGCGGGCCCGCGAATGCCGTCCGTTCCGGGGGCCCGCGGTGAGGTCAGGGGACGAACGTGTCCGTGAGACGGATGTTGTAGCCGTCCTCTTCCATCAGGACGACCGTGACGCCGAAGGGGGAGGGGTGATCCATCTCCAGCGGAGTGAAGGAGAAGTCGACGGCGGCCCGGATCGGCGGGACCAGTTCGCCGCCCGGCTGCGGCTCGGGCGCGGGAAGCCAGTGAGGTGCGGCCGACGCCTCACCCTCGGGGGAACGGGGCGAGGACTGCTCGGTGTACGGAAGCTGGTGGAGTACGTGGCCGCCGTCCTTCGTGGCGTGCACCATGTTCAGACAGGGCGCCGGGCCGGTGACCGGCAACTGGCAGGCGGTGGCGACGTCCTGGGTCTCCCAGACGAGGACGACCTCGTCGGCGCCGGCCGCCGCGGCGATGTTCGAGAGCTGGGCGATACCGGTTTGCGCGTCCCTGCCGGCGCTGGTGGGGCGTACCCGGATGAGACCGACGAGTTCGCCGCGCACCAGCGGCATGATGACCGGGCGGGGCACGGCCCCTTCGCTCAGACCCGCGGTGTACGCGTTCTTCATCGACTCGACCAGCGTGTCCCAGATCTGCGTGTCCACGAACTTCCCCTTACCAACGACCTGTTCACGAGCACGCCGACCCTGTCACGGGAGCCGCTCAGCCGCCAGCGGCCGTGGACACGGCCATCGGAGTCGCTGCGCCATCACCGTGCGACGGTCGGCGCACCGCACACAGGGGAAAGCCCCGACTGGACGGGGGAGACCAGCCGGGGCCGTGGGCCGTGGCGTGCGGAGGGCGGTCGCCTCTCGGCGGGATGCTCCATGGGGCTTCAGCCGAACGATCGTCCCCATGGGCTTGAGGTGAGGCCCGGGGACACTGTCCCCTCCGCAGCCACATACAGAGGAACGGCCGGCCATCCCCGCTTGTTCCATGACGAGGGCCGGGCACCTTGTGAGTTGAGGCACTCAAGGGCGTGCCGGGGTCGGCGCGCGCCTCCCGCCTCGCCGAGGGCCCATCCGTCCGGGCGTTCAGGGTGTGCCCTGTGTTTCCGCCCGGCAGGAGGTCCAGCGGCCGGTACCAGTCGCGCAGTTCGCTTTCGCCGACCGTGTGGGCGATCGGCTTGGTGGCGTGTCGGGCGAGCGTCTCCTCGAAGGGGACGGCCAGGTAGAAGCAGTGCGTGCCGATGTCGACGTACAGGCAATGTCTCCGCTCGGAGCGCGAGCCGACCGTCCAAATGCGCTTGTCCGTCGTCGCGGCACCGCACTTCCTTGCCGGGGTGGATCTCTTCTCACGCTCCTGGACGGCGTTGCGCGCGGCGGTCGCCGAGCTGTCGGACGAGGACTTCGCCCGGCCGTCCGGCTGTGCCGGCTGGCTCGTGCGGGACCTGGTGTGCCATCTGGTCATCGACGCTCAGGACGTCCTGATCACCCTCGTGACTCCCGCCGAAGGGGAACCGACTCGCGACGCGGTGACCTACTGGGACGTCGCCGAAACGTCGCCGACCGGGGACGACCCGCTCGACGCGCTGACCGTCCGGCTGGCCGCCGCGTACGGGGAGCCATGGCTGCTCAAGTTCCACCTGGACGACGTCGGCTCCGCCGCCGGCCGTGCCGCCGGACGGGGAATCGTCCGGCCGATCACCGGGTTGACGTGTCAGTAGCCAAGATCCTCAAGGAGCAGACATGTCCGATGAACCCGCTGTCCGTGGACTACGCCTGGTGGTCACGGCAGCCGACTACGACGCGGCGCTGCACTTCTACCGCGACGCCCTCGGCCTGACCGAGCTCGGCGCGTTCGCCTCGCCCGGCGGCCGGGTCACCATCCTCGACGCGGGCCGCGCCACCCTGGAACTCACCGATCCCAATCACGCGGCCTTCATCGACGACGTCGAGGTCGGCCGGCGCGTGGCCGGCCACATTCGGGTCGCCTTCGAGGTCGACGACTCCGTCGCGACCACGTCGAAGCTGGCCGCCGCCGGAGCCGAGGTGATCGCCGAGCCGACACGTACCCCGTGGAACTCGCTGAACTCCCGGCTGGACGCACCGGGCGATCTTCAGCTGACGCTCTTCACGGAACTCGGCGACTAGGGCCCTTCTGATGGATCTCCGTGGGAGAAGGAGCGGCGGTCGGTGCGTGCGATCGGCGTGCGGTGTGGAGGGTCATGTGGCGGAGCCACCTGGCCCTTCGCGCCGTGCGGCGAGCGTGCGTGCCGGGCGTCGCGACGCCGCGGAGATCCATCAGAAGGGCCCTAGGCCGCGGGGCCCAGTTCCTGCCGGGAATACCGCTACGGGGTCCCCTGTTGCAGGGAACAGAATGACATGCTTCCGTCAAGGCGAGGAGGCGGAAGGCGCCGTCACCCTTCGGTGGACGGCTGTGAGGAAGGAAAGCCCATGAGGGTCGGTATTCACCCCGTTTCCCGCCCGGTCGTCTACCGGGACCGTGCCGCGGACGTCGCGTTCCTCACCCGTTCGACCGCGGACTCGGCGAGGACGATCGAGTGGGAGGACGGCAACACCTACCCGGTGATCGACGTGGAGGTCTCGTCGGCCGGCCACCCGTTCTACACGGGGACCTCGCGGGTCGTGGACAGCGCGGGCCGCGTGGAGCGGTTCGAGCGGCGCTACGGACGTGTGGCGTCACCGACCCGATGACGGGCGGCCGGCATCCGAGCAGGAGGAGAGCAGAGCCATGAAGGTGCGCAAGTCGTTGCGCTCGCTGAAGTCCATGCCCGGGGCGCAGGTCGTGCGCCGGCGGGGCACGGTGTTCGAGATCAACAAGAAGAACCCGCGCTTCAAGGCCCGCCAGGGCTGACGTACAGCGCGTTGAGCGCGTACGGCGTACGGGCCGCCGGGCCCGGCTTCCGCAGACGAAGTCGGGCCCGGCCTGCTGTGCTCCTCACCCGCGAAAGGCGCAGGCCGATGCCGTCCGGCGGCAAGAGGTCGGCGCAGGTGAACCGGGTGTGGGGGAGTACAGGTCATCCCACGTTGCCCAGGCGCGCGTCCCGCCACAGGTCGACGCCGCCGTCGGTGGCGTACTTGTCGATCTCGGCCAGTTCCTCGCTGCTGAAGTCGGGGTTCTCCAGCGCGGCGACGTTCTGCTCCAGCTGCTCGGGCCGTGAAGCGCCGATGACGAGCGAGGTGACACGTTCGTCCCGCAGGGCCCAGGCGAGTGCCATCTGGGCCAGGCTCTGACCGCGACGGGCCGCGATGTCGTTGAGGGCGCGCAGCCTGCGCAGCATGTCGTCCGACAGCCACGTGGTGTCGAAAGAGGTCCCCTGAGCCGCTCGCGAGTCCTGCGGGACCCCGTCGAGGTAACGCCCGGTCAGCAGTCCCTGGGCGAGGGCCGTGAAGCCGATGACCCCGAAGCCCTCCTGCTCCGCGGTGTCGAGCAGGCCCTCGGTCTCGACCCAGCGGTTGAGCATGCTGTACGACGGCTGGTGAATGAGCAGCGGGGTGCCCAGGTCCCGGAGGATGGCGGCCGCCTCACGGCTGCGCTCGGCGTCGTAGGAGGAGATGCCGACGTACAGGGCCTTGCCCTGTCGGACGGCGGTGTCGAGCGCCCCCATCGTCTCCTCGAGAGGAGTGTCGGCGTCGAGCCGGTGGGAGTAGAAGATGTCCACGTACTCCAGCCCCGTGCGGCGCAGCGACTGGTCGAGCGAGGCCAGTATGTACTTGCGGGAGCCGCCGCCCTGGCCGTAGGGGCCGGGCCACATGTCCCAGCCGGCCTTGGTGGAGATCACCAGCTCGTCCCGGTACGGCGCGAGGTCCTGCTTCATCAGCCGCCCGAAGTTGGTCTCCGCGGCGCCGTACGGCGGACCGTAGTTGTTCGCGAGGTCGTGGTGGGTGATGCCGAGGTCGAAGGCGCGCAGAGCGATCTCACGCTGGCTCTCGAAGGACCGGTCGTCCCCGAAGTTGTGCCAGTAGCCCAGGGACAGGACGGGCAGGTCGAGCCCCGAACGCCCGGTGCGCCGGTAGCGCATGGTGCCGTCGTAGCGGTCAGGATTCGTGACATGGCTCATCGAGTGATCTCCGGGTGGCGCGGTACGGGACGGACCCATCAGACATATCGAACCCGTTGGACCCGTCGGGGTCGCGGGGATCCGCCTGCCCACACTGCCCCTGCCTGATCCTCAAGTCCAACAGCTCTCCGCCATGGGATTCAGCGGTGCCGTTTCTGAATCGGGAGGGGCGCTGCTCCGGGGCCGGATTGACGGATTGGCGTCCGGCCTCGTTGGGCAGGGAGTCATGGAATGTCATGAGCACGACTACCTTTCCCCCACAAGGAGGTCGACCATGCACGTCCGTAAGCCGACGATCGGACTCGCCGCCGTCCTGACGGTGACCTTTTCCCTGATGGGCGGCCAGGCCGTGGCCGCCCCGTCCGCGATCGTTCCCTCCGAGGTCGTGGGCAGTGCCGTCGCCGCCCGTGTCGTCACCTACGACGCGAGCGGTTCCGCGGAGTTCAGGTCCGCCGTCGACCGCGGTGCGGCGATCTGGAACGAGAGTGTCGACGCCGTCGAACTGCGCCCTGTCGCGACCGGGCAACGCGCCAACATCCGGGTCCTGGCGGACAACGGCTGGCCTCGCGCCCTGCCCACCACACTGGGCAACGGAACCGTCTACATCGGACGCCAGGCCGTTGACCAGGGCTACAACACGATCCGCATCTCGGCCCACGAACTGGGCCACATCCTCGGCCTGCCGGACCGCAAGCCCGGCCCGTGTTCGAGCCTGATGTCCGGCTCCACCGCGGGAACGGCGTGCACGAATCCGTACCCGGACACGGTGGAGAAGGCGGAGGTCGAGGACAACTTCAGCAGTGCGCTCGCCCGGACGGGCGGAGCAGCGCGGAGCGGTGTCGTGATCGTGGACTGACGCAAACGGCGCCGGGCACGGGTGCCGGGCGGACGCCGGGGTATTCCGGCCTCCGCCCGCACCCGCGCCCGGCGACTGTCCGAGCGACCTCTCCGGCGTCAGCCCCGCCGACGCAGCTTGCTCAGGAACCCCTTGGCCTGGGCCCGTCGCCGTGGATCGGCGGAGGCACGGCGTACCTGTTCGATGGTGCGCCGCCCCTGAGGGCTCCTGGCGAACCGTTTGATCTTTTCGATCATCCCGGGCACAACTCCTCCTACGGCGAGGCCAGTGATGCGGATGCCTGCACGCCCTGTATACCCCGTCGTCGGGAAGTAAGCGCCCGACGGGCCCCGCTCACAGGATCAGCACCTGTCGGTGCCGCCTACTGCCCCGCCCGGGGAAAGCACTGTCGGACGTGTCATCTAAGCTCCCGCGCATGGGCGAGGGGGACAGCGACAGACGCGTCATCGACGGGCGGTTCCGGCTGGAGTCGCGACTCGGCGGCGGTGGGATGGGAACGGTCTGGCGGGCCACGGACCTCGTGCTGCACCGGAACGTGGCCGTCAAAGAGGTGCGGCCGCCGGACGCCGGGCTGGCCGAGTACGACCCGGACGGCGCGCGGATACTGCGGGAGCGGGTCCTGCGCGAGGCCAGGGCCCTGGCCAGGATCGACCACCCGAACGTCGTGACGATCCATCACATCGTCGACGGCGGCGAGGGCACCTACCCATGGATCGTCATGGAACTGGTCGGCGGCGGATCGCTCGCCGACCGCCTGGGCCGTGGACCGATGGACACGACCGAGACGGCCCGGCTCGGCCGCGAGGTGCTGGCCGCACTGCGCGCCGCGCACGAGGCCGGCATCCAGCACCGGGACGTCAAGCCCGCCAACGTGCTGCTGCGCCCCGACGGCCGCCCCGTGCTCACGGACTTCGGGATCGCGGCGATCCGCGAATCGACGGCTCTCACCGCCACCGGATCGATCATCGGCACGGCCGACTACATGGCGCCCGAGCGGGTCTCGGGCAACGACGGCGGAGCGGCATCGGACCTCTGGTCGTTGGCGATGATGCTGTACGCCGCGGTCGAGGGCCGGCATCCCCTGCGCCGGGGCACGACGCTGGCCACCCTCGCGGCCGTCCTCTACGAGGAGGTCCCTCCGCCGGTGAAGGCCGGGCCTCTGGCGGACGTACTGATGCGTGTGCTGGTGCGGGATCCGGCGGCACGCCCGGATGCCGAGGCCCTTGACCGGATGCTGGCCTCAGTGGTCGAGGGAGGGGCGGCCGCTGCCGTGGCCGAGGGCACCACGTCCTACCGGCTGACGCCTCCGGCAACCGTCCCGACCGCCCCGCCGTTTCCGTCCGGATCAGGCGAGTTCGGTCCACCGGCCGGGTACCCGACACCGCAGGACGCTGTTCCCCGGCTGCCCGCCGCTCCCACTGCGTACCCGGCGGCACCCGCCGGTGTCCCGACGCCCACCCGCCCGTCACGGCAGAAGCACTGGTCCAGGGTCGTCCTGTCCGCCGCGGCGACGGCGCTCGTCGGCGTCCTGGTGTGGACCCTGGTGCCGGACGGCGGGAAGTCCGGATCCTCGTCCTCCGGGAATGCCGGGGGCGCCGGCAGCGGGGCGAGAGCGACACCGTCGACCGGCAGTACGCCGACCGGTAAGTCGACGCCTGAATCGTCCGCCGATGCCTCGACGCCCACTTCCCGGCAGACGGAAAAGGGAAGCCCCACCGATCTGCTGACGCCCAACGGCATCCGCACGGCGATCAAGGCGTTCAAGAAGGAGACGGGCAGTGACCGGTTCGGCGATTTCAAGGTGTACCCCGAACACATCTCCGCCTACGTGATGGTCAAGGGCAGCCGGACTCAGTACGTCATGTATACCTACCGCGTCGACCGGGGTTTGGAGAAAGGCATCATCAAGGGTTCGCTGTCCGGGGGAAAACAGGCGTTCAGCCCGGACGAATTCGACTGGGACGCGGTCCCCGCGCTGCTGGCCGAGGCCAGGAAGAAGCTGAACGTCGACAGCCCCACGAGCCGCTACTTGCTGGTCGAGGGGCCGAACGATGTGTTCGACACGCCAGCCAGCATGGCTATGTACCTCAGCAACGACTACAGCGAGGGCGGCTATCTGAAGGCCGACATCCACGGCAAGGTGACCAAGGTGATGGCCGCCGACAGCTGAACCCGGGACCACCAGCCACGACGTACGTCGTACGCGCCGTGCGATCTCAGCGAATGCGGTACTTCTCCCAGAAGGGGCCCAGATCCTCGTCCGTCATGGACTGAGCGGCCTTCTTGAAGTCGGCGGTGGTGGATAGGCCGTACCAGTGGTCGTGGGCGTACCGCTTGAGGAGGCGTGCCATGGTGTCGGCCCCGAGGGTGTCCTCCAGGCGAGCCAGGGCGCAGGGGCCGGCCGTGTAGACGACGTGGTACTCGTTCCGGTGCTGGGCCCAGTAGTCCATCGAGTTGGTGAGCGCGGTGCTCTCACCCGGCCAGTTGTCGTCCGACCAGCAGTCGCTGGTGTCCCAGCCGTAGAAGCGCGCGTTGGCGTACTGGGCGAAGCTCTCGTCCAGCCAGGGCGCCCCGTATTCGTCGTTGCCCACGATGCCGTACCACCACTGGTGTGCCACCTCGTGGACGACGGCGCTGCCTTCCTCGGTGGTGCCGAGGAAGACCAGGCCGGGGTACTCCATGCCACCGCCGAACTCCTTGGTCATCACGAGGTCGAGCTCGCCGTACGGATAGCGGCCGAACTCCTTGCCGAACCGGTCGACGGCGGCGACGCCGTCCTTGCGGTCGAGGCTCACGCCAGCGGCCGGTGTGTTCGGCGTCCAGTACGACTTCACGCGCACGCCCCCGGGCGAGGTCTCGGTGGCCGTGCGGAACGGCCCGGCCGCCCACGCGAAGTCCCGTACCCGGTGCGCGACGCTGTGCGTGACCGTGCGCCCGGGCTTGCCGGGGCTGGTCCAAGTCCGGCCGGTCGCCGGGACCTTGAGGGCCGAAGGGTGGTCGATACGTGCCCGGAAGTCGCTCGCCAGGGCGTAGAAGCTCTCGCCGGTCGACACGTACGGATCGAGGTGCCAGCCCTTCGCGTCGTGCACGGCGAGCACCGGCAGGGCGTTGCCCAGAAAGCGGAACGCACCCTCACGGCCGAAGCGGGCGTTGCGCTCGGGCACGGTGATGGACATGTCGAAGGCGATGGCCGCCCGCTCACCGCGCGCGAGCGGCTTCGGCAGGGTGATGCGCAACGCCGTGCAGTTCACGGTGAGTTGACCGGCGGTGCCGCCGCGCACCTTGGACAGCCTGACGGGGGACGGCTCGTCGGGTGTGCCGCACTTGTCGTCTCCGTTGCCCCACAGGCGTACGTACACCTCGTGCAGGGGTCGTTCGGAGGCGTTGCGGAACGTCACCCGCTGGTGGCCCGTCCAGCGGGAGCCGTCGGCGTTGCCGCGCAGAGCCACGTCGTAGCGAAGGCGATCGGGTGTCGCGGCCTCGGACCTGCTCACCCCTGCCTCGGGTGCCGTGACGGCATCGGCATCGGCATCGGTCGTGCCCGTCGTCACGAGTAACGTGACCAGGCCAAGGAGTAGACAGCGGAAGGCTTTTGACTGCCAGGCAGGTAGCGACGACATGGGAGCGGATGATGCCACACCGGTCCGACATTCGCGCCTGCCGCCGCTGCAACTGGCAGATCCCTGCCGTCGAATGCCGGGTAACGGGCGGCGAGCGGCCAGGCGTCCGGCACCGCCGTCGCGATCCTGCCAGGCTCCTATCCGCTATCCGCCCGGAGCCAGGGGAGGGTTCTACTCGGCCCAACTCATGGTGATCCGCGACATCCTCGCCGAGTGCGAGTGCGAGTGCGTCGTGCGGCGGGACGGGGGCGACGAGTCGTGGACCTGGGCCGACGGGCCCGGAGCCGGTCCCGCCACCCGGGTGGACGTCGCCGACACCAAGCGGTGCAGAGCCGCCACCGCGCTGGAACGGTGACAGAAGAAGACCGCCTGACACCGAACGTCCGGCACCGGCAGGTGGCGGTGCCGACGGCGGAGCCCGTCGACTGGGTCATCTAGAATGACGGCCAACACGCTTGTATGCGTGAGGAGTTGAGTTCAACGCCAGGGAGAACATCCATGGGCGCCACAGAGGCCGTAGGCACAACGGAGGCGGGCTCCGAGCCGGCCGCCCGGACCGCGGGGCCGACGGTGCCACGCCTGGTGCTGGGGGCACGGCTGCGCCGGCTGCGGGAGGAACTGCACTTCTCCCGGGAGGAGGCGGGCGAGGCCATCCGCGCCTCCCAGTCCAAGATCAGCAGAATGGAGTGGGGCCGGCACGGGTTCAAGATGCGTGACGTGTCCGACCTGCTCACGCTCTACGGAGTCACGGACGAGGCCGAGCGCGCCACCTTGCTGGCTCTGGCGAAGCAGGCCAACACCCCCGGCTGGTGGCAGCCGTACAACGACGTGGTGCCGGGCTGGATGCAGGCCTACCTCGGGGCCGAACAGGCGGCGAGCCTCATCCGCGGTTTCGAGCCCCAGACCGTGCCCGACCTGCTGCAGATTCCCGACTACGCTCGCGCCACCATCCGGCTCAACTGCCCGGAGGCCTCCGCGGAGGAGATCGACCGGCGGGTCACCCTGCGCATGAAACGCCGTCAGATCCTGCACAGGCAGCGAGCGGTTCAGCTATGGGCCGTGATCGACGAGGCGGCGCTGCGTCGCCCGGTGGGCGGCACCGGCACGATGCGCGCCCAGCTCCAGCACCTCATCGAGATCTGCCGACTCCCGCAGGTCACCGTACAGATCGTGCCGTTTCTCGCCGGTGGTCACGCCGCGGCCGGCGGTCCGGTCACCATCGTGCGCCTGCCCGGCGGTCTGTTGCCCGACATGGTGTACCTGGAACAGCTCGCCAGCGCCGTCTATCCCGACAAGCCGACCGAGATCGAGTACTACTGGGGTGTCATGAACCGCCTGGTCGTCCAGGCCGATTCGCCGGACGCGACGTGCACGACCCTCCATCGCATCCTTCAGGAGACCTGACCCGAACGGATCAGGACTCGCGATGGCCGACGGAACGCGTGCCGGTCGTCGCGCCCGGCGACCGCCGCGGCGGCGTACGCCAAGTGGGCCGCCGGGCGGGGGACTTCAGCGCTTGAGAGCGACGCCTCCGTACTGATGGACTTCCGCGGGAAGGCCCAGGGCCTCGGTGTCGGGACGCCACCGCGAGCACGACGCCACGCCGGGTTCGAGCAGCTCCAGACCGTCGAAGTAGCGCTCGATCTGCTCGGGGCTGCGAAGGATGTACGGGATCGAGCCGCCCTCGTTGTACTGACGGATGGCATCGACGTAGGCGTCGCTGGTGTCGGTGCTGTCGTACTGCACGAGGAAGCTGCCCGCCGGCAGACCGTCCACCAACTGCCGCACGATCGAACGCGCTTCGTCGTGGTCCTCGATGTGGCCGAGGATGCCCATCAGCATGAGGGCGACAGGCCGGTCGAAGTCCAGCGTCTTCGCCGCTTCCCGCAGGATCGTGCTCGGATCGCGCAGATCGGCGTCGACGTAGTTGGTGACCCCCACCGAGCTGCTGACCAGCAGCGCGCGGGCGTGCGCGAGCACCAACGGGTCGTTGTCGACGTAGACGATCCGGCATTCCGGCGCCACCCGCTGGGCGATCTCATGGGTGTTGTCCACGTTCGGCAGCCCGGTGCCGATGTCCAGGAACTGCCGGATTCCCTCCTCGGCGGCCAGATGACGGACCGCGCGGGCGAGGAAGTACCGGGCGGCGCGGGCTCCGGTCTCGATCCCCGGGAATATGTCCCGGAACGCGTCACCGGCTATGCGGTCGACCTCGTAGTTGTCCTTGCCGCCCAGCCAGTAGTTCCAGATCCGGGCCGACTGCGGCACGGTGGTGTCGATCTTGGAGAGTGCCTCCTGGTCGGAGTTCTCTCGTGCATCAGTCATGGACACTCCTGTGTGTACGTATGTGTGTACGTAGTGCGAGAACCGCGAAACTGTCGCGTACCAGTCGTGGGCGACCACGCTATTCCCGGGTTTGGATCATGTAAATCCGCAGGCTCAACCTGTCCGTGCCTCGCTGGCCAATGGCTTGTTTGTGTTCTCCGGACGGGGCGTAGGCCGACATCCGTGCCGTCACTTCACGGAAAGCGCACATAAGTTCATAGGCCCTTTAGGTTTCAAGCGTTACGCTCGCCGACAGTCGAGTGGTCGATGTCGGCGCCCCACCCGCCGCGGCCCTCGCCCCCCAGAGGCACAGGAGATTCGGCGTGCGTGACGGCGACGTAGTGGTGATCGGCGGCGGCTATGCGGGCGTCCGGCTGGCGAAGCGGCTGGACGGGACGGCGCGGGTCACGCTGGTCGATCGCAAAGAGGTCTTCTTCCACCGCATCGCCTCCCTGCGCGCCGGTGTGCGTCCGGAATGGACGATGGCTCCGTTCATCCCGTACGACCGGCTGCTCGGCAACGGCCGGGTGGCCGTGGGCAAGGTGGTCCGTGTCGACACCGCCGGGCGGCAGGTGGTGCTGGCCACCGGCGAGCGCCTCCCGTACGACGTGGTGGTGATCGCCACCGGCGCCGACTATCCCGAACCGGCCCGCTTCACCGGCACCACCGTCGAGGAGGCGGCCAAGTGTTTCGCCGGACACCAGCAGAACGTGGCCACAGCGGATCATGTCCTCGTCGTCGGCGGCGGGCCCTCCGGCGTCGAACTCAGCGCCGAGATCCGCCTGGCCCGGCCCGACGCCCGGGTCACGCTCGCCCACTCCGGCCCGGCCCTGCTCCACTCCACGGGCAGCGAACGGGCCGGGCGCAAGGCCCGAGCCTGGCTGGAGTCCCACGACGTGGAGGTGCGGCTCGACTCGTTCATGTCCCCGGGCCACGACTTCGGTACGTATCGCGACGCGCGCGGGAACGTGGTGGAGGCCGACCGCTCCTTCTGGGCCACGGGCACCACCCCCAACACGCTCTGGCTGCGCCTGGCCGGACACGGTGACTGGCTGAACGCGAGCGGGCATGTGAAGGTCGACCGGATGCTCCGGGCCGAGGGCCGACTGGATGTTTTCGCGGTCGGCGACGTGAACGACGCGTGCGAGTTCAAGATCACCCCCGCCGCACTCGCCCAGGCGGACCTCGCCGCCCACAACATCCGCGCCTACCTGGGCAGTTCGGGCAAACACCGCACACAGTCCCGCTCGTACCGGCCGATCCACCGCACCCCTCTCATCGTGCCGTTCGGCCAGGCGGACGGAGTGACCATGCTGCCCGTGCTGGGCGGCGAGACCGCGGTACTCGGCGGCCGCACCACCACGTTGGCCAAGGCCAAGACCCTGATGACCCCCTACATGAGGCGCCAACTGGGGTACACCGCGGCCTGACACGCGACGCGCGACTCCCGCACACGAACGACGACGCCACCGGTGCCACCCGTCGTTCGCCCACGTATGCCCCCTGGGGTAAGGTCCCCACGTTTCCAACTACCGACTGAAGGCGAGTCGGTACGGGGAGTGCGGAAGGGGCGGCAAGACGATGGAATCCCAGTCGAGCGACGGCGGATCCGTGGACCTGGACGACACACCGCTGGAGGCGATGACTCCCGAACCGCTGCTTACTCGGGACTACGAGACACGCCCCTCACTGGTGTACGAACGGCTGAGGCAGCGCCACGGCCCGGTCGCGCCGGTCGATCTCCTGGGCGTACCCGCCTGGTTGGTCCTCGGCTACCGGGAGGCACTCGATGTGCTCCAGGACGACGACGGATGGCCGAAGGGCCTGGAGAACTGGCGGGCCCGCTCGGAGGGCCGCGTGCCGTCCGACTGGCCGCTCGGGCCGTCCCTGGAGGTCAACCACGTACTGATCCAGGGCGGTCCCGGATACCCGCAGTTGCGTGCGGCGTGGGACACGGCTCTCAGGCCGTTCCAGGACGCGCGCCATCCCCAGGCGAAGAAGCTCAAGACGGCCGTCACCGCCTACGCCGACGAGCTGATCACCCTGGTGGGACAGGCCGGTGGAACGGGCCTCGCGGACCTGTCCGCCCAGTTCTCCCGGCCCCTGCCGCTGATGGTGGCAAGTCACCTGCTCGGCTTCCCCGGTTCACAGGGCGACGACGCCCTGATGGACATGTGGCGGGTCCTGGACGCCGGTCCGGACGCGGAGCCCGCCCTGGAGCGCCTGTTGGCGACGCTGGCCGAACTGGCCGCGATGAAGCTGAGGACGCCGGGCGACGACTTCCCCTCGCACCTGCTGGCCGCACACCCGGACCTCTCGCTCGACGAGCTGGCCCGTGAGCTGTTCATGCTGCTGGGCATGACGTCCGACCACGTCGGCATCCTCATCTCCAACACCGTGGTCGAGGTCCTCTCGGGTGACGGCGGCGCGCGTGACAGCCTGTCCGCCGGGATGGTCAGGGAGACCATGAACCGGGTGGTCATGCGCAAGCCTCCGCTGGTGAACTTCGTGCCGCGCTTCGCAACCAAGGACACCCCGCTCGGGAACTACACGATCCGCGCGGGCGACCCGGTCTGGGTCTCCTCCTCGGCGGCGCACGCCGACCCGCTCTTCGCCGACAGCGTGGCGAAGAGCACCACCGTCAGCTCCCGGGCGCACCTGTCCTGGGGCGCCGGCCGCCGCCAGTGCCCGGCGCGCGAACTCGCCTCCACGGTCGCGGCGGTCGGCGTGAGCCGCCTGTTCGAGCGGTTCTCCCACCTCGACCTCGCACTCCCCGTCGACCAACTCCCGTGGCGCTCCTCGCCCTTCATGCGGGGCCTGCGCTCGCTTCCCGTACGGTACGAACTCGCCTCGGTGCCCGAGCAGCCCCCGGCGCACGACCCGGCGGCGGAACCGGCCGAGACGGAGCTGCCGGACCAGTCCGCCCGACAGCGCTCATCACTGTGGCGCTATCTGACGAGCCTGATCCGCACCGGCCGCTGACACCGGGATCGGGACGCGCGTGACGGCCTCACCCCAGCTCCCGCACCGCGCGCCCCATCCTGTCCAGCGCCTCGCGCAGGACGGCCGGTGACGCGGCGAAGTTGAGGCGTACGCATCCCGCGCCGCCGGTGCCGAAGACGTGACCGGAGCTGAGGGCGACGCGGGCTTCGTCGAGGAACATCTTCGCCGGTCCGGCAAGGTCGGCCACGACACCGGGGCCGTTGTCCCGGTGTTCGTCGTGCAGTCCCAGCCGTGTGCAGTCCAGCCAGGCCAAGTAGGTGCCCTGGGGCGGCAGATACCGGATGCCGGGGAGGTGCTCCCCGATGAGCTGCCCGAGCAGGGTTCGGTTCGCGTCGAGCCCGCCCAGCAGTTCGTCGAGCCAGTCCCCGCCTTCCTGGAGCGCGGCCGTGTGGGCGAGGACCCCAAGGTGACTTGGCCCGTGACCGACTTCCTCGGGCATCCGGCGGAGGTCGTCGGCAGCCTCCTCGCCCGCGATGGCCAGGGCGGCTTTGAGCCCGGCCAGGTTCCACGCCTTGGAGGCGGACATCAGGGCGAAGCCGTTCTCGGACCCGGACACGCTGAGGAACGGCGTGAACGTGGCGCCCGGCAGTACGAGCGGGGCGTGGATCTCGTCGGAGACCACGCGGACACCGTGCCGACGGGCGAGCGCCGCGACGGCTTCGAGTTCCTGGCGGGTGTGCACGACACCGCTCGGGTTGTGCGGGTTGCACAGCAGGAACGCCGGACATCGGCCGTGCCGCCGCGCCCGTACGAACGCGTCCTCCAATGCACCGAGGTCGATACGCAGGTCGGGGCCCAGGGGAGCCTCGATCACCTCGCGGGCGTCGTGGCCGACGAAAGCGTAGAACGGCGGGTAGACGGGGGAGCACACGACGACGGCGTCGCCCGGGTCGGTGATGAGACGGAGCACCTCGACGATGCCCAACATGACGTCGGGCACGATGGCCGTGTTCCCGACGCGAAGTCCGCCCCACTGCCAGCGGTCGGCGGCGAAGGCGGCCAGGGCCTCGGCGTAGGCGGTTCCACAGGGGTATCCGGTGTCGCCGAGGCCGATGGCCCTGTGCAGCGTGTCGGCGACGCAGGGCGCCAGCGGAACGTCCATCTCCGCCACCCACAGGGGCAGTACGTCCTCGGGATGGGCGCGCCACTTCATGCTGGTACGCCTTCTCAACTGCCGCAGGGACATCTGCACGAGCGGATCGGTCCGCCTGGTTTCGGCGTCCTCGGATGCCGCCTGCTTCGTGGTTTCGGTCACGCGATCCTCCAACGTCCGGGCGGTGCGGGCCTGTAGGCGGTGGCTGCCGCGTGTACAGAGGCCTTGACCTTCCTGGCAGCCTATGGACGGCCAGGAAGATCAGGAAGATGATGCCGCCTGCTCGGCGGTTTCAGGACCCCTCCCCACGCCGCACGCAAAGCTTCCGGCGCATGTCCCCGAGCCTCGAAGGACACCGTGTCAGCCCTGTGGCGATCGTGCTCGCGACGCTGTACGCGCTGGTCGGCTGTTCCTCGTCCACCCCCTCGCCCTCGAAGACGTCGTCCGCCACGCCGCGAACGAGCCAGGAGCGGAGGTGATCGAGGTGGCCGGCTATTCCACGATATGACGGGACTGCCTGAGCACGATGAGAACGTGCCGCCGATTCAGGCTCCGTGCCCGTGTTCCCGGGCCGACGCGATACCCGCCTGTACCGCTTCCAGCAGGGCTTCCAGGCCCTGCGCCCGCTGCCATTCCTCGGCCGAGTGGTGCCATGTGTGCTGCGTCGCCGGGGCTTCGGGCGGACCGGCGACGATTTCGACGGTCCGCCTCCCCTTCCGGTCGGGGCCCGTGACCCGCAGGTCCATGTTCCGGATGTGGAACCGCTTCGGATAGCTGCCGAAGACCTCCAGGATCCGGCCGTCGAACGTGTAGAACTCTCTGCCTGCCCTGGCCGTGGTCTCGTCGGTCATGGAGTGACGCTACACACGGGCACCCGCGGCTGTCAGGCCTCGTCCGCCAGCAGGGTCCGGGTTCGAGACTCCGTGGAACACCAGGAAGTTCATCAGGGGCCAGAGGACGTCGGCCCGCCTCGGCACCCGGATCTCCCGACCGCCGGGAGGGACGGCCGTGGCCGTGGTGACACCGCGAGGAGGCTGTGCGGCTCCAGCCGGCTCGACGGTCTCTCCGGCGAACGGCCGTACGAGGCCCGCCGTTGATGACGGAGTCCGGGCCCGGAACCGCGTTCTGCTCGTCGGTATGTCGGGTCGGACAGGTCGGACAGTGGTGTCGCGCAAGCGGTCGTCTCACTTGACCGGTGACGGCACGTGTCACGCCTGGACGGTGGGGCGGACGTTGATCTCGCCGATCTCGACGTCGGCGGGCTGCTCGATGGCGAAGGCCACCGCGCGGGCGACCGCCGCCGGAGAGATGCCCATCGCGTCCATGCTCCTGCGTGTCTGCTCACGGATGTGCGGGTCCGCCATGGAGTCGGCGAGATCGGTGCGGACGTATCCCGGCGAGATGGCTGTCGTGCGCACCACGCCGTCGGTGGACTCCGCGCGCAGCCCCTCGTGGACGGTGCGCACCGCGTTCTTGGTCGCGGCGTAGACCGCCATCAAGGGGGACACGGACAGGCCGGCCACGGAGACGATGCTCACCAGATGGCCCGACCCCTGCTCGCGGAAGGCGGGCAGCACGGCGGCGATGCCGTTGAGCGTGCCGCGAAGGTTGACATCGATCATGGCCGACCAGCCCTCGGTGTCGAGGTCGGCCATCGGGCCGATCGGGGCGATGCCGGCGTTGTTCACCAGTACGTCGATACGGCCGTACTCGTCGATGGCGGTGGAGACCAGGCGCCGCAGGTCCTCGGCCTTGGTGACGTCGACGACGCACGAGGTGGCGTGGCCCCCCTGCTCGCGGATGTCCTGCGCTATGGCGTCGATGCGTTCGCTCCGGCGTGCCGAGAGGACGACCGCCGCGCCGCGCTGGGCGAGCAGCCGGGCCGTGGCTTCGCCGATGCCGCCACTCGCTCCGGTGATGGCGACGATCTTGCCGTGAAGAGAGAGCACTACTGCCTCCAAGTAAAGTGGACACGTGTCCGCTACGTGGTTCAGCTTACCGGACACGTGTCCACTTGCCGCAGGCGGAACATCGGGAGAGGTCTATGAGTGCGTCGGCACGCCGTCCGGACGCGGAGCGGAACCGGACCCGCATCGTCGAGGCCGCCCGTGCGGCCCTCGCCGAGTCCAGCCACGTCCACCTCAACGAGATCGCCAAGCGCGCCGGTGTGGGACAGGGAACGCTCTACCGGAACTTCCCCAACCGTGAGGCGCTCCTCACCGAGGTCTACCGTCGCGACGTCGAGGAACTCGTGACCGCCTCCTCCGCCCTGCTGGCGGACCACGAGCCCGTGGAGGCCCTGAGTCGCTGGCTCGACCGAGTGATCGACTACGCCGAGATCAAGCACGGCGTCCTGGCGGCGCTGGAGCCGGCCGCGTGGCAGGACCTCGTCGCCCACAGCCAGAACCCCATCGAAGGTGCCCTCGGCCACCTGCTGGACGCCGGAAAAGCGGCCGGTTCCATCCGCACGGACGTGGACGCCCCCGGGGTCCTCCTGCTCATCGCCTACCTCGGCCGACTGGACCGGGGCGAATGGGAGTCGAAGGCACGGCCGCTGATGAACGTCATCCTCGACGGCCTGCGCCGACGGGACGCGGATGGGTGAGGCAGGGGGAGAGGGAGGGGCAGGGGGAGTTGACTCCCCAAGGGGCTCGCGGGGGTCTCACACCCGCACGGCAGACCCACGTTCGCTCATCTGCGGGGCACACAGCACCCGCTTCTTCCGCACGCGCTTGCCCTCGATCGCCGCGACCGTCAGCCGTGCCGCCTCCGCCGCGATCTGGGTCAGCCCCCAGTCCACGGTGGTCAGCGGTGGGGTGAGCACCCGTGACACCGGATGGTTGTCGAAGCCGACCACGGAGACGTCCCGGCCGACCTCCAGCGAGGCGTCCGCGGCGGCGGCGTACACCCCGTACGCCAGCGAGTCGGAGAAACAGAACACGGCCGTCGCGGGGCGGGCCCCCTCCAGGACGCCGCGTGCCACCGTTGTCGCCTCGCCCAACTCCTGCGGGCAGGGGACCAGTTCGGCTTGGAGGCCGAGGCGGTCGGCGGCCTCGCGGACATACACGTCGGCGGGCCGGTCCGGGGTGCTCGGGCGGGTCGGGGTCAGCACGGTCACCCGGCGGTGGCCGAGGCCGTGCAGATACTCCAGTACGGCGTCGATGCCGGCCCGGTTGTCGAAGATGACCTGGCCGGCCGTGCGGGCGCGGCTCAGCGAATCGCCGACGGCGACCACCGGCAGCGAGTCGGCGATCGTGGCCCAGCCCTTCGCGGACGGGTTCACCGGAGACACCAGCAGCGCGTCGACCCGCTGGTCGCGCAGCTGCTTGGCGAGAGCCAGTTCACGGTCGGGGTCGCCACCCGCGTCGAGGATCAGCGCGTAACGGTCGCCGGCCAGCAGCTCCCGGCCGATGGCCGCCATCAGCTGCTGCTGCCACAGGTCCTGGAGGTCACCCGCGAGGACGCCGACCATGCTGGTTCGGCCGCTGACCAGTGCGCGGGCGATGGGATCGGCCTCGTAGCCGAGTTCGGCCGCGGCCTGGCGCACCCGTTCCTCAGTCTCCTTGGAGACGTGTTTGCCGCGCAGGGCGTAGGAGACGGCGGCGGTGGAGAGGCCCGTGGCCTCGGCCACCTCCCGGAGGGTGGTGCGCTTGCTGGGCCTGGCCATGCCCGGAAGCCTACCGGGACGCGTCCGCATTGTGGGCACACGGCCCGCCGACGCCGCCACGGACCCGCCGGCACTCCGGCGTCGCACGGTGGGCGGGGCCCGCCTCCGCGCCGCCCCCACCGCTTGACACAGCCGCTTGTTAATCGCTTAAGTTAATCGCATCAGTGAAACGCTTAACAAAGGTAGACCACTTCTTCTTCACCTTGCCAGCCATGAGGACCGCCGAGTGCCCACCGACGTCCACCAGCACATCTGGCCACCCGCCTTCATCGAGTTGCTGCGCTCCCGCACCGCACCGCCGCACCTCGACGGCTGGACCCTGCACTCGGGCAGCGAACCGCCCTACGAGGTCGACCCGGCCGACCACGACATCGCAGCCCGTACGCGTCTTGCTGTAACCGACGGTCTCGGCCTGGCCCTGGTGTCCCTCTCCAGCCCCCTCGGCATCGAGTACCTGCCGCCCGCCGAGGCCGCCCCGCTGCTGGCGGCGTTCCACGACGGCGCCCTCGCGCTGCCGGCCCCCTTCGGCGTCTGGGCCTCTCCCTGCCTGTCGGCACCGGACCCCGAGGCTGTCGAACGCGAACTCCGGCGCGGCTGCGCGGGCCTCCAACTGCCCGCCACAGCCCTCCTCGACGCGGCCGGCTGGACCCGGTGCGCCCCCTTCCTCGACGTCCTCACCCGCCACGGCAAACCCCTCTTCATCCACCCGGGCGCGGTCCGGCCCACGCCCGACGCCCCTCCGTGGTGGCCGGCCCTGGTCCCGTACGTGTCCCAGATGCACGCGTCCTGGTTCGCCTTCCGTGCCTTCGGCCGCGCCCGCCACCCCCGCCTGCGCGTCTGCTTCGCCGCCCTCGCGGGCCTCGCCCCGCTCCACGGTGAACGGCTCGCGATCCGCGGCGGCGGTCGGGGCCAGGTCGACTTCGACGCGTTCTACGAGACCTCCTCCTACGGAACTCGCGCCGTGGACGCGGTCGTTCGTGCCGTCGGCATCGACGTGGTCGTCGGCGGCAGCGACCGACCGTACGCGCCTCCCGTCATCCCCGACCTCGGCGCGGCCGCCGCCGTCCACGCCCTGCGCACCACCAACCCCGCCCGCCTCCTGTACGGCCGCGCCCGAGCCGTGTCCCCGTGGCGGACCCGACCCGAAGGGAGCCACTCATGACGTACGAGTCCCTGCCCGACCGCACCCTCGACAAGTGCGAACTCCAAGCCCTCGTCGACGACCTCGCCACCCGCCCCGACCTCTGGCGCGAACAGGTCGCCTTCTCCGACGAACAGCGGCACTACGCGTCCTTGTACCGCGACGAATACGTCGACGTCTGGCTGCTCTGCTGGACCCGGCAGAACGACACCGGCTGGCACGACCACGACATCTCCTCCGGTGCCGTCGGCATCGTCCAGGGCGCGCTCCACGAGTCCAACCCGCGCATCGGCGGCAGCCACCTGTCCGTCACCGTCGCCACCGGCGAGTCCTTCTGCTTCGGCCCCGAGCACATCCACCGGCTCACCGGCGCCACCGACGACGCCGTCTCGATCCACGCCTACTCGCCACCGCTGTGGCGCCTCGGCCAGTACGACATCACAGAGGACGGCCTGATGCGCCGCATCTCCGTCTCGTACGCGGACGAACTGCGCCCACTGGACACCCCGGCCGCCTGAGGCGGATCGGCTCGACCAGCCACCCCTCAACCGGTACCGGGTGGTTCATTCTTCGGTCGGCACGCAGAGGACCGGGACGTTCGACAGGTGGAGCAGTTTGTGGGGAGTGGAGCCCAGCAGGGCGCCGCGCATCGGGCTCTCTGCCCAGCTGCCCACCACGATGAATCGCGCCCCGTGGCGTGACGCGGCGTCGATCAGTGCCTGGGCCGGCTTCTGGTCGATGATTTCGACGGTTGTCCGTACGTCGGCCTCGTCGGCCACCCTGACTGCGTGGTCGAGTGCGACGCGTCCGGCCTCGCGGACGGCCTCGCGGTGGGCCCCGTACTCCTCGCCGAGGGTTCCCGGAGCCGCGGCGCCGTAGACCAGCACGAGCGGCTCGTCGAACGCGGCGGACACCTCGATCGCGACGCGCAGCGCGCGTGCCGCGCCCGGCGACTCGTCGTATCCGAGGACAACCGACATGTCAGGACTCCTTGCCGTGGACGAGATCGGCGTCGGCCACACTTGGGCGTTCCGACCAGAAGAGCGGCGACATCAGTCGCCGTACGACCATGAGCACCACACCCATGAGGGCGATACCGATGCCGATGACGAGCGGGGGACCCAGCCCGAACCACGAGACACCGCTGTAGGAGTTCTCGGGGTCGGCCATGTCGGAGACCGATTCCACCAGGAGCCACGCCAGCAGTCCGGCGCCGACCAGCGGGCCCAGGCCGATGAGTACGAAGTAGCGCGCGCTCTCGGTCAGATGGCGACGGTAGTAGACCGCACAGGCCACACCCGTGAGCGCGTAGTAGAACGCGATCAGCAACGACAGTGCGGTGAGCGAGTCGAAGAGGGCGTTGGTGCTGATCTGGTTGACGACGAGGTACCAGGCGATGGCGATGCCGGCGACCCACCACGTGCTGACGTCGGGCGTGCGGAACCGCGGGTGGATGTGTGCGAAGTGCTCGGGCAGCGCGTGACGGCGTGCCATGGACAGTGCCGTGCGTGATGCCGGGATGATCGTCGTCTGCGTCGAGGCCAGCGCGGACGTCGACACCGCCAGCAGCACGACCCAGTCCCAGCCGCCCATCACCTCGGTGGCGAGCAGGGCGAAGACGAACTCCTCTTCGTCGGCGTTCTCGGCGAGGAAGGTCGTGCCGGCGTAGGCCACGACCGCGAAACCGACCGACAGATAGGTCACCAGCAGTACGACCGTCGACCAGACGCCCGCCTTGCCGGGAGCCGTGGCGGAGTTCTCGACCTCCTCGGTGAGATTGACCGCCGACTCCCAGCCCCAGTAGATGAACACCCCCAGCAGCAGGGCCCCGGTCAGTGACGCGCCGCCGGCCCCGAAGGGGTTCAGCCACTTGAATGAGGGGTTGATGGAGTCGAAGGTGCTCGTGCCCGCGTAGACCCGGTAGAGCGCCACCACGACGAAGGCGATCAGACAGGCGACCTGCGCCAGGATGAGGACGTTCTGCACCTTGGCCGACACCTCGGTGCCGACGACGCACACGGCCGTCATCACGAGGATGAGCAGCACCGCGAGCGACTGGCGTACGAAGTCGTTGTCGACCCAGCTGTCCAGGCCGAAGGCCAGCAGCGCGAAGCTCACGGCGACGTCCGCCAGCGATCCGACGACCAGAACTCCGGTCATCGCGATGGCCCAGCCACCGAGCCAGCCGGCCCACGGCCCCATCGCCCGGGTGACCCACGAGAAGGTCGTACCGCAGTCCTGGTCGACCTTGTTGAGGTAGTAGAACGCCGACGCGATCAACAGCATCGGCACGAACGACGCGACCATCACGCCCGGGGCGTAGATGCCCACCAGCGCCACGATCGGGCCGATGACCGCCGCCAGCGAGTACGCCGGGGAGGTGGAGTTGAGACCGATGACGAGCGCGTCGACGAACCCGATCGCGTTGGCCTTCAATCCGACAGGTGGGGGCGCGTCCGCGGTGTCGTTGGCCATGTTCCCTCGCTCCGGTTGTGCGTGGATCCATACAACAGGGCGTTGTGGAACTTTTTACGCTATTGAGGGCCTCTTGGATACGCATGTCACCTGGGTAGGCGTGCGCCGGTGCGTGGGCGGCAGTAGCCGGTGTGGCAGTAGGGGGTGTGTGGCAGTCAGAGGGCGGGGCCGTCGGTCCCGTCTCCGCGTACCGGCGTGTCCTCGCGCATGCCCCACGGTGACCCGTACTCCGTCAGCAGGTCGAGGAACGGCCGGGGCGGCAGTGCCTCGGGGCCGAGCACTCCGCTGCCGTGCCAGGCCCCCGACGCGATGAGTTCGAGAGCGGCCACGGGGTTGATCGCGGTCTGCCAGACCACGGCCTGGGAGCCGTACTCCCGCATCGACCACTGGTTGTCGACCACGTGGTAGAGGTAGACCTCCCGCGGCCGGCCGTCCTTGGTGCCCTTGACCCACGTACCCGCGCACGTCTTGCCGTGCATGCGGTCCCCGAGGCCGGCCGGGTCGGGCAGACAGGCGGCGACCACGTCCCGCGGGGAGACGGTGACCTTGCCCGTTCCGGTGCCGGTGCCGCCGTTCACGGTGACCGGGTCGGTGCGGTCCAGGCCCAGCTTGTGCAGGGTCTGGAGGACACCGATGAACTCGTCGCCGAGCCCGTACTTGAAGGTGACTCGCTCGGCCTTCAACCACCGGGGGACCAGCAGCACCTCCTCGTGCTCGACGTTGACGCACTCCACCGGCCCGATGCCCTCCGGGAAGTCGAACACCTCCGGCTCGCTGAAGGGCGGTGTGGTGAACCAGCCCCGCTCCGTCTCGTAGACGACCGGTGGGTTGAGGCATTCCTCGATGGTCGTCCAGATGCTGAAGGACGGGGCGAAGTCGTAGCCGTCCACGACCAGGTTGGCGCCGTCGCGGATGCCGATCTCCTCGATCTCGTCGAAGAGGACGTCGGCGGCGTAGCG
The DNA here is from genome assembly GCF_044334695.1 of Streptomyces sp. NPDC020747. NCBI lineage: Bacteria > Bacillati > Actinomycetota > Actinomycetes > Kitasatosporales > Streptomycetaceae > Streptomyces > Streptomyces sp. NPDC020747. Next base: position 226,912 of record NZ_JBIRTJ010000017.1, on the reverse strand, counting down.
GGCGAAGACGTCCGACAGGCCCGGCTCCACACCCATGCCGACCAGCGCGAGCCGGTCCGCCGCCTCCCACTCGGCGGACCGCGCGAACTGCGCGTCCCCCAGTTTCACGCCGCACTCCTGGTAGGGGCGGGTCGGGTGCGGCCGGGACAGGGACATCGCCATGTCCAGGTAGTGGGCGCCATGGGTGAGCGCGGCGTCGAACAGTGGCAGCACGAAACGGGGGTCGGTGGCGTTCAGTAGGACATCACAGCGGTGTTCGGCGAGTGCGGCCCGCACCCCGGCTGTGTCCGAGGCGTCGAGCTGCACCGCTGTGAACCTGTGCTCGTCGTCCCCGAGCGCCGCGACGGCCGACTCCGCCCGCGCCGGGTCGTAGTCGGCGACGACCATGTGCTCGTAGAAGGAACGCCGGGCCGCGATCTTCGTGATCGCGGTCCCGACGCCTCCCGCTCCGACCAAGAGAACTCGCATGGCGCAGCACTCCTTCGTCCCGCCGACGGCAGGCGTCCCAGCGTCGGCAGGGGAGGCCCCCTGCCTGTTCGGTGGGCCAGGACGATATCAGCCGGTACGCCCCGTGAGAGGGACGGACCGGGCCGTGGCGCTGGGCGGTGGCGAGGCGCTGCGGGCCTGGAGTCCGATGGCCAGGGGCGCGGCGGTGAACATCGAGGAGTACGTGCCCACGACGATGCCGATGAGCAGGGCGAGGGCGAAGTCGGTCAGGGAGTCTCCGCCCAGCAGGGTGAGCGCGGAGAGGATGAACACGGCTCCCATGCCCGTGTTCACCGTGCGGGGGAGGGTTTGCAGGATCGCGGTGTTGGCGAGGCGTGAGAAGGGTGTCTTCCGGTCGCCGGCCGACAGTTCCCTGATCCGGTCGAAGACGACGACGGAGTCGTTGACGGAGTATCCGATCACGGTCAACAGGGCCGCGAGGAAGACGCCGTCGATCGGTTTGCCGAGCCAGGCGAAGACACCGACGAGGATGAGGGCGTCGTGGGCCATCGCGGCGACCGCGGAGGTGCCGAAGGTCCAGCGGAAGCGCACCGCGAGATACAGCAACTGGGCGGCCAGCGCCGAGGCGAGGGCGATGAGAGCTCCTCGGCGCAGCTCGTCCCCGAGGCTGGGGCCGATGAGCTCGTCGCGGATCTTCTCGGCACCGCCCGCGAGGTCGCCGATCGTCCTGTCCACCTTCGCCGCCTCGGCGTTGGACAGTTGATCCGTGCGTACGGAGAGATCGCCGTCGCCGGAGGTCTGGACGACCGCGCGGGGCAGACCCGCGTCGGCCAGTGCGTCCCGGGCGCGGTCGGCGTCCACGGGGGCGGAGGTGGCGTACTCCATGAGCCGTCCGCCGGTGAACTCGACGCCGAAGTTCAGCCCCCGGAGCGCGATGCCCGAGGTGGCCAGGACGAGCGCGACGGCGGACGCGGCCAGCCAGGTGCGCCGACGGCGCATCAGGTCGGGATTGCGGCGGACGAGCCAGTCGCGGACCTTTCCGGTGTCCGCGATGCCGGTGAGACGGGGACGGCGTCGTACGGATCGACGGGCGACCGCGTGGTCGGCGAGGACGCGGGTGATGACCAGGGCGCTGAGCATGGAGGCGAGAACGCCGATGCCCAGGGTGACACCGAAGCCGCGGACGGGCCCTGAAGCGAGGAAGAAGAGCAGGCCCGCGGCGATGAGAGTGGTGATGTTCGAGTCCGCGATGGCGCTGAACGCGTTGCGGAACCCGGCGGTGAGGGCGGCGCGCAGGCCCTTGCTCTGGCGGGCCGCGTATTCCTCGCGAGCCCGTTCGAAGACGAGGACATTGGCGTCGACGGCCATGCCGATGGCCAGGACGAACCCGGCGAGCCCGGGGAGGGTGAGGGTGGCGCCGAGCGCGACCAGAGCCGCGTAGGAGATGACTCCGTAGCAGGCCAGGGCCACGGCGGCCAGGGCGCCGAGGAGCCGGTAGACGGCGACGATGAACAGTGAGGTCAGGGCGGTGCCGATGACGGCGGCCGTGGCACTGGCCTCGATGGCGGTTGCGCCCAGGGTCGGGCCGACGGTGCGCTGTTCGACGGTCTCGACCGGCACCGGCAGGGCTCCGCCGTTGATGAGCAGGCCCAGTTCGCGGGCCTCGTCACGGCTGAAGGAGCCGGTGATCTGGGTGGACCCGCCGGCGATGCCCGTACGGCAGGCGACGGAGGAGTTGACCTGCGGGGAGGAGATGACCTTGTTGTCCAGGACGATGGCGACGCGGCGGGCGGGATCGCCGGCGGGACGGCACGCCGCCTCGCCCGTCAGGCGGGCCCAGGCGTCGCCGCCCGCTCCCTTGAAGTCGACGCCGACGTACCAGCCGACCCCGCTCTGCTGGTCGATGCGTGCCTCGGCGTCGTCGACGTCCGCGCCGGTGAGTGCCGACGGGCCCAGGCGCACGGGCCGGCCGGATTCGTCGGGGAGGACGAGTTCCGCCGGGTGCTTGGCCTGCGGCTGCCGTGAGGTTTCGCCGGTGTCCGCGGCGCCGAGGACGGGATGGAAGGCGAGTTGGGCGGTGCGGCCCAGGACGTCGGCGGCCTCACGCGGGTCCTGGATGCCGGGCAGCTCGACGATGATCCGGTTGTCTCCGGAACGGGCGATGGTGGGTTCGGCGACGCCGAGCGCGTCGATGCGGTGGCGCAGCACCTCCAGAGTGCGGTCGGTGGCCTCCGAGTCGGCCTTGGCTGTGGGTGAATCCCGGGTTTCCAGGACGATTTGAGTGCCGCCGCGCAGATCGAGTCCGAGGCGGACCGGCACGGTCAGCGTGATGTAGAGCGACAGGGCGAGAACGGCAAGGGCGAAGAACGCCCGCACGCGGATGGCGCGCGTCAAGGGTGCCTCCAACAGGCATACCGCAGCCGTGAGAAGGGTGCGGTGGGGATCGACTGGGTGACGTCAGATGCCGTTGGAAGGCGGCGGGCCCCGCCCGCTGTGCCGCTCGGAGTGCTGTGGAGGCGTGAAGGCGCCCTGTGAGAGCGGCAGTTGCGGCCCGGGCTCCGGCAGGGGGAGCACCGGGCCGGGCGGGACGGACACCCCGCCCGGAGGCAGGATGTGCCACTCGCCCGGCGTGGCCCTGCTTACGCGGGGCTGCTGGCCGCAGGCGGTGGTGCACTTGTCGTCGGCGTTGCTACGGGTGTCGGCCTTGGTGGCGACACTTGTGGCCGGGGGGATTTCGGCGGCCGGTGTCAGGACCCGCTGCACGGCCGCCGTGACCGGCGCCGGTGAGACGGGGGAGGCCGCGGCGGGGATGCCCTGGAGGCCGAGTACGCCGAGGAGCGTGAACAGTGCCGCCAGCAGCGCGCCGGCGATGGGTGTGGGGTTCCGGCTGCCGGAGGTGGAGGACGCACGGGTTCGCTGTGTCATGCGATTCCTCCTCCTCAACTGCCTTTGCCTGAACTGCTGTTGGAACAACTGCTGGTGGAACGGCTTCCGGCCGACGGAGAAGTGGAACCGCCGGGCCCGGTCAGGGACACGGCCGCCACGGGTGGCGGCCCTTGGGGACAACGTGTGAGGAACGCATAAAGTTCGCTCGGGACCGTACGGATGGCGAATCCGGTCCGGGGACTGCTTCCGGTCCGGGGTCTGCTTCAGTCGTCGTTCGTGTCGTCGTCGGGGACCCAGCGCAGTACGTCGCCGGGCTGGCAGTCGAGCGTGCGGCAGATCGCGTCGAGGGTCGTGAACCGAACCGCCTTCGCGCGGCCGTTCTTCAGTACGGCGATGTTGGCGGGCGTGATGCCGACGGCAGCGGCGAACTCGCCGACCGACAGGTTGTGTCTGGCGAGCTGGACGTCGAGGTCGACGATGATCGCCATCAGACGACCGCGGCGATCTCGGTCTGCAGATCCGTCGCCTTGCGCAGGAGGCTTCGCATGATGACGGTGAGCATCGCGAACGCCGCTCCCACGCCGACGCTCGTGATCGCGGCGCCCAGGGCGCTGAGTTCCTCCATGCCGTCGTCGGGAGACGGAATGTCGGCCACGAAGAGATGTCCGGCGATCCCCGTCGCCAGCAGCGTCGCCACGACGGAGGATGCGATGACGATGTCGACCCACCGGAAGGCCAGCGGTGAGAAGATCGCGCCGCGCCGGACCATGGCGAGCAGCATCCACACTGCGAGGGGCTCGTCTCCGTGGGGGCAGCCCTGGGCGAGGTGCGTACTCTCGTCAGGGAACTGCCTCGGCACGGCACCCACAGGAGCTCTCGTGACGTACGACATCACCGCCCTCCGCTCCCAGTTCCCGGCGCTGAACGCCGGGACCGCGCACTTCGACGGCCCCGGTGGCACCCAGACCCCGCAGCCCGTCATCCGGGCCGTCGCCGACGCGTTGGCGCAGCCTCTGTCGAACCGGGGAGGAGGGACACCGGGGGAGCGGCACGCCGAGAGCATTGTCGCCAGGGCTCGTCAGGCCCTGGCCGACCTGTTGGGCGCGCACCCGGCAGGGATCGTCTTCGGCCGTAGTGCCACTCAGCTCACCTACGACTTCTCCCGTGCCCTCGCCAAGGCATGGTCGGCCGGGGACGAGGTGGTCGTCACCCGTCTCGACCATGACGCCAACATCCGCCCATGGGTTCAAGCCGCCGCCCAGGCCGGTGCCACCGTGCGCTGGGCCGACTTCGATCCCGCCACCGGAGAACTGACCGCGGCCGACGTCCGTGCCGTTCTGTCCCCGCGGACCCGGCTGGTCGCCGTGACCGCCGCCTCCAACCTGATCGGAACACGTCCCCCGATCGCCGAGATCTCCGGCCTGGCCCGCGATACCGGAGCGCTCACCTACGTCGACGGCGTGCACCACACCGCGCACGCGCTGGTCGATCTGGAGCGGCTCGGCGCGGACTTCTTCGTCTGTTCCCCGTACAAGTTCCTCGGCCCCCACCACGGAGTCCTCGCCGCCCGGCCGGAGTTGCTCGAAACGTTGCGGCCGGACAAGCTCCTGCCCTCCACCGACGCGGTGCCGGAGCGCTTCGAACTGGGCACACTGCCCTACGAGTTCCTCGCGGGTACGGAAGCGGCGGTCGACTTTCTCGCCGGCCTCGACACGGAGGCCACAGGAACGCGACGACAGCGCCTGGCGTCCGCGTTCATGGCCCTCGAAGCACACGAACAGGCCCTGCGCACACAGCTCGACAAGGGCCTGTCCTCGCTTCCAGGGGTCCAGGTCCACTCCAAGGCAGCCGACCGCACTCCCACCCTGTTGCTCACGTTCGACGGTCGCTCGTCGGTGGAGGCCTACCGGTTCCTCGCGGAGCGTGGCGTCCACGCGCCGTCGGGGTCCTTCTACGCGATCGAGGCCTCCCGTCGACTCGGCCTGGGTGACACCGGTGGGCTTCGGATCGGCCTGGCCCCCTACAACAACACGGAGGACGTCGAACGGCTTCTGGAGGGCCTGTCCGAGTTCCTGGCGCTCTGAGGGGAGCCGTCGACTCGTTCAAGGGGAGGGCGGCAGCGCCGGATCCGCTCCCCACGCCGCGGCGCACAGTGCCCGGTCGACCTCCTCGCTGTAGCGGGCCGCCGCGAGCCAGGCGTGGGCGAACCGGTTGACGTCGGCGGGGACGAGACGGCCGAAGGCGTCGCGGGACCGGTCCGCGGCAGCCGAATGGAGTTCGTCGAGGAGGTCTCCGGCGCAGGCGAAACCGTAGCGGCCCAGGCGCCGACTGTCGGCCGCGCTGTCTCCGGGAAAGGCGAGCACGCGACGGCCCGCCGAGGCCGCCTGGTGGACACGGCGGCGCAGAAGATGCAGCGGCGCCTCGTCCGGGGTGGTGGGTGGCGATCCGGCGGGCGCCATCGCCGGGGTGGGCAGGTCCGCGTGCTGGAGACGGTCGAGGCCCAGGTCGAGATGGGCCCCTGGATCTTGGGGGTGGTCCGCGGCGAGGAGCAGCGCTCGGGGCAGGGGAGACGGGTCGAGGCGGGCGACGACACGCAGTCGGGTGCCCGGGGAGGCCGCGAGGAGACGGAGGTTGTCGCGGTAGGGCAGCGCGGGGTGGTCATGGGCGGCGGCCAGCCGGAGCGTCAGTCCGTCGCAGTCCGCGAGCAGGCAGTCCCCCGCCGCCTCGCGGACCGTACCGGTGAGGGTCACGTCGAGGAACAGCAGGCCGTCCCCGCCGGTCAGGGCACGTGATACCTGATCGGCGACGGGCAGTTCCCACAGGCCTGCGAGAGGGTCCTCGCGCCAGGCGGCGCCGGACGCGCGCACGGCCCGTACACCCGCTCCCGCACCCAGCCGGCCCGTCGGGGAGACGGTCGCACCGGACACGGCGAGCCCGGCCCGTGACAGTTCACGGTGGGTGAGAGCCGTGTCCCCGACGCGTACGGCCCGGTCGGCCGCACCCACCGCCCGGCCGGGCCCTCCCGGGACGACATCCGAGACCGTATGGAGACGGCCCTCGGCGTCGGACGTCCAGGTGACCGCTCCGGCGTAGCCGGTCGCCGTGAGGACCGGCTCGGAGAAGAGCCCGTACAGCCGCAGGGATCCGTCCGGGGTGTACGGCTGCCGTGCGGTGCCGTGCAGGGCGGCGAGTTCGGGGCCGGTGGAGCCCGGGAGGCGATGGGCTGTCCCGAGGACCTCGCGGAGAGCCGCGGCCAACTCGGTGAGGCGGTACGCCGGATCGGCGCAGCGAGCCGCGCGCAACTGCGTGACCACGGAGACCGCCGAGGCGGCGATCCTGGGCAGACCGCTGATCCGTGCGGTGTGAGCGGCGCGCAGCAACTCCGCCTGCAGCACGGCGCCCGCGCCGTCCGTACCGGCTTCGAGTACGGCGGCCGCGGCGTCGTACGTGGCTTGTGCGGCGGCGCGCTGGTCGGGGGTGGGGGTCTCGGGTTCCGTGGGTGACGCGGACTTGGTGTCCGTCGAGATCGCCTTGTTCGCGGAGACCGGTGTGCGCGGGGAGGCGGGAGCGTCCTGGCCGACCGGTGCGGGCACGGCGTCCGGTATCGACTGCGACTCGGAGCCGGACTCGGGCTCGGAGTCGGCGATCGGTGCCGCCGAGGCCGCGGCCGCGCGGTGCAGGCAGTCCGGGGCCAGCAGGCAGCCGCAGCGGATCGCGTCCGCGTTGGTCACGGTGCCGCCGGGGGCGTGCAGTTCGAGGTGGGTGTCGTCGTCGACGGCGATGCGTACGGTGTCGCCGTCGCGGACGGACGGCCGTCCCGCCAGCTTGGTGATGCCGGCGTCCAGCCGCTTGCGGAGCCGGGGCGTGAGCCCTTGGACGAGTTCGGCGGTGACGGCCGGGGCGACCGGAGGCAGGTCGAGGCTCAAGAGACTTTCTCCCCTACCCAGCGGGCGAGTTCGAGTGGGCTGAGGGCGGCGACGGGCATGCCCGCGGCGACGAGCTGGCCCGCGACGCCGGTCGAGTACCGGGGTCGACCGGCGTCGTCCAGGCTCGCGCAGCCGAGTACGTGGCAGCCGGCCCCGACGAGACCGCGGACCTCGGCGAGCAGGCCACCGAGGGGATAGCCCTCCTCGAAGTCGCTGATGACCACGACGAGGGTGCGCGACGGCACGGTGACGAGTTCGCGGGCGTGGCGCAGCCCGGCGGCGATGTGCGTGCCGCCGCCCACGCTGACCTCAAGGAGCAGCGACAACGGGTCGTCGACATGGCCGGTGAGGTCGATGACCTCCGTGGAGAAGGCCAGGAAATGCGTGGACAGGGTCGGCACTCCGGCCAGCACGGAAGCCGTGAGAGCCGCCCAGACCGTCGAGGCCTCCATGGACCCCGACACGTCGGTGACCAGGATCAGCCGCCAGTCGGCGGCGCGTTTGGCGCGTGAACGGAAGACGGGGTGCTCCGGGATGACCTGGACGGTACCGTCCGGGCCGCGGCGTGCGGTCGCGAGGTTGGCGCGCAGTGTGCGGGGCAGGTCGAGGCCGCCGCCCGGCCGTCGGCTGGGGCGCGGGAGGACCGCACCGTGCAACGCGGGGCGCAGACGTGTGGCCAGTTCCCGGGTCAGCGCCTCGACCAGGCGGCGGACCAGCGGGCGCAGGGCGGCCAGTTGCGCCTCGGGCAGTCCTCCCGCGTGCTGGAGCACGGTGCGCAGCAGGTCGACGGAGGGCCGCACGACGTCCGGGTTGAGCTCGGCTATCACGTCCTTGCGGCCCGACGCCGCGGCCGCCGCCAGCACCTCTTCCCGGATGCCCGGTCCGAACAGGGCGGCCAGTTCCTCGGACCACGCGCGCACCCCCGGGTACGAAGCCTCCCGGCCGCCCCCGCCGCGTCGGCCAGGTCCGGTCAGGTCGCCCCTGCTGCCCTCACCGCGTCCGCTGCCGTACAACTCGTCCAGCGCGGTCGCGAACGCCGAGGCCGAGCGCGGCAGTTGGTCCGTACGACGGCCGAGTACGAGCCGCCAGCGGTCGGCGGACGCGAGGACGTGATCCTCGGGGGAGCGCTCAGCAACTCGCTCGGTTGTTTCTGACACTTCGGGCTCTTCGGGGTTCTCGGGTGCCGGAACGAGGTCGTCCCCCTTGGGCGGAGGCAGCAGCCCGAGCGTGCGCAGGGCGGCGCGGGCCGCGAGGTCCGCGCGGGTCCAGGTGGCGAGTGCGGCGGGGTCGACGCCGCCGGTGTCGGTCAGATGCGTGACGGCGAGGCGCTCCTCGACGGTGTCGAGGAGCCGGTCGCGGGCCGCCGGGCTGAGGGTGTCGAAGCCTTCCCGGAGCGAGGGGAGCCGATCGAGGAACTGCCGGTCGGGCATCTCGATGACGCGGTTGAGCAGCGGCTCCAGGGCGGGAGCCGCCGCCTCCAGGAGCGGGCCCGCGGCGGTGAGCACCCCGATGAGCCGGTCGGTGAGGGCTGTCCGGGCCTCGGGGGTGTTGGCCGAGTCGACCCATGAGGCGATGCGATCGCCCAGAACATGGGGGTCCTCGTGGCCGAGGAGAACACGTACGGCTCCGGCGGCGCCGCGCATCAGCGGGGAGCCGTCGGTGGCCAGCCGGGCGAGCGCGTCGGCGAGCCGTATCCCGCCCAAGAGGTCCGCGCGATGGGCGAGTTCGAGCAGCGCGTGAGCGTCGGCCCGGTCCTCGGAACCCGTGAGACCGTCCACCTGCCGCACCGCCGCGGCGGTCAGCAGCTCGGCCACGGTGGCCACCGTTTCGGTACGTTCCTCGTCGGTACCGAGGCCTGCGACATGACCCGCACGCAGTCGGTCCAACAGAGCCAGAGCGGCGAGGAGTTCCGGCAGCGTGGCGGACTGCGGCAGCACGTCGCGGACGTCGGCGAGGCGTTCGTCGGTGAGGGCGGGCAGGCCGCACTCCGCCGCCTGCCGAAGGCCGTGCAGGGTCTGTGCAGCCGTGGGGCCGCCCTCGTCCCGCTCTGCGCGCCGGCGTTCGCGCAGCAACCCCTCGGCAGCCTGCGCGGGGGTGACTCCTCGGACACCGGCCGCGGTCAGCATGGCCGCCGTGGCGGGTGTCCAGCGCACCTCCCAGCGAGAGGTCAGTGCCTCGGACCCGCCTGCGCCGACGACCTCCTTGGCCTCTCCGTACGGCACGCCGCACACGGTCAGGCGCTGCAGCAGGAGTTCGCGGCGGCTGTCCAGGTCGGAACGCAGCGGGTCCAGCCGCAGATCCCGCGTGGTGTCGGTGCCGTGGCTGTCGGGCCCGGGCAGCCCCAACGCCGCGAGCTCCGCCTCCACCGCCGGAGCGAGTCCACTGCGGGGCGCTCCCGGTGCCGGGCGGCCGCCGCGCGTTCCCACGAGCACCCGCTCCATCGCCTGTGCGACGGCCCGGCCGCGTCCGTACGGCTCTCCCTGTGTGAGGACGGTCTGCACCGCCTCGACCAGCTCGCCCCGGCCGGCCGCGGGAAGTCCACGCAGCCGGGCGAGGTCCCCCGCGAGGCGGCAGATCTCCCGGGCGTCGGCGGGTCCCGACGGGTGCCCGAGAACGCGCAGTTGGGCACAGATCTGTACGGCGGCGCGTGTCAGGGCGTCTTCCAGCGCGGCCGGGTCGCCCGCCGCGCCCAGGACCAGGTGCTGCCATTCCGGGTCCCGGATGCCCGCCGGGTAGCCGGACCGCTCGTCGAGAAGCGCGTAGGTGTAGGGGATGAACGACGTCGTCCATGCCGCGGCCTCGGCGGCGTCCGGGCCGCCGGATGCGTGCGACCGGGGTTCCGCCGGTGTGCCCGGTGACGTCAACGCCGGGGCGTGGAAGGCGCCGACGACCATGGCGGCGCGTTCGCCGTTCGCTGTGGCGGCGGCCAGCCGGGCACGCATCCACTCCTCGCGCCGCAGATCCAGCTCGGGCACGCCTCCCGAGGCGGCCGCGTCCTCGCGCAGCGCCCAGCCCGTCAGCAGGGCGGCCCGCCGCAGCGCTTCGGGAGGCGAGCCCGGGGCGGCCGCCTCGACGAGACGGTCCCACAGGTCGTCACCGGTACGGCCCGTGAGCCGGGCTCGCAGCGCGGTGGCGAGGCCGGCTCGGGGGGACGTCTCGTGGACGCCGACGGGATCCGGAGCGCTGGGTGTCTCGCCGGTGGCCGGTGAAGAGGCGGGACCCTCGGCTGTCTGCGCGGTTGGTGGAGGGGTGGGGATGCCGGGCGCCCTTGCAGGGGCCGGAGCGGCGGTCGGGCCGGGCGGCTCCAGGGCCGAGCCCCGGTCCGTACCGTCGTCCGGGCATGCCGGGGCGTACCGCTCGGCGCTCCACGCCCTGTTGGCGAGCGGCAGGTCGCACGCGACGACCGGCACGTCGTGGCGCGCGGCCCAGCGCACGGCGGCGAGTTCGGGCGAGAAGTCGGCGAACGGATAGAAGGCCGGGCCCGGGCCGCCGCCCCCGTCTCGGGGAGCGGCGGCGAGGGCGACCGGGGCCCGTGTCTCCTCATGACCGAGCCAGGGCAGCCATTCCTGCATCTCGTCGGGCAGTTCGACGAGCAGCACGTCCGGCTTGGCCGCGTCCAGCAGCGCGGGCACGGCCGCGGCCAGGGAGGGCGCGTGGTGCCGTACGCCGATGAGGTAGGGCGCCGCCGGGTCGGTGAGGGCCGCGACGGCTTCGTCGGGGGAGAGGGGCACGGTGGTCAGTCCTCCAGGACGGTGCGCAGGTCCCACAGGGTGCGCCAGGTGGCGGAGCCCTGTTCGGCGCGGCGCCTGACGGGGCCGTCCCAGTAGCCGCGCAGCCGGGCCGCGTCGGCGGGGTCGTCCTTACGGACCACACCGAGGAGGTGACCCGGCAAGAGGCCGAGGACGTCGCGGTCGCCCGGGAAGTAGGCGGCGGCGAGCCCCAGCGCGCCCGCCACGGACACGGCCTCCGCGGTGCTCATCACCGTGGAGGGCCGCTCGACCTCCCAGCCTTCCGCGGACCGGCCCTCCCGCAGGTCCCGGAAGGCCGTGATGAGGGCTTCCAGTACAGCGTCGTCGACCTGGAAGGGCGCTCCGGCCCGCTCGACCGAGGCGCGTGCCTGACTGCGTACGAGCGCGGTCTCGGCGTCGAGGTCCGCGATGGGGCCGACGGTCTCGAAGTTGAAGCGCCGCTTGAGCGCGGCCGACATCTCGGAGACCCCTTTGTCGCGCAGGTTGGCGGTCGCGATGAGGCTGAAGCCGGGTGCCGCGTGGGCCAGGGAGTCCTCGGTGCCCGCCAGTTCGGGCACGGCGATGCGCCGCTCGGAGAGCAACGACACCAGCGCGTCCTGCACTTCGGGCAGGCAGCGGGTGACCTCCTCCACCCGGGCCACTGCTCCCCGGGTCATGGCGGTCAGGACGGGCGAGGGCACGAGGGCCTGCCGGCTGGGCCCCTGGGCCAGCAACAGGGCGTAGTTCCAGCCGTACTTGAGCTGGTCCTCCGTCGTGCCCGCGGTGCCCTGGACGACCAGGCCACTGGTGCCGCAGACGGCGGCGGACAGCAGCTCGGACAGCATGGACTTGGCGGTGCCGGGCTCGCCGACGAGCAGCAGCCCGCGCTCGCCGGCGAGGGTGACGACGCACCGCTCGACCAGGGCTCGGTCGCCGACGAACTTGCCCTCGACGACGAGGCGCCGCGGCACACCGTCGGGTGTCGGGGCGCCGTCGGGCAGCCGCAGTGCCCGGCCGTCGCTGCCCATGACGAACGTGACGACGGCACGGGGCGTGAGCCGCCACGCAGGGGGGCGCGGCCCGTCGTCGTAGGCGGCGAGGAAGGCCAGCTCGGTGGCGTGCCGGTCCTCTGGCGGGGTGATCTGGCGGGCCGTGTCGGGGGCCAGGGTGGCTGTCATCGGTGGTCCGTCCGGTCGGGTCGGGAGGTCGTCGGCAGAGGGGTAGTCAGCTGAGGGGTCGTCATACGGGGAGCCGTCAGCAAGGGATCGTCCTGCCGGCTCGGGCGGTCGGCTCGGCGGTGGTCATCGGCGGCGGCCCTTCCGGGTGGCGCGGGTGGTGAGCTTCTCGTAGGCGGGCGCGTCGCCGTCCTGGACGCGCTGCCAGGCGCGGGCGAACAGGTCGGGCACCGGGAGGCGGGGCACGGCACGCGAGCGGTCGCGCACCGGATAGAGGCCCTCCTTCCAGGTCTCCACCGGCAGGGCGGGGGACTTGAGGTCGCGCCAGCCGCAGGGCAGGAAGAGGGTGCGCCCGGCGCGCGGTCGCTTCGCCTCGACAACCAGGTCGGTGGCGGCCAGTTCGGTGCGCGCCTTCTTCAGCCGGGCGGGCTTCCAGGCGGTCCAGCGGGCGCAGTTGCGGTCCGTCGGATCGGGCAGGGCCAGCAACTGGAGGTAGAGCGCGGCCGCGTCCTCACCCAGACCGTGTGCCGAGGCCACTTCGGCGACCAGCGCTGGAGCGACGACGGTGGGGTCCTGTGCGTGACCGACGGGCTCCTCCGGGGCGAGGCCGGCCGCCAGGGCGCGGTCGAGTCCGGCGCCGAGGATCGTGCGCAGGGCCTGCAGACCACTGTCACGATCCGGACCCACCAGGCCCTCCAGGAGTCCGAGGACCGCGTCGTCCGGACCGGAGAGAGCGGCGGGGCGGAGCAGGACCGTCTCCTGGTCGCGGTACCAGGGGCGCAGCACGAGGGCCTCCCCGACAGGCGTCAGACCGTGTGCGTCGGCGCCTCCGGTGGCGGGAAGCCCGTACGCCTTGCGCAGTTCGACCGCTGTCGAGCCGCCCTTGTCCGTCCACTCGACGTCGAGGTCGAGCAGCAGCCCGGGGTCGGTGAGGCGGTGCCGCACGGCGGCCAGGCCCTCGGGCAGCCGGGCGCGCAGCGGGTGCCCGTACGGCAGGCCGTAGGCGAGTGCGGCCAGCGAGGCGACGGCACGGGTCAGGTCGTACCGTCCGGGCAGCGCCTCGGGGTCCGCGGCGACGAGATTGCCGTCCTTGTCCGGCCGTTGCACCGTCGTGCGGCTGATCCAGGGGGTGAGCGTCGGGTTGAGCACGGCCTCGGCGGATCCGGCGGGCAGACCGGCGAGGTCGACCGCGAGGTCCTCGGGCAGGCGGACGACGGAACCGAGGCGCTCGGCCCACACCCGGCCCGCGGACGCGATGTCCGGACCAGTCGTCCACAGGTCCGCGGGGTCCTCGGGCAGCAGGACGCTCATGAGGGCGAACCGGTCCTCGCGGCCGAGCGACGACAGCCGGCCGTTGCCCAGGTCCAGCTGCCGGGGCTTGAGACCGATCGTGGCGAGTACGTCGGCGCTGGGGTCTTGCGGACGAGCGGCGAGGAGCACGGTGGCCTGGACGGGGCCCAGACCGTCGCGGGTCGCGGCGGCGAACGCGGCGGGCGCCTCGGGGTGCCAGGGTGCGGCGCCCTTGTCCCGGATCGTCCGGGTGAGAGCGGCCAGCCCGTCGGCGGGGAACGCCGACGGCACCGCGGTCTCCTTGTCCAGGGTGAAGTGGGCGACGGCGCCGAACGCGCCGGAGGGATCGTGGTCGAGGGCGAGCCAACAGACCCGGTTGCGCTCGGTGTCGACGTTCTGGCAGCCGAGGAGGACCACGGTGCGTCCGTCCCGGCGGAGCACCTGACCGGCACGTTGTTGCTTGTCGTGCGGCTCGCTCAGCAGGATCTCGCGCAGCCCGTTTCCGGGTGCGGCAAGCGGGCCTTCGGCGACCGCCTCCAGCAGCAGGAGCAGGGATTCCCGTTCGTCGTCGGTCAGGGTGGGCGTGGCGGCCCGGTAGGCCAGCGGCCGCAGCACGGCCAGGAGCGACGGCCACACGATGCCGATGCCGGGGATCGTGCGCTCCTCGCTCCGCCAGCCGTCACCGAGGGCGCCGGTCTGCGCGAGATCGGGCAGCGGCTTGCCCTCGGCGGGCCGTCCGGACAGCACGTGGTTCACGGCCCGGATCTGGCGCAGGGCGGTCCACGCGTGGTTGCCTCCCCACCATCCCCCCAGTTCGGCGATGCCGGCGGTGACCGCGCGCAGGGTCCGGTCCTCGCCGTGCTCGGGGCTGTAGTCGGCGAACATCTCCTCGTTCTGCCGCCGTTCGGACCCCTTCTTCTCCACCGGTGGTGCCACGAACGCGGCGGCCGACCCGGTGAGTTGGAGCGCCGCACGGACCAGGGCGGACACACCGATGAGCAGCCGCTCGTCGGCGAGGCCGGGCAGGGCCCTCGACACGGCAGGCCGAATGAAGTCGTCCACCGACGGGACGACGGGCTTGCCGTCGACGGTGGCACTGGCGGCGTCGCCGGCCTTGACGACCTGGGCCTCACGCTCGGTCAGGGCCTGGGCCCCGGCGCGCAGCACGTCGGCCGCCGCCTCGTCGGTGAGCGCGCGGAGCACGGCGGACGCCCGTTCGTCACGGGGGCGCAGTGCGTGCCAGAAGGCGAGAGGCGGTACGAGCCGGGTGCCGGCGGCGTACTCCCCGCCCCGCTGACCGGGTGTCACCCGGCCGAGTTCGCCGGTGGCCGAGGTGTCCTCGGAGGCGAACAGCGCGATGTGCTGGTGGAGGTACGCGGCGACGGGTTCGGCACCGCCGGGCAGTCGGAGCGCACCGAGAGGGAAACCGGCCGTCCGCAGTGTGACGGTCCGGCCGTCCGGCGTACCGCTGGTCGTCCGGGCCTCGGCGCCCTCGCCCTCCGAGCGCACCCAGCGGCCGAGCACCGAGCCGTCTGTGCCGAAGGGGCTGTGTTCCAGGCCGGGTTGCAGCGGCAGGACCTCGCAGTGGTGCTGCAGGAGTGTGGCGTCCTCGCGGATGCCGGAGCGCAGGAAGGCGGGCAGAGAGGCCCGTCCGTGCGTACCGGTGGCCGGGTCGTACTCCAGCCAGACCTGCTGCCGGCCCTGCCTGCCCTGGCGCCAGCAGGTCGTGCCGTCACCCATGACGGACCGGCTCGGCGGCAGGACGGTGTCGCCGGCGTGCAGGGTACGTCCGCCGGTTGCACGGCCCCCGTCGGTCAGCGGGATGGAGGGGGCTCCGGCGTCGTTGCCGTACCAGTGGGGCAGTTGCTCGCCGCCGAGGGTGAACACCTCGGACGGCCGGGCCGACCAGTAGCCGAACTGCTTGCTGTCCTGCCGCCACATCACGAGCAGTTCGCCGTCGGTGTAGCGGAACTGCGGTTGCTGCCAGCGGTCGAGCTCGACGGGCAGGCGCAGGTCGTGGTCGAGCAGCACCTTGTCCGGTCCGACGACGACGGCCTTGTGCCTGCGGGAGAGGATCAGCGCGGGCCAGGCCTCGGTCAGACGCAGTGGGTCGTCATCGTGGTTGTGCCTGCGCTTGCCCTTGGGCTTGGTGTCTGTGTCGGGTTCGAGGAGGCGCAGCGCCTCGTCCAGGGCCGGCCAGCCCAGTTCGTCGGGGATGCCGGCCCGAAGGGTGCGGCCGAGCAGCGGCGCGATCTCGTGCTCCGCGACACGTGCGACCGCTTGAGGGCTGACCCGGGCGGCGACCGCACGGAAGGGGCGCAGGCGGCTGAGCGCCGCGCGGGCGCCGGGCAGGCCCGTCGAGGCGCGGAACGTCTGGGCCGCGTCGTCCAGCCACTCGCGCAGCACGTCACCCAGTACGGGATGTGAGGCGAGGGCCTCCAGCACGCCGGCGAGTGACCGGTTGTCGCTCAGCGCGTCGATGGCCCGGTGCAGCAGGGGCCGGAAACGCGGATCCGCGGCGGTGGCGGTGAGGTCGCGCCCACCGGACTCACGGTCGCGAAGCCAGCGGTCGAGGGACAGATACACCTCTTTGTCAGCGTCGGGCATCGCGAGGGGAACTCCCTGCGCCACGCACAGGTCCAGCAGGTCGAGGTCGGCACCTGCGTGCCAGCGGCCCGTGAACAGGTCCACGGCCCGGCCGTCGGCACACAGCCGCGGCGCCATTCGCTCGACGAGCTGGAGGGTGAGCGGCGAGCGTCCGCTGACCGTGCCGCCGTGCTTGCGGTGGGCGGCCCAGCGGCTGAGCCACTCCGCCGCGTCGACAGCTCCCGTCTTCTCGCCGTCCTGACGGAACTGACTGTCCTCGCCGCCCTCGCTGTCCTCGCCTGTGACCTCGCCTGTGAGGAGGCGATCGGCGCCGCTCTCCGCGAGCAGCGTCAACCAGAACTCGTCGTCCTTGACGTCGCGTTCCAGGGCGGTCGGCATGATCTCCAACAGCCGTGCCCGTACGGCCGGTTGCCGCTCGGCGAGGACCGGGAGGGTGGCCCGGTAGGCGGTCCAGAACGAGACGGGCGCGCGCACCGCGGCGGGCGAGGCGACCAGGTCGGCCACCAGGGCGCATTCCTCGGTGACCCGGGGCAGCCCGGCCGCCTTGATCAGGCCGCGGGCGTCCTGCGGCAGCGACGCGTACGGCGGCATGCCCGCCGCGCAGCGCTCCACGCACAGCTGCCGGAACTGCGACCAGGCCGTGGCCGGGTCGAGCCGGTGGGCCAGGTCCTTCACATACTCCTTGAGCGCCTTGACCGTCAGCGCCCCGGCGAAGGCGAACTCCAGGAACACGGCGCGCTGCCGCTCCTCGTCCACGGCGAGTGCGTGCACCCGCTCGGCCTCACGGGCCTTGCCGAAGAAGGCAGCGGCGTACGTCGTGTTCTCGTGCTGGAGGAAGATCCGGGCGGCCTGCTCGTAGAAGGTGGGCAGGAAGTGCGGCACGGCACGGCCGAGCCGCTCGCCGAGTTCCTCGAAACCCTCTTTGGCGGTGCCGGGGCGGGACTTGGCCTGGCGTGCGAGCCGTTCGACGTCCTTGACCAGAGCCAGCGCGTGGTGGCCGTTCGCCGGGTCGTTGACCAGCGCCCAGGCGGGGAAGCCGAGGGTCTCGCGGCGTACCTGTCCGACCTCGGGGGTCTCCGGTTCGCGGGCCAGCCCGAGGAACTCCAGGGCGAGGTCCTCGGCCTCGCCGAGGGTGCCCGGCACGAGACGGACGGCGAGCCGGCCCTCCAGCGCGGGATGGGTGTACGTCCGTACGGTGAGGGAGTCGGCGTCCTCGCCGGTGCTGGTGCCCACGGGCAGGACGGCACCGGCTTCGAGGAGCGCGGCGGCGGTGGTCTGTGCGTAGGTGGTCATGCCGCCTGCTCCTCGTCCTCGATGTCACGCCCGGCGAACAGTGCGGCAGCCATGCGCATGCCCTCCGACCAGGCGACGGGCCCCACCTGACCGAGCTTCAGCACCCGGCCGGAGCCGTCGGTCCACATGAGGGGGCCGGTCTCGGTCTCCTCGTAACCGTCGTAGTCGCCGATCCAGACCCGGGCCTCCACTCCGCGGGCGTCCTCCCGCACGGAACAGACGGCGTTGCCGCCGCGCACGCGGTAGCCGAGCTGGGTGGTCCTGCCGTGCAGGAAGCGCAGTTGCTTGAAGGCACCGCCCGCGTAGTCCTCCACGGTGGTGGCCTCGGCGTCGAGGCCGGCGGGGCGCTGCCACACTTCGCGGAAGAGCTGCTGGGCCCGCTGCTCGACGCCGAGTTCGACGGCGAACTCCCGCAGTTCCTCAAGGTCGTCGAGAAGGACGGGGTGGGGGAGGTGGACGAGCTCGGGGGCGATGCGCACGCTGTCCCCGTCCAGGTCGACGAGGCCGAGCCCGCGGCCGAGGTCGGCGTCCCGGAGGAATCCGGCCACCTCGCCGTCCGGACCGGTGACGACGAGATCGCGCAGCGCGCTCTGCCAGGCGGGATCCGGCCACACCCGGGCGATGACGGCGAGGGGCACCGGAAGCGAGCGCACCATCCACTTCTCGACATCGGCGAGGCACTGGCGTTCGTGCCGTTCCAGCCACTCGGCGAGCTGCCGCAGTCCCATGACCGCGGGATCGTCGGCGAGTTTGGCCGGTACGGACTTCAACTGCCGCCCCGCGGCGTTGCGGCACACCACCTTTCCGCCGTCGAGGCCGACCTCGTAGTCGCTGGCCGTGACCCACCCCATATGTGCCTCCCCGCACTTCACTGATCAAGTGACCGGAACTCTAGGTGAGACCACTGACAACGCCTGCTCCGAGCCCACTTGGAACCGCCTCCGAGCCCACTCGGACCCCGCCTCCGTGCCGACTTCGAGTCCGAAGTCGGTAAGTCCCCAGTAGCCTGCGGGTTTTCGAGTGTCGTGGGAAACAGGGGGTGCCGGATGGGACGTCAGGATCTCGCGGACGCGCTGGACGACGAGCTGAGGAGGCGGCTGCTGCCCCCGACCGCGGTGCGCGCGCTGGGACTCTGGCTGGCCGGATCCGGCGCTCGGTACGCGACAGGTGCCGGCGGCCACGACGTGGAGTACGCGCCCGCACGCTGGACCGGTATCGAGCCATGGCCCGTTGGACTCCCCGAGCGGTCGCGGACGGGAACCGCGAGAATCAGCCGCGACCAGGTGGTCGCCGCGACCCGCGGGGCAGCGGAGCGCTCGGAGTGGTCCGAGGCCCTGGTCGCGTCGTACGTATGGGGTCAGGGCCGGACCGGCTACGGTCCGCACCG
This sequence comes from Streptomyces sp. NPDC020747, assembly GCF_044334695.1. Lineage (NCBI taxonomy): Bacteria > Bacillati > Actinomycetota > Actinomycetes > Kitasatosporales > Streptomycetaceae > Streptomyces > Streptomyces sp. NPDC020747. The sequence continues at coordinate 208,173 of NZ_JBIRTJ010000017.1, read as the reverse complement.
CCTCAGGGAGATCCTGGCGGAGCCCACTGTCGACGACGCGTTGGCCACGGCCGGGTCGGTTCTTCGTCAGGAGGGTGCTGTCGCGGCGTACCGCGGTCTCCGCGGAGCGGTGAAGGGGCTTGGACCGGCGTTCTTCACCAAGTTCCTCTACTTCCTCGACCAGGGCCACCTCCTCGACCCGGCGACGGACGCGCCCGCCGAGCCCCGTGCGCTCATCCTGGACCAGCGGGTCGCGCGCGTGATGAGGGCCCACGCCACGCGGGTCGGCGCGGACATGGCACTGGCTTCCGCGCCGGCCGTGGCCGCCTGGATCTGGTCCGACAGCGGCTGGACCTCCCATCGGTACGGGGTGTACCTGGAGTGGATCCACGCCGCGACCGAACAACTCGCCTCCGCGGGGATCGGCTGGCCCGGGTCACGCCCGGACCTCCTGGAGCTGGCGTTGTTCGACGGTGTCTGGGAGCCGGCGTCCTGACAACTGGCGCGTAGGAACGCCTGACCTGCCTTCTTTCGGCCTGGTCGAATCTCGTAGACCGGTGGTCGTGTTCACACGCACTCTTACTTTCGTTACAACAAGCACACACCTTGGGAGAGACATCATGCGCACCCATCGCCTAGCCCTCCTGTGCAGCACCGCCGTACTGGCCCTCGGAGGGAGCCTCGCGATCGCGCCCTCCGCGAGCGCCGCGGTCGCCGAGCCGAACTGCAACTACATCTCCGACACCGCGCGGCCCACGGTCCGTCCCAACGACGAGGGCAACGCGGTTCGTCAGGTGCAGTGCCTCATCAACGTCTACAGCAAGTACGACACCTGGATCGACGTGGACGGGGACTACGGTCCGGCCACCGCGCGGGGCATCTACTGGGTGCAGACCTGCAACGGCACCACGGGTGGTGCCGACGGCATCGTGGGCTCCAGCACCTGGAACCGTCTCTACAACCCCAAGGCCGCCTGCGCCCTCTAGGAGCGCTCCTCCGTTCCACCGGCTGCCCGCTTCCCGACCGGAGGAGCGGGCAGCGTCGACCGGCCCGGACACCCCCACAGGAGGAATCACGCGATGTCGGTCCCGGACTCGAACCCCGCAGGCTCCCTGAGCCCAGCCCACACGGCGTCCCCGGTATCGCGACGCGTGATCCTGGGCGCCCTCGGAGTCGCCGCCGCGTTGAGCGCCGTGCCCCGCCCGCCCTCGGCTGTCGCCGCCTCCGCCGCGTACACGTTGCGCTCGCGCGCCGCCTGGGGCGCGGACGAGACCCTGCGATACGTGGCCGACGGCACGGAGATCTGGCCGCCGGAGTACTACCCGGTCCAGACCCTCACCGTGCACCACACCGACGACGGGAGCACCGATCCGGACCCGGCCGCCGTGGTGCGCGCGATCTACCGCAACGACACCGTCGGCAAGGGCTACGGCGACATCGGCTACAACTTCCTGATCGACAGGAACGGCCTTGTGTACGAAGGGCGTTGGTCCGGCACGGACGGCACGCCCGCGCACGACGTGTCGGGGCGGATGGTCACCGGCGCGCACGTCCAGGGGTACAACAGCGGAAACCTCGGAATCGCCCTCCTGGGAACGCTGACGACCACGCCCCCGACGGCCGCCGCACGCACCGCGCTCATCCAGCTCCTGGCCGAACTCGCCGATCGCCACGCGATCGCCCCCTCGGGGAAGGTGTCCTACGTCAATCCGGTGAGTGGGGTCAGCCGCGTATCGCCCGCCATCGGCGGCCACCGCCACTGGGCCGCCACCGACTGCCCGGGTACGGTCTTCGCCGACATGCCCGCCATACGCACAGAGGTGGCCGCCCTGATCCAGGGCTGACGGCTTGGGCGTACACAGCACTGACTCCGCCGTGTGCGCCCGAGGATGATCCGTTCCGGTCATTGTTCTTACGGGGGCCGGCGCGGCATTGTCTGCCTCATCGGGCAGGAATCACGCATGGGGGGACCGTGCTGCGTATCCACTTCACGTCGGAGGATCTCGTCCGAACGCGGCTCGCCTGCCGCCCCGACCCCTTATGGGAGATCACCGCCAGCCTGCACCGCCTGCAGTCCCAGGCCGGGCGCTGGGCCCATGCGGCCTGGTACCGCGACGCCCGCGCCGCCATCGCGGCACAGCAACTGGGCACCGTCGTACGCACATTGCTGCTTCCGCTGTTCCCCCGCGCGACGTACTTTCCCGACTTCCTGACCCCGGCCGAGGCGGGCCAGGGACTGAAGAGCGGCCTGGACGCGATCCTCGACACGCCGCCCGCCCGGGTCCGGCACGAGATCGGTCTGCTGGCGCAGGTCAGGAAGGTGCCGGCGGACATGTACCGCCTGGCCGACAACGACGTCCGCGGGGAACTGGTCGCGGCGCTGCGCAAGTACCACAACGCGGCCATCGCCCCCTACAGCGACCGTATGCAGGCGCGTGTCGACGCCGAGTGCGCTCATCGAGGCCGCGATCTGCTGCACGGCGGAGCGGAAGGGCTGCTCGGGGGACTGGGGCCTGCGATGCGCTGGAGAGCCCCCGTCCTCGAGGTGGAGTACGTGGGCGGTGTCGATCGTGATCTGCACCTGGGCGGCCGCGGCCTGTTCCTGATCCCCTCGTACTTCTGCTGGCAGAAGCCGGTGTCCTTCGCCGACCCCGACCTGCCGCCCGTCCTGCTGTACCCACTGGCATCAGGCGGCCCCATGCCCCAACACCACCCGGCCGAGGCGCCGTTGTCGGCGCTGCTCGGACGCACCCGCGCCGCGGTACTGCTCGCGGTGACGTACGGCGCCACCAACTCGGAGATCGCCCGCGCGGTCTCGGTGTCCCCCGCCAACGCCAGCCACCACACCACGGTGCTGCGCGACTCGGGACTCATCGCCAGCCACCGCCACGCGAACACCGTCCTGCACACCCTCACCCCGCTGGGAGCGGCACTCCTCCGCCTCCCCGACCAGGACCCTCAGATCACGGTGCAGGACGGCTGAGGGCGGAGGTCCGGCGGCCGCCTCGACTTCACGTGGACCAGGCCATGAGCATGAACTCCTGGGCCTGGTACGCCAGTTGCCCCGAGGGGATCACCGAACGGCGGGACTGGAGCCGATCTCCACCACGCGAGCCCACGTGGGCGGAGTGTCGGGGACGTACTCGGGATCGTCCTCGTCCCACGACCCGGAGTCGTACGGCCGGGGGAACAGGCCGACCACCGTCCGGCAGGACGGCTGCGTGCTCGGCCAGGGTGTCTGGCCGTCGGTCAGGACGACGATGACATCCGGCCGCGGCCGGGTACGGAGCGCCTTGGCGAAGCCCGTGCGCAGGTCCGTGCCGCCGCCGCCCAGTAGCGGAATCCCCTCGGCGCGGCACAGCGGGTGCACGAACTCGGCGGCCGCGTCGCACGGCAGTACGGAGACCAGGTCCCGGCGGCCGCCCACGGCACTGGAGATCGCGGCAACCTCCCGAAGAGCGCTGCCCAGTTCGGCGTCGCTGACCGAGCCGGAGGTGTCGATGATCACGGAGACCCGGGGCGGCCTGCGCCGGAGACTGGGGAGCACCACGCCGGGCACCCCGGCCGAGCGGCGTGACGGACGACCGTAGCTGTAGTCCTCGCCCGCGCCGGAGCCCGAGGTCGCCGAACGGATCGCCGCGCCCAGCAACTCCCGCCACGGCTGCGGAGGTTGGAACGCCTCCTCGGCCCATCGCTGCCACGCCTTGGGGGCGTTCCCCGGCCGGCCCTTGATGCCCTGCGCGACCCGGAACCGAACCGCGTCGCGTTCCTGGGCGCTGAGGCCGTGCGCGCCGTTGGGCCCCAGCTCCCAATCCCTTTCCGAGCCGTCCGCCCCACTGCCGCAGTCCAGCCAGGCGTGGCTCTCCGTGCGCGGCCCGAGCCGGAACTGCCGCAGGTAGTCCTCCATGAGTTGGCCCTCGGGCAGCCCCAGGGAGCCGGGCTCGACGACGTCCTGGGGCCAGGCGAGCCCATCGCCGTACACGTCGTCGTTGATCTCGCAGTCCGCGGCGATGTTCATCCGCAGCCGTTCCCCGGGGCCGGTCAGTCCGCGTTCCTTGGCGGCCCTGTCACTGCGCCCGTGGTGGTCGCGCAGCAGGTGCGACACCTCGTGCACCCACACACCGGCCAGCTCCTCCACCGGTGTGCGATCCACGAACGCCGGTGAGACGTAGCACCGCCAGTGCCGGTCGACGCCCATCGTGGGTACCCACCGTGACTCCACGGTGTGCAGGGCGAACAGCGCGGTGGCCAAGTAGGGCCGGGCCCGGGCCGCCTGCAGCCGGGCGGCGAAGAGTTTGTCGAGGTCCAGCGCCCTCGGCGGCTCCGGGGTCACCGGCCCGCCTTGGTGGCGACCGCGGCCCGGGCCGCCGCCCGGTCCGCCCGCCGGGAGATGGACACCGCTCCGGCCAGCCGTTCGATCGACGCCGGAACGTCCCAGTCCTGCCGGCGCAGCGAGGCGAGCGTGGTGGCGGGGACGACCACCAGGTCCGGCGCTCCGGTGTCCAGTGCCCGCACCAGGAGCGCCCACGCCGCGTCCCAGCGCTCCTTGTCCGGGCGCTTGCGGACGGCGGCCACGACACCGTCGAGTACGGCCTGTCGCAGATCCCCCCGCTCGGGCAGGACGGCGGACTCCGGGTCGGCGAGCAGCAGTTCGGGGTCCGGGAGGTCCATACGGTCCAGACCGGCCAGCAGTTCCAGACCGGGGCCGTCTCCCACCGTTCCCCTGACCAGCAGGGACAGCACCTCCCGGGAGGAGCCGGCCGCGGTCGCGAAGGCGATCAGACACAGGGTCATCTCCCAGCTGCGCGGTGACGGCCAGGGTCCGCCCCGACGCGTCTCGTTGCTGGGCAGCCGGTGCACGAGTCCGGGGCGGGCGGAGAGGAGTTCGCACACGGCACGGCGGGCGAAGTTCACGGCCCCCGGCAGCCGCTCCGGATCCAGCCGCGGAAGTGTGGCCCGCGGCCATGTCCCGCCGAGGCCACGAACCACCACGTCGTGGTCGTGGGTCCACTGGAGATGGACGAACCGGTTGGCCAGGGGCGGGCTCAGCTCCCAGCCGTCGGCCGCCGAGGACCGCGGATTGGCCGCGGCCACGATACGTACACCGGGCGGCAACCGCAGGGCGCCGATGCGCCGTTCGAGTACGAGGCGAAGCAGCGCGGCCTGTACGGCGGGAGGCGCGGTGGACAACTCGTCCAGGAACAGCAGCCCGCGCCCGGCCCGTACCAGTCGGACCGCCCAGTCCGGCGGGGCCATCGGGACGCCCTGTTCGGCGGGATCGTCGCCGATGACCGGCAGCCCGGAGAAGTCCGACGGCTCGTGCACGCTGGCGATGACGGTGGTCAGCGGAAGGTCCAGGGACTCGGCGAGCTGTGTCAGGGCCGCGGTCTTGCCGATGCCCGGCTCGCCCCACAGAAGGACGGGCAGGTCCGCGGCGACGGCCAGGGTCAGGGCCTCCAGTTGGATGTCGGGGCGCGGTTCCGTGGTGGTGTCGCGCAGGCGGGCCAACAGGTCGCCTGCGACGTCCAGTTGGGAGAGGTACGTCGGGTCGGAGGGTGCGTCGGGCGCGGCGAACGGACTGTATGAGGGCATGTTTGATCACCTGAGGGTTCGTGGAGCGGCGAGTGAGGCAGGGGCGAGTGAAGGCAGGAGTGACTAAGGGCAGGGGGAGTAGAAGGCAGGGAGAGATGTCCCTGGATCAGCGGCCGGTCGTGTGGCGTGGACGGGAGCGGTGGTCACGGGGGCGAGGTGGCTCCGGGTGGATGCGGCCGGGCCCGGGGCCGACGAGGTCCGCCCGGAAGAGCCCATAGGTGATGCGCCGCCGCGCGGCCGTTTCCAGTTCGTCCCGCAGCGCGCCGTCGCGCAGCAGTGCGGCGGGGCCCAACAGGCCCTCGACGACGGCCAGTGCTCCGGCGATGTCGCCGTGGTGGAGGCGTTCCCGGACCCCGGTGAGGCAGTCCGGACGGCGGTGGGCCGTGTCGATGGTCTGGAGGCAGGGGAGCGGTGTGCCGGTCAGCTCGGCCAGGAGTTCCTCCCGGCGGATCTCGACAGGGTCGTGGTCCAGTGGGGACAGGACGCCGTCGACCAGGCCGATCCGATGCTGTTCTCCCCGGCACTCCACGAGGTGCGGTCGCCCGGTCCGGGCGGTTGCCCGATCCCGCCCTGCCCGGGCAGGAACCTGCTCGGGGGTCCGGGAGGGAACTGCCGGGGAGTGGTCCGGTGCCAACGCCGAAGCGACCAGCGGGTGCAGCTGACCGACCTCGATCGAACCACCGCGGACCAGTTCCAGGTCGGGCAGCGTCCAGGTCGCCGCGTCGGGGAGGACCGGCAGCGCGGCGGTCGCCCCTCTCGTGGGCGCCACCGCGACGGTGACCCCGGGCAGCCCTGGGCCCTCACCGTCCGCGTCCAGGTCCAGTAGCAATCGCCGGCCGGACCCCAGCCGCACGGCGACGGTACCGGTGGACCGACCCTCGGCGCGGAGCAGTATCCCCGCCTCGGCGGCCCACCGGTCGACGGCACAGCGCGGATCCCACGGCACCGGCTCCAGCACAGCCGGGTTCACCAAGGGGACGTCCATGCCGGCCTTCACCGGGGGAAGGCCCGCGCCTGCCGATCGGTCGGCCCCCGACCGGACCCGCAGCTCATCGCTTCTGCGCGCGTCCCACAGATGACGGTGCAGATCGAGGCGGAACCGGCGGTTCGGACGGGGGTGCGGGTGACGGCGGGCGCCCGCATCGCTGAGGGACCCGTCCCACAGCGCGAGGCTGATGCGCTGACCGGCATCCGCCCAGGCGGGCGCGGTCCGGACCACCAGACACACCGGGCCCGGGCCGTCACGTGTGCCCGGGCCGTCACGCTCCACCGCGTCGTACCGCGTCAGAGCGATCGTCAGGCCAGGGCGCAGCAACCCGTGGGGAGCGATCCTCGGCATGTGCCAGCGCAGCAGGTCGGGCGCCAAGTGGCGGAGATCTGCGCGGACTTGGGCGGCGAGGTCCCGGCCGCGGGTACGAGCCAGGGACCGCAGATCGAGATCCACGTCCACATGGGCGGCGGCACACGCCCCCGCCCAGTCCCCGGCACGGCGACGGGCGGTGGCAGTCTCGATCATGGAGGGCGGCACGGCGAACTCTCGCACGCGCGGCCAGAAGGAAAGGCGGAGTTCCTCGTACGCGGTGTCAGTGAGCATCAGCACTCACCTTGCGCGGACGGGACCCCCGATCTGTCAACAGAGTGAGTCGTCATCGCGAGCGACAGTATCGCCCCCACGTCGACCTGTCAGGTGGTTTTCCGTGGCGGTCGGTTCCGGCCGGCTGGATCCGCGAGGGCCTGGAGCACCGCGGCCACGGCCTGTCGCAGCCGTGGCGACGGGTCCGAGGCGAGGGCCATCAGCCGGTCGTGCAGCGCATCGCGGTCCGGCGGGGGCGCGAAGCCGACCTTGAGCCACTGCTTCAGACCGAGCGCGGCGCTGTGGCGGACCGGCTCCTGAGGGTCGTCGAGGCCCCGCACCAAGCGGCGTACGTCCTCCTCGGCGCCGTAACTGCCGTGACCGGGGCCATTCAGGTCCTCCGGGACGAGCAGCGGGAGCACCGCGACCCGGACCTCGTCGTGCGCCTCGGCGCTGTCGGCCAGGCGTCGCAGGGCCGGCAGGGCGTCCGCCAGCCCGATCAGGGCGTAGCCCGTCCGCCAGGCGGTGCTCGGGTCGGCCGTGAGGCGAGCGACCAGGGCGTGGGTCACGGGCCAACGCTCCCACAGGCGCAGTCCGTTGTGGACGGCTGCGCCCAGTCCGTCGACGGCACCTGCCCGCACATCCGTGTCCGGGTCGTCGAGCAGTGGGAGCAGCAGCCACACGGCGTCCCATCTCCCGCACTCGCCGACGGCTTTCGCGGCGGCGGCACGGGTCGGTCCCGGCGTCGCCGCGTCGGCGATGACACCGCGCAGGTGTTCCACGGCGGTCCCGGTGTCCACCTCTCCCAGCGCGCGAGCGGCCGCCGGACCGGCCACGGGGTCGCGAAGCCATCGCCGTGCCGGGCCGATCAGCCGCCGGTCGCCCGGCTGTTCCAGCATGCCCAGCAGACGCGCCGCCACGGCCGGGCTCTGTTCGGCGTCAAGGGCTTCGGCAAGGGCGTCACGAACCTGCGGCCTCTCCATGTCGGACAGTCGACCCGCCACCGCGATCTGAACATCGGGGGACGGGTCGCGCAGCCCCGCGAGCAGCGAGTCGAGCAGCCGCCCGTTGCATTGTCGAGGCAGCAACGTGAGTGCCTCTACGCGTGCGGCGGCGTCGCCCTGCCGTGCCGTCCGGATCACCTCGGCCTTCACGGCCGGATCGTCCCTCAGCACGTGGATCAGACTCCGGGCGCGACCCCATATGGCGCCGTGCGGATCGCCGAGCAGGCTCACCAACGCCGGGACATCGCCAGGCACGCCCAATGCCGTCAGGCCGACGAGAGCGTTGATACGGACGTGGTACTCCGGGTCGTCGAGCAGCTGCGCGAAGGCCCGCACGATCCCGTCGCCGTGAAGCTCAAGGCGGATGGCGGCGAGCGAGGCCTTGCGGCGCACCCATGGATCCATGTCGCCCATCAGGAGCGGCAACACCTTCTCGCCCGCCTCCGGCACCCCGAGCCGACCGAGGCCGACGGCCGCGGCCTCGCGCACCTGGGGCACCGGGTCACCGGCCGTCTCGGCGAGCACCCAGGCATGCTCGCGACGGCCGAGCTTGCCCAGGCCCTTCACCGCCGCCACGCGACGCTGCGTACTCCGTCCCGCCAACTCCCGCAGGAAGAAGGCGATCTGGTGTTCCGATGCCATGTCGCACCCCGGAAAGGAAGACTTCCGAGCCGCTCGGAGGTTGTACGGCCGGACCGGGGCGGCCGAGGCTCACAGCGCGCGGGCGAAGGAGTCGAGTACGGCGAAGTCGGCGTCGAGCAGCCCGACCCGGGCGTCGACATGATGCAGAAGCGCCGCGCCCCCGTGGTGCGAGGCGACGAAGGCGCGGTCGGTGTCGTCGAGGTCGTCGTCGACCCAGGCGAACGGACGGCCCTCGGCGTGTGCGACGAGGTGACGGGTCTTCCAGAACGTGCCGTCCGGGCGTATGTCATGTGTCGTGGGCCAGTCCACGACCGGCAACCGGGGAAGCCCGATGACAGGCCCGATGAACGTGTTGGCCTCCGCGCCCCAGGTGGTCGCCCACACCAGGTCGTACCGCTCGCCCAACTCCCGTAGCCGGGAGCCGTGTTCGGGGTTGAGCCACACCCGGAGCGGCTTCACGCGGGCCCGCGGTGTGCCGGGGTGCTGGGCTATCCAGCCCTCGGGTTTCATCCGATGCGTGGCATAGCCCGCGGGCCGCCGGTGAGGCTTGGCGGCGTAGGGGTTGAGTGGCCCGTCCACGTCGAGGTAGAGAAGCGGCCGGTTCATGCCGATACCCCCCTTTCCCATCGCTGTTCCCGCCCCGCAGCCGGCTTGGTTACGGCACTACCGGCCAGGTGGCGGTCACCAGCCAGAGTCGGGCTGTCAGACGTACGCCGGTGTCCGACTCATAGGCGCGAAAGGCGTCGACCGCCGCGAGCCGGGCGCGCTCCGTGGCCTGCGGGTCGGCGTCCCGCAGCCAGTGCCGCACGGGGCCCCAGCCGAAGAGGAAGGCCGCGGCGTCCTCCGCGTCCGCTCCCCACAGCTGAGTCCGTTCGATCGCCACGGCGTCGGCGTCCTCGAAGCCGGCGTCGCGCAGTACGCCCATGGTGCGTTCGGGGTCGGCGAAGGAGGCGGGGCCGGTCTTCGTGTCCTGGGACAGGTCGGGCAGGGGCACATGCTCGCCGACGGCGGCGAGGACGACGGACTGTTCCATCCGGCTGAAGGCCTGCGGACAGACGAAGGCGAGGCGCCCGCCCGGCCGCAGAGCCCGTCCGATGTTGGCGAACGCGGCCACCGGGTCGGCGAAGAACATCACCCCGAGGCGGCTGAGCGCCACGTCGAAGCCCGCCTCGGGAAAGGGATGCACCTGGGCGTCGCCCCGTACGAAGGAGACATTGTCGAGCCCCTCCTCGGCGGCGCTCGCCCTGGCCCGCTCCAGCATCGGCACGGACAGATCGACGCCGAGCGCACGGGCTCCTCGGCGGGCCGCGAGACGGGTGAGACGTCCGTTGCCGCAGCCGATGTCGAGGACCGCGTCCGTGTCCTCAACGCGGGCGGCGGCCAGGAGAGGCTCGTTGGAGGCGTCGTTGAGGTTGTCGTAGCGCGTCTGGTGATCGGCCCAGTGGGTGCCTTCATAGCCGTTCCAGGCCTCGGCCTGATGCGTGTTCACGATCGTCGCGTCCGTCATACGTACATGGTGACGCCCCGCTTCGACTCGTGTCACCGCGTGGGGGGCGGGGCTTGAGGGCGTGCAGCAGGCGGAGGCGGCCGATCGGGGCCCCTCGCGGTGTGCCCGGGCCGTGGTCATCAGCCGGTCCAGGGCGTCGCGGGTGTGAACGAGTACAGCGCCTGACACCGGCGGTTCCGACCGGGACCCGGGCGGCTCACCCGGTGTGCTGCCCGACGGTTCGTCCGTCGCGGATGACCGTGCCCGACCGCGCTCCGAGAACGGGTGGCGTCAGCTCGGGGCGTCCTCCGGTCCGCCGTCGTTCTCCTCCACCGGTGGCATGAAGGCTCGGAGCCAGCGTTCCGTCTGGGCGACGTGGGCCTCGGCCGCGCCGGCGGCGGCGCCCGGGTCGCGGTCGGCGATCGCCGTGGCGAGGACCCGGTGGTCCGCGTCGCTCTTGCGTCGCATCTCCGGGCCCTCGGGGAGGGTGAAGACCTGGTACTTGCGGGAGCGGGCGCGGAAGACGGCGAGCAGGGAGGCGAGTGTGGGGTTCTCGGCGGCCCGTGCCACCTCGGCGTGGAAGCGGTGGTCGAGTTCGGAGGCCTCGGTGGGGTCCTCCGTGGCCTCCATGGACTCGATGAGGGCGTAGAGCGTCTTCACCGTCTCGGGGGTCCGGCGCGCGGCGGCCTTGGCGGCCACGTGCGCCTCCAGCACCCGCCGGATCTCGTAGACCTCCAACAGGCCCGACAGCGGCAGGAGTTCGAGGGTCAGCGAGAGGCTTCCGATGACGTCCTCGGGCCGGAGCTGGGAGACGTAGGTGCCCGAACCGTGCCGCGGCTCCACCACGCCGAGAGCCGCGAGCATCCGCACGGCCTCGCGCAACGGACCCCGCGAGACGCCCAGTTCCTCGCCGAGCTCGGCCTCGGGCGGGATGCGCTCTCCTGGGCCCAGACGGCCCGTCGCGATCATGTGACGCAGACCGTGGAACGCCCTGTCGACTGCGGACATCCGACTCCTCCCCTGACGGGCCGGCGGCACCACCGAAACCCTCGGGCACTGTAGTCAGTCATCTGATGTCTCGGATGTATCGACCGGGAGTCATCTGATGACTTTCGCTGCCTGACCCTTGCAAGGCCCGAAAACGCCTGCCAGGATGCCGAGTCATCATACGTGTCGCCGTCGTCCTCTGATGTCTGGCGGCACTCGGGTTCGGTAGATGTGGAGTGATGTGAGCGAGACCGAGGTCACCACCGCCCCGCGTCCCCTGCTGTTGGCGGACGGCCGACCCGCCGCCCGGGCGTGGTCGCTGGACCCCGTCCTGAAGCACCTGAACCACGGCTCGTTCGGGGCGGTCCCGCTGGTGGCGCAGAAGCGCCAGAACGAGCTGAGGGCCCAGATGGACAGCTCCCCGGTGGTGTGGTTCCCCGCGCTGCCGCAGAAGATCGCCGACGCCCGCGTCGACCTCGCGGCCTTCCTGCGGGCCACCCCCGACGACCTCGCCCTGGTGCCCAACGCGAGCGCCGGAGTCAGCGTCGTACTCAACGCTCTTCCGCGCCGCCGCGGCGGCGCGATCGTCGTCACCGACCACGGCTACGGAGCCGTGACCATGGGCGCCGAACGGCTGGCCCGACGCTGGGGCGGCGAGGTCCGCACCGCCCGCGTGCCGCTGGACGCGGACGAGGAGCAGGCGTACGAGGCCGTCATGGCCGAGACCGACGACGCCACGGACCTGATCGTCGTCGACCAGATCACCTCGGCGACCGCCCGCCGGATGCCGGTCGAGCGAATCGGCGCGGAGGCCGCGCGCCTCGGGATCCCCCTGCTCGTGGACGGCGCGCACGCCCCCGGCCTGATCGCCGCCCCGCTCGACGGCCTGACGTGCGACTTCTGGGTCGGCAACCTGCACAAGTGGGGCTGCGCGCCGCGTGGCACCGCCGCCCTGGTCGCACGGGGCGCGCAGCGCGAGGACCTCTATCCGCTGATCGACTCGTGGGGCGCCCCCGATCCCTACCCCGACCGCTTCGACCAGCAGGGCACGGTGGACGTCACCGGCTATCTCGCCGCGCCGACAGCCCTGGACTTCGTCGACCGCACCTGGGGCTGGGACACCGCACGCCGGTACATGGACGACCTGGCCGGTTACGCCGAGCGCCTCGTCGGAGCCGCCTTCGCCGAACTGGGCGCCGTCCCCGGCACAGTCGACGTGGGCATGCCGGTTCCCGGGATGCGGCTCGTCCGGCTGCCCGAGGGGCTGGCCGCCGGCCGGATCGAGGCGGACGCGCTGCGCGACCGGGCCGCCCGCGAACTGGGCGTGGAGGCGGCCTTCACCAGCTTCGACGGCATCGGCTACATGCGGCTGTCCGCCCACGTCTACAACACCGCCGCCGACTACGAGTACTTCGCCGAGGACTGCGTCCCCGTCATCGGCGAATGGGCCCGCGCAGCCCCCTGACAGCCCGGCGCGTCGACGGCGCGACATGGCGATTCCCCGACACCACGGCCCCCGACAGCACGGCTCACGGCCCCCGAAGCCGCAGCCGGCGCGCCCGTATCCAAGGAAGAGGTCGGCACGATGAGTAGAAGGACGGCAGCTCTCGCCCTCGGCACAGCCGCCACCATGGTCCTGACCGGCTGTTCCGCCATGAGCGGCGGAGCAGCCGACGGAACAGTCACCCTCAACATGGTCGAGAGCCTGACGAACCCCGCCCGCACGGACCTGCTGAAGAACCTGATAGCGGACTTCGAGAAGCAGAACTCGAAGATCAAGGTCAATCTGATCTCGCCGCCCACCGAGCAGGCGGACCAGAAGATCCAGCAGATGCTCCAGTCCGGCAGCGGCGTGGACACCCTCGAAGTACGGGACACCACCGTTGGCCCGTGGTCGAACAACGGCTGGCTCCACGACATGAAGAAGGACCTCAAGCCCTGGAAGGGCTGGGAGGCGATGACGGAGAACGCCGTCAAGGCCTCCGAGACAGCCGCCGGCAAGACGTACTTCGTCCCGTACGGCTTCTACGGCCTGAGCGTCTTCTACCGCACCGACCTGATCAAGGAGGCCGGCTTCGACAAGCCCCCGGCCACCTGGGACGAACTCCTCGAACAGGCCTCCGCCATCCACGATCCGGCCAAACGCCGCTACGGGTACGCCTTCCGCGGCGGGGCCAACGCCAACGGCAACGCCACCGCCGTCATCGAGGCGTACGTCGCCGACAAGATCGACCCCGCCGACGGCTTCAAGGTGAAGGACGGCAGCACGATCTTCGCCGCCCCCGAGGCCGTCGACGCGATGAAGACCTACCTCAAGCTCTTCAAGGAGGCGTCCCCCAAGTCGTCGGTCTCCTGGGGCTATCCGGAGATGGTCGAGGGCTTCTCCAACGGCTCCACGGCCTTCCTGCTGCAGGACCCTGAAGTGATCGCCACCGTCTCGGAGTCGAAGTCGATCGCGAAGAACCAGTGGGACACCGCCCCGCTGGTGGCGGGGCCCAGCGGCAAGACCGTACAGCCGCTCGCCACCGCCGGCTGGGGGATCGCGGACGGCAGCAAGCACAAGGCGGAGGCCGTCAAACTGGTCGAGTTCCTCTCCGAGGGCAAGGCGTCGACGGCCTTCACCAAGAAGAACAGCCTGGTGCCGATCCTCAAGTCGGCGACCGAGGACTCCTTCTACAAGACCGGCCCCTGGTCCAGCTACGTCACCATGACGCAGAACCCGGACACCTACCTCAACGTCAGCCAGCCGCGCGGTGTCGCCTGGTGGGCGGAGTGGCAGCAGAAGGCCGACGCCGACATCCAGAAGATGGTGCTGGGCAAGACGACTCCCGAGAAGCTGCTGGACGGCTGGGACGCGTACTGGACCGAGAAGCGGCAGCAGGAGAACTGACCATGCCCACCGCGTCCGACACGACGGAAACGACGAAGACGGCGTCGGCGGGGCCCTCCGGAACCGGGGGCACCCCGCCCGGCCGCGGCGCGCAACGAGGCCGCCGCAAGCCGGAGTTCACCGCCCGGCGCGGCTTCCTGATCGCCGTCTTCATGGCACCGGCCGCGGTTTTCGTGGCGGTCTTCACGTACTACCCGATGATCGCCGGCAGCCAGATGGCCTTCCGTAACTGGAACCTGACGGACCTGACCGACACCTCCTGGGTGGGCCTGAAGAACTTCCGCGACGTCTTCGCCGACCCCGCCTGGGGCACCGTGCTGGGCAACACCGGGATCTGGGTGTTCGGTTCGATCGTGCCCCAGCTGGTGATCGGCTTCGCCCTCGCGCTGTGGCTGCGCAGGAAGTTCCGCTTCCGGGGCCTCTACCAGGCGCTCATCTTCTTCCCCTGGGCGATCTCCGGCTTCCTCATCGGCATCCTGTTCCGCTGGATGTTCAACAGCGAGTTCGGCGTCGTCAACGACCTGCTGCAGAAGGCCGGTTTGATCGACGAGCCGGTCGCCTGGCTGGCCGACCCGCAGACCGCGATGTTCGCCGTCGTCGTCGCCAACATCTGGTACGGCGTCACCTTCTTCACCATCATGATCCTGGCCGCGCTGCAGTCCATCCCCGAGGAACTCTACGAGGCGGCGGCGCTCGACGGCGCGGGCAAGGTGCGCACCCTCTTCCAGATCACCATTCCGTACATCAGGGTGACGCTCGCGCTGACGATCCTGCTGCGGGTCATCTGGATCTTCAACTTCCCCGACCTGATCTTCGGGATGACCGGCGGCGGGCCGAACAACGAGACGCACATCGTGACCACCTGGATGATCAAGATCACTCAGCAGGGCGACTACGGCAGGGCCTCCGCCCTCGGGCTCATAGTCGTCGCCATGCTGCTGGTGTTCGCGGTCTTCTTCCTGCTGGCCACGCGCGAGAAGCGAGAGGTGAAGTCGTGATCGGCAAGGAGTCCACGGCGGGCCGGGCCACCAAGTTCACCTTCCTGGGGCTGTGGGCCGTCTTCACCGTCTTCCCGCTCTACTGGATCACCATCACGTCCCTGAAGGCGCCGGGCGACATCTTCGCCTTCCCGATCGCCTACTGGCCCGAGCACTTCTCGCTGGAGAACTACAGAGGGCTCTTCGGCAAGGCCGACTTCGGCGTCTACCTCATCAACAGCCTCATCGTCGCGTTCGTGGCGGGCGCGGTGGCCACAGCGATCTCGATGCTGTCCGCCTACGTGCTGGCCCGCTTCGAGTTCCGCACCAAGTCCGCCCTGCTGATGGCCGCGCTGGTCACCCAGATGATCCCGACCTTCATCGCGCTGGGGCCGCTGTACCTGCTCATGACCGATCTGAACCTGGTCGACAACAGGCTCGGGCTCATCCTCGTGTACGTCGCCGTGTGCATCCCCTTCTGCACGGTGATGCTCCGCGGCTTCTTCGAGAACATCCCGGACGCGCTGGAGGAGGCCGCCATGATCGACGGCCTCTCCCGGTTCGGAGCGCTGTTCCGGGTGCTGCTGCCGGTGATGCGTCCGGGGATCGTAGCCGCGTTCGTCTTCAACTTCGTCAACTGCTGGAACGAGCTGTTCCTGTCGGTGACGCTGATGAACAGTGACAGCAACAAGACCGTCCCCACGGCCCTGAACGGCTTCATCTCCAGCTTCAACATCGACTGGGGATCCATGTCCGCGGCGGCGGTCCTCACCATCCTGCCGACGATGGTGCTGTTCGCCTTCGCCAGCCGCCACATCGTGCAGGGGCTCACCGCCGGAGCGGTGAAGGGATAGGTGAAGGGCTGAGGGGCGGCCTCGGAGAGTGGGCGCGGGCGCTGGGCCGGGTGTGGCTCAGCCGCTGCGGCCCTCCAGCGCCGCGGCGATGTCGTCGAGATCCTTGGCGATGGCCTTGCTGACCGCCCGCGCGCCCAGACCACCCATGACCTTGGCCAGCAGGCCCGCGACACCACCGGACGCCACGGCCGAGAACGTCATGCGGACCGTCGTCGTCACCGGTCCGTCGGCTCGCAGCACCCACTCGGAGACGTAGTGCGAGCCGTGGGACTCGGCCTCCACCACATACCGCTCCGGAGGCTTGCTGGCCGTCACCCACATCTCCTCGGTGGCGTCCTTGCCGAACATGCGCCGTGTCTCCCGCCACCGCGTCCCGACGCCGAAGGCGCCCTCCGTGAGGACCTCGACCTTGGAGACGCTGGTGAGGACGTGCTGCATGCCGGCCAGGTCGGTGATGGCCTCCCACACCGGTCCCTGGGCCGAGGCGATGCGCCGTTCGACGACGACACTTCTGCTGGTCATGGTTCCCATGAAAGCACCAGGGTCCGACAACGGCCCGATGACCGCCTGACGGCCGACCGGCACGCACCTCTCACGACCCGGCCGGACCGTCAGACTCGGGCCACGAGTTTGACCTCGACCAGCAGTTCGGGGAAGGCCAGCCGAGGGGTGCCGATCATGGTGCTTGCCACCTGAGGGTCCGGTCGGCCATAGGCTTCCTTGCGCACCGGCCCCGCCGCGGCGTCACCCGCATCGGCATCCACCACGTAGATGACTTCGTCGACGACGTCGTCAAGAGACGCGTCGAAACGCTTCAGCAATTCTGCCGCGTTGGCATAGCACTGGCGCAGTTGCTCACCCATGTTGGAGAAATCAGTGACCAACCCGTCCTCATTCACCGGAGCGGGGGCAACGAGTGCCGCCCCGTCGTGTGCCACCTGGCCGGAGAGGTAAACGGTATCGCCGCGCTTGACCGCTTGGACGTACCCGTAGCTTTCCTCCCAGGGGACTCCGAAGCTCTCCACCTGATCTGCCTTGCCCATATCGATGCCCATATCGATCCGATCGTCAAAGTGACTTCCCCAATGACCGTATGCGGGCCAGGCCGGGGTGAACCAGACGCGGTAGTGCCACTTACAGCAAGGATCGTGCCGGAACCGCAGGCCGGACCCGATGCCGTGCCCGTGGGCTAGCCTGGTGACAGACAAGTGGGCACTAGGGGGCACGGAAACCAGGGGGGCGCGGTTGCGATCCAGAGATGACCGGAAAATCGTGGCGATCCTCGCGATGCCGCGAGTGTATTCACTGGACGTCAGCATCCCGGCTCATGTCTTTGGTCAGCATCCGGGTTATCGAGTCCTCGTGTGCGGCGACCAGAATCTCGACGCGGTCGACGAATCGAGCGACAGGCCATCGGACGTCGATGTGGCCGCGGACATCAGGCCGACTCACTCGCTCTCAGCTGTGGAGTACGCCGATATCGTCGTGGTTCCGGGCTATGAGAACCCGAGTCTTCCCATCCCGGATGGCTATCTGAAAGCAGTGCGGCTTGCGGGCGAGCGGGGCGCCCGTACAGTCGCGGTCTGCACGGGCGTTTTCGCGGTGGCGGCCACCGGAATGCTCGATGGGAAGACGGTTACGACGCACTGGCAATACACCGACCAGCTTCGGAGGACGTATCCCGAAGTCGACGTCGCGGAGAACCGGCTGTTCGTCGAGGACGGGGCGGTTCTCACGTCTGCGGGTGCGGGCTCGGGAATCGATGCATGTCTCCACGTCATCCAGAGCGATTTCGGGACGACAGTCGCCGGCGGCGTGGCGAAGGACGTCGTCCTCTCCACCGCCCGCAGCGCCGACGAACCACAGTACGTGGACGTTCTGCCCCCTCCTCGCGCCGGCCTTCGGCCGACCCGGGAATGGGTGATCGAGAACATTGGATCTTCGATCACCGTGCAGCGGATGGCGGACCACAGCCGGCTCTCGCGGAGAACCTTCATCCGGCACTTCGTGCGCGAGACAGGAATGCCGCCCATGCACTGGGTCGCCCGACAGAGGATCCTCGGCGCGCGGCGACTCCTCGAATCCTCCGACTGGTCTGTGGAGAGGATCGCCGGAGCGACGGGGTTCGGCACGGCCGCGAACTTCCGGAACATCTTCCGAAGGGAGGTCGGAACGACCCCGACCGCCTACCGGAAGTCGCACGGCCCGAGCAGTGCGGACAACGCCTCGGCCGATGCTTCGGACAACGCGTCAGTGCCGCCGCCGACGGTACGTCTCTAGGGCGGCCACGGCGGCCACGGCGCTCACTCGGTCACATACGCGTTGAGCGGCGACAGCCCGTCCAGGTCCACCTGAACCCCCTTCAGCCTGGAGCTGTAGAGGAACGTGCGCACCGGCACGTACACCGGAATGGCCGCCGCCTGCTCCATCACCCGGCGGTCGACGGTGGACCACTTCTCGCCCGCGGCCGCCACGTCGGCCGTCGCGTTGGCCTCGTCGATCGCGTCGTTGACCGCTGTGCTGTTGAGCCGGGAGAAGTTGGAGGTGGTCGGGTAGGTGTAGCGGCCGTCGAAGGAGTCCGGCAGGAACGCCGAGGCCAACGGGAGGCCGCTGATGTTCATCGGCAGGCGGGCCAGATCGTAGGCACCGTCGCCCACGTTCTCGTAGATGTCGGAGACGTCGACGTTCTTCAACGTCACCCGGAAACCGGCCTTGTCCAGGGCCTTCTTCACGGCCTTCGCCCGTGCTTCGTCCGCTGTCGTCGCATAGGCGACGGTGAGCGGAAAGTCCGTCTCGCCGGCCTCGGCGAGCAGCGCGCGGGCGCGGGCCGGGTCACCGTGCGCCCCGGCCCCGTACAGGTCGAAGTCGCGCGAACCGGGGATGCCCGGCGGCATGAGGTGGTGCGTGGCAATCCCGTCCTCGCCACTCGCGGCCAAGACGTCCGCTGCCGGGTACGCGGTGGCGATGGCCTGGCGGACCTTCAGCTTCGGTACGCGCTTGGTGTCGACCGAGTACGCGAGGACGTGGGGGGCCGGTGACGTCACCCGGACCGTGCCGCTGCCGGTGGTGCCGTCCGCCGTGCCCAGCCCGTCCTTGTCCAGTGAGCCGGAGAACGTCATCACGGCCGACTTCGAACCGGCCGCGCGGATCCGGGACTTGATCTCGTCGAGGGTGAGCGAGCCGGTGATCTCGTAGCGGTCGGGGTACGCGGTGCGCACCGGGTCCGTGTTCGCGCGCCACTTCGGGTTGCGGGTGAGTGTGAGGTCCTTGGCGCCGGTGAAGGAGTCGACCTGGTACGGGCCCGTCGACGGCAGGAGTGTGGAGGTTCCGGAGATGTCGGCGACCCGCTCCGGCATGGGTGCGCCGTTCGGGCCGGCCAGGACGACGTTGAAGTCCGGGTGGGCGCCGTCGAGATGGAAGACGATCGTGCGGTCGTCCGGGGTCTCGATGACGCCCGGCGGCATCTCGTGCTCGCCGCCGATGCCGTCCGCGTCCTCGGGACCGAACAGGAAGGTGCGCAGCGTGCGGTCGCCCATCGGGAACTTGTCGGGGTCGAGGGCACGCCTTACCGCGAACGCGAAGTCCTGGGCGCGTACGGGCGATCCGTCGTTGTACGTGAGGCCCGGTTTGAGAGTGAACGTCCAATCGCGGCCGCCCAGCGATGATCGGCCGGTGTCCTCGGCGAGGTCCCCGACGAGTCGGACGGAGCCGTTGGGCAGGGTTTCGAGGGTGGTCAGGCTGCGGTAGACGAGGCGGGAGATCAACCGGTCGGCCCCTGACCACATGTTGCCCGGGTCGAGAGTGGTGATACCGCCCGGTTCGAGGACCGTGACCTTGCCGCCCTTGGCCGCGCCCCGCACCGCCGGAGCGGGGCCCTTCGCGTCGGCGTCGGAGCCGAGCGTGAGGGTCTGGGTCTTCGCCACCGGGGCCACAGTGCCGGTGCCGGCCTTAGACCCGCCAGGGCCGCTCTTACCACTTCCCTCGTCACCGTCGTCGCCGCCGAAGGGCTGGACGACCGAGAACACGACCACGAGCGCGGTGACGGCCGCGGAAGCCGCGATCCACGTGACGCGCCGCCCGCGCAGCCCTCGCAGTCGAGCGGCCGGGGGAGCGGGTGGCTGCTTCGGGAGAGGCGGCGCGAGCAGGTACGAGGTGGGGTCGGGGCTGGTGGTCGTGGCGCTTGGGGCGAGTTGCCGCGCGGCGGAGGCAGACGCGGAGTGCTGCGGTTCGGGCGATGCGTGGGCCGGGCTCCCCGGTGCGGTGGAGGCGGAGCCCTGCCCCAAAGGTGGGGTGTGGTCGGACAGTTGGGCCGGAGGCTCGGCGGAGGCGGCGACCCGCGGCGCGGGCAGGGCCAGTCTCTCGAATACCGCCCGTGCCTCCTCCGCCGTCGGCCTCTCGTCGACCGGCTTCGCCAGCATCCGCCCCACCAGCTCGTCCCACTCGGGGGTGAGCCCCGGACGCCGTACCGACGGCTTCTCCGGTGTCTCGTACACATGGCTGTGCATCAGCGCGGGCGCCGACGTCGAGTCGAAGGGCGGTGCGCCGGTGAGCATCTCGTACACCGTGCAGCCCAGCGCGTACACGTCCGTACGACCGTCGTCCGCGCCCCGCGTGAAGCGCTCGGGCGCCATGTAGGGGAGGGTGCCGATGGGGGAGTCGGTGGTCGCGGTGAGCCGGCCGCCGGTCGCCGCGTCGAGGAACTTGGCGATGCCGAAGTCGAGCACCTTGACCGTGCCCTCGTCCGTGAGCATCACGTTCGCCGGTTTGATGTCGCGGTGCACGATGCCGGCCCGGTGCGCCGTCGCCAGTGCCCGGCAGACCTGTGCCGCGAGCTCCGCGACCCGTTCCGGCGGCAGCGGCCCCTCGGTCAGCAACTCGCCCACGGTCCGGCCGGAGAGCAACGGCATGACCAGGTAGGGGACTTCGCCGTCCGTCCCGTGGTCGAAGACGGGCACGATGTACGAGCTGTCCAGTGCGGCGGCGGCCCGCGCCTCCCGCCCGAACATGGCGAGCAGCCGCTCCCGCTCGGCGCCGGCCGTGCCGGGAGGCAGGCTCAGCAGCTTGACGGCGACCGGGCGTTCGAGCCGCGCGTCCCTGGCCCGCCACACCACACCCATACCGCCCGCACCGATCCGCTCCGTGAGCGTGTACCGGCCGTCCAGGACCGTGTCGCGCATCCCCGCCCCCACTCGCTCAAGGAATCAGCGGTCTCAATGTACCTACGCGCAAGGGGAGTTGAGCGGTTCCCGGGTGAGGTGCGGGGGCTTGCGTGACTGATGCGGACGTCCCATGCCGGCCGCAACGCCGAGGCAGGGGGGCCTTGAGATGCGATACGGGCGCGTCATGCGAGCTGCCGCCTTACTGGGTGTACTGGTGTGGGCGGCCGGCTGCTCGGACGGCGGCGACGACGAAGCGCGTGGATCGTCGGCGTCACCGACCGTGTCGACCCCGGCCACGAATGGGACCCCGTCGAGCAGCCCGTCCAAACCGGCGTACTACGACAACGACGACAACGACAACGTGCTGATGGCCAAGGGCGACTGCTACGGGCCCCCCGACGCCATCGGCAAGGTTCTCAAGCGCGTCGAGAAGAAGACGACCGTGTACACCTACGTCGACTGCTCCGAGTCCGCGGACGACGTGCTGGGCATCAACGGCGATCCCGGATGGGAGGTCGCGGGCTCGCGTGACTACGCCAAGTACGTGGTGGGTGAGGGTTATGCCTGCGTACGCAACCTCAAGGCCCCGCACCCGGCGAACCGGGCGAAGGCGGCATGGAGATCCGCGTCGGTGACTGCCTTGAGGCCTCGGACACGGGTGACAGGTACGAGGAGGTCCCCTGCGAGAGGGAGGTGCTGCCCGACGTCAAGGTCATCGGCGAACCGGACCTGGACAACCACTGCCCGCGCAAGGGCGACACTCAGCTGACCGAGAAGTCCATCCTGGACGTGTCGGGGCTGGGCGGCGGTCCGGTGTACTGCGCAAGGGCTTTCGCGTAACCCTGAGGAGGCGTGCACGCGGAATCCGGTGCGAGGCTGAACATGGCGGGCCGTCATCCGGCCAGACGTTCCACGAGGAGGAACCCGCCGATGACGATCATCATGGCACCGCTGGAGCGGGTGACGGCGCGCGCGGCTGCCGGCCGCGCCTGCAGCACGGTCCGGGCCAGTACGCCCACGGTGAGGTAGACGACGGCGCAGCCGGCCATGTGGAGCGTGCCCAGCAGGGCGGTCTGAGCGGCCACGGGCCACCCCGCCGCGGGGTCGATGAACTGGGGGAACAACGAGAAGTACAACAGCAGCGCCTTGGGATTGAGACCGCTGATCCCGGCGCCCTTGAGCACGATCTGCCGATTCGAGGCGGCCATCACCTCGGTGGAGGCGCTGGGCGTGACCGGCCGTGCCAGGACGCCCCAGCCGAGCCACATCAGATAGGCGGCGCCGAGGACGGTCAACGCGGTGAGCAGGGTCGCGGAGCTCGCGACGATCACCACCAGACCGGCCACGGCGAGCACGGTGTATCCGGCATACCCCGCGACCAGTCCGGCTACCGCGGGGACGATCGACCGGTTTCGCAGCCCCGCCGTGATCGCGTAGGCCCAGTCCGCGCCGGGCGTGAACACCAGCAGAAGATCCACTGCCAGGAAAGCCGCCACAGTGCCCGCGTCCATGCTGAACCGATCTCTCTCTCGCCCACTCGTACGGGAGGGAACATTAGGCGGATTCTGTGCGAATATGTTTCTGAATTTTCCGCGAATCCGGGCTTCTGGGGCACAATCTTCCCCATGGATGACCTGGACCGGAAGATTCTTACCGAGCTGCAGCTGGACGGCCGTCTGACGGTGACCGAGCTGGCCGCCCGGGTGAAGCTGAGCGTCTCGCCGTGCCACCGGCGCCTGCGCGACCTGGAGCGAACGGGCGCGATCCGCGGCTACCGCGCTGTCGTGGATCCGGCCACGGTCGGCCTGGACTTCGAGGCCCTGGTCTTCGCCACCCTGCGGTGGGAGGACCGCGGCACCGTCGCCGCCTTCGAGCAGGCCGTGGCCGCGGTCCGGCACGTGGTGCAGGCCCAGCGCCTCTTCGGTGAACCCGACTACCTCCTGCGCGTCGTCACCGCTGACCTGGCGGCCTTTCAGCAGCTGTACGACCAGCAGTTGGCGACTCTGCCCGGCGTCCAGCGCCTGACCTCCACGATCGTCATGAAGCACGTCGTCGACGACCGCCCGCTGCCTGTCTGAGGCCGGTTTCGGAGGCTCTGGTCCCCGGTGAGCGCCCGGAATCGGCCAACAGGAGTGCCGTCGCGGACCGAGTGGGAGAATCCCCCTCCTGGGGCCGCGCGCCACGGCCATGGGACGGTCGGTGCATCTCTCCGTCGGCGCCCGGGAGGACCGGAAGGAACCGTCAGCGTGATCGAGTGGGTGTTTCTCAGCACCGGGGCAAGGCCCGTCCCTCGGCCGGTCGCGACCCCGCTGGTGTGGGCCGCGGCTTTCGGCGGTGCCCTGTTGCTGGTGGCAGTCCTCAACACCCTCGTCGGCCCCGACCGGCCCGCACTCGCGCTGGCGGCGCTGTCCCTGCTGGCCGCCCTGCTGGGCGGGCGCTCCCGCTTCACGGCGGCCCCCGGAACGGCCGCGCTGTGCTGGCTGTTCCTCAACGCCTTCGCCATCCCGCCCCTGGGTACCCTCAGCTGGGCCGGACACCGTGACACGTTCTGGCTCAGCTGCCTGCTCGCGGCGGCTCTCATCGGCACAGCGGTCGCCCGCCTTGCCCATGCCCGTGCCGCCTACCGCCGCATAGCCGCGGGAGCGGGCCCCGCGGCGTGGGAACCGGGCGAGCGCCCGGAGGACGCCTGACCGGGGGCCGGCCCTTGATCCTGCATGGCCCGTTCGCATGAAGCTTGCCTGTCCAGGGGTGTCAAAACCCCTTCCCCACCCCGCCCTTCTCCATCGTGAGCCCTGCCCGGGCTGGGGGATCTCGCGCCTCGCGCGCGTACGACTCCCACGCCTCCGGCATCCGGACACCAAGCGCGAAGGGGCGTACCTGTGCAGACCGGCCGACGAGATGTCCTGCGTACCGGAGGAGCAGTCGCTGCCGCCGGGGCCGCGATCGCGCTGGGCGGCGCGAACGGTTGGGCCTTCGCCTCCGCCCGCCGGACCCCCCTCGTCGGGGGAGCGGAGCACGCCGCATGGCGCGAGCTCGCCCGGAGCCTGAGCCCGGCCGCCCGGCTGTACCGACCCGGTCAGCCGGAGTACGCGGCCCGCGCGACGGCCGACAACCAGCGCTACGCGTCCGTGCGTCCGGCAGGGGTCCTCGCCTGCGCGACGGAGAGCGACGTACGGACGGCCGTGCTGTGGTGTGCGAAACACGGAGTGCCGCTCGCGCCCCGCTCCGGCGGTCACAACTACGCCGGCTACTCCACGACCCCGGGCCTCGTGATCAGCCTGCGCGCGATGAATCAGGTCGTGCCGCGAGGGTATGAGCTCCGGCTGGGCGGAGGCGCCACCAACTCCGATGTGTACGCCGCCCGCGCCGCGAACCTGTACTTCCCCGGCGGCCGCTGCCCCGAGGTGGGCGTGGCGGGCCTGACCCTCGGCGGCGGCCTCGGCTTCAACGACCGCAAGTGGGGCCTGACCTGCGACCGGCTCACGGAGACCCGTCTCGTACTGGCCGACGGCACCCTCGTCCGTGCGGCGGAGGACGAGAACCCGGACCTGTTCTGGGCCTGCCGCGGCGGAGCGGGCGGCAACTTCGGCATCAACACCGCGTTCACCTTCGCCGCCGTACCCGTGGGCAGGCTGCGCGCCACGGTCTTCCACCTCACCTACCCCCTGCACGCCGCCGTCGACGTGCTGGAGGAACTGCGGGAGATCCTCGACACCGACCGGGACAACGACTTCGACGTACGCATCGGCTTCAAGCACGCCGGCGACGGCACGGCCACTCTCGCCCTGCTCGGGCAGCGGCTGGGCGACGAGGAAGGACTGCTCCGCCGGTTCGCGCCCCTGCTGCGCCTGCGTCCCGACCGGGCGGTCATCGAGGAGCGCGGCTTCTGGGCAGCGCAGGACTTCCTGATGGAGACCCCCGGCCCGAAAGAGGCCTACGCCTCCAAGTCCCTCGTCCCCAACCAGTGGCCCGGCCCCGACACCGTGGCGGCCATCGCGGACTGGACCCGCAACTGGCGCCCCGGACCGGGCCGCAGCACCGGCTACGTGACCCTGTTCGCCATGGGCGGCGACACCGCGACACGACGACCGGACGAAACTGCCTACCCTCACCGGGAAGCCGCCTTCGTCATCGACATCGGCACCCACTGGAAGCCGGCCGCCTCGCCCGCCCAGGTGCGCGGCCTGCTGGAACAGACCCGCGCCGCCCACCACATGCTGCGCCGTCACCTGAACACCGACGCCGCCTACGTCAACTTCCCCGACCCGGACCTGCGCGACTGGCGGCACGCCTACTACGGCGCCAACTACGACCGCCTGGTGGACGTCAAGCGCAGCTGCGACCCCGCGGCCCTGTTCCGCTACCAGCAGGCGGTCGGCCGCCCACAGCCCTCAGCCCGAGCCGGCTACGGCGTGAGGTAGGTGTGGAAGACGTTCGCGGGGTCGTACGCGGACTTGAGGGCCTGTAGCCGCTTCCAGTCCTCGGGGGCGTACGACCTCCGCGCCCGGGAGGCGTCGGCGGTGAGGTCGGCCTCGGCGATGTAGTGGCCGGTTCCGTACGGCTCGACGGTACGCATGGTGTCCCGGAGCCAGCGGGTGTTGGCGCTGTCCGCCGCCGGGTCGTCCCAGATCGCGAAGGGGGCGACATAGGTCTCGCCCAGGACCGAGAAGGCCATGTCGTCCGAGAGGGAGCGGTCCCGGGAAGCGGGCCACAGGGGCGCGAGGATGAGCGACTGCTCGGAGGGGGCCCGGTCGATCGAGGCGGCGAGCGCCGGCAGCAGGGTCTCGTACCCGGTGTCCGACCACAGGGTGTCCACCGCGTTCCGATGCTCCTGGGGCCAGAAGCCGGACGACGTGCCGTACAGGTCCTCGAAGGTCTTCGGCTCATCCGTCTGCCGGAACAGGGCACGTTCGGCGAACGGGCAGTCCCGCAGCGGGTCCAGGCAGCGGACGGCCTCGTCACGCGTGCGAGCGAAGGCGGTGCCGGTGAAGCTGATCACCTTGGGCCTCGGCGAAGCCGCCGTGATGTCCGGGGAGGCGGTCGAGAGCATGAAGGACGCCTCGACATTCGCGGGAAGACGCTGAGCTGCTTCGTTCGCCCAGCGGGTCACTGTTTCGACCTCGGCCAGAGGAAAGGTGTACGTGGTCGCGGCGACCGCTGCCGGAAGGTCGTGGACCGACACATGGAAGCGGGTGGCGACCGCGAAGAAGCCGGGGCCCGCGCCGCGCGCGGCCCAGAAGAGGTCGGGGTTCTCGTGCCGGTCGCAGGTGAGGGTCTCGCCGTCCGCCGTGACCACCTCGACCGCGTGCACGCTTGCGGCAGCCGGACCGAGAAGGCCGGAGTTCCAGCCGAGGCCGCCGCTGAGGAGATAGCCGCTCAGGGCGACGGGCCCGCAGTGCCCGGCCGGGAAGGCGAGGCCGTGCGGGGCGAGCGCGGCGACGAACTCGCGGCCGGTGAGCGCGGGTTGCACGGTCGCGGTGCGCGCGGCCGGATCGATCTCGCAGGCGTTGAGCGCGGAGAGGTCGATGAGCATGCCACCGTCGCGCAGCGGGGAGCCGCACCAGCTGTGCCCATGGGAGCGGATGGCGACCCGGAGGCCCTCGGAGCGGGCCAGCCGGATGGCCGCCGCGATGTCGCGGTCCGAGGCGACCCGGACGATGAGGTCGGGAAAACGCTCCGGCTTGAGGCTGTTCCACAGCATGGCCGACCAGGTGCTGTCGTAGGCGGCGTCGCCCCGCCGGACGATCTCCCCTTCGATCACTTCACCGACCCCGTGGGCTCCGCTCATGATGCGCTCCTCAGTCGGTGGTCAGCCGGGGTCAGTCGGTGGTGGTCAGCCCGAATATCAGGATGCACAGCCCCCAGCACAGCATCACGAGGGCAGCCCCCGCCACATGGGTCCGTACGGAACGCGCCCTGCTGGGCGCCAGCCAGAAGGCGAGAACCCGGTTCACCAAGGGCATCAGCAGCCAGGTCAGGATGGAGACACTCAGCATGTTTCCGATGAACAGGCCGATATAGCCGGGCAGTCCGAGCTCGTCCAGCTCGAAACCGACCGTCAGATTCAGAACCATCACGGTGGGATACAGCGCCAGCACCACGGTCATGGCCTGTTTCCAGCTGGGCGGGACGGCGTCGTCCGCGTCTTCCCCGAAGCGGAACCAACCGCTGAACGCCGACTCCACCTTGCGCACGTCGTAGGAGTAGAAGTAGTCCCGGCCCTCTTCGAGGAGCTTTTCGCGGGCGCCGGACGCGAGCCATTCGTCGAGGTGTTCATGGGTGTCGAATCTGAATACGACGACCCAGTTGTCCTGGATCCCCTCTACCGGCTTGAACAACTCGGTCCCCATGAAACCCGGGTACTTCTCCTGGGCCTTGAGGGCCTTGTCCTGCCACCGCATGAAGTCCTCTTCGCGGCCGGGCCGCACCTCGTGGGAGATGACCGCCGTGACGGCTTCCTCGTCCGGGGGCGGTGGCGTGCCGCCGACCAGGACCTCCTGGGTCGGTGTCCCGTCGAACAACGGACGTCCCTGGGCAAGCAGTTCCTGGCGCTCGCCGGATTCCAGCCAGGCGGTCAGCAGGTCGATACGGGAGAAGCGAAAGACCACCACCCATTCCCGCTCTTCACCGGCGCCCGGGGGATATATTTCCGTCCCCTCGAATCCGTCGAACGTGCGCACGGCATGGTTGGTCCGCTCCTGCCATCGCTCATAGTCGTCGGCGCGGCCTTCCCGCACCTTCTGGGAGGTCACAACGGTCGCACCGTCGCCGGTCGGGGCACGGATTGCACTGACACCCATACGGAGTAGTCTAATTCCAAGGGGAGTTATCGGACAATCGGGGCAGTTTTCCTCGGTGATACCGAGCGGAGGTCCGACATGAGTCACAAGGAGTTTCTGACCGAAGCGGTACGGCTGGCCACCGAATCCGTCGAAGAGGGCTGGGGCGGCCCGTTCGGTGCCGTGATCACCAGGGACGACGAAATCGTGGCCCGGGGCCAGAACCGCGTTCTGCTCACCGGCGACCCCACCGCGCACGCCGAAGTGGAGACCATACGCAAGGCCGTGCAGCGCCTGAATCCCGAGGCTCCCTCGATATCCCCGGAACACCAGAACGAGAGCACGCTCGAATACGTGCCGCGCCCCGAAGGGTCCCCCGACCCGGTGCCGGAGCGGGCCCGGATGCTCAAAGGCTGTTCGATCTACATCAGCGGCGCACCCTGCCCGATGTGCATGAGCGCCATCTACTGGTCGCGGATCGACAACGTCTACTACAGCTGCGATCTGAAGGCCACGCGCGAGATCGGTTTCGACGACGCCTTCCAGTACGAGGACTTCCAGAAGCCCCTCGACCAGCGCCGGATCCACGTCGAGCAAATCCACCCCGAACTCGGCGTCCAGGCCTACGAAACCTGGTCGCACAAGCCCGACCGGCATCCTTACTGAGGTTGATCAGCCGTCGCCAGGACGAGTCCTGGCGACGGCCTCTGCCCGGTAGGTCCGCGGGGCCACGCCCACCGCCCGCTTGAAGGCGTTGCTGAAGGCGCTCTCGGAGGTGTAGCCCACGGAGCGTGCGAGCGCCGCGACCGGGGTGCTGTCCTGTCTCAGGGCCCGGGCGGCCAGGCTCATGCGCCAGTTCAGCAGGTACGTCAGGGGCGGCACCCCGGCAGCCTCCTTGAACCGTACGGCGAACGTGGTGCGGGACATCGCCGCCGCCCTGGCGAGTTCCTCAAGCTGCCAGGGGTGGGCCGGGTCGCCGTGCATCAGACGCAGCGCCGGGGCGAGCCGTTCGTCGGCGAGGGCGCGCAGCCAGCCGGGCGGCAGCCCGTCCGAGTCGGTCAGGCAGATCCGCAGCACCTGCACGAACATCAGCTGCGCGAGCTGGGCCGAGACGAACTCGACGCCGGCCCGGCCCGTCCTCAGCTCCGCCACCAACTGCCCGATCAGCCACCGCAGTACGCCGGCCTCGGGCGAGTCGGCCCGCACGTGGACCAGCTCCGGCAGCGCCCGGCGCAGCAGGTCGCCGCGATCGCGGCTCAGGTCGATGTGCCCGGACGCGCAGGTGACGTCCACCGCCTCGCCCTGGCCGAGCCGGGCCATCCGAGTCGCCGGGTCCATGGTCACGTCGTCGGAGTCGGTCGGTTCGACTCCCTGCCGACTGCAAAGCACGTACGGTCGGTCACCGTCGGAGACCACCACATCCCCCTCGGCCAGGCGCAGCGGATCACCGCCCGCCTCGCGGACCAGCAGGCAGCTGCCGTGCAGCACGGCAATCACCTTCAGCCGTTGGCGTCCGCGCAGCTCGATGGCCCAGTCGCCGCCTGCCGTGAAGCCGCCGGAGAACACGGTGCGGGCGTCGGCGACGGCCAGGGCGTCGGACAGCGGGTCTACGGTCACGCTCGAACTATCACGCAAGTAATGCGGACTCTCAAGCATTCATCGTACGGATCCGTCGACCTACGGTGATCCGGACAGCTCATCCTGAGGCTTGAGGAGAGACCGGCCATGACCACCGCACAACACCCCCTGGGTTCCGGCTTCGGCGCCGCGTCCACCGCCGAGGAGGTGATCAAGGGGATCGACCTGACCGGCAAGGTCGCGATCGTCACAGGCGGCTACTCCGGTATCGGTCTGGAGACGGCCCGCGTCCTGCGCGCCGCCGGCGCCGAGGTCGTCGTACCGGCACGGGACGTGGAGCGGGCCAGGACGGCGCTCAAGGACGTGCCCGGGGCCGAGGCCGAACACCTGGACCTGCTCGACCCGGCGTCCATCGGCACCTTCGTGGAGAGGTTCCTGGCGTCCGGGCGTCCGCTGCAACAGCGCCGGGATCATGGCGACCCCGCTGACGCGGGACGCGCGCGGATACGAGGGGCAGTTCGCCACCAACCACCTGGGGCACTTCCAGTTGACCACCCGGCTGTGGCCCGCGCTGGTCGCGGCCGAGGGCGCGCGGGTCGTGGTGCTGTCGTCGCGGGGCATCCGTTTCGCGGGCGTCGACTTCAACGACCTGCACTTCGAGCAGCGGACCTACGAGCCCTTCCTCGCCTACGGCCAGTCGAAGACGGCCAATTCCCTGTTCGCCGTGGAGGCGGACCGGCGCGGGCAGGCGCAGGGCATCCGGGCGTTCGCCGTGCACCCGGGTCTCATCGTCGACACCGGCCTGGTCAAGCACCTCGACCGAGCGGCGCTCCAGGCGGCGGGCGCGCTCGACAGCGAGGGCCGGCCCGGCCGTGACCCCGAGCGCCAGATGAAGACCGTGCGGCAGGGCGCGGCCACCAGCGTCTGGTGCGCGACCAGTCCGCAGCTCGACGGTCTCGGCGGGGTCTACTGCGAGAACGTCGACATCAGCCCGCTGGTGACTCCCGAGAACGAGGCCGCCTGGGCCGGCGGGGCCAGCGTCCCGGGTGTACTGCCCCGCGCGGTGGACCCGGAGTCGGCCGCCCGCCTCTGGGAGGTCAGCGATCGGCTCACGGCCTGACTGCGGCGTCGATGCGGGCCTGCTCGTAGGCGATGGTGACGCCACGTCATGGTTTCGGCCTGACGAACGTCACGGCCAACCGATGACATCACGCCCTGTCAGATGAGTGCGACGGCGGCTGAGGTGGATGCATGGGCGCTGTTCCGCATGAACGGCCGGCAGTGGGCCGTCCCGAGCCCAGCCGTTCCAGCGCCCCGTACACCCCTCAGGAGGACAACAGATGCGCAGAGCCTTGTCCCACGCCCTCGCCGCCACCGCGGCAGCAGTGACCGTGATTCGGGAAGAGGCGGTGGCGACGACGTCGGACACCCTGCGGTGGGTCCCGTGCTCGGAGAAGAAGGCCGCTTCACCCCGTCTGGAGTGCTCGACGCTCGAAGTCCCGCTGGACTACCGGGACAAGGCGCTGGACTCCTACGACCCGATCGGCTTCGCCCCACGTGGCGTCGGCCGCAGCACGCCGGTGACCTGTGGCCTGACGCCGGCACAGAGGAACCGCGGCAACCTGCCGCCGTACGCGCACACCGCGGCCCGTGCGCGTTCTGGCCGACCGAGCGGGTCGAGCCGCCGGTGCGCATCGGTGACCGGGGCCCGTCGAACGTGCTCATGGCGCAGAACGAGCGCGATCCCGGAACACCGTCGGCCGGCGCCCTTCGCGGGACCTCGCCTGCGCGGCGCAGCACAGCAAGTAACAGGAGAGTAGAGGCATGCTCAAGGAGTGGCGGCATCGTCGGGCCGTGCAGCGGGTCAAGCCCGGGGACGGGCGGTCGTTGAAGCATTTCCGCTGGTGGCAGATCCTTTCCCGCGCACTGTTCCATCTTCGGCTGATGGACGACGACGGTCGGCAGGCGGTCTATGCCGTCGACGTCAGACATCAGAACTACTCGTCCTCGTCCGGCCGGGTCATAGCCCACCTGTACCTCGATGGCAGGCATCACGCCGAGTCCACAGTCCCTGCCGTCTTCCCCGTCCAGGGCGGCACCGTCGAAGTGAGGACGAGCGGCTTCGGGCTCAAACGCTGCCACTACGTCACTGCCGAGGGGGCCGAGTTCCAGCTCACCCCGGACCCCGCCTCCGCCGAGGGGCGCCGCGCGCGCTTCGACCGCGCGCACCCCGCACTGAGCCGCTGTATCGGTTTCCTCTCGGTGATCGTGCTCGCCATCGGCCTGGTACTCCTGATCCTCCAGCTCGCCGAACAGGTCACCCGGGCGCCGGAGGGCGTCGCCCAGTACGTCGGGACCTTCACGTCGCCCATTGACCTGTCGGCATGGGGCAACACCGTGGTCGGGATCGCAACTGTGGCGGCGAGCACGGAGCGGGCGCTGCGGCTGCGCTACAGCCGGCTGCTCGACGGCGCGGTGGGATGAGTTTGGCGTTCGCCCGGGGGCCCGCCGGTTGAGCGCTGCGAGGCGCGTTCGGGACCACCAGGTGCCCGTCCGGCGGAACTTGCCGGACAGGCCCGCACTAGGCGAAGGCCACGGACCGTGGTTCTGCGATGCCGATGATGAATTCCTGCCGCGTCCGGATGTCGGCGGACCACCCCAACTCGGTGAGGTCGCACGTGAGTTGCTCCGGATCATGGAAGACCTTCACGATGTGGTACTCGCTGCCGTCGTCGAGTCGACGGACTTCCGCGGCCACTTCCGCACGGGCGGCTGCGGAGGGTCCTTCGTCGATGAAGATGGCTTTGCCCTGCGGTGCGAGTGCGGCAGCCACCGTATTCCAGAAGTCGCTGAGCCGGGACGGCGGGACATGGGAGAGCCAGAAGGCGAAGAACACGGTGTCGTAGCGGCGTGGCGGCTGCCAGTTGAACACATCGACACGCTCGAACCGGACGTCGGCGGAGGCCGTCCGTGCTCGTGCGACACCCAGCACCTCCGGTGACGCGTCGACAGCGGTGACCGACCGCGCCCGCGCGGCCTGGTGTGGTCGGTCGCATCACCATTGGTCCCAGAGTAAGCCAAATGCCCGGCGCTGGAAGGGATCAGCTCCTGATCACGCAGAAGGGGTGCCCCGCCGGGTCGGTCAGGACCCGCCGGCTGTCCTCGTTCGGCTGGTGGTCCGGTTTGCCTGCGCCCAGTTCCAGCAGCCGGGCTTCGGCCTCGTCCAGGTCGTCGACCGTGAAGTCGAGGTGAGACTGCTGGGGGACGGTCTGAGTGGGCCAGTGCGGGGCCTGGTGGTCGTCGACTCGTTGAAAGCCGATGGTGAGCCCGTTCTCGCAGGTGAGAGCGGCGAAGTCGGCGTCGGATCTCGGGTGGGGTGCCAGGCCGGTGGCCTGCTGATAGAACGCCGCCAGAGCCGGCGGATCAGGGCAGTCGAGCGTGATCGCGCTCAACTTCATCTGCAGGGGCACAGGACGGCACCTCCGGGCCGGTCGGTGGACTTGCGCGATGCACAGCCTAGGGCCGGCCAAGAGGGCAAAGTGCGCCGGAACCTGTGCAGAACCTCCCAGGGGACATGGGCCCGTCAATAGCCGACACGGAACGTCGCGTCCTGCTGTTCGGTGGACGTCGAGACCGGGTCGATGCGCAGCACGTAGTTGGCATGGCGGACGTAGCGGGTGGGGTTGTTGTATGAGCGGAAGGATGCCCAGGAGCTGTCCGCGAGGCCCGTCGTGCGGTGGAAGGTCGCGTCGCCCGCGTACGCCGACGTGCCGTCGTTGACGTCGAGTTGGAGCTGGTAGTTGTAGTGCCGCAGATAGCGGGTGGGGAAGTTGACCGACTGGAAGGAGACGCCGGAGCTGTCGGCGAGGCCCGGGACCAGTTTCCACTGCGAGTCGGTGTACAGGTCGAAGGGATATGTGTCGATGCGGGCCGCGTAGTTGGCGTGGCGCACGTAACGGTCCGGGTAGTTGTACGACTTGAGCCGGTTCCAGGCCGGCGCACCCCACTTGGTGATCAGGTTGTTGTACTCGGCCGTGGTGATCGTCGCGATGCCGCAGTGCTTGGAGTTGACCGGCTGGGTGTAGGTCTTCTGGTCGAGTGCGGCCCAGGTGCCCGAAGCCAGGTTGGTGGACTGCCAGGCGTAGAAGACACCGTTCGGCGTGTACGTATCTCCCCAGAGGAACCATGTGTTCGACGTCAGTGACTTGAACACGGTCGGGGCCTCGGTGCCGCCGTGTGCGACGCCCGCGCTGAACTCGGTGAAGCTGCCCGGGGCGAGAGACGTGGACCTCGACGCCACCAGTGTCTGGTTCTTCTTGAAGAAGAGGTAGTTGACACCGTTGACGCCGACGGCCATGTTGCCGTCGATGACGTCGTAGCCAGGGTCGAAGAAGACCTGCGGGGCCGAGGCGGTGACGAAGTCGCTGGTGTAGTTCACCATGATCACGTTGTGGCCGCTGGAGTTGACCGAGGAGTAGATGACCGCGTACTGGCCCTGCCCGGCGTCCCAGAACGCCTCGGGGGCCCAGCTGTGAGTGGTCATGTCGTGGAGCTTGAGGCGGCGGTAACCGGTGAAGGTGCGCAGGTCGACGGAGTCCCAGACGTGGATGTACTGGCTGTTGTAGCTCCAGTCGGTGCCCTTGAGGTCGGTGGCGATGGCGACGAAGGTGCCGTCCTGCTTGCGTATGAGGAACGGGTCGCGCAGGCCGAGGGCACCCGCGGTGGGGGTGACCGCCGGGTTGTTCTGGTTCAGCGGCGTCCAGTTGAGCGAGTCGGTGCTGACGGCGAGGTGCAGACCGTAGTCGGTGCCCGCGCCGAGGCTGGTCGACTCGGTGAAGTAGCACATCACGTACGCCGAGTCGGCCGCGTGGGCGGTGCCGGCGCCCAGGGTCAGTACGCCGGACATGGCCAGGGGAGTGGTGGCGGCCATGCCGAGGAGGAGGCGGCGGGACGGCTGAGGTCTTGCGCTCATCTTGGTCTCCAGGCGGCGTACGGGGGCGGGTGAGCGGCTGCGTGGCGCGGGGGACCGGGGACGTGAAGTACGCAGCCGGACAAGCGAGTTGGCCGAAATATCGAACAAGGTTCGGGAAGTCGATCAGAAGGTAGAGCGCTGTTCAGTGCGCGTCAATCACTCTGTCGAGGCTGTGGTGAATCTGTGCCGACGGGGGCTGTGGGCCTCCGGCCGTATGGGGATGGCTCGTTCGGCGGGTCGGCCGAAGCGGCTGGGCCGCGGTGCGAGCGGCGTGCTGTGCCGTGGTCCGGTGACGGGCTTTCAGGGAGTTCGCGACGGGGCGTGGATTCCGCCGGGCAGACGTATGGGAGGGGCGCTTTGACCCGAGTCGTGAAATCGCGGCGAACTCACGCGCCATTCTTCGCCCGAGGGCGATGAGGACGGGTGGTTGGGTGCCTAGCGAGGTGCGGCTACCGGCCGTGGGTCCCAGATCCCTTGAGGTAGGTCAGCCGCGCTCGGTCGCGCTCGGTCGTCAAGTCGAGTGTGGTCACAGGGTGGCGGGTCCACACAGGTGAGCCGTCGATCCACGGCACGAGCAGAGCGACGGGACGGAGCAGGCCGTGGACGTCCGCGACGCCCGCCGGCGGGAGGTGTCGTGCCTGCCGCTTCCTGGCGATCCGCAGAAGCATCGGGGGCGCCTCGTCCGGGTCGCCGTCGGCCGGGTACAGCATCAAGTAGGCCTCGCCCGCCTCCGGTTCGCGCAGTAGCAGCCAGCGCATCGGGCGTGCATCCTCGCTGACGGCCACGCGGGCGAGAGTGGAGGCGACCCGCGCTTCGAACGCGAAGGCCACCAGGCCGCAGGCCGAGCCTGCGAGGAGGAACCACCCGCGGCCGGCGCCGCCGAAGACGTGCAGCACGCCGGCGAGCCCGGCGAGCGCGGTGAAGACGGTCCAGGCGGCGATGCCGCGAAGGCCGAGAGCGCTGAGCAGGCCGCGGTCGCGCCACCAGACCAGTCGCCGCCGACCGCCGGTCACGGCCACGGGTGGCTGCGGCCGTTCGGTCTCGGCCGTGGAGCGTACGGCCGCTTCGAGGAGTGCCTGGTGGGTGAGCTCAGCGGCAGCCAGGGGCGCCTGGCGGGAGCGTCGGACGGCTGTCCTGCGGTGACGTTCCCTCCTCGACTCGGGATCCAGCCTGAGCCCTACACCGACCAACGTCGTGACGCCCAACAGCAGACCGCCGAGGAAGGTCATGACCCAGGCGAAGTCACCGGCCTCCGTGCCGTCCTGAAACCCTTCGAAGTAACCCACCGCCACGCCCGGGGCTGCAAGGAGGAGGCCCACGACACCGACGCGCAGCAACCACTTCTCGGGCGCGGCGCCCGGGCCCATGGGAGGAACCTCCCGACGGTCGTCCATACGTCTCCTGATCTCATGCGTCGGACAACAGACACATGGGTGCGCCAGATGGTTGCGCAGCCTCTCGTACGTACCTCGTACGCACCTCGTCCGGGTCGGCGCACGGGTACCCCCGAGTCCGGGAACGCGGCCCGAATCCCTCCCCCAGTCGCACACCGGAGCGGTCAATTCCGGCCAGATTGTCCCCTTCACGGATCTGGCTGAAGTCGATGTCGCCTCATTAGATGCCCGCGGCATCTAATGAAGATCGGTACGACGCATCCTTCGTCCGCGAGGTCTTCGATGACAGACATGACGGATACGGCAGACGTGAAGCCGCTCTCGGCACCCGTCGCCTTCCCCCAGGACCGCACCTGTCCCTTCCAGCCACCCACGGGCTACGACCCCCTGCGCGCCGCCAGACCGCTCGCCCGCGTGACCCTCTACGACGGCCGGACAGCCTGGCTGGTCACCGGCCGTGACCTGGCCCGCAGCCTGCTCGCCGATTCCCGCCTGTCGTCCGACCGCCTGTGCCCCGGATTCCCGGCCACCTCGCCGCGCATCGTGGCGTTCCGCGACCGCCGGTCCGCCCTGCTGAACGTCGACGACCCCGAACACCACGCCCAGCGGCGGATGCTGGTCCCGAGCTTCACCCTCAAGCGCGCCGCCGCGTTGCGGCCGGCCATCCAGCGGATCGTCGACGAATGCCTCGACGCGATGCTCGCGCAGGGCCCGCCGGCCGAGCTGGTGAACGCCTTCGCGCTGCCCGTTCCCTCGACGGTGATCTGCGAGCTGCTCGGTGTCCCGTACGCCGATCACGAGTTCTTCGAGGAGCAGTCCCGTCGGCTGCTGCGTGGCCGGGACCTGGACGAGGTGCGGGACGCGCGCGACCGGCTCGACGGCTACCTCGGGGCGCTGATCGACCGCAAGTCCGAGTCCTCCGTCGGCGACGGTGTCCTCGACGCCCTGGTCCACGAACAGTTGCGCGAGGGCGCGGTGGACCGCCAGGAGGCGATCGCGCTGGCCACGATCCTGCTGATCGCCGGCCACGAGACGACCGCCAACATGATCTCGCTGGGCACGTACACCCTGCTCCAACACCCCGAGCGGCTCGCGGAGTTGCGGGCCGACCCCTCCCTGTGGCCCGCCGCCGTCGACGAGTTGATGCGGACGCTGTCCATCGCGGACGGGCTGCTGCGGCAGGCGACGGAGGACATCGAGGTGGACGGGACGACGATCCGCGCCGGTGAGGGCGTGGTCTTCGCGACGTCGGTCATCAACCGCGACGGGGAGGTCTACGCCGAGCCCGACGCCCTCGACTGGCACCGCCCCACCCGCCATCACGTGGCGTTCGGCTTCGGCATCCACCAGTGTCTCGGCCAGAACCTCGCACGTGCCGAAATGGAGATCGCCCTGCGTTCCCTGTTCGAGCGGGTGCCCGGGCTGCGGCTCGACGTGGCGCCGGACGAGGTCCGCTTCAAACCGGGCGACACGATCCAGGGGATGCTGGATCTGCCCGTGGCCTGGTAGGGGGTCTCCTCATGCACATCGATATCGACACGGACATGTGCATCGGCGCCGGCCAGTGCGCGATGTCCGCCCCGGCCGTCTTCACTCAGGACGACGACGGCTTCAGCACCCTCCTGCCCGGACAGGAGGACAGCGCCGACCCGATGGTCCGGGAGGCGGCCCGAGCCTGCCCGGTCGGCGCCATCAAGGTGTCGGAGTCCGCGCGACCGTGACTGCCGTGGTGGCTCCTTGGCAAGGGGCCACCACAGGCACACCGCCAACGCGTGTTCCCGTCCGTCGGATCAGAAACCGACATCGGCGTCCCGGTAGGTGGGTTGGCGGCGGACTCGGGACGCCTGCTCGTAGGCGTGGGCGAGCCGGAACAGCACCGGCTCGCTCCACGCCGTACCCATGAACGTCAGGCCGACCGGCAGGCCGAACGCGAAGCCGGCCGGGACGCTGATCGCGGGGTATCCGGCGAGTGCGGCGGGCGTCGACGAGCCGCCGCCGTAGCTGTCCCCGCGGACCAGGTCGATCTTGGCCGGTGGTCCGGTGGTCGGCATGACGAGGGCGTCCAGGTCGAAGCGGCGCAGCACCGCGTCGATGCCCTCGGTGCGCGAGAGCCGGTGGTTGGTGGCCAGCGCCTCGCGGTATTCGCGTTCGGTGAAGTCCAGCTCGTGCACCGCCTCCAGGCCGTCCTGCCGCACATAGCGCAGTTCGCGGTCGGCGTGCGCACGGTTGAACGCGATCAGCTCCGCCAGGCTGCGCGGATGGTCACCGGGGGCGGCGGCCAGGTAGGCGTTGAGTCCACGCTTGATCTCGTACGCCTGGACGACCATCGAGCTGGGCAGGTCCTCGAGCTGTTCGGCTGTCGGGATGTCGGCCGGGTCGACCACCGTCGCCCCGGCCTTGCGCAGTGTGGCGATCGCCCGCTCCGCGATCTCGTCGGCGTGGTGGCTGTAGCCGAAGTACACCGCTCGCGGTACGCCGATACGGGCACCACGCAGCCCGTCGGCGTCGAGGAAACGGGTGTAGTCGCGGTGGAAATGGCCCCGGCTCGCCTCGGTCGCCGGATCACGGTCGTCGATCCCGACGAGCGTGCCGAGCAGGATCGCGGCGTCGCGGACCGTGCGCGCGATCGGACCGACACTGTCCTGGCTCGGCACGCCCGGGATCACGCCGCCGCGCCCGACCAGTCCGACGGTCGGCTTCACGCCGACGACACAGTTCGCCGAGGCCGGGTCGATGATCGAGCCGTTGGTCTCCGTACCGATTCCGGCCACGCACAGGTTGGCCGCGGCGGCGACCGCGGTGCCTGAACTGGACTCGTTCGGTGACCGGTCCAGTTTGTAGGGGTTCCGGGTCTGGCCGCCGCGGGCGCTCCAGCCGGCATGGTGGGTGAGCGACATCCCGCCGGCCCACTCGCTGAGATTGGTCTTGCCGAGGATGACCGCACCGGCCGCGCGCAGCCTGGCCGCGACCGTGGCGTCCCTCGCAGGCCGCAGGCCCTCCAGGGCGAGTGATCCGGCCGTCGTGTGCATCCGGTCCGCGGTCTCCACCAGATCCTTGAGCAGGATGGGCATGCCGTGCAGGGGCCCACGGCGACCCCGCTCGGCGTCCAGCCGCCGGGCTTCTCGCAGTGCGTCGGGATTGACCTCGATCACCGCGTGCAGGAGCGGGTCGACGCGTTCGACGCGCTCCAGATAGTGGCGGGTGAGCTGTTCGGCGGTGAGCCGTCCGTCGTCCATCCGCCGGCGAAGCTCGCCGATGCCGAGCTCGTCCAGTTCTGTGGCCGCCGCGGGTGCCGTGTCCGCGGCTCGACCCGTGGTCGAGGCGTCGGCACGGGCGGGGGCTGCGCCGAGCCAGGGTGCGGCTGCCGCAGCGGTGCCGAGTGCGAGCACGGTGCGGCGGCGTGGGGCGTTGATTCGGTCCATTCAGCGCACGTTAGAGGCGTGGCCGAGGTTTCTCGCTCCGACTGTCCCCCGGCTCTCCGGTGAGAGCAGCCCCCGGTCTTCGCGGGGGGCCAGCCGGAACGTCGTGCACGGCAGGCCCTGCGGACCATTCCTCCACTTGTGTGGATTCAAGTTGTTTGTCTGGTGCGGGTGTTGAGTCGCGGTTAGCGTGCCTTGACCGATGTGCCTCAAGGGGGAGCAGTAGATGAGTAAGACAGGTATTCGCAGGATTCTGGCGCGACTGGGCGTCGCGCTGTTGGCGGCCACAGGACTCGTCCTGACCGGACCGAGCGCCGCCCAGGCCGGCACCGTCGTCGACATCCCGGCGCCCACGCCGGGCGGTGTCTCCATGTCGATGAAGTTCTACGGGGCCGTCGTGCCCCAGCCCTACACCCCGGACCCGGACGCCGCGTACAACGAACCGAACACCTGCCAGCTGTAC
Source organism: Streptomyces sp. NPDC020747 (assembly GCF_044334695.1). Taxonomy (NCBI): domain Bacteria; kingdom Bacillati; phylum Actinomycetota; class Actinomycetes; order Kitasatosporales; family Streptomycetaceae; genus Streptomyces; species Streptomyces sp. NPDC020747. Next base: position 168,425 of record NZ_JBIRTJ010000017.1, on the reverse strand, counting down.
TTCCGGCAGTTCGACCCGTCCTCCGGCTGTGGCGGCTTCAAGTTCGGGACCGTGCTGCACAACGTCCGCGAGCAGCCCGGCTACAAGGCGGGACTTGCCGGCACGGGCTACTTCGACGCGTATGCCGACACCGACCGCACCTTCGGCTGCCTGCGTCCTGACGGCAGCTTCGACCACTCCACGGCCTTCGTCGTCCACCAGGACCAGCGCCGTCTGTCCCCGGTCTACGTGGAGGGCGGCGCCGCCAACCTCGTCCAGCGGCTCCGGGACTACCCCGACGGCGAATACGGGCCCAACTGGTTCGTCAACTTCACCCCCATCGTGGACGTCGACTGCCCGACCGGCATGACCCCGACCCAGTACGGACTCAAGGTCAGCAACGTGCGGGTCACGATCGAGGACCCCGAGATCTTCGGTACGACGACGTGGGCCTACCCGGGGCCGTTCTACGCGTAGAACGGCCGTAGAACGTTGAGGAACCCGCGCGTACGAGGGCTTGCCGCGCCTTGAGGGGCTTGCCGGGCCCTCGTACGTCACCCGGCCGGTGGGTCCGGGACGCCCCGAACTGTCCGTCTCGCCACTGGAGTTGACATCGGCGGCCGGGCACCGGCGCGGGCGTGACGCGGTAAACTCGTGTACAGCCTGTGGTTGATTGCGCAACAAGGCGTGTGGCAAGGTCACTTCACAACCGTCGGGCGTGCCGCTTCGTACCGCAGGCCTGATTTCCCTCTTGCCCCCACTCGAGTGGAGTCCGCGTGCCCAAGAGCTCGCACCCTGGCGTGGACGGACAGCGTCCCCGTCACACCCACGCCCGCCGCCGAGCGGAGCGGCACGAGTGGGCCGACCGGCATCCCCTCGGCGCGAGGTCGCGGGAATCCCGGGGCCAGGTCCGGCGGGGCCGCGCAAACCTTCAAGGGCCCGCGCCTACGGTGCGCGGACGGCGGTGCGACGGCCGCGTATCGCGTACGAACAACGCCTGATGCCCTGCTGATCGAATGCGGAGCCTCCCGCTCGACGCGGCCGATGACGGAAACTCCCCGAGTGCCGGACGCCGCCCTGTAGAGACGGCCGCGGCACATACCTTCCGGCTTCGGGCCAAGAACCATCGACCGGGTCCTTCGTACGACGGGCCGCCAGGTCGGCCCTCTCCTTCGTTATGCCAGCGCTGACTGAAAGCACCCCACTCCGTGACCATCTCCGTTTACGAGGGCCAACCGGCCGGTCGGCACGCCGCCATTCCCCAAGGCAGCCTGCTCCGCCGGGTATACGCACCCAGAGCCTTCGACGCGCTCGCCTTCTCCATGTGCACCTACGCCATGCCGCTCCTGGTACTGGCCACGACCAAGTCCGCGTCTCTGACGGGGCTGGCCTTCGCTCTGGAATGGATACCGCGGGTGGCGGCCTTCGGCCTGGCGGGCGACCTGGTCGACCGGCGTGGGGCCGCGATCGTGTTCTTCCTCGCCTCCCTGGCACGGGCGCTGCTCGTGGCGGCGGGAGGCGTCGCCCTGTTCATGCTTCCGAGCGGGACGGCCGAAACGGTCACCGTGATGGCGCTGGCCGCCGGAACAGGTGCCCTGACACAGTTCAGTTTCATCGCCAACGAAGCCGTGGGCGCGATCGTCAGCCGGCGAACGGCAGGCCAGGCGCACAAGGTGCAGGCCGTGCTGATCGGGATCGACCAGACCGCCACGCTCACCGGGCCCGCGCTGGGGGGTGTGCTTCTGCTCGCCGGGCCGAGCCATATGCTCGTCGTCCTCGGGGTGTTGTCCGTCCTCGCGGCCTGTCTCGCCCTGCAGACCCCGCCGACACCGCTGCGGGCCTCGGCGAAGAACGGTGTGCGACGGGAAGCGGGGCTCAAGACCGGCTGGCACACGCTGAGTTCGCTGCCGGTGCTGAGCTGGCTCGTGGCCGGGCTGGTCGTCTCCAACCTCGCGCTCGGGCTGCTGCAGGCCGCCAGCCCGATCATCGTGATCGAGCGCTTCGGACTGACCTCGGCGGCCGTGGGCACGCTCTGGTCGGTGGCAGCGGCCTCCACCCTGATCGCCGTCGCGGCCTGCCGAATCGCGCTCAACCGGCTCGGCCTGTGGGGAGTCGGCGTCGTCTGTTCCACCGTCGCGGCCGCGGCTTGTCTCGCCCTGTCCCAGGCGCCCACCTACATCTCGTACGTCCTGGTCATGGCGCTCTTCATGGCCGCGGACGGCGGCCTGACCGTCGTGCTGCGCACACTGCGCTCACTCCTCATACCCCCGGCCGCCTTCGGAAGCACCCTCTCCCTGACCATCCTGCTCCTGCTGTTGCCCTTCCCGGTCGCGGGAATCGTGGTTGCTCTGACACCGTTGTCGGCGCTCCAGCACGCCATCCTGGTGTGCGGCGTACTCCAGGCCATCGCCCTGGGCCTTGCCTTTGTGCGGCTGCGGGGCGATTCGGTCCTGCACGGATCCGGCAAAACGGCCCAGATAACAGCCTGACGGAGACGCGGCCCGGGGCCGTCGGCCACGACCGGCCGGGCGCCGACACCGCTGTCAGGAGTCCTGCTCCTTCAACTGGGTGAAGCGGATGCTGTTGCCGAAGGGGTCGCGGAGTCCGCAGTCGATTCCGTACGGGCGCTCGGTGGGTTCCTCGGTGAACTCGACGCCCCGGCCCAGGAGTTTCTCGTACGTCTTGCGGCAGTCGTCGGTGGTGAAGATGAGGTGGCCGCCCATCGCCCCCTTGGTCAACAGCTCCCGCACCTGCTGCGCCGTCTCCTCGGACAGTGCCGGAGGTCCCGGCCTCTCCAGCAGGATCTGGCGGTCGGGGTGACCGGGGACGCTGACGGTCAGCCAGCGCATGAAGCCCAGGGGCACGTCGGCGTTGACCTCAAGGCCGAGCTTGCCCACGTAGAAGTCGAGGGCCTCGTCCTGGTCGAGGACGTAGATCTGTGAGTGCGTGATAGCGGTGAACATGTTCGTCACGCTATCGAGCCGGCCGGACGAAAACTTATCCAAAACTGCTCAGTCGACGGGACGCTACGGGTCGTGCGGACGGTCAGCCGCTCGGACGCGTCCACGCCATCGTGAAACACGTCGGTACGGGCGCGGCCACCGCTTCCCGTCGGTATGCCCTCGGCGACAGACCGACGATGTCGCGGAACGTGCGGCTGAAGGTTCCCGGGCTGCCGAAACCCACCTGGAAGCAGATGTCCGTCACGCTGCCGTCGGTCTCCCGCAACAGGAACATCGCACGCTCGACCCGGCGGCGCTGCAGATAGCGGTGCGGTGTCTCGCCGAACGTGGCCCGGAAGGTGCGTGTGAAGTGCGCCTGGGACACATGGGCGATCCGGGCCAGGGCCGGGACGTCCAGCGGCTGCGCGTAGCCGCGGTCCATCGCGTCCCGTGCCCGGAGCACGCGACGGTTGCTCTCTTCTGCGGCCCGACTCACGACGCCATCACACCACGGACCTGCGCGGCCCGTGGAAGAGGCCGCCGACGAGGATTGCTTTACGTTGCCTTTGCCATTCGGGAACCCTGGTGGCTGTGAGGAGCGTTCACTTGTCGCGGGGCGTGAACCAGCGCGACCGATGATCAGGACCGTACAGGCAACAGCAGAAGCCGAGGTGGCAGTAGTGGCGATGTGGGACCGGCTCAAGGACCAGGCCAAGAACCTCCAGCAGTCCCAGAGTGCCAGGGGATCAGGCGGACAGGGGCACGCTCCCTACGGGCAGGGCCAGGCCCCCTACGGGCAGGGTCAGGCGCCCTATGGACAGGGCCAGAGCGGTGGCCACGCGCCCGGTTCGTCCTCCGGCGGCTCCGGCGGCTCCAAGGCCAAGCTGGTCGGGCTGCTCAAGTCCCAGCTCGCGTCGGTCAAGACCGAGCTCAAGAGCGGCGCCTACCGGGACGCCAGCATGGCCATGTGCGCGCTCGTGGCCGCGGCCGACGGACACGTGGAGCAGGCGGAGAGGCAGCGTGTCGAGGAGCTGATCGTCTCCAACGAGGTTCTGCAGAACTTCCCGGCGGACCAGCTCCGCCAGCGCTTCAACAAGCATCTGGACCAGCTCATCGCCAACTTCGAGCTGGGCAAGGCCGAAGCGCTGCGGGAGATCGCCAAGGCGGCCAAGAAGCCGGTGGAGGCCCGCGCGGTCATCCAGACCGGCATCGTGGTCGCGGGCGCCGACGGGCACTTCGACCAGACCGAGCAGTACGCCATTCGTGACGCCTGCGCCGCCCTCGGTCTGTCACCCACGGAGTTCGGCGTCTGACAGCCGCTGCCGCCGACTTCGCCCCCTGGAGTCGGCGGCTCCGCGGAGATGGCGGCCAAGTGGTCACGCCGAAGCTGATCCACGGCGTGAACCCGTTCCTCCTGCGTCCTACGCGCCTCTGTCCTGAGGGCGAACTGGCCGGTATACAAGTTCAGTCACCGTGCAAGGGCGCGCCGTCGGCGGCCCGGCCGCGGTACCGGACCCAGGGGGCAACCTTGAAGAACCGTCGCACCCAGCACGGCAGCACGGCAACGAACCGCCGACGGGCGACCGCCGTGGGAGCGGCGGTCAGCGGCTGCGCCCTCGTCGTCGCGTCCGCGGCACCCGTCGCGGCGCACGGTGGCGGCCACGGTCACGGCCGGGGCACGGACTACGTCTCGCTCGGGGACTCCTACACCTCGGGACCGGGGATCCCGACGCAGGTGGACGCGAACTGCGCCCGCTCCGACCACAACTACCCCTCACTCGTCGCCGCGGAGCGCAGAACGTCCACGTTCAAGGACGTGAGCTGCGGAGGCGCCACGACCGAGCAGATGTGGAAGGCACAGGGGACCAACCCTCCGCAGCTCAACGCCGTCCAGCGGGACACCGACCTGGTGACCGTCCAGATCGGCGGCAACGACATCGGGTTCAGCTCCATCATCGGCACCTGCGTCCAGCTGAGTTCGCAGGACCTCACGGGGGACCCGTGCCGGCGTCACTTCACGTCCTCCGGGGTCGATCAGCTGGCGCTGAGGATCCTCGACACGGCACCCAAGATCACCCGCGTGCTGCGGGCCGTCCACGCCAGGGCGCCGCACGCCCGCGTGCTCGTCGTCGGCTACCCCGTTCTCCTGCCGGACGACGGCAGCGGCTGCTACCCCTCGGTGCCGTTCGCGGCGAAGGACTTCCCCTATCTGCGCGACACCGGCAAGCGCCTCAACCTGATGATGCGCGTGGTGGCGCGGTTGAACGGTGCCGAATACGTTGACACGTACGGACCCACGATCGGGCACGACATGTGCAAGGCCCCGGACGTCCGCTGGGTCGAACCGCTGCAACCGGCCTCGCCCGCGGCCCCGGCCCACCCCAACGCCAAGGGCGAGGCGGCCATGGCACGTGCCGTGCTGCGGAGCCTGAGCAAGGGGCACGGGCACTGACGGACCTTCCGGGCGGAGTGCGGTCCGCTCGCCTCATCGGGGGATCACCACGTGCGAAGGGGGGACTCAGGGGGCAGAGGGACCGTGGGAAGTCAGAACGTGCGCGGCCGGTGAAGGGATGGACATCGTGGTACGACCGAAGATCCTGGTGGTGGGAGCGGGCTTCGCGGGAGTCGGGTGCGTCCGGCGCCTGGAGCGCAAACTCGGATCCGACGAGGCCGACGTGGCGCTGGTGACACCGGTCTCCTACCAGCTCTACCTACCGCTGCTCCCACAGGTCGCCTCCGGAGTGCTGACCCCGCAGTCGATCGCCGTGTCGCTGCGCCGCAGCCGTAAGTACCGCACCCGCATCATCCCGGGTGGTGCCATCGGTGTGGATCTGAAGGCCAAGGTCTGCGTCGTCCGCAAGATCACGGGCGAGATCGTGAACGAGCGGTACGACCACATCGTGCTGGCGCCGGGCAGTGTCACGCGCACCTTCGACATCCCGGGCCTCACGGACAACGCCCGCGGCATGAAGACGCTCGCCGAGGCCGCGTACCTCCGTGACCACGTCATCTCGCAGCTCGACCTCGCCGACGCCAGCCAGGACGAGGCCGAGCGGGCGGCGCGGCTGCAGTTCGTGGTGGTCGGCGGCGGCTACGCCGGTACGGAGACCGCCGCGTGCCTGCGACGCCTGACGCACAACGCCGTCAAGCGCTACCCGAGGCTCGACCCGAAGCTGATCAAGTGGCACCTGATCGACATCGCACCGAAGCTCATGCCCGAACTGGGTGACAAGCTCGGCCGCAGCGCCCAGGAGATCCTGCGCAAGCGGGGCATCGACATCTCGCTGGGCGTCTCCATCGCGAAGGCGGGCCCCGACGAGGTCACCTTCACCGACGGCCGGGTGGTGCCGACCCATACGCTGATCTGGACCGCCGGAGTCGCGGCGAGCCCGCTCATGGCCACCCTGGGCACCGAGACGGTCAAGGGGCGGCTCGCGGTCACTTCGGAGATGTCCCTGCCCGGCCACGACGGCGTCTTCGCGCTCGGCGACGCCGCCGCCGTACCGGACGAGGCCAAGGACACGGAGGGCGCCGTCTGCCCGCCGACCGCTCAGCACGCGATGCGCCAGGGCAAGCACGTCGCCGACAACGTCATCGCGTCGCTGCGCGGGCAGCGGATGACCCCGTACGTCCACAATGATCTGGGACTGGTCGTGGACCTCGGTGGCCTCGACGCCGTGTCCAAGCCGCTCGGGTTCGAGCTGCGCGGCCTGCCCGCCCAGGTCGTCGCCCGCGGCTATCACTGGTCGGCGCTTCGCACCAATGTGGCGAAGGTCCGGGTGGCGACGAACTGGGCGCTGAACGCGGTGGCCGGTCACGACTTCGTGGGCACCGGACTGCTGTCCCGTTCGTCCGCGAAGCTGCGGGACTTCGAGCACGCGAACGCGTACCTGACCCCGGAGCAGATCCGGGAGCGCACCGAGACCGGGTGACGCGAGGGGCGCGAGCGTACGATGCCCGGCGGGGACGCAAGCCGCCCGGCGGGCACACGAGTGGCCCGGAGAGATCCGGGCCACTCGTGTGTGGACGGCGATGCACGGGGGCAGTGAGCTTTTCGGGCCCAAGTCGGCGTAAGGGCCGACGAGTTGGCCGATCCGGAGGGGGATTCCCGTGAGCAGCACGTCTCGGCTGGGCAAGGTCCGCAGAACGTTCGTCATGACCGGCTGCGCGGTCGCACTGGTCTTCGGCTCGACGTCCGCGCTCGCCACTCCCGGCAGCGGGGTCACCGGCACGATCCTCGCCCAGGGCACCTCGGCCGGAACACTGAAGGTCAAGGCCAAGGGGCGTACGGACGTCATCGTCCGGTCCATCACCATCGCGCCGGGCGGCACGACCGGCTGGCACTACCACCCGGGTCAGCTCATCGCCGTCGTCAAGTCGGGCACGCTCACCCGCACGTTGCAGGACTGCTCGGTGGAGGTCAGCCACACGGGCACCTCGTTCATCGAGCCGGCCGGGTCCCGTCACGTCCACGTCGGCCGCAACCTCGGGACCGAGCCGGTCGAGTTGTACGTCACCTACCTGGTGCCCAAGGGCAGCCCGTTGTCGCTCGACGCGGACGCTCCGGCGTGTGCCGGGAGTTAGGCACACGCCGGAGAATTCAGGTCCGTAGTGCGCTCAGCGCACCTGGGGGGCGGTGTCGAGCTGGGATTCGGCATCGGTGAGGATCTCCGTCACCCGCAGGCCGAAGGCGGCGTCGCACGGATGCGGGCGGCCGGTGCGGGCGGCTTCGAGGAGGGCGTCGGCAGCCCGGGTGAGCGCCTCGACCGCCCCTTCGGCGGACCCGGGCAGGACGGTCACCCCGGCCTTGCCGCGCAGCTCGACGGCGGCCCCGGCGGCCGCGGGCGGGGCGGTCAGGCTGAGAGTCAGGGTGCTCGACGCCCCGCCGGCGTGGTGGAGCACGAGGTGCACGGTGTCCTTGGGGCCCCGCGCGGCGGCGGCCACCCGCTCGACATCGCCGAGAACCGGCATCAGCACGGACAGGGCGTGCGGGCCGACGTCCCAGAGGCCGCCCTTCTCCTGCCGCCACGGCGACGCGGCGAACGGGCTGTCACTGGTGAACACGGCGCCGAGCCACTCCGCGCGGGCCGTGAACCAGCCCTCCGTAGCGGCCTGTTCGGCGATCCAGGCCTGGATCTCGGGCTGGAAGCGGCTGGTGAAGAAGACGACCGAGGCGACGCCCGCCTTCTCGACCGCCTCGACGACGGCGCGTCCCTCCTCCACGGTCGCCGCGAGAGGCTTGTCGAGCAGCAGATGGCAGTTCGCCCGCGCGGCGCGCGCCGCGAGCGGGGCCTGCACGGACGGTGGCAGGGCGACGGCGACGGCGTCCACCTCGGCGAGGAGGGCGTCGACATCCTCGTACGCGCGCGTCCCATGACGGTCGGCCAGGGCCTTGGCCGCGTCGGCACGCCTGCCCCACACGCCCACGAAGTCCAGTTCGGGATGCCCGCTCAAGGCGGGAGCGTGAGCCATGTCGGCCCAGGGCCCAGTACCGAGCAGTCCGATGCGCATGCCGCCACCTCTCGTCGTGCCTGTCTATTACGGCGGGCGCCGTCCGTGATCGTCCGGCGCCACCCGGAGTGAGCTTTTCACGCAGGCCCGGACGCTGCCCAGCCCCGTCCACCGCGCTGGACACCGTGAGGACGCGGTCCGGCGGCGCTAGCGCCGGCTGCGTACCAGCAGATACAGGAAGTACGGCGTGCCGATGACCGCCGTCATCAGGCCGGCGCCCAGTTGGGCGGGGGCGATGACCGTCCGGCCGAGGAGGTCGGCCGTGCAGACGAGCGCGGCGCCGAGAAGGACGGCGACCGGCACCACCCGTACGTGCCGTCGGCCCACGAGGGCACGTGCCGCGTGCGGGGCCACCAGGCCTACGAAGCCGATGGTGCCGGCCGAGGCGACGGCGGTCGCGCTGAGCAGGACGCTCACCACCAGGAAGCCGAGCCTGGCCGGGGACAGCCGCAGACCGAGGAGCCGCGGTGTGTCCGCGTCCAGCGAGATGAGGTCCAGCTCGGTGCGCCGGGCGACCGCGACGACAAGGCCCATCACCAGCACGAGCGCGACGGGCAGGACGTCCGGCATGGTCCGGCCGTACGTCGAACCGGACAGCCAGGTCAGCGCCTTGGTGGCGTTGAACGGGTCGGTGAGCACGATGAGCAGGCTGACCAGTGCCGTCGTACCGGCGGCCATGCCGATACCGACGAGGACCAGCCGGTTCTGCTGGTAGCCGCCCCGGGCGGCGAGCCCGAAGACGATGACAGAAGTCACCGCGGCGCCCGCGAACGCGGCCCCCGCGACACTCCAGGTGCCGGCGACGGGCACGGTGGTGACTAGGAGTACGGCGCCCAGCGCGGCTCCGCCGGACACCCCCAGCACCCCCGGCTCCGCGAGCGGGTTGCGGGTCACGGCCTGCACCAGCGTGCCTGCCAGGGCGAGCGCCGCGCCCGCGCACAGGGCCGCGAGCACCCGGGGCATCCGGGTGTCGAGGACGAAGGACACGGTCCGACCGGCCCGCCCCTGCGCCCAGTTCACGACGTCGCCGAGCAGGAGCTTGCTGTCGCCCAGCAGCGCGCCGGCGATCGTGACGCCGACGACCACGGCGACGAGGGCGGCCAGCGTGACCAGGAACGCCGTCCGGCTGGGGATGCGAAACCGGTCCGGTGCCTCGGCTCCGGCCGTGTCCCGCAGCCGCAGGGCCATCACCACCAGGAACACGGCGCCGATGAGGCTGGTGACGACGCCGGTGGGGACGGCGACCGCCGTGTCCGAAGGTACGAGAGCCCGCAGCAGCACGTCCGACCCGAGGACGAGCCCAGCGCCGACCACGCCGGCCACGGGCAGGTTCGTACGAGTGCGGACAAGTCCCCGGAACCGGCGGGCGAGCGGACGCACCAGGGCCGGTGCGCACAGGCCGACGAAGCCGATGGGCCCGGCGAGCGTGACCGCCGCCGCGGACAGCAGCGTCGCCAGTACGACCACGGTGACGCGGGTGGCGCGGACCGGGACGCCCAGTCCGCGCGCGGCGTCGTCACCGAGGGCGAGTGCGTCGACCCGACGGGCGGTCAGCAGCAGGCCGACGACTCCGACCAGGGCGACGGGCAGCAGCTGCAGGACGCCGTCGAAGCCGTTCTGGCTGATGCTGCCCTGGTTCCACTGGTAGAGGCCCTCGGTCTGCTCGGGGAACAGCAGGAGCAGGCTCTCCGTCATGGAGGTCAGGCCCAGCGCCAGCGCGGTGCCGGCGAGGACCAGTCGTACGGTGCCCGTACCGAGGCCTGACAGGGCGAGTACGACGGCCGCGGCCAGGAGCCCGCCGGCGAAGGCGACCCCGGAGGAGGCGAGCAGCGGGAGCGAGACGCCGGTGGCGCCGACCAGCCCGAGCGCCAGATACGAACCGGCGTTCACCGCGAGGGTGTCGGGAGCGGCGAGCACGTTGCGGCTGACGGCCTGCAGCACGGCGCCCGCCACGCCGAGGATGACGCCGACCAGGATGCCGGCGGTCATCCGCGGCAGCCGGGAGGCGATCACGACGGACGCGTCGGACGGATCGGCCTGCCCGGTCAGGGCCTTGAACACCTCGGCCGGTCCGACGGCTGCGGTGCCCTGGGTGATGTCGACGACGGCGAGGACGGCGACCAGGATGACGAGCCCGGCCGCCACCGCGGCCGCGCCCGTCCGGGACGCGGCCGTCGGCGGACCGGTGACGGCGGGGGGCGTTGCGGTGACGGTCATGGCTTCGTCTGCTTCGACAGTTCTTTCCGGGTCGTCTACTTGGTCAGCGCGTCGACGACGGCGTCGATGTACGCCTCCATCGACTCGGGACCGCCGAACATCCAGATGCCGTCGGGCAGTCGGTGCACCTTGTCGGCCTTCACGAAGGGCAGGGACTTCCATACGGCGTTCTTCGCGAGCGCGCCGGTGAAGGGCGTGCTGCCCTTGTCGCCGTCGTTGCCTATGTAGGCGAACTGGACGTCCTTGGGCAGACCGGTGAGGCCTTCGACGTCGGTGGTCCCGAGGCCGTAGGCGGCGTCGCCCTTGATCTTCCAGGCGTTCTTCAGGCCGATCCGCTCGTTGACGGCACCGATGAGCGAGCCGCTGGTGTACGGGCGCAGGGAGACCTGGTTGGAGGTGACGTAGCCGTCGGCGAAGGCGAGGTCCGTGCCGTCGAGACCGGCGTCGGCCAGGGCCTTTTTGCCCTCGGTGACCTTGGCCTCGAAGTTCGCACGGGCCGTCCTGGCCTTGTCCGTGGTGCCGGTGGCCTTGGCGATGAGATCGAGGTTCTCCAGCATCTGACCGACCTGGTCCGAGGCGTCGGCGGACTTGATGCCCAGCACCGGGGCGATCTTCCGCAGTTGCTTCACGGCCGCGGGCGGCAGGTCGGAGGAGGCCACGATGAGGTCGGGGGAGAGGGCGGCGACGGTGTCCATGCTCGGCTCGCCGCGCGTGCCGATGTCCTTCGGCTCGTTCTTCAGCGGGACGGCGGTGTCCCAGGTCTTGTAGCCCTTGACGTCGGCGACGCCCACGGGGTCGACACCGAGGGTGATGAGGCTCTCGACCTCGTTCCACTCGGTGGCGACGACCTTGGTGGCCGGGCCGTCGAGCTTGAGCTTCGCGCCGGTGCCGTCGGTGAGGGTGATGGCCTCCGACTTCTTCTCGGACTTGTCCGCGACGGGCTCGGTGGTGCCGCAGGCGGCAAGGGCGAGTGCGGCGGCGGTGGTGGCGGCCGCGGTGAGCAGGAGGCGTCTCATGAGGTGGTGCCGAGCCTTTCGGTTCGAGTGATTCGTGTGTGGTGGCGGCCGATCGGGCGGGTGCGCAGTCGGCCGGTGAGGGGGTCTGTGTCGACGTCGATCCGGATGCCGTAGACGGTGGTCAGGCGTTCCGGCGTGAGGACGTCCTCGGGCAGGCCGTCGGCGACGATCCGGCCCGCTTCGAGCAGCGCGATCCGGTCGGCGACGGCCGCCGCCTGGTCGAGGTCGTGCAGGACGACGCCGACGGCGATCCCGTGGTCGTCGGCCAGGTCGCGGATGAGGTCGAGGAGTTCGACCTGGTAGCGCAGGTCGAGATAGGTGGTCGGCTCGTCCAGCAGCAGTACGCCGGTCTCCTGGGCGAGGCAACCGGCGAGCCACACCCGCTGCAACTGACCGCCGGACATCTGGTCGGCGCCCCGGTCGGCGAGGTCCGTGACACCGGTCAGGGCGAGCGCCCGGTCGACCGCGGCCGACGCGTCCGGATCGGGCCGGCCGAAGCGGCCCCGGTACGGGTAGCGGCCGAACTCGACCACGTCCCGCACGGTCAGTCCGCTGGGCGTGGGGCGGCCCTGGGTGAGCAGGGCGACGTGGCGTGCGAACTCACGGGCGCTCAGGGCGAGGCCGTCGGTGTCGCCGTCGATCCTGAGCGTGGCGTGGCGGCCCCGCTGCAACCGGGCGATCGTCCGCAGGAGCGTCGACTTGCCGCTGCCGTTGGGGCCGACCAGAACGGTCACCTCGCCGGGCCGGAGCGTGACCTCGGCGTCGTGTACGACGTCGACGCCGTCGTACGACACGGTCACACCCGTGGCCGACAGTTCATGACCGCGCAGACGAGGGGTGTCGGCTGCCTCTTCACCAGATCTCACGCGGTGAAGGTTAGCCTAACCTAAATTGATCTTGAAGGGGGTGTCTCGGTACCGGCTCAGCCGGTCTGCCACGACGCCGGATTCCACACGCCCGAGCGGCGCAGCGACTGCGGGCAGTGCAGGTAGATCTCGTCGATCTCCAGGACCAGGGCCAGCGTGGGGCGCTGGTCGTCCAGCTTCATGGCGTCGAAGAACGGGGCATCGGTGAGGATGCGGGCCCGGCCGTTGACCCGCAGGACTTCTTTGCTGCCGGGTATCAGGTACAGCAGGCCGGCGTGCGGGTTGTCGAGGATGTTGTGGAAGCTGTCGCCCCGCCGGTTGCCCGGCCGGTCGGGCAGTGCGAGCGTGCCGGAGTCGATGACGTACGTGAAGCCCGGGGCGTCTCCGCGAGGTGAGACGTCACAGTTGCCGCGTGCGTCGGAGGTGGCCAGCAGGCAGAAGGGCGAGCGGGCCAGTATGTCCCGGTCCTTGTCGGTGAGTTGGTCGTGAACCTTCTCGATCACTATGGGCCAGGGCTCGCCCAGCAGTTCACGCAGCTCGGCGCTCGACCCCAGCTCGACCCAGCCCTCCTCGGTCGCCGCGTCCGGCCCGTTCCCGGCGGTATCGATCGTGTGCGGCAAGGTCGACTCCCAACGTGCGTACGTTCAGCGAGCAGTTGCGTATGGAACATCATTCGACGTTAGGCTTACCTTACTTTGCGGTCCGGGCGTGACCGCCGCGGTGCGTGGGGCTGCCTTCGTGCCCTGGGGTTCCAGGCTCTGGTCAGGCCTGAGAGGTGGCCGGTCGCACGACGGTCAGGCCGCACAGGTACGGCTCGTCGAGCTCGCCGTCGGCGAAGAGCCGCGCCGGCGCGGTGCGGTTCGCGCCGAGGAGTCCGGCCCGCTCGGCGGGGTCCATGACCACGAAATGCGAGTGCGTGCCGAGGTTGCGGATGTGCTCCTCGACGGTGATCCGGCGCGACCAGGCGATCTCTCGGGTGGCGACCCGGACCGGAAACGGGGCGAACAGATTGGCCACCGTCGTCGGGAAGCCGCGGGTGAAGGGCGCGAGCCGTTCCTCCTCCGCCGCGACCCAAGGGACGCTGATGTCGGCCTGGTTCCACCACAGGGCCAGTACGCCGTGGGGGCGCAGTGCGCGCAACGCCTCGGGGACGGAGAGGGCCGGGTCGGTCCAGTGCCAGGCCTGCGCGTAGGCGATCACGTCGAGACTGCCGACGGCGAAGGGCAGGCGGTTCCCCTCGCCCCGCACCAGCGGAACCTCGGGCTCGGCCCGTCGCAGCTCCGCGGCCATGCCGGCGCCCGGCTCCATCGCGACGACCCGGGCGCCCCGCTCGCGCAGCAGCCGGGTGGCGATTCCGGTGCCGGCCCCGCGGTCCAGCACGTCGGCGCCCGCCAGTGGTCGGCCGGCGAGCTCCTCCACGGCGTCGAAGAGGGCTGGTGGATAGTCGGGGCGGGTGACTGCGTACTGCGCGGCAACGGTGTCGAAGGATCGGGCGCGGGCCTGGTTCGCGTGTAATGCCATGCCTGCGATCTTGCCGGGCGGAGGGCGGAACTGTCAGCAGTCGACACAGCCCTCGTCCGTGAGTACCCGTCCCCCTCCTCATCCGCTAACATAGAATAATTAGGTAGATGAATAGGCTAGTGGTGGCGAGGAGTGGCCGTGGACTTCGGGCTGACCGACGAGCAGGACATGTTGCGCGCGACGGCACGGCAGTTCGTCGCCGATGTGTGCCCGGCCGAGAAGGCGAAACAGTGGGACGAGGAGGGCGTCGTGCCGCCCGAGCTGTTCCGGGGCATGACCGAACTCGGGTGGTTCTCGCTGCCGTTCAGCGAGGAGGAGGGCGGCGACGGCGGGGGACCGCTCGAACTCGTCCTGATCGCGGAGGAGCTCGGGCGGGCCAGTTTCGACGTCGCCATGTGCTACATCGGCGTACTCATCCCGGGAATCACCGTGTTCCGGTGGGGCGACGAGGCGCAGCGCGACTTCATCCGCAAGCAGGTCATGACCGGACGCCACCGGCTCGCCGTCGGCCTCAGCGAGCCGGACAGCGGCTCCGACGCCGCCGCGCTGCGCACCACCGCGGAGGACCACGGCGACCACTTCCTCGTCCGCGGCCAGAAGGCATGGTGTACGGGCGGCGGGCTGCCCGACACGACCATCGCGACCTATGTGCGCACGGGGCCCCGCGAACCCAAGCACGGCGGCATCAGCCTGCTGCTCGTCGACCCCGCGACCGACGGCGTCGAAGTACGCCGCACACCCACACTGGCCCGGCACATCCTGGGCACCAACGAGGTCTTCTTCAACGACGCCCTCGTACCGAAGGAGAACCTCGTCGGGCCGCGTGACGAGGGCTGGAAGGTCATGCTCTCCAACATCGAACTGGAGAAGGTGATCATCAGCGGAGGGTATCTGGGCGCCGCACAGGCGACGTTGGACGAGATGCTGGAGTACGCGCGCACCCGGCACGCCTTCGGCCGTCCGATCGGGAACTTCCAGGCACTCGCCCACGCGATGGCCGATCTGCAGACCGAGATCGACTCCGCCCGGCTGCTCGCGTACCGCGCCGCCTGGCTGCTCGCGCAGGGCAAGCCGTGCACGCGTGAGGGCTCGATGGCGAAGCTGAAGGGCTCGGAGACGTACGTGGCCGCCGCCCGGCTCGGCATGCAGGTCTGCGCGGGGCACGGGTTCTCGACCGAGAGCGTGATGAGCTTCCGCTACCGCGAGTCGATCGTCGCCACCATCTCCGGCGGGACCAGCCAGATCCAGCGCAACGGGATCGCCCGCAGCATGGGCCTGCGGTCCTACTGACGTCTACTGACCCGACCGCCCCTGCAGTCCCCGGACGCGGTGGGCGAATCCGGCGGACGGCCGACAAGTGGTGCGAGAGTCCCAGCGACACGCCGCGCTTACGGCGTGTCGCTGGGACTGTGCGCACACTTGGTTCTCGGCTGCGGATTCGCCCACAGCGTCCGTCCTTGGCAGGGGCCGTCGGTCTCACCGGCCCGCGGCATGCACTGCCGGCGGACGGTCACCGCTGTTCGGCGTCCCCGCCCTGTCCGGCCAGCCACTGCGCGTGCCGCGCGTAGTGGCGGTGGTCGCGTGTCACCCAGACTCCGGAGGCGCGGGCCAGTACGGCTCCGCCCGGCGACAGTGTCATCTCGCCCGCGATGTACCAGCGTGAGCCCTCCCGCCGGTCGGCCCACACCCGCAGCTCCAGGGGCCGTTCCACCGGCACCGGCTTGACGAAGCTCACCGTCAGCTCGGCCGTCACGCTCATCACGCCGTGCAGCAACGGGAGATGGCCGAGGCAGTCGTCCAGGACCGCTGCCGTCCAGCCGCCATGAGCGACATCGGGGCCGCCCTCGTGGGAACGCGGACAGCTCAGCTCGAACCTCGCCACACCGTCCTCGTCGAGCCGTTCGCGCTCCACGCCGAGCCGGCAGGAACCGAGGACGCGGCACCCGCCGCAGAGGGTCACGCCCCCGGCGGTCCGGGGCGGCTCCGGCAGGCCCGAGGCCGCCCAGTGCCCGTTCGGCGTCGGCGCGTCGGTCTCTCCGGTTCCCGTCGTCGGCATGGCGGAACTCCTCGTGTCAGACATCGGCAAGCAGCGGGCGCAGCTTCCCGGCGATGAGCTGGACCTGGCGGGCGACCATCTCCTCGGGCATCCCGGCCAGCGAGGCCCACAGGAACACCCCTTCGACCGGCAGGCCGGCCACGTACTCCTTGATGGCGTCGGCGGTGTCCTGCGGTGTGCCGTACAGGAACTGACCGACGCCGGTCGCGCTCAGCCCCGTCTCCCGCCACTTCTCGGGGTTGATCGGACGGGGGGCGGGCTGGTCGGTCCCCTCCACCATGTACCGGCGGTAGCTGTCCCACTGGTAGGAGAGATGCTTGCGGACGACCGGCCAGTCGCCCTCCGGGTCCTCGGTGACGAACGTGGTGAACGAACCCTGCATCCGGCCCTTCGACACGTCGTAGCCGCTCTCGGCGAGCCCTTCCCGGTACGGCTCCAGCAGCGCGGGGTTGAGCGAGAGCAGCCCGGTGCCCAGCCTGCCTGCCCGGCGGGCGCCCTGAGGGCCCTGGTAGCCGAGCCAGATCGGCAGCGGGTCCTGGACCGGGCCGGGGGTGACCAGCGACTCGGCCCACAGGCCACGGATCTCCCGCACCCGCTGGTCGGTCGTGGAGTAGCGCTTGGTCAAGTCGGCGTCGTACAGCCGGTATTCGGGCACGCGGTAGCCCGTGCCGAGCCCGAGGTCCAGGCGGCCGTCGCTGATGATGTCCACGAGCGCGGCCTGTTCGGCGAGCTCGGGGGCCGCGTGCAGCGGGGCGGGGATGACCGCGGTACCGAGGCGGATCCGCTTCGTGCGGGCCGCGACGGCGGCCGCCATGGTGAGCGGCTGCGGGAGGTAGCCGTCCTCGAAGCCGTGGTGTTCGGAGAACCAGACCGAGTCGATGCCGAGCCGGTCCGCCTCCTCGCACATCTCCAGGGCGAATCCGTAGACCCGGGACCAACTCTGCTTCCAGGGCGGGGGATTGCGCATGTCGAAGTAGATGCCAACCTTCACGAGGGGTCACCTTTCCTTGTTTCGTCAGCGAGCCGGATCGTCGCGCGGGTGACGGCGACCCCGTCCCCGGGCGGCAGCAGCCGTATCGGACGCAGCTCCATCGCCTCGATCTCGGGCAGGTCCTCGACCATCGCGGAGATCCGCAGGACGGTCTCCTCCAGCGCCGCGAGGTCCACGCCCGGGCCGCCCACCCTGCCGTCCAGCAGCGGAGCCGCCCGCAGCGAGCGGACCATCTCCCGGGCGTCCCGGTCGCTGAGCGGGGTCACCCGGTGGGCCACGTCCGCCATCAGGTCGGCGTAGTCCCCGGTGAGGCCGAAGGCCACCACCGGGCCGAACACCGGGTCGGCGCCGACGGAGAGGAACGCGTCCGGGCCGGAGCCCGGTTCGGTGTCCCGTACGGCGATCCCGTACGAGTCCAGCAACTCGGCGGCGATACGCGCCGGTACGGGCCCGGGAGCGCGGCCGGCGAGCAGCGACCTGGCCCGGTCGGTGTCGACTCCGGGGAGATCCGGGATGACACCGGCGGGCGTACTGCGCCACGCCTGATAGGCCGCCGCGTGCCCGAGCGAGGCCGCCGCCGACTCGGGGAACGTGTAGGTGGGGACGACGAGTTCGCCCCGGTGGAGGAGATCGGCGACGCCCGCGCCGCCCAGGAAACTCGCCACCACCGGTTTGGAGGGCGCGGCCGCGGCCGCGTCGAGGATCGCTGCCGCGACCTCGTCCGGCTTGTCCGCCAGCGGGGGCATGAACAGGACGATGGCGGCGTCGATCCCGTCATCTGCCAGTACGTCGTCGAGTGCCTGCCGGTAGTGCGCGGCGGTCGCCATGGGCGTGAGGTCGACCGGGTTGGCGACCTCCGCCCCGGGACCGAGGGCCGCGCGGAGCGTCTCCCGGGTGCGCTCGCCGAGCGGGGGCACGCGCAGGCCGCTCGCCGCGCAGGCTCCGACGGTCAGTGCGGCGGGGCCGCCCGCGTTGGTGATCACGGCGACCCTGTTGCCGGGCGGGGGAGGCTGGTGGGCGAGCAGGAGCGCCGCGTCGAACAGCTCCTGGAGGCTGCGCGTACGGATCACCCCGGACTGGGCGAACAGTGAACTCACGGCCGAGTCCGACGGACCTGCCGGATCCGCATGCCCTGCCGGGTCCGCACGACCTGCTTGATCCGCAGGCCCAGCCGAATCCGCTCGACGTCCCGGGCCCCCTCGATGTCCTGGGCCTCCTGGAACGTCCGAGTCCACCTGGCCCGTCGCGTGCGCGTGACCCGGGTGGACCGCGATGATCGGCTTGCGCGGCGCGACCCGGCGGGCGATGCGGGCGAACCGGCGTGGATTGCCGAAGGTCTCGACGTGCAGCAGGATCACCGAGGTCTCCGGGTCCTCCTCCCACCACTGGAGCAGGTCGTTGGTGGACACGTCCACGGCATGGCCCACCGACACGAACCCGGAGAAGCCGAGCCGCAGCCGCCGGGCGAAGTCGAGTACCGCGAGCCCCAGCGGCCCGGACTGGCTGGACATCGCCACCCGGCCGGGCGTGGGCAGGGCGGGCGAGAAGGTCGCGGCCAGCCTCGCCGAGGGCGTCGTGTTGACCACGCCCATGCAGTTCGGGCCCACCAGCCGCATCCCGGAGGCGCGGGCGAACCGGGACAACTCCAGCTCGGTCGACCGTCCGGCCGCACCGGTCTCCCCGAAGCCGGTGGAGACGACGACCACCGCCTTGACGCCTGCCTCCGCACACTCCCGTACGACATCGGGCACCGCCTCGGCCCGTACCGCGATCAGCGCCAGGTCCGGCGGCTCGGGCAGCTCCCGGACGCTCGGATACGCCCGGGCTCCCGCGACCTGCTCGGCCCGTGGATTGACGGGGAACACGCTGCCGCGGAAACCGCCTCGCAGCAGGTTGGCCACGATCTCGTGGCCGATCGTCAGGGGGCGCCGGTTGGCGCCGATCACCGCGACCGACCGGGGTTCGAGCAGGGGGCGCAGGGAGCGTCGTACGGCCGTGTGCTCGCGGCGCTCGGCCCGGGCGACCGCCTGGGCCTGCGGGTCGACGGCGATGTCGAAGTGGATGATCTGGCCGGGCGGCCCGGACTCGACCCGGTAGCCGGAGCCGAGGAACACGTTGATCATGCGGGTGTTGTCGGCGAGGACGTCGGCCTTGAGGACCCGGATGCCCCGGGCGCGGGCGGCAGCGGCGATGTGCTCCAGCAGCAGCCTGCCGAATCCCTCGCTCTGGTCGTCGTCCCGGATGGTGAAGGTGACCTCCGCGTGGTCGGGGTCCTCGGCGTCCCGGACGTAGCGCACCAGGCCGGCGATCTCGTCGCCGGCCAGCGCGACGAGCGCCAGCTCGTTGAGGTAGTCCACGTACGCGCCGCGCCGGATCACGTCGTCGCGCGCCCGGATCACCGGGCCGAGCGAGCGGTAGGCCAGGGTCGCCCGCGACAGGCCGCCGACGAAGGCGACCAGGCGGTCGGCGTCCTCCGGCCGGATGGGCCGGACGAAGGTCGACCGCCCGGTCCTGACGAGACCGGGCTGTTCCAGGTCCTCTGGATACGCGGGCTGTTCCAGGTCATCGGGATGCGCGGGCCGTTCCAGGTCCTCTGGATGCGGGGGAGTGGTCACTGTCTCGTCCGGAGTCCTCGCGCCGCCGACGCCGCTCAGACGGCCGCCTCCTGGGGAGTCTGCTCGGGCAGACGGAACAGTTCGTTGAAGGTGCCGCGCGTGACGCGCTCGCGGATCTCGTCGGACACACCGTCGAACAGCTCGTGCAGTGTGGACTGCGTGTGACCGTACGTGCCTTCCAGGTGCGGGTAGTCGTCGCCCCACATCACATTGCGGTAGCCCGTCGACTCGACGATCTCCACCGAGCTCTTGTCGTGCTGGAAGGAGGCGTACACCTGCTGCCTGATGATCTCGCTGGGCAGCCGGCTCAGCTTCGGCCGTACGAACATGCCGTGCTGGCGGTAGGCCTCGTCCATCCGGTCGCCGATGGCCGGCACCCAGCCGGCGCCGCCCTCCGCGATGAGGATCTTGAGGTCGGGGTGACGGTCCAGGGCACCGCCCGCGACCATGTGCGAGACGACGCGCATGCCCGGGTAGGTCGTCTCCATGTAGTTGACGACGGCCCCGCCCGGTCCGCGGAAGACGACGTTCTCGCCGCCGGTGCCGATGTGGAAGCCGAGTACGACGCCGGCCCGCTCGGCCGCGGTCCACAGCGGCTCCCACAGGTCGAGGGCGTACTCCTCACCTGGCCGCGTGGAGCACGGCAGGAAGATCGACTGGAAGCCCATCTCCGCGACCCGCTCGACCTCGGCGACCGCGTCCTCGACGTTGGTCGTCGAGACGCAGGCGGGGGTGATGATGCGCTTCTGCTTCCCGAGGACCTCGGAGTGAGCCCAGTCGTTCCAGGCCCGCACGGTCTCCCGGGCGAGCTCCCGCTCGGTGATCGAGCACAGCCAGAACCCCATGGAGGGGAAGGCGAGTTGGCCCCAGACGCCCTCCTGGTCCAGGTCCTTGAGCCGGACGTCGAGGTCGCGGGCGCCCGGCGGTCGCATGGCGTCCATGAAGTCGTTCAGCTGGCGGTCGATGCGCTCGCCGTCGATGTAGAGCACTTCGTACTTGTCGCCGCGCTCGCTGCGCGGCGCACGGTCGGCGAGGCGCGGCGGCAGCGCCTTGATCCAGAGGTCGTCGGGTTCCATCACGTGGGAGTCCCCCGAGTTGACCCAGATCTTCGTCATGGCGCTCCTTCGGGTCAATGGATGCAATCAGTTAGCGATTTTAATCGTATCGGCCTCCGGGTGGAAGGCCGGGAGGGGTGGAGATCAGCTTCGGCGCCGCTCGATCTCCTCCACCAGCTGCGGGAGCACCTGGAAGAGGTCTCCCACGACGCCGTAGTCGGCCAGCTCGAAGATGGGGGCGTCCTGGTCCTTGTTGACCGCGACGATGGTCTTGGAGGTCTGCATACCCGCGCGGTGCTGGATCGCCCCCGAGATGCCGGCGGCGAGGTAGAGCTGCGGGGAGACCTGGGTGCCCGTCTGGCCGACCTGGTGGCTGTGCGGGTACCAGCCCGCGTCCACGGCGGCGCGGGATGCGCCGACGGCCGCGCCCAGGGTGTCGGCGACGCGCTCGATGACCGCGAAGTTCTCGGCGCCGTTCACGCCGCGGCCACCGGAGACCACGATGTCGGCCTCGGTCAGCTCGGGCCGGTCGCCACGTTCCCGCGGCGAGCGGGACAGGACCTTGGCGGTGGCGGAGGCGGGGCCGAACGTGACGTCCCACTTCTCGACCTCGGGCGTGACGGGGGACGGCTCGGGGGCCGCGGCGTTCGGCTTGACCGTGATCACCGGAATGCCCTGGGTGACATGGGCCGTCACCTGGTACGTCGCCGCGAACGCGGACTGCTCGGTGGCCGGGCCGTCGTCGCCGGCGACGACATCGACGGCGTCCGTGATCAGCCCCGACTCCAGGCGGAGCGCGACCCGCGCGGCGGTCTCCTTGCCGTCCGGGTTCGAGGGCAGCAGGATCGCCGCCGGGTCGGTGCTCCCGGCGATCTGGGTGAGCGCGTCCACGGCCGGGGTGACGAGGAGCTCGTCGACCTCGGGGGCGTCCACGACGTAGACCTTGTGCGCGCCGTACCGGCCGAGCGCCTCGGTCGCGGAGTCCGCGTCCCGTCCGAGGAAGACCGCCGACGGTTCGCCCAACCGGCGTGCCAGGGTGAGTAGTTCGAGGGTCGGCTTGCGTACGACGCCGTCGGTGTGATCGACGAGTACGAGGATCTCGGCCACGGTGCTGTACTCCTCCTGCTGGAACGGTTCCGGGATGGTGGATGGGGGCGGTGCGGTAGATGGTCAGGCGAACTTCTTGGTGGTGAGGAACGCGGCCAGTCCGGCGCCGCCCGTACCGTCGTCGGCGACGATCTCCCCCTTGGAGCGCGGCGGGCGCCTGGTCGCGGTGTCCACGGCCGACCGCGCGCCGGCCCGGCCCACCTGCCCGGCGTCGATGCCGAGGTCGGCGAGGTCGAGGGTCTCCAGGGGCTTCTTCTTCGCGGCCATGATCCCCTTGAAGGAGGGGTAGCGGGCGTCGCCGGAACGGTCGGTCACCGACACGACGGCGGGAAGCGTGCCCTGGACCCGGACGGTCGCGGAATCTCCCTCGCGGCGGCCGGAGACCGTGCCGTCCTCGACCGTCAGCTCCTCGACATGGGTGACGGCCGGGACCCCGAGTCGTTCGGCAAGCAGCGCCGGTACGACGCCCATGGTGCCGTCCGTCGAGGCCATCCCGCACAGGACGAGGTCGAAGCCGTGCCGTTCGATCGCCCTGGCCAGCACGAGTGAGGTGCCGAAGGCGTCGCTGCCCTCGATGTCCTCGTCGCTCACGTGCGTCGCCGAGTCGCCGCCCATGGCGAGCGCCTTGCGCAGGGCGTCCTTCGCGTCGTCGGGGCCGATGGTGAGGTAGCTGATCTCGGCGTCGACACCCGACTCGACGATCCGCAGGGCCTGCTCGACGGCGTACTCGTCGAGTTCGGACAGCAGGGAGTCGACCGACTCGCGGTCGGTGCTCCCCTCCTCGGTGAAGGTGCGGTCCGCCGTGGCGTCGGGCACGTGCTTCACGCAGACAACGATCTTCACAGGGCTCTCTCCGTGCTCTCCCGAAGGTCTAATGGGTGCTAATAGTTAACTATATGGATCGCGGTAGCGCGAGAGTCTCCGGAGAATCAGTCGAATTGGTTGACTGATTGCGCTGATAGTTGGAAGATCTGGGCAGCCGAGCCGCGAGGAGGCGCCATGGGCGGTGACAGGGACACCGGGGACAGGTATTTCGAGCCACAGGTGGAGACCATGCCCCGCGACCAGCTGCGGGCCCGGCAGGAAGAACGGGTGCTGGAACTCGTCGAGTACGCCTACGGCAACTCCGCCTTCTACCGCGAGCTCTGGGACGAGCACGGGGTGCACCCACGTGACATCCGCTCCCTGGAGGACTTCCGGGCGCGCATACCGTTCATCACCAAGGACATGGTGCGCGCCCACCGGGCCCGTACCGGAGATCCCTTCGGCGGTCTGCTCTGCGTGCCCGTCGAAGAACTGACCTCCGTCTCCTCCAGCTCCGGCACCACCGGAGACCCGGAGTTCTTCGCCGAGATCTGGGAGGACGCGCCGCCCCTGGTCACCGCGCAGGTGCGGGACCTCTGGGAGCTCGGCCTCAGGCCCGGGGACCGGGTGCTGAGCCCGCCCGGCACCTTCCGCAACCTCATGGACCCCGGCTACCAGGCGCTCGGCGCCGTGGTGATCGAGGTGGACACCTGGCTGGGGAAGATGCACGAGGTCGTCGAGGCCCTGCGCACCTACCGGCCGGCCTACCTGCAGATGATGTATCCGCAGATGGTGGAGCTGGAGCACCTCGCCGAGACGACGGATCTCAAGGAGGCGTTCTCCTCCCTCAAGGGCGCCTCGTGCGCCGGACAGCCCCTCAGCCGCAAGATGCGCGAGCGGATCCGCGACGACTGGGGCATCGACGTCTACGAGTACACCAGCGCGGCCGACACCGGCACCGCCTGGGAGTGCCGGGAGCACGACGGCTTCCACCTCTGGGAGGACACCGTCTTCGCGGAGTGCGTCGAGGTCGACGAACAGGGCGGATGGCGTGACGTGCCGGAGACGGACCTCGGCGAACTGGTCGCCACCGACCTGGACAACCGGGCCGCCCCACTGATCCGTTACCGCAGCGAGGACCTCGTACGACTCTCGGGGGACCGCTGCGGCTGCGGGCGCACCCACGCCCGGATGTGGGTGGCCGGGCGACGCGGTGACGAGACGCTGGTCCATGGCCGTTCCGTGGTCCTGCGGGACATCTGGCTGGCGGTGGAGGACCAGCCGGAGACCGTGGCCGGGGTGTTCCAGATCGTCCGGGACCGCCGCGAGGTCGACGAACTGCGCCTGCGCGTCGGCTACGACCCCCGTCTCACCGCGGATGTCGACGCCCTGGCAGGGCGGCTCGGCGAGGCCGTGCGTGAGCGGACCGGAGTCAAGCCGGTGCTCGACATGCGCACCGAGGAGGACCTGTTGAAGACCATGACCAGCGTCGCCAAGTTCCCCCGGGTGGTGAAGAGTTGATGGCGCGCGCCGACACCCTGGCCCGCGCCAGGACGCTCGACCGGCCCGAACTGGCCTACCTCGTACGCTTCCCCACCGCCGACGGCGTGCGGGACATGGAGCTGACCTGGGCGGAACTCGCCCGCGACACCGACTGGGTGACCGCACGGCTCCGGGAACACGGACTGACCGCCGGGCAGCGGGCGCTGCTGACCACCTCCGGCTTCGAGGGTTTCTGGGGGCGCGCGGTGATCGGCGCCCTGCGCGAACTGAAGGTCACTTACGGCATCGCCGAGGCGATGGGCTGGGACCATCGCCGTACCTCGGTCTTCCACCGCGAACTGGATCCGCACGCGGTGATCGGCCTGTCGGCGGAGACCCTGGAAGGTCTCGCCGGGGCGGCTGACCTGGGCGAGATGTTCCGCTCGACGTCCGTCGTACTGGCCCGGCCCGCGGCCGTGCCGATGCTCCGCGGGGTGGGCGTGTCCGCCTCCCTGATCTCCGCCGTGGGACCGGCTCTCGCGCTGGAGTGCCCCGAGCGATGCGGCGCGCACGTCAACGGCGCCGAATGGCGGGTCGACGAGCGTGAGGACGGACAACTGTCCGTCGCGGCGGGGGAGGGGCGTGCCTCGCCGCTCCCCGAGACACCGCTCGGCATCGCGGGCCGCGTCGTCACCGGCAGGTGCGCCTGCGGCAGCGAGGACCCGCGCGTACTGCTCGGCGATGCCGACTCACCGTATTCAGCAAGGAGTTGAGGATGTCCGAAGGAGTGGTCGACGGCCGTGTCGTGGTCGTCACCGGGGCCGGCAACGGGATCGGCAGGGCGCACGCCCTGGCGTTCGCCGCGCACGGCGCGAAGGTAGTGGTCAACGACCTCGGCGGTGCACGCGACGGAGGGGGCGCCTCGGCCGGGCCCGCCCAGACCGTGGCCGACGAGATCGTCGCGGCCGGCGGCGAGGCGGTGGCCAACACGGACGACATCTCCACCTGGGAGGGCGCCGGCCGGCTCGTCCAGCAGGCCGTGGACACCTACGGCGGCCTCGACGTGCTGGTCAACAACGCCGGCATCCTCCGCGACCGGATGATCGTGTCGATGACCGAGCAGGACTGGGACAGCGTGCTCGCCGTCCATCTCAAGGGCAGCTTCGCGACCCTGCACCACGCGGCCGCGTACTGGCGGGGACGGGCCAAGTCCGGTCACGACAACGACGCCCGGGTGATCAACACGACGTCCCCGTCCGGCATCTTCGGCAACCCGGGCCAGTCCAACTACGGCTCTGCCAAGGCCGGTATCGCGAGCCTCACCGTCATCGCCGCGGCCGAACTCGCCCGCTACGGCGTGACGGTGAACGCCATCGCGCCCACCGCGCTCACCCGGCTGACCGAGGACATCGAGATGATGAAGCGGGCCGCCGAGAGCGAGGACCTGACCCCGGAGGCCATCTCGCCACTCGTCGTGTGGCTGGGTTCGGCGGCGTCGCGCGAGGTCACCGGCAGGGTGTTCGGCGTCGTCGGCAACCGGATCACCGTACTGGAGGGCTGGGTCAACGGCCCCGGCGCGAGTGCCGAGACCCGGTGGACGCCGGAGGAGCTGTCTTCCGTCGTCCCGAACCTGGTTGCCAAGGCCGCCCCGAACGCCGACGCCCTCGGCAACCGGAACGGGGCGTGACATGACGACAACGCAACGACCGGTCGCCGAGGGCCTGTTCACCTGGCCGCCCTCCGCATCCGAACCCCTCCGGCTCATCGGCTCCGAGTGCACGGCGTGCGGTCTCGTGAGTTTCCCGGCGGCCTCGGACTGTGTCAGGTGCGCGAGCGACGAGTCGAAGACACGGCTGCTCGCGGACCGCGGGACGCTGTGGACGTACACGACCCAGAACTTCCGCCCGCCGTCCCCGCCGTATGACGGCCCCGAAGCCTTCGAGCCGTACGCGGTCGGTTACGTCGAACTCGCCGGCGAGCTGCTGGTCGAGGCCCGTCTCACCGAGCCCGACCCGGAGAAGCTGCGGATCGGTCAGGACATGCGGCTGACGCTCGTGCCCTACGCCGTGCGGGACGACGGCACCGAGGTCATGACGTTTGCTTTCGCCCCGGTCGAAGAGTCCACCGCGGTCGAAGAATCCACTTCTGTCGAGGAGTTCGCCCAGGCAGATCCCGTAGAGGAGGCGTCATGACCGAGGCCGTCATCATCGGGGTGGGGCTGCACCCCTTCGGCCGGTTTCCCGGCAAGCCCGCCATGGACATGGGCGCGGACGCCGTACGGCTGGCGCTCGCCGACGCGGGTGTGACCTGGCCGCAGATCCAGGGCGGTTACGTCGGCAGCTTCGAGGTCGCGAACCCGGACGCGATCGTCGGCAAGCTGGGCCTGACCGGAGTTCCCTTGCGCGGCGTGTTCAACGGCTGCGCAACGGCCGGTACGGCGGTGGCCCTTGCCGCCCGGGCCATCGAGACCGGCGAGCACGACCTGACCATCGCCATCGGCCTGGACAAGCACCCGCGCGGCGCGTTCGCCGCGGACCCCTCCGTGGCCGGCATCCCCTCCTGGTACGGGCAGACCGGGCTCTTCCTCACCACCCACTTCTTCGGCATGAAGATCAACCGCTATATGCACGACCACGGCATCTCCCACGAGACGCTCGCGCGCGTGGCGTCGAAGAACTTCCGCAACGCGGCCGGAAACGAGAAGGCCTGGCGCCGAACCCCCCTCACACCGGAGGAGATCCTCGCCTCCCCGGTCCTCAACTACCCACTCCGCCAGTACATGTACTGCGGCCCCGACGAGGGAGCCGCGGCCCTCGTGCTGTGCCGCGCCGACCAGGCCCACAAGTACACCTCCACGCCCGTACGGGTCCGGTCCACGTCACTGCGCAGCCGCAGGCTCGGCGCCTTCGAGGTGCAGAGCCCGTCGTTCCCCGTCGGAGAGCCCGTGGTCAGCCCGACCGTGGAGGCCGCCCGCGAGGCGTACGAACGGGCCGGCATCGGACCCGAGGACGTCGACGTCGCCCAGCTCCAGGACACCGACGCCGGGTCGGAGATCATCCACATGGCGGAGAACGGCCTCTGCAAGGACGGCGAACAGGAACGCCTCATCGCCGAGGGCGCCACCGAGATCGGCGGCCGGCTACCGGTCAACACCGACGGCGGCCTCCTCGGCAACGGCGAGCCCATCGGGGCCTCCGGGCTGCGCCAGATCCACGAGATCGTGCTCCAGTTGCGCGGCACGGCGGGCACCCGGCAGATCCCCGGCACGCCACGTGTCGGCTACACCCACCTGTACGGCGCGCCGGGCGTGTCCGCGGTAACGATCCTCTCGACCTGAGAGCGCAAGGGACCCCCGATGGAACATGACATGCAGGACTTCGCCGCCGAAGCGCGCCGCTTCCTCGACGCCCACGCGCCGAAGGCCCCCGACCGCAGTGCCTTCAGCTGGGGGGAGGGCGACGACTCGATGGCGTACTTCAGCAGCCTTCCGCCAGAGGAGGAGCGGGAGCACGTGCGACGGGCGCGGGACTGGCAGCGGATCCGCCACGAGAACGGCTTCGGCTGGATCACCGGACCGCCCGAGTACGGCGGCCGCGGCCTCACCCCCGTACACGACCTGCTCTACGACGCCGTCGAGTCCGAGTACGACGTCGCGGACACCGGCACGCTGAGCGTGATCGGCCTGGGCATGATCGGCCCGACGATCCTCGCCCACGCCCAACCAGGCATCAAGGACCGCTGGTTGCCCGCGATGTACCGCGGGGACGCCATCGCCTGCCAGCTGTTCAGCGAGCCCGGCGCGGGATCGGACCTGGCGAGCGTGGCGACGAAGGCCGTGCGTGAAGGCGACAGCTGGGTGCTCAACGGGCAGAAGGTGTGGACGTCCGTCGCCCAGCACAGCCAGATCGGCCTCGCGCTGGCCCGTACGAACCCGGACGCGCCCAAGCACCGCGGCATCACCGCCTTCCTGGTCCCCATGGACGCCCCCGGTGTCGAGGTCCGGCCGCTCAGGCAGATGACCGGCGGCGCGGACTTCAACGAGGTGTTCCTCACCGACGTACGCGTCCCCGACGACCACCGCCTGGGCGAGATCGACGGCGGCTGGACCGTCGCCCTGACCACCCTGATGAACGAGCGTGCGACGGTCGGCAGCGAGGGCGCGGGCCCGGTGGCCGCGGCCCTTTCCCCGGACCGGCTCTCGGCACTGATGCGCGCCACCTGGACCTGGGACGACCGCGCCCTGCGCGCCCGCCTCGCCGAACTCCTCGTGGACGCCATGGCCACCGAACACCTCAACACGCGAGCCCTGCGCAAACTCCGCGGCGGCGTCGCACCGGGCCCCGAGATGTCCGTCTCGAAGCTGATGTACGGTCAGAACCTCACCAGGGCCGCCCACTTCGTCTCCGACGTCCTCGGCCCGCGCGTGATCGCCGACACCGGCAGGTGGGGCACGTACGCCTGGTCCGAACTCCTCCTGGCCACACCGGCGTTGCGCATCCTCGGCGGCACCGAGGAGATCATGAAGAACATCCTCGCGGAACGCGTCCTCGGCCTGCCCAAGGAACCGCCGATCGCCACGACCAAGGAGGCGCGGTCGTGACCGCCGACGAGAACGAACTGCGCGAACTGCGCGCCTCTGTACGGGAGTTCCTCGAAGCCAAGTCACCCGAGGAAGCCGTGCGCAAGCTCATGGAGAGCGAACCGCGCTTCGACCCGGCGGTGTGGGCACAGGCCGCCGGCCAACTGCGGCTGCCGGGACTGGTGATCCCGGAGGAGTACGGCGGTGACGGCTTCGGCCCGGTCGAACTCGGTGTCGTACTGGAGGAGATGGGCCGCGCCCTGCTGTGCGCGCCGTTCTTCGCCACCGTCGTCCTGGCCGCCCAGGCCCTGCTGGCCTCGGGCGACAGCGAGGCCTGCGCACGTCATCTCCCCGGCATCGCCTCCGGCCGCACCACGGCCACCCTCGCGGTCGCCGAGGACAGCGGTTCCTGGGACCCCGCCCTGATCTCCGCACGCGCCGTGCCGGACGGGGACGGCGCCTGGCGACTGAGCGGCCGCAAGTCCTTCGTCATCGACGGCACGACGGCCGATCTGCTCCTCGTCGTCGCCCGTACCGTCGCCGGCCCCTCGCTGTTCGCCGTCGACCGGCAGGCGACGGGGTTGGAGACCGAACCGATGGAGACCCTGGACGCCACCCGGGCGATGGCCCGGCTGACGTTCGACGGCGTACCCGCGACTCTTGTCGGCCCGGACGGGGCGGGCGGGCGCGTCATGGCCAAGGTCCTGGACATCGCCACGGTCGCACTGGCCGCCGAGCAGGCGGGCGGGGCCCGCAGGTGTCTGGAGACGAGCGCCGAATACGCCCGTACGCGGCATCAGTTCGGCCGGCCGATCGGTTCCTTCCAGGCCGTCAAGCACAAGTGCGCGGACATGCTCGTCCAGGTGGAACTGGCCGAGGCAGCGTCCCGTGAGGCTGCGCGGTCGGCTGCCGAGGGTGCACCCGACTTCCCGGTCGCCGCCGCCGTCGCCCACGCGTGCTGCTCACGGGCCTATGTGTTCGCGGCCATGGAGAACATCCAGGTCCATGGCGGAATCGGCTTCACCTGGGAGCACCCCGCCCACCTGTACTTCCGGCGGGCCAAGTCCTCACAACTGCTCTTCGGCGGCCCGGCGGTGTACCACGAGCGGCTGCTGGACCGCCTCGGCATCTGAGGCCGACGAGACGTCAGGACCAGTTCCAGGACTGGTTGACGCTGCCCGCGCAGCCCCAGGCCTGCACCTTCTGACCGTCCTGGCCGGAGGTCTCGGCCTCCGCGTCCAGGCAGAACCCGTCCGGGACGCTGATCAGTGTTCCGCCGCCACCGAGCCGCCACAGCTGGGCGCTCTGTCCGTCGCAGTTCCTGGCCCGGATCTTCTGGCCGTTCCGGCCCGTCATGCCGGCGTCTGCGTCCAGGCAGAGGTGGTTGCCCTGATTGACGACGAGGTACTGGGGGTCGTGACCGGACACCTGGTACAGCGCCCACTTCTGCGTGGCCGCGCCCTTGCACCCCCACACCTGTACGTCCGGTCCACGGGTGTCGAGGCACCTGGCGACCGACGCGCCGTTGACGTTCTGGGTCACGGTGACCGAGCCGGCCCGGACCGGCGCGGGTGACGTGCTGTGCCCGTCCGGTGTCGCGGACTCATGTGTGGCCACCGGACTGGACGACTTCTCTGCCGACTGGTCGTCCGCCTTCGACTTCGAAGGAGCGGGTGTGGATGCCTCCTGTGAACTGCTGGGCGTCGAGGCCGAACTGTCCGTCTCGGCCGATGACGTCGGCGCCTCAGGGGCGGCCGATGCCGGGGCGTCGCCCTGCCGCAGCATCGCCGCGGTGACACCCCCGGCGACCAGGACGGCTGCCACGGCGGCGGCGCCCCACATCAGCTTTCTGCGCTTCCCGGACGCGGGCGCGGCAGGAGAGCCGGCCGCGGCGGAGCCGGCGGACGGAGCCCCGGGCGGCACGGACGCAAGAGCGGCGGGCCGCGTTTCGCGCAGAGGTGTCCTCTTCGGCGCGCGGGGAGGTCGCCCGGCCGGAGCGGGCAGTTGATGCCCGATGGCGGTCCTGAACACCGTCTCCGGTGACGGTCGCCGCTTCGGGTCCTTGTCCAGACAGGTGCGCACGAACGCGCCGAGCTCCGCATCGGCGGCGGTCACCTTGTCGAGCACCTCGTCCCGCGGCGGATCGAACGCCACGCTGTGCAGGACGTCGACCCCCGTACCCTCGCCGAACGGTGCCTGACCCGCCACGGCGTAGGTGAGGGCCGAGGCGAGCGAGAAGATGTCGGAGGCGGCCGTCACCTCTACGCCTCTGACATGCTCCGGGGACATGAAGGCGGGGGTTCCCACATGCTGGCCCGTGACGGTGATCGTGGTGTCGCCGGTGGTGGCCTGGACGACACCGAAGTCGATGACGCGGGCACCGTCGGCAGCGAGGATCACATTGGACGGCTTGAGGTCACGATGGACGAGCCCCGCGCGCCAGATGGCCTCGACGGCACGTCCCATGTCGGCCAGCAGCCGCCAGGCCGTCGTCGCGTCGATCGGCCCGCGCGCGGTGACGACTTCGTCGAGGGTCGGCCCCGGGACGTACTCGGTGGCGACCCACACCAGGTCCTCGTCGAAGCCACTGCCCAACAGCCTTACGATGTGCGCCCCCTGGACGCGGTCCAGTGCACCGACCTCGCGCTCGAATCGCTTGCGGAACTGGGGGTCCTCCGCGTATTCGGGCCGGATCACCTTGACGGCGGCCATTCCCGTCCTGCCGACGGTGTCCCGGCCCAGATAGACCCGGCCCATCCCGCCGCTGCCCAGCCGCGACACCAGTACATAGGGGCCGACCCGGGCGGGGTCGCTCTTCCGCAGCGGGACCGGCGCCGGCGGGTCCATGCCGACCGACGCGTAGGCGAGCGCGACGGACCGGCTCAGCTGGGGGTCTGACATGTGGATCCTGGTCTCTCGCGTGACATGTGCGACGTGCGCGCCGTGCGCGACTGGCGTCGGTCAACGGGAGAGTATCCCAACATGCTTGCGAAAAAGGCGAGTTGGTGTTCGATTCAACCTTGTGTCGCCTTTCCCAGCAGCGCCTTCGCGATGATCACCTGCTGAACCTGGCTCGTGCCCTCGTAGATACGGAACAGCCGGGCGTCGCGGTAGAAGCGCTCGACGGCGACCCCGCGCATATAGCCCGCGCCGCCGTGGATCTGCACCGCGCGGTCCGCGACCCGCCACACCATCTCGCTGGCGAAGTACTTCGTGCAGGACGGGCCGATCTTGGTGTCCGTACCGGCGTCGAAGGCGCGGGCGGCCTCCAGGACCGTGGCGCGTCCGGCGTAGTAGTCGGTCATCGAGTCGGCGACCAGGCCCTGGACCAGCTGGAAGGAGCCGATCAGCTTGCCGGACTGGCGGCGGGTGCCGGCGTACTCGACCGACTCGTGGACCAGCCGCTCGGCCATGCCCACACAGAGCGCCGAGATGTGCACCCTGCCGTGCGCGATGCAGCCCATCGCCGTGCCGAAGCCCCGGTTCAGGCCGCCCTCGCCACCGACGAGCGCGGAGGCCGGTACGCGTACGTCGTCGAAGAACACGTCCGCCGTCCAGGCGCCGAACTGGCCCATCTTGTGGTCCTTCGGAGCCACGGTGAGGCCCGGCGTACCGGCCGGGACCAGGAACGTGGAGATCCCACGGGTGCGCGGTGCGTCGGGATCGGTGCGGGCGAAGACCATGAAGACGTCGGCGAGCGGGGCGTTGGTGATGTACCGCTTGGCCCCGTTGATCACCCACTCGTCGCCTTCCAGATGGGCGCGCGTGGTCAGCGTCGACGGGTCGGACCCGGCCTCGGGCTCGGTGAGCGCGAACGACGCCAGTACGTCACCCGAGGCGATCTTCGGCAGCCACTCGGCCTTCTGCTCCTCCGTGCCGCCGACCATGAGGACATGACCCGCGATGCCGTTGTTGGTCCCGAACATCGACCGCAGGGACGGGGTCGTGTAGCCCAGCTCGAACATGAGCTGGGCCTCCTCGTACATCGACAGCCCCAGCCCGCCGTAGTCCTCGGGCAGCGCGAAGCCGAACAGGCCCATCTTCTTGGCCGCCTCGCGGATGTCCGCGGGCATCTCGTCCTTCTCGTCGATCTCCGCCTCCAGCGGCACGACTCGTTCCCGGACGAAACGCCGGACCTCGGACAGCACCGCGCTGAAGTCAGCCGCGTCCATGTCGACTCCCTGATAGTCCTGATAGCTATGGTGGTTCTGATAGCGCTGGTAGTTCTGATAGTGCTGATGGCCCTGGTTGTAATCAGTGATCTGTTTGTGTCTCGTCCGGCTTCCGCTCCGGCCGGTAACACATGGCCAGCAGCGCCGCCGCGCTCGCCGTGCCGATTCCCGCGGCCAGCAACGCGGGCCCCGCGCCCGCGTGTTGGCGTCGCAGCAGCCCGTCGAGCGAGTACCTGCCGTTGCCCAGCGCCGCCAGCGCGACGGCGGCGCCGCCCACGACACCGGCGTACTCCCAGCCGCCCCTGAAGACGAAGAAGCCCTTGTCACGGTGGTCGGTCCGGGCCGCCACGGCCATCAGGCCGACGGCTGCCGCCGCCGGGAGGGGGTTGGCCGCACCCAGGGTGATGCCCACGCCCGCCGCCATCTCGGTCCCGGCGGCCATCCGGGCGTGCACCTCGGGCGGCCTCAGGCCGAGCGCCTCGAACCAGCCCGTCGTGCCCTTGAGCCCGCCAGGACCGGCGACCTTGTTCCAGCCGTGCGCGAAGAGCATCGGGCCCAGCGTCGCGCGCAGCACGAGAGCGGCGACGTCGTGGCCGCCCGCGCTGCCCCGGGCCTTCACTGGCCCACTCCGGTGGCGCGGCCGGCGGGGGCGACCCCGTACAACTGCGGTACGGCGTCGACGAGTTCGTCGTACGTGAGAGCCTGGCCCGACTGGCTGGGATGGACGCCGGCGACGGTCCAGCCCTGCAGTCGGTTCAGCCGGTTGCCCTCGATGCGCAGGACCTGGCCGGTCAGCCAGGCCGAGCTGTCGGAGGCCAGGTAGACGACGACACCGGAGGCGTTGGCGGGATCGCGTGGATCGAAGCCGTCGACCGCCTGGAGGGACGCACCGACGTCCAGCCCGTCCGTCATCCGCGTGGCCGCGATCGGCGAAACGGCGTTCGCGGTGACCCCGTACCGGCGCATCTCCAGGGCGGTCAGGACGGTGAGCCCGGCTATCCCGGCCTTCGCCGCGCCGTAGTTGGACTGGCCCTGGTTGCCGAACAGGCCGGTCCCGGACGTCGTGTTGATCACGCGGCCGGCGACACGCTCCCCCCGCTTCGACGCCTCGCGCCAGTACGCGCAGGCGTGCCGGGTCAGTGCGAAGGTGCCTTTGAGATGAACGGCGATCACCGAGTCGAACTCGGCCTCGCTCATCGAGAACAGCATGCGGTCGCGCACGATCCCCGCGTTGTTCACGACGATGTCGAGGCGGCCGAACTCCGCGACGGTGTCCGCGACCATGGTCTCGGTCGCCGCCCAGTCCGTCACCGAGCAGTGGTTGGCGACCGCCCGGCCGCCGAGCTTGGTGATCTCGGCGACGACCTCGTCGGCGGGGGAGTCACCGGTCTGTTCACCGTGGATGCCCGAGCCGAGATCGTTCACCACCACGCTCGCGCCGGCCTCGGCGAGCGCCAGGCAGTGCGCCCGGCCCAGCCCTCTCCCACCGCCGGTGACGATGGCGACCTTGTCGTCGAGGATGCCCACGACGTACCTCCTGAGCAGATCTGTCGGGTCAGTTGAGTTCGCGGAGTACTTCGTCGGTGTGCTCGCCGAGCGTCGGCGCGCCTCCGCGTGGCTTGTCGTCGACGCCCCAGAACGCGACGGGTGTCGCCACCGTCCGCAGCATCGGGGCGTCACCCATGCCGGGCTGTTCGACGAACGCCCCGACCGCTTCCGCCTGCGGATCGGCCGACACCTCCGCCAGGGTCTGCACGGGCGCCCACCACACGCCCTCGGCGTCGAACCGCTCCGCCCACTCGTCCAGCGGACGCCGCGCGAACTCCTCGTCGAACAAGGCGATCAGCTCGCGTACGTGGCCACGCCGGGCTTTGCCGGTCGCGAACCGCTCGTCCGTCGCGAGGTCCTCGCGGCCCAGCGCCTTGACGACACCGGGCCAGTGGCGGTTGCCCTCCAGGCCGACCAGCCAGAACCAGCGGTCGTCGGCGGCCCGGTAGGAGTTGTAGAGCGGGGACTCGTGCTCGGTGCGGTGACGGGTACGCCCGCGCTTGCCGAAGAAGTTCTGCAGGGCGAGGTCGTTGCCGTTGGCATACGTGCCGGAGCGGAGCAGTGACACGTCGACCACGCCGCCCTCGCCCGTACTCCCGCGCCGCAGCAACGCGGCGAGGACGCCCGCGACCAGGTTCGAGGCGGCCGTACGGTCGCCGAGGCCGGGGCGGATGCCGGGCGGCGGCTCACCGGCCGGGTTGAGCATGGCGGCGATGCCGGGCCGGGCCCAGAAGGCGGAGACGTCGTACCCGGCCCGGTCGCGCTCGGCGCCCGCCCAGCCGTAGCCCGTCAATGTGCCTATGACCAGGCGGGGATGGCGTACCCGCAGCTCGTCCGGTGCCAGGCCCAGGCGCTCCAGGGCGCCGGGGCGGAGGTTGGTGACGAAGACGTCGGCGCGCTCCAGCAGCCGCTCCAGCGCGTCCTTGCCGTCGTCCGACCGCAGGTCGAGGACGATGCCGCGCTTGCCGCGGTTGTCGGTCTCGAACGGGGGCGCGCTGTCGATGTCCTGGCCGACGTGCCGCAGGGTGTACCGGTTGGGGTCACCGGTCGGAGCCTCCACCTTCACCACGTCGGCGCCCCAGTCGGCGAGCATGGTGGCAGCGGCGGGTGCCGCCACCCACATGCCCAGCTCGACGACGGCAATGCCCTCCAGTGGCCGCACGGTCCACCACCTCCATACCGGTTCGGATCAGTCGGGATCAGTCGGGGTCTGTCATGGTCTGGCAGGGGTCTACCAGGGGTCTACCAGGGGTTTTCGAGAACGCTCGCTACCTGCCGCGGAACTCTCCCGGGCGGCGCTCGCGGAAGGCCTTGAGTCCCTCGGCCCGGTCCTCGGTGGAGAACAGCACCGAGACGGTCTCGCGCTCGTACGCGATCGCTGTCTCCAGGTCCATGCCGAGCCCGTGGTCGATCAGCCGCTTGCCCGCCGCGAGTGCCAGAGGTGCGCCGGCCGCGAGCGTGGCGGCCAAGGCCTCGGCGGCGGCGAGTGCTCCGCCGCGCTCGGCCAGTTCGTTGACCAGACCGAGCTGCCAGGCCCGCTCCGCGTCGATCGGTTCGCCGGTGAGGATCATCTGCCTGGCGATCGCGGGAGGCAGCAGTCGCGGCAGCCGCTGTGTGCCGCCCGCGCCCGGCAGAACGCCGAGCTTCATCTCGGGCAGACCGAGCCGCGCACCCCGCTCCACCACCCGCAGGTCGCAGGCGAGCGCCAGTTCCAGCCCGCCGCCGAAGGCGAACCCGTGGACGGCCGCGACCGAGGGCTTGGGGAACTCCTCCACAAGCGCGTACACCTCGGTCAGGCGCCCCACGAAGGCACGGAACTGCCCGGGTTTCGTGAACGACTCGATCTCGCTGATGTCGGCCCCGGCCGAGAAGGCGCGGCCCGCTCCCGTCAGGACCAGGGCGCGTACGTCGTCGTTGTCGCGTACGTCGCTGAGTGCCTGTGCGAGCCGGTCGACGGTCTCGGAGCCGATCGCATTGAGCTGTCCGGGCCGGTCCAGGGTCAACACGGCGAGTTTGTCGCGGAGTTCGACATGCAGCACGGTGTTCACCCTCAGACCATCGTGAGGCCGCCGCTGACCGAGAGCGTCTGCCCGGTCATGTAGGCGGCGTCGTCGGACGCGAGGAAGGCCACCACACCGGCGATCTCGCCGGGCTGGGCGACGCGGCGCAGCGGGATCGCCCGCACGGTCGCGTCGTACATCTTCTGGCTGTACTCGGCGACCTGGCCGAGCAGCGCGGTGTCGGTCGGTCCCGGGCAGACGCTGTTCACGGTGATGCCGTGCCGGGCGACCTCGCGGGCCAGCGCCTTGCCGAAGGCGATGACCCCGCCCTTCGTCGCGGAGTACACCACCTCGCCGGACGAGCCGACCCGGCCGGCGTCCGAGGCGATCAGGACGACCCGGCCGCCCCCGCGCTCGGTCATCGAGTCGAGCACGGCCCTGGTCATGGTGAGGGTGCCCCGCAGATTGACCGCGATGATCCGGTCCCAGGTCTCCTCGGCGCTGTCGACGAAGCGGCCGATGACATCGACGGCCGCGTTGTTGACCAGGATGTCCACCGGGCCGAGCTCGGCGGTCACCCGCTCCACGGCCGAGCGCACGGCCACACCGTCGGAGATGTCCACGCCGACGCCCGTCGCCCGGACGGAATGCCGTTCGGCGAGTTGGGCCGCGACCTTCACGGCTGCCTCCTGGTCCAGGTCGCAGACGGCGACCGAGGCTCCCTGAGCGGCGAGCCGGTCGGCGATCGCCTCGCCGATGCCGCGCCCCGCTCCGGTGACGAGCGCCACCTTGTCCCGTACGCTCACGCGCCCTCCCTCGCCCAGATGCCGATACAGCGCTATCGTATAACTACTTCAGCTAAATAAGCGAGATGCCTGAGTGGAGTCGAGTATGCGCCGTACGATCTTCGCCGCGGAGCACGAGCTGTTCCGGGACACCGCCCGCACCTTCTACCTGCGGGAATGCGCCCCGAACACCGAGCAGTGGGAGCAGGACGGCCAGGTGAGCCGGGCCGCGTGGGCGGCCGCGGGCAAGGCCGGGCTCATCGGCTGGCAGTTCCCGGAGGAGTACGGCGGGCAGGGGATCTGGGACTTCCGCTACAACGCCATCATGGCGGAGGAGATGGCGGCCACCAGCTCGGTCGGCATCGGGCTCGGGCTGCAGAACGACGTGATCCCGCCCTATCTGATGCACCTCACCACCCCGGAACAGAAGGCCCGTTGGCTGCCCGGGGTCGTGAGCGGCGAGATCATCTGCGCGCTCGCGCTGTCCGAGCCGTCCGCCGGGTCCGACCTCAAGGGCATCCGCACCACCGCCCGCCGGGACGGCGACGAATGGGTGATCGACGGGTCCAAGACCTTCATCACCAACGGCATCCTGGCCGACCTGGTCATCGTCGCCTGCAAGACCGACCCGGACGCCGGACACAAGGGCATCAGCCTGATCGTCGTCGAGCGCGGCACCGATGGCTTCGAACGCGGGCGCAAGCTCGACAAGGTCGGGATGAAGGCCCAGGACACCGCCGAGCTGTTCTTCCATGACGTCCGCGTCCCCGCCGAGAACCTCATCGGGCAGGAGGGGCGCGGTTTCTACCACATGATGGGCAACCTGCCGACCGAGCGGCTGGCCATCGCCGTCTCCTCGCTCGCCGCGGCCGAGCGGGCCTACGCGCTGGCGCTGGAGTACGCCAAGACCCGTACGGCCTTCGGGCAGCCGATCGGGGAGTTCCAGGCGAACCGGTTCGCCCTCGCCGACATCAAGGCCAAGCTGGGCGTCGCCCGGGTCTACGTGGACGGCTGCATCATGGCCCTCTTCCAGGGCGAGCTGACCCCCGAAGAGGCGGCCGCGGCCAAGTACTGGACCTCGGAGACCGGCTGGGAGGTCATCGACCGCTGTATGCAGCTCTTCGGCGGCTACGGGTACGTCAATGAGTACGAGATCGCGCGCATCTGGCGGGACAGCCGGGTGCAGCGGGTGTTCGGCGGCACCTCGGAGATCATGCAGGAGATCATCGGGCGCTCGCTCGGACTGTGAACAAGTGGGGTCGGCCCGCTCCAGTCATTGACTACCTTGGCTAAATAGGTTAGCTATTTAACCTGGATGCGCGGACGGCGCCGGACGGTTTCAAGGAGGCGTTTGGTGAGGGCGTGGGCATCGGCCGTGTCTGACGATTTCTCATTTTCTGGAGCCAGCATGCATCACGCCCGCCGCCTGACACTCGGCGACATCATCCGCGAGCACCGAAGGTCCTTCCCCGACGGCGTCGCCCTCGTGGACGGCGAAGTCCGGCTGACCTGGCCCGAGTTGGACGAGCGCACCAACCGGCTCGCCCACGCCCTCACGGATGCCGGGGTCGGCCCGGGCGACCGCATCCTGTGGCTGGGGCAGAACTCGTTCCGGATCTGGGAGCTGCTGGGAGCCGCCGCGAAGGTCGGCGCCATGGTCTGTCCCGGGTACTGGCGGTGGGCCGCTCCCGAAATGGCGTTCGCGGTCGAGGACTTCGACCCCAAGGTCGTCGTCTGGCAGGACGAGGAGATCGGTGACACGGTCGGCAAGGCGCGAGCCGAACTGGGCAGCGACCACCGGGCGTTGTGGCTGCGGCACGACACCAAGGGCGCTGCGGGCGTCGCGAGCGCAGCGACCCCTGACTCGTACGAGACCTTTCTGGCCTCCGGATCGCCCGAGGACCCGTCCATCGACGTCGATCCGGACTCCGCGCTCCTGGTCATCTACACCGCCGCGATCACCGGACGGCAGTCCGGCTCGATGCTCTCGCACCGCAACCTGCTCGCCATGGGCGCGAGCAGCGCCTGGATGGGCGACATCGGCCGGGAGACCGCGTTCCTCGGCGCCGGACCGATGTTCCACATCGGCAACTACCAGTTCTGGGGTGTCCCGGCCTTCGTCCACGGCGGCAAGAACGTCATCGTCCGCCGCGTGATCGCCGAGGAACTGCTCCCGCTGCTGGCGGAGGAGCAGTGCACCCACGCGTATCTGATGCCTCCGACCATCGCGCAGCTCGTCGCCCTGAACCGCGAGGCGGGCCACGACCTCTCCCACCTGCGGGCCAGTGTCGCCGCCCCCCTCTGGCAGGGCACCGTGCCCACGGACCAGAGCCGCTTCACCCGCAACGGCGGTGGCGAAGGCCGTGGCTACGGGCAGACCGAGGTGACCGGGTTCGCCGTGACCGGCGCCCACGGCGGCGCGGGCACCGGCAACGCGGGACGACCGGGGCCCTTCGGCGCCGTACGCATCCTGGACAGCACCGGCAAGGAGTGCGCGATCGGCGAGGCCGGCGAGATCTGCGTCCGCGGCGACCTCGTGCACCTCGGCTACTGGAACCGGCCGGAGATCAACGAGGAGCGCTTCCGCTTCGGCTGGTGGCACACCACCGACCTCGGACGGCGTGAGCCCGACGGCACGATCAGCTTCCTCGGGACGACGACCCGCATGCTCAAGTCGGCCGCCGAGAACATCTTCCCCGCCGAGGTGGAGAACTGCGTCGAGACCCATCCCGCGGTGAAGGAGGCCGCCGTGATCGGCGTGCCCAACGAACGCTGGGCCCAGGACGTCAAGGCCGTCGTGGTGCTCCAGGAAGGCGCCGACCCGGTCACGGCCGCGGACATCGTCGAGCACTGCCGGTCGCGCATCGCCTCGTACAAGAAGCCGAAGACGGTGGAGTTCGTCGAGGCGCTGCCTCGTACCAAGGATTTCGCCAAGGACTACGAGGCACTCGACGAGCGGTTCGGCGGTGGCGGCTATCCCGGCGGCGACACGCTGGGCGCGGGGCGGTGACGCCGTGAACGACCGACAGCCGGTAGTGGTCGGCGTGCACGCCACCGAACAGGCGCTCACCCTTCCTCACCGCGATGCCATGGACCTCGCCCTCGAAGCGGTGTCCGGAGCGATCGCCGACGCCGGGCTGACCCCGGCGGACGTCGACGGCACCCAGGTCGACTGGCCCGGCCCCGGCGGCGTACCCGGCGAGGGCAGTTCCTGGGCCCGCATGCTAGGCCGGGATCTGCGCTGGACCAGCGACTCGATGCTCGACAACGCCGGCTCCCGGGGCCTGCTGAAGGCGGCGGCGGCCGTACGGGCCGGACTGGCGGACACCGTCGTGGTCGGCGGCTGCAAGCTGGTCTCGCGCGGTGGAGGCCCGGTCGGGGCCGGTGTACCGCTGGAGTTCGCCGATGTGTGGGGCAGCTATGTCGTCGCCCAGTTCGCACTGGTGGCGGCGCGGCACATGCATGAATACGGGACCACGGCCCGCCAGTTGGCCGAGGTCGCCGCGACGATCCGCAACAACGGCACGACCAACCCCGAGGCGATGATGTACGGCCGCGGCCCGTACACCGCCGACGACGTGCTCGCCTCCCGCATGGTCGCCACCCCCTTCCACCTGCTGGACTGCTGCATAGTCGGCGAGGGCGGCGCCGCACTCGTGGTGACCACCGCCGAACGGGCCCGCGACCTGCCCCATCCGCCCGTCGCCGTGCTCGGCGGAGGCATGGAGTACCACCAGGCCGCGTACGCCAATCCGGCGCTGCACCGGGAGGTCGGGCAGCTCGGCCGCGACGCCGCCGCCCGCGCCTACGCGATGGCCGGCATCGGTCCGCAGGACGTGGACGTGTTCTCCCTCTACGACCCCAACTCCTTCGAGATCATCAGGCAGTTGGAGATCCTCGGCCTGTGCGGGGAAGGAGAGGGCGGACCGCTGGCGGCCGGCGGCGCCATCGCCGTCGGCGGC
Source organism: Streptomyces sp. NPDC020747 (assembly GCF_044334695.1). Classification (NCBI taxonomy): domain Bacteria; kingdom Bacillati; phylum Actinomycetota; class Actinomycetes; order Kitasatosporales; family Streptomycetaceae; genus Streptomyces; species Streptomyces sp. NPDC020747. The sequence goes on along the minus strand of NZ_JBIRTJ010000017.1, from coordinate 127,217 downwards.
AAGCATCCCGTCAATCCGGACGGCGGCTGCCTGGCATACGCGTGGAACGGGACACAGCAGATGACGCTCAAGGTCGTCGAGGCGGTACGGCAGTTGCGCGGCAGCGCGGTGCACCAGGTCGAGGGCGCGGAGCTGGCGGTCGTCGGCAACGCCGGATCCGGGGCGCAGCACTACGAGATGAGCGTACTGGGGAGGACCCGATGAGCCGGCCCGTGCCCGTCCCCACCCCGCTGTCCCGGCCGTTCTGGGAGGCGGCCGCGCGCGGGGACCTGGTCGTGCCCCGCTGCACGAGCTGCGGCCTGCGCTTCTTCGTGCCCGAGCCCGCCTGCCCCGGCTGTATGTCCCGGGAATGGGAGTACGTGCCCAGCGCGGGCCGCGGGACCGTCTACTCGGTGACCGTCGTCCACCGGGCACCCGGCCCCGGCTTCGACACACCCTTCGCGCTCGCCGTGATCGACCTCGACGACGGCGCCACCCTGCTCTCGCACGTCGACGCCGGAGATCCGGACGACGTCGTCATCGGCATGCGCGTACGCGTGGATTTCCGGGCCTTCACGGACGAGATCACGCTCCCGTACTTCGTGCCGGACACGAGGCACGAGCGACTGACAACCGAATGAGCGTGGAGGTGGCGCGGTGACGAACACGCCGGTACGGGTCCCCAAGATGGCCGAGCTGGTGGCGGCACAACTGCGCCGCAAGATCGTGCGCGGGGAACTGACGGAGGGGGAGGCGCTGCCTGCCGAGACGGCGCTGATGGAGGAGTTCGCCGTCTCCAGGCCGACACTGCGCGAGGCGTTCCGGGTGCTGGAGTCGGAGTCGCTGATCAGCGTGCGCAGGGGAGCCAGGGGCGGGGCACGCGTGCAGATCCCGGAGGGCACGGTCGCCGCCCGCTACGCCGGGGTGGTCCTCGAATACCGGGGCACGACCCTCAAGGACGTCTACGACGCCCGTACGGTCATCGAGGCGCCGTGCGCCGGGCTGCTCGCCGAGCGGCGCACGGACGAGGACCTGGAGCGGCTGCGGGCCGCCGTGACCGAGGCCGAGGCGCTGATGGACGACCCGTCGGCCTTCATCCGCGCCCACATGGAGTTCCACGCGCTGGTCGTCGAACTCGCGGGCAACGAGACGCTGAGCGTCCTCAACGGCATGGTCCGCCACATCATCGACCAGGCCAACTGGTCCCATGTCGACCTCGACGCGGGCAGCCCCGAGAACGTACGGGCCAATCGCCGCGGCTTTCGCGCCCATGGCGCGCTCGTCGAGCTGGTGGCCGCCCGCCGGACCGAGGCCGCCGAGGAGCTGTGGCGCGTCCACCTCCAGGAGGCCGAGGACTACCTGCTGCAGAGCAGGTCCATGACGACCGTCCTGGACCTGCTCGGCTGACGGACAGCGGCTGACCGACAGGCGGCTGCCGTCATCGGGGCATGACACCAGTTCGTGTCATGCCCCGATGGCGTCAGCTGCCGTGAGGTTCAACTGCCGTGCAGTTCCTGCACGATCGGCTCCCACACCTCGGCGTCGATCTCGTACGCGGTGTAGAAGGACACCCGGTCCACCAGCGACCCGTACCGGCGGCGGATCTCGGCCGCCACGCGCCCCGGCTCCGCCACCACCGCGAAGGTGTGCAGCACGTCGTCGTCGACGAGCCGGCCCATCGCCTCCCACTTGTCGTCGCGGTCCGACTTCGACAACGCGTTGAGCTCGTCGCCGAGTTCGCCCCAGCCGTGCAGCTCCAGGACCCCGCGGTAGGCGGGTGTGCTGCCGTAGAAAGCGATCTGGCGCCGGGTGCCGTCCACCGCGCGGGCCAGCTCCTCCTCGGTGCGGCCGGTCGCGGTCAGCAGCAGATGGGAGACGGAGAAGTCGCCGCGCGTACGGCCCGACTTCGCCAGCCCGGCCTCGACGGTCGGCAGGGTGACCTCCCGCAGATACCGCTCGGTGGTGAAGCCGTGCGCGAGCAGTCCGTCCCCCACCTCGCCCGCCACCCGGGTCATCGCCTCCCCGACGGCGGCCACGAAGACCTGGGGCGCGCCGCCGGGAGCGGGCGGGGGAGAGAAGAACGGGGACATCAGAGTGTGCGTGTAGAAGTCGCCGCGGAAGTCGAGCTTCTCGCCCTCGTTCCAGGCGGCCCAGATGGCGTGCAGCGCGCTCACGTACTCCCGCATACGGGCCGCGGGCCGGCTCCACGGCATCGCGAAACGCCGCTCGATGTGCGGCTTGATCTGGCTGCCCAGGCCCAGCACGAAGCGTCCGCCGGAGTAGCTCTGCAAGTCGTGGGCGGTGTAGGCGAGTTGCATGGGCGAGCGGGCGAAGGCCACCGCGATGGCCGTACCCACCTCGAGCCGGTCGGTGTGCTCGGCCGCCAGCAGCAGCGGCAGGAAGGGATCGTGCTTGGACTCCGACGCCCACAGCCCGTCATAGCCGGCCTTCTCGTGGTGCCGGGCCTCCGCGACCACCTCGGACGTGCGCCACACGTTGAGCTTCCCGTCGACCTTCATACCGCTCCTCCGACCGCGTTCGTGCTGCTGTCCATGCCGATGCGCTGTGCGAGCAGTTCCCGGTGGAACGCCGGATCGCCGAACAGCAGTTGTGATGTCTTGGCCCGCTTCAGGTACAGGTGGGCCGGGTGCTCCCAGGTGAAGCCGATGCCCCCGTGGACCTGGATGTTCTGCTCCGTGGCCTGCAGACAGGCGTCGGAGCAGAACGCCTTGGCCAGGCTTGCCACGGCGGGCAGTTCCGGGTCGTCGTTCCCGGCTGTGAGCAGCGCGTAGTGCGCGGCGGCGCGCGCCGACTCCACCTCCAGCAGGACGTCCGCCAGGAGGTGCTTGACGGCCTGGAAGGAGCCGATGGGCCGCCCGAACTGGTGCCGCACCTTGGCGTAATCCACCGCCATGTCGAGTGCGCGGGAGGCCACTCCGACCTGCTCGGCGGCCAGCGCCACCGCGGCCCGGTCGAGCACCTCCGACACCAGGTGCCGGCTGTCGCCGCCGCTCGTACGGAGCCGGGTCGCCGGTACGTCCTGGTAGTCGAGGCGTGCCTGTCTGCGGGTGGGGTCCAGCGTGGGCAGGGGCTCACGGGTCAGCCCGGCCGCGTCGCCGTCCACGCAGAACACGCCGATGCCGTCGCCGGTACGGGCCACGGTGAGGACGACATCGGCGGCGGCGCCGTCGAGCACGAACATCTTGTGCCCGTTCAGGAGCCAACTCCCCGCCGACTCACGGGCGGTGAGCCGGATTCCCCCTGCGTCCCAGCGGACGGTGGCGCCTCCGGGGCTCCCAGGGCCTGGGGGAAAGTCCTCGGTCAGGGCCAGCGTCCCGACCAGCTCGCCGGAGGCCAGGCCGGGCAGCAGCCGCTTGCGGGCGTCCTCGTCGTCGCAGCGCAGCAGCGTGGTCGTAGCCAGCAGGGCCGAGGCGAGAAACGGCGCGCACAACAGCGCCCGCCCCAACTCCTCCATGACCACGCCGACTTCGACCGGCCCGTACCCCGCACCGCCGTACTCCTCGGGGACGGCCAGACCCTGGAGACCCAGCTCCGTTCCCATCCGGCGCCACAGTGCCCGGTCGAAGCCCTCCGGGGTCTCCATCAGGCGGCGCATCTCGGTCTCTGGGGAGGTGTCCGCGAGGAACGCCCGCACTGTGCGCCGCAGTTCCTCCTGCTCGTCGCTGAACGCGAAGTCCATGCCCCTCAGCCCTTCTCGACGGCCTGGCGACGGCCGCGCGACGCGATGATCTTCTCCACGACAGCGATGTGTTCCGGGTCGTGCATGGTGTCCCGCTCGGCGAGAAGGGCGGGTTCCAGCACGGTGGTCAGGGCCTGCTCCAGGTGCAGGTTCACCGCCCGCTTGGTCTCGCGCAGCGCCCGCACCGGCAGGGTGGCCAGCCGCCTCGCCAGGTCCATGGCCTCGTCCAGCAGCTTGTCCTTCACCACGACGCGGTTGGCGATGCCCAGCCGGACGGCCTCCTCGGCCCCGACCCGGTCGCCGAGGAACAGCAGCTCCTTCGCCCTGGTCAGACCGACCAGCAGCGGCAGGATCAGTGCCCCGCCGTCGCCCGCGACCAGCCCGACCTGGACGTGCGGGTCGGCGATGTAGGCGTCGTCGGCGATCAGTACGAGGTCGCTCAGCAGCGCCAGGCTGCAACCGAGGCCCACGGCGGGCCCGTTGACCGCCGCGATCACCGGCAGCGGGCAGCGGACCATGCCGGTGATGATCCGCCGGGCCTCGTCGACGTTCTGCTGCCGGAAGGCCCGGTCGCGCTGGACCCGGGTCATGATGTCGAAGTTGCCCCCGGCGCTGAACGCCCGCCCGCGACCGGTGAGTACGACCACTCGGGCCTCCGGGTCCTCGGCGAGCGTGTCCCACACCGACGCGAGGCCGGAGTGCAGCTCCTCGCTCATCGAGTTGAGCTGTTCCGGCCGGTTCAGCTCGATCAGCCGGACCGCCCCGTGGGAGGTCACCACCAGATCCGCCGGGTCAGTCATGTCCACACCGCCGCAATCATCAATGAGTCAGTAGAGTGCAATGCTATAACTAATTAAGCTAACTGGGAACGGGTCGCAGAGTGACGAGGCTGACGGAGGACGCATGCCGGAGCAGGAGTACGAGACCGTGCGAGCCGAGGTGGCGGACCGGATTCTCACGGTCACCCTCAATCGGCCGACGAAGCTGAACGCCTTCAGTCCGCAGATGATGCACGACCTGCTGGACGTCCTGGACGCGGCCGACGCCGACGACGAGGTACGCGTGGTGGTCGTGACCGGAGCCGGCCGCGGGTTCTGCGCGGGCGCCGACGTCAGCTCCGGCGGCTCGTCCTTCGACCACCGCAAGGCGGGCGCCTGGCACCGGGACACCGGTGGCCGGGTCGCGCTGCGCATCTACTCCAGCAACAAGCCGGTGATCGCGGCGATCAACGGCCCGGCGGCGGGTGTCGGGGCCAGCATGACCCTGCCCATGGATATCCGGCTGGCGTCGACCTCGGCGAAGTTCGGCTTCGTCTTCGCGCGCCGCGGCATCGTGCCGGAGTCCGCCGCGAGCTGGTTCCTGCCGCGGGCCGTGGGCATGCAGCGGGCCATGGAGTGGGTGGCGACCGGCCGCCTCTTCGGCCCCGAGGAGGCTCTGGCGGCCGGGCTGGTCCGTTCCGTCCACCCGCCGGAGGAACTGCTGCCCGCGGCGTACGAACTCGCCCGTGAGATCGCCGAGAACACCTCGGCGATCTCGGTCGCCCTGTCGCGCCAGATGATGTGGCGGATGCTCGGAGAGTCCCACCCGATGGCCGCGCACCGCCTCGACTCGCGGATCATGAGCCAGATCGGCGGCGGCCCGGACCCGGTCGAGGGCGTCGAGTCGTTCCTCGCCAAGCGCCCGCCCGAGTTCCCCGGCCGGGTCAGCAAGGACATGCCGTCCGTCCATCCCTGGTGGCAGGAGGAGGAGTTCCGGCCCTTCGGCGAGTAGCCCCGACCGCCGACCGGATCATGGCCGAAACATCACCCGGCCCCACGGCCCGGGAAGGTCAGGAGCTCATCGACGCGGGCCTCGGCACGGCCGCTGCGGCTACCGTGCCGACTGCGTATGACGGGCCGATCACGGCCATGGCCTGGCATGCCGTGCGCTTCGTCCTCGACGGGGTCGACAAGGGGCGAGCGATCATCCGCCCGTCTTGCGAATTGATGAGATCTGTCCGAAACGTTGTCGTAGTTTCCCTGAAGTGTTAGCGTCCGCACGGCGTTCATTCAGTTGAATGCGTTCAACCATTACGCCCTGGACGGTGACCATGAGCGATGGTTTCCTGTACGAATCCTTCTGTGGTGTCGACTGGGGAGTTGCCACCGCGGACTCCATCGCGGCCCCGCCGCCGCCCCCGCCCGAACGCGGCGGGCACTTCAGGCAGTGGACCGACGACATCCGGCAGCTGGTCGGCGTCACTCCCGACGCGCACCGGATGGTGGCCGGCTGGACACGGCTGCAGCCCGACGGACCCGGCGCCTGGGACCAGCACGCGCTGGACCGCTGCGACCGCGCCCTCGACTCGCTGCTCGAACTCGGTCTGCGGCCCGGTCTGACGCTGCTCGACCGGTCACTGCCGCCCTGGCTGGATGACTCCGGCGGCTGGCTCGCCCGCGACACCGCGGAACACTTCGCCGCCTACGCCGCCGAAATGGGCCGTCGCTTCGGTGACCGCGTGACGCGCTGGATCACCTCCACCGACCTGGCCGGGCCCACACTCGCGGACCACGTGGCCGGGATGTACACACCGGGCCGGGGCATCGGCCGCGCGGGCCTGTCCACCGTCCACCACATCCTGCTCGCCAACGGGCTCGCGACCCAGGCACTCCGGGCAGCCGGCGCGAGCGGCCGCGTCGGCACCACGGTCACCCTCGTCGGCGGCTACCCGGCCACCGACGACCCCTTCGACCGCCTCGCCCTGGAACGCCTGGTGAGCTGGACCAACCGCCTCTTCCTGGACCCCATGCTGCTCGGCGAGCACATGGTGACCGAGGACGACGTGTCACCGGTCGAGGCCACCGGCTGCGTGCGCCCCGGCGACCTGGAGACCATCGCCACCGCCCAGGACATGCTGGGCCTCTCCTGGCACACGCCCTTCCGCGTCACCGCACCGGAGAACCTGCCCCACGTACTGCCGGCCGACAAGTGCCAGGGCACCCTCAACGAGGTGAACCGCCTGCTCGTCGGGCTCGGCTTCGCGATCACCCCGTTCGACGACGTGGAGACGACGGCGTACGGCTGGCCCCTGATCCCCGAGGCGCTCGCCGACGCCGTCGCGGACCTCCACGACCTCTACGGCGAGCTCCTGCCTCCGCTGTCCGTCATCGACAACGGCATGGGAGATCTGGACCTGGTCGACGAGACGGGGCACAGCGACGACGCCCGGCGCCGGGCACTGCTGCGCGCCAGGCTCTCCTGGCTGGGCCGGGTGATCGCGCGCGGTGTGCCCGTCTGCGGCTACGAGTACTGGTCGGTGCTCGACAACCTGGAGGCGAAGTTCCGCTACACCCGCCTCTACGCGATGGCGGTCCCGGACCACGAGCCCCCGCCGCGTCCGCCGATGCCCTCGGACTGGGTGCGCGGAGGGGCGTTCGCGGGCCCGGTCCCCTCCGGCGGGGCGGGCGGCCTGACGCTGGTGCCGCCGACCGGGCCCCGGTCTCAGAGCGTCGGAGCCTCGTAGTCCCTGCCCCGGATCAGCCGCACCGGCGTGTAGACGAGCACGTCCTCGTCGCGCTGGTTGCGCACGCTGATCCGGCTGGTCACCACGCCCCGGCCGGGCTTGCTGGAGGGGCGGGAGTCCGTGGTCTCCACGACGGCGTACAGCGTGTCGCCGACGTACACCGGCCCCTGCACCGTCAGCTCCATGTGCAGGAAGGCGAGGCCCGTGCCGTGCAGCACGTTCGTCTGGAGTACGAGTCCTTCCGCGATGCAGTACGTCAGCGCCCCCGGGACCAGCCGGCCTGTGTAGCCGCCGTCCGCGGCGTGCGAGGCGTCCCAGAAGAGCGGCTCGTTGAAGCCGCCCCAGGTGATGAAGTTGACCAGGTCCGTCTCGGTGACGGTGCGGCGGGCCGTCCGGAAGATCTGGCCCTTCGGCATGTCCTCGTACGTCATCCCCTTGACCAGCGGAGGGATCTCGGTGGCGGTGGGCTCCGATGTCATGGCGGGCTCCTCAGGCATTCGTGGCGTTCGCAGGCGTCTGCGGGTGTCCGTGGGTTTCCGTGGGTGTCGGTTTTCGTGTCTCTGAGTGTCGGCCGGTGCGCGTCCGAGGGTCAGAGGTCGATCGGGTGCTTGTCCGCCACGCCCTCAAAGTCCGGGGCGCGCTTTTCGCGATGCGCGGCCAGCCCTTCGACGACCTCGTGCCCGCCGAACCCGAAGAACTCCAGCCCCAGCGAGGCCTCGAAGATCGGCTGGGCGGTGCGGTACCAGTGGTTGAGGGACCGCTTGGTCCAGCTGATGGCACTGGCGGGCCCGGCGGCCAGCGCGGTCGCCACCCGCAGACCCTCCGTGTGCACGTCCTCGTCGTCCACGCACTTCGACACGAGACCGATGCGCTCGGCCTCCTCGCCGGTGAGCGTCTCGCAGGTCAGCAGGTAGTACTTCGCCTTGGCCATACCGCACAGCAGCGGCCAGCAGATGGCGGCGTGATCACCGGCGGCGACCCCGAGCCGAGTGTGCCCGTCGACGATCTTCGCCCGGCGCCCGGCGATGGAGATGTCCGCCAGCATGCCGACGACCAGCCCGGCGCCGACAGCCGGGCCGTGAATGGCGGAGACCACCGGCTTGGAGCAGTTGATCACCCCGTACACCATGTCCCGTGCCTCGCGCATGACCCGGGCCCGCACCGCGTACTCCTCGGTCAGGGCATCGATGGAATCGAAGGTCCCGCCGGCCGAGAACGCCTTGCCCGCTCCCTGGACGAGCACCGCACGCGTCTGTTCGTCCCGGTCGACGACCTGCCAGACATCGGCGAGCTCACCGTGCATCCGAGGGTCCACGGCGTTGAGGTTCGGGGCGTCGAGCACGATGCGGAGCACGCCGGACGCGGGCCGCTCGAAGGTCAGGCTCGTGAACTGGTCGTAGAGATCTGTCACGTCGCGCTCCTGGTGTATTCAGTGTGGATACTATAATTATCTAACTGTATCGAGCGGTGGGCGGCAAGCGGGTGGCAAGCCTGTCGCACCCGGTCGCACCGAGGACGGGAAGCTCGGCATGGATCTCACGTTCAGCGAGGAACAGGACGAACTGCGCAAGGTCGTACGGTCGTTCCTCACCAAGCACGCCAGGGAAGCCGATGTGCGCCGCCTGGCGGCCGACCCGAGCGGGTACGACCCGGTCGTCTGGCGGCGGATGGCCACGGAGATCGGCCTCCAGGGACTGGCCGTGCCGGAGAAGTACGGCGGCTCGGGTTTCGGCTACGTCGACCTCGGCGTCGTCTTCGAGGAGACGGGCCGCGCGCTGCTGTGCGCGCCGTACTTCGCCACCGTCGCCCTGGCAGCCGAGACGCTGCTGCGCTGCGACGACGAGAGCGCCCGCGGCGATCTCCTCCCTGGCATCGCGTCCGGCGAGACCGTCGCCACGCTCGCGCTCACCGAGGAGAACGGCCGGTGGGACGAGGAGGGCATCCGGCTCACCGCCCATGAGGAGGCGGGCGGCTGGCGACTGACCGGCCTCAAGGCATACGTCCCCGACGGACACCTCGCCGACCTGTTCCTGGTCGCCGCCCGTACCCCCTCCGGTATCAGCCTCTTCGCCGTCGAGGCCGAAGCACCGGGCCTCGCCCGCACGCCCCTCCCGGCGCTCGACCAGACACGCAAGCAGGCCAGGGTGGAGTTCATGAACACCCCCGCCCGCCTGCTGGGCCCCGAGGGCGCGGCCTGGCCCGCCCTCGAACGCACCCTCGCCGCGGCCTCCGTACTGCTGGCCGCCGAACAGGTCGGGGGAGCGGCCGCCGCGCTGGACGCGGCCGTGGACTACGCCAGGATCCGCGAGCAGTACGGCCGGCCCATCGGCTCGTTCCAGGGGATCAAGCACAAGTGCGCCGACATGCTCGTGGAGATCGAGTCCGCCCGCTCGGCCGCGTACGGCGGACTGTGGGCGCTGGACGCGGGCGACGAGGCGGAGATCGCGATCTCGGCGGCCCTTGCCCAGGCGTTCTGCTCGGAGGCCTTCACGAAGGTCGCCGGCGACAACATCCAGGTCCACGGCGGCATCGGCTTCACCTGGGAGCACCCCGCGCACCTGTACCTCAAGCGGGCCAAGAGCTCCGAGGTGCTGCTCGGCACACCGTCGTACCACCGGGAGCTGCTCGCCGCCCGGCTCGGCATCTGATCATCGGCAAAGGAGCTGGCATGGAGCTGGACTTCGGGCCCGCGGTACGCGACTTCCGCGACGAACTGCGGGACTGGCTGGCCGAACACCTCGTGGGGGAGTTCGCCGAGCACCGGGGCGTGGGTGGCCCCACCGACGGGGCGGCCTGGGAGGTGCGTCTCGCCTGGGACCGCGAGCTGGCGGCCGGGAACTGGCTCGGTGTCGGCTGGCCGCAGGAGTACGGCGGACGGGGGCTCGGCCTCCTTGAGGAGATCGTCTTCGAGTACGAGTACGCCCGCGCGAACGCCCCCTACCGGGCCACCGTGAACGCCCTCGACCTCCTCGGCCCCATGCTCCTGAAGGTGGGCAGCGAGGCTCAGCGGAAACGCTTCCTGCCGCCGATCCTCGCCGTCGAGGAACTGTGGGGCCAGGGCTTCAGCGAGCCCGGCGCCGGATCCGACCTGGCCTCCGTGCGCACGAGGGCCGAGCGCGACGACGGGGGCGCCTCGTTCGAGGGCACCTCCCGACCGATCGGAGCCGAGAGCGGGGGCGAGTGGGTGATCAACGGGCAGAAGGTGTGGACCTCCTTCGGCATCCACGCCGACTGGCTCTACGTCCTCACGCGCACCGACCCCGACTCCCACCGGCACAAGGGACTGACCATGCTGCTGGTCCCGGCCGACCAGCCCGGCGTGGAGATCCGGCCCATCCGCAACCTCGCGGGCCAGGACGAGTTCGCCGAGGTCTTCTTCTCCGACGCACGCACGGATGCCGACATGGTCGTCGGCGAGGTCGGCCAGGGCTGGCGCACGGCGATGGCCACCCTCGGCATCGAACGCGGCACCACGCTGCTGCCCCAGCAGCTCACTTTCGAGCGGGAGGCCGAGGCGATGATCGAACTGGCCCGGGAACGCGGAGCCCTCGACGATCCGATGCTGCGCCGCCGGATCGTGGACGCCTGGATCTCCGTACGCATCATGCGCACCACCAACCTGCGGACCATCGCCGAACTGACCGCGGGCCGCACGCCGGGACCGCAGGCCACCACAGCCAAGCTGTACGCCTCGACCCGGCACCAGCAACTCGGCCATCTGGCCATGGAGTTGGCCGGGCCCGCCGGGCAGATCGTCGGCGAGGACTACGGCCTGGACACCCGGCAGCGCTCCTTTCTCCTGTCGCTCGCGGAGACGATCTACGGCGGGTCGAGCGAGATCCAGCGCAACATCATCGGGGAACAGGTCCTCGGCCTGCCGAAGGAGCCCCGGCCATGAGCGACGCCGCAGGTCCCCAACCGCTCGGCGCGGGACGGTCCTTGGAGGACCGCATCGACCGCGTCGAGTCACACCTTGCCATCCAGCAACTGCCCATCCGCTACGCGCTCGCCGTGGACGCCCGCGACCTCGACGCCTGGGCCGGCTGCTTCAGGCCGGACGTGGAGATGGGCCGGCACGGCCGGGGCCGTGAAGCGCTGGTGGCGTACATCGAGCCCCTCGTCCGTGGCTTCCGCCGGTCGATCCACCAGATCTGCGGCCACCGCGTCGAGTTCACCGACCGCGACACGGCGACCGGTGCGGTCTACTGCCGTGCCGAGCACGAGGTGGGGGACCGGTGGATCGTGATGGCGATCTGCTACCGGGACGACTACGCGCGCGTGGACGGCGAGTGGTACTTCTCCCGCCGCCGTGAGCAGCACTGGTACGCGGCCGATGTGACCGAACGCCCCCAGGCGGTGGGCTTCAAAGGCTGGGACGGGTCCGGCGAACCGGCGCTGCCGGACGCCTTTCCCTCATGGGCACCCTTCTGGAAGGACATGTGATGCAGCGAGGCACAAGGCTGGCCGGGAAGACGGCTCTGGTCACCGGAGCGGGACAGGGGGTCGGCCGCGGTATCGCGCTCGCGATGGCCGCCGAGGGCGCGGCCGTGGTGATCACCGGCCGGACCGAGGGGAAGCTGAAGGACACCGCCGGGGAAATCGTCGAACGTGGCGGCAGGGCGCACCTCGTGGTCGGCGATGTGGGCGAGCGCGGCGACGTCGACCGCATGGTGGCCGAGACGGTACGGCAGTTCGGCGGCCTCGACATCCTGGTCAACAACGCGCAGGCATCCGTCCAGCGGCGCCTGGAGGAGACGTCGTACGACGACGTCGAACTCGCCTACCGCAGCGGTCCGTTGGCCACCTTCCACGCGATGCGGGTGGCCCTGCCCCACCTCAAGGCAAGCCGCGGCAGCGTCGTCAACCTCGGTTCGTCGGCCGCCGTGCAGGGGGAGGTCAACTTCGCCTCCTACGCGATGGCCAAGGAGGCCATCAGAGGCCTGACCCGTGTCGCCGCACGCGAGTGGGGCGCGTACGGGATCCGCGTCAACGTGGTCTGCCCGGCGGCCCTGAGCCCGGCCGCGGAGGCGTACTTCACCGCCCATCCGGACAAGGCCGAACGCGTCCTCGCCGGCATCCCGCTGGGACGCATGGGCGACCCGGAGACGGACATCGGCCGGGCGGTGGCCGCACTGGTCAGCGACGACATGGCGTATCTGACGGGGGCGACGTTGATGCTGGAGGGCGGGCGGACACTGATCGGGTGAGGCCGCCGGCTCCCGTTTCTGCCGACTTCTGACGCCTTGGCGGAACTTCGTTGAAGTTGGGTATGTCTAGGGGCTGTTGTGCCTCATAGTGGTGGAGCCGTAGCCGTCGCACGGGGGGACAGGCGATGAATCTCTTCCTGCTGCTCATACTGATCGCGCTCGTGTGGCTGGTCCTGGCCGCCGTGCGCAAGACCATGTCCACGTCCACGGCCTCACCGGGGCGCAGCCATGACAGTGGACCGGTGGCGCGCGGACCCGCCGCCCCGTCGCGCGGTGTCGAACCCCGGGACATCCCCCCGCTGTTCCCCGACTTCTACCACGGTGTCCTGTTCGCCGTGGGCAAGGAGCCCTCGCCGCAGAACCTGCTCGCGCTCATCGAGTACATCGGGCAGATGCTGACCGTCAACGCCGTCGTGTGGTTCCAGAAGACCGGCGACACGGAGGCCCACGAACGCTTCATGGACCGCTTCCGAGGGGGTGGCGACGACGACCAGAAGCTGGAGATGATCCCGGACGACATGATCGACTTCCTGTGGGCGTGGCGGCCGTCGACGCACCAGGCGCTGCGCGACTGGATACCCGATCTGGAGCAGATGCTGACCGGCCCGGACAGCAGGCTGTGGAACTTCGGAGACGAACTGCCCTTCGGGATCTGGGAGATGGAGGACTGAACGCCGTGTCCGACTTCTCCGGGACAGCGCTCGATCATGTGCGTGAGCGCCTGGAACGGTTCCGTGCCGGCGACACGGACGCGGTGTCGGGGGACGAGGCGGCCCTGGAAGCCTCCCGGGCGGTGGCCGTACGTCCCACCCCCGAGGGCGTCGCCGCGGTGGCCTGGCTGTACCAGTACCGGGCGCTCGCCGCCGGTGAACTCAGTGGCGAGGAAGCACAGTTGGCGTTCACCCTGTTCGGCAAGGTCGCCAGGGTGTTGCCGGGTGAACTGCCTCCGCACGTCGCCGACGGACTCGTCATGGCACACGCCGATCCCCACGGCCCCCTCCACCGCCTGGCGGAGACGGTGGCCCGGGCCGAACACCTGCTGGAGAACAGCGGGTCGAGCGGCAGCCCCGCGACGCTCGACCAGTCGATCGAGATGCTCACCAAGGCCCTCGACACCTGGCCGGCGGACGCCCCCAGACGGCACGACGCGCTCGGGCTGCTCGGCAGGGCGCTGCGCCGCCGGTACGCGTTCGACCCCGGGGAACTGTGGCGGCTGGACAACGCCGTCTCGGTCCTCACGGACGCGGTGACGGCGATTCCCGCCGGGGACCTGCTCGGCCACACCCACGCGCACGCCCTCTGCTCCGCCTGCCTCGACCGCTACGACTCGACCGGCGACCTGCGCGATCTGGAGGCCGCGGACCAGGCCAACGCCCAGGCGCTGAGGCTGGTCGTGGCCGGTGACCCGCAGCGGTCCCGGCTGCTGATCCAGCGCGCGGACGTCCTGCGCTCCCGCACCTCGGCCGGTGCGGACAGCCACTTGCTGGAGGAGGCCGCCGCCGTGTGCAGGGAGGCCGTACGCACGGTGTCCCACGACAACCCCGCCCGGCCCTACGTGCACGCGACGGCGGCGAACGTCCTCGGCGACCGCTACGTGTACGGACACGACCCGGCCGTACTCGACGAGGCGATCGACTGCTCCCGCGTCGCGATGGACGGGGTCCCCGAGGAGGACGACCGCGCCTCCGTCGTCGCGAACCACGGCCGGCTGCTCATGCTCCGGGCCCGGCACACCGGCGACCCGGCCGACCTCGGTGCCGCGGAGGACGCTCTCGCCACGACCGTCGGTGCGCTGCCCCCGGGCCACTCCGGACGCACCGCCTACCAGAGCGACCTCGCGGACACCCTGTACGAGCGCCACCGCGCGACCGGCGACGAGGCATGTCTGCGGGAGGCCCTCGAACACGCCCGCCAGTCCGTCGACTTCGCCGCCGAGAACGGCACGGTCGTACCCGCGCTGCTGAACAGCCTCGGACGCATCCTGATCGCGCGCTACGAGTCGATCGGCGACCCCACCGAACTGGCCGAGGGCGTCGAGCGGCTCCGGCAGGCGGAGGAGCAGTCACCGCCCGGCAGCAGAATGCGCGGCATCGCCCTGGTGCACCTCGGCAACGGACTGGTGCTGCAGGCAGCCCTCGCCGTCGGAACGGCCCGGCGGAACCAGGCCTATGCCGAGGCCATGACCGTACTGAACGCGGCGGTGGACGCCCTGCCGCCCGGCCCCGACCGCCAACTCGCGCTCAACAACCTCGCCACGCTGGTGCGCCGCCACGATGCCGACGACCGGCCGGACGCCCTGCGCAGGGCACACCGGGCCTTCCGGGAGATCCTCTCCTCCGCGGTGCCCGAGAGCCAGGCACACGAACTAGCGGCACTCAACCTGGCGTTGAACCTGCTGGACGAGCACGAGGCCGAGCCTGCGGCGGACAAGCGGGCCGGGGACGGGCCGCTGCGCGAGGCGGAGACACTGCTGCGCGCCGCACACCGGCGGCAGACGCCCGGGATGCACGCGTACGCCACCGTGACCTGCGCACTGGCCCGTTGCCTGGCCCTGCGGGCCACCGCCGACCGCCGGGGCGATCTGCACACCGAGGCGGTCGCGCTGCTGCGCTCGGTCACGGCGGCCGGTGACGGCTGCTCGCTCGCCGGCCGTGCCTCCGCCGCCAACCAGCTGGGCGTCCTCCACGCCGGCGCGGGCGAGTGGGCCGCCGCCGAAGAGGCCTACGCGGAAGGCATCGACCTGCTCTCCAGGGCCGCCGCGCCCCGACTCGGGCGTGCCGCGCAGGAGCGCAACCTCGGCGCCTTCTTCGGCCTCGCCTCGGACGCCGCCGCGTCCGCGCTGCGCGCGGGCCGTCCCGCGCGCGCCGTCGAACTGCTGGAGAAGGGCCGGGGACTGCTGCTTCCCACCCCGCACCAGGACCCGCGGCCGAGCGCCGAGCACCCGGTCGCGGACGGTCGTACCGTGGCCGTCGTCAACATCGGCCGACACCGCTGCGACGCGCTGATCGTGCGCGACGGGGCGGTCACCGTCGTCCCGCTGCCGAGGCTCAGCCACGCCGCGCTCAGCCGCCAGGCCGGCACCTTCCTCTGGGCCGTGCAGCGGTCCCAGGACCCCGGGTGCCCCCGCGAGGACCTGTACAAGGCCCAGCACGTCGCGGTTCCGGGCGTCCTGCGCTGGCTCTGGCACACCACCGTGCGTCCGGTGCTCGACGCCCTCGGCCTGACCGCACCCGCCGGCCGGGGCACGCCCTGGCCGAGGATCTGGTGGTGTCCGACCGGCCTGATGTCCTTCCTCCCGCTGCACGCGGCGGGTGACCACGGTTCCCTGTACGACGGGTCGACGGGGGACGGTGCCCTCGACCGTGTCGTCTCCTCGTACACGCCCACGTTGCGCACGCTCGCGGCCGCCGCCCGGCGGGCCGACGCCCTGCGAGGGCGCGCGGACGGAGGGCGCTCGGCCGGAGGTCCCGAGGACGGCGGGCTTCTCGTGGTGGCGCCGGAGGCGCCCGGCACGGCGGGGCTGCCCCAGGTACCGCGTGAGGTCGACGCGATCCGGTCCCATCACCCCGGCAGCACCGTGCTGTTCGGCGCCCAGGCCACGAAGGAGCGGATCCTTCAGGAGATCCCTCGGCACACCTGGTTCCACTTCGCCGGGCACGGGACACAGAACGCCGAGGTGGCCGACAGCGCGAGCCTGCTGCCCCACGACTACCTGTCCGGCGGACACCGCATCGGACTGTCGGACCTGGGCGAGCTGTCCCTGGACGGGGCACAGCTCGCGTTCCTCTCCGCCTGCCAGACCGCGGTGGGCCACCTCACACTGGCGGACGAGCACACGCACATCGCGGGACTGCTCCAGGCCATGGGCTTCCCGCACGTCGTCGCCACCCAGTGGACGGTCCGGGACGGCGCGGCCGCGGAGGTGGCCGCGGAGTTCCACCGGCTGGCGGCGCTGCACGGCAGTACCTTCGATCCCGCGTCCGCGCTGCACGCCGCGGTGCGGGAGATCCGGAACAACCGTCCCCAGCCGTACGAGTGGGCGCCCTTCGTGCACTTCGGGCCGTAGGGCGGGGGCCGGCCGGACGTCCGGGCCCCGGCCGGTCGTCCGTCAGTCGCCGGGATCGAAGACCAGGGCGGGGTCGTCGGAGCCGCGGTACACGTACGCCGTCAGACGGAGACCGGCGGCCGGTTCGTCCGCCGCGTTCGCCGGGAGCGGGTGGCGGAGCGCGCGGTAAAGCTCACGGCGGTGCAGGTCGAACGCGACCTGCAACAGGACCGCGTAGTCCTGGCAGGCGCGCGGCAGCCACCATCCCCAGGCGGCCGGCGTGAAGAGCAGCGCCGACAGCGCCCAGGGAGTCCAGTACACGGCGGGCAGCACCAACAGTGCCCACAGCCCCGCGGCGACCGCGGCGTCCAGCCGCTGCCGGGCGACGGAGAGATCCCGCTGGAAGGCCTCGGGCAGCAGGGTCCACAGATGGGGCCAGAGCAGTACCGCGTCCAGGCCGTACTTGTGGTGGGGCTCGGCCTCGGTGGCCCGCAGGATGTTCCCGACCCGCGTCGGCATGGTCAGAGCAGGGTCGCGCGGACTCCATCGCAGCCGCGCCTCCAGCCTGGCGTACTCGGCGCGTTCCGCCGCGCTGAGCGGCGCCGCTGGTCCGGCGGCCGGCGGGGCCGCCTCCAGACGGTCGTACAGCACCCTCCACTCGGCGGAGTCGGTGGCACGCCGGCGGGCGTGCCCCGCGCACAGCCGCTCGCTCACGGAGGACAGGAATCGGGGCCAGTAGCCCTCCAGCAGCCGCAGCGCGGGAAGCGTCAACTGCCGCATGAGCAGGCCGGATGCGGCGAGCCCGACGAGCGCCACCAGCAGCAGCGCGATCTGTTCACCGGCGCGCATCGCCCCCACGGTGTCCAGCCGTCCCGCCAGGGCCTGCCGGGGGTGCCGCTGTCCGGCGGCCCAGGCCAGCACCATGACCAGCCAGTACACCGCCGATGCCAGACCGGAGGCGAGCCACCGCTCGACCAGCTTCCCGGCGGCCGCACTCCAGAAGGTCGGCACGGCGCCCCGCTACGTTTCGCGGCTGAGCGGGCGGGTGCAGCCGGAGCATCGTGGCACCGGTTCGCCCATGAAACCGCGCGTCCAGGTGTCGGGACTCGCGCACGCCGGGTTCTTGCAGATGAACCTCGTGGCCGAGGTGGCGGGCATCATCCCGCCCGCGAGTGGCTGGTACCCGCTGCCGACGGGCAGCCTGCTCTGCTCGTAGGGCGGACACAGTCTTGCCTCGACCCAGGATCGGACGCGGAGGTCGGCGTGCAGGGCGCGACGCAGTTCCTCGGTCCCTCCGGTGCGGGCCGAGGCGGCCAGCGCGCGGTGGATGTCGCCCGCGATCCGGGGAGCGTCCGCGCCCACCAGCCTGGGCAGCAGTTCGAGCACTTCCTTGGCGAGCTCCGCCGACACCCGGTCGTCCATGCTCCGCCTCCCCCCTTGCTGGTGCGCGTACCGAGACGCAAGTCTGGCAGCTGTCCCGGTGCCCTGTGGGGTGATCGCCGGTGCTCATGAGGAACCCTCAGACGACACCCCGGGCGCGCAGACCTTCGAGTTGACTCTCCGTCACCCCGGCGAGTCCGGCCAGGACTTCGGCGGTGTGCTCGCCCAGTGCCGGCGGCGGGGCGTAGCCCTCGACCGGCGTCGCGGTGAACCGGATCGGGTTGGCGAGCAACGGCACTCGCCCCGACACCGGGTCCTCGGCCTCCACCAGCATCTCCCGGTGTTGTATCTGCGGATCGGCGAAAACCTCGGGCAACTCGTTGAACGGGCCTGCCGGGACGTCGTGTTCGTCGAGTACGGCGAGCCAGTCGTCCCGGGTGCGGGTGGCCAGGATCGCCTCCAGCACCGGCAGGATCTCCTCACGATGGGTGATCCGGGCGGAGGTCGTGGCGAAACGGGTGTCCTGGAGGAGGTCGGTGCGGTCGGCCGCCGTGCAGAACGCGGCGAACTGCTTGTCGTTGCCCGCGACGAGGAACAGCGGCTTGTCCTTGCACCGGAAGGCCTGTGACGGGATCCCGCCGTAGCCGCCGTTGCCGCGCCGCTGGGGTACCTCGCCGGAGATCAGGTAGTTCATCGCGAAGTGCGACAGCGAGGCGAGCCCGCAGTCCAGCAGGGAGAGGTCGATGAACTGGCCCTCGCCGGTGGCGTCCCGGTGTCGCAGTGCCGCCAGAACGGCCGTGGAGGCGTACAGCCCGGTGAGGATGTCCACCATGCTGACCCCGACCTTCATCGGCTCGTCGGGGTGTCCGGAGACGCTCATCATCCCGGACATGGCCTGGAAGATGCCGTCGTAGCCGGGGCGGGCGGCGTACGGGCCGGTCTGGCCGAAGCCGGTGACCGACAGGTACACCAGGCGCGGGTTGAGCTCGCGCAGGCTCTCGTGGTCGAGGCCGTACTTCGCCAGCGTCCCCGCGCGGAAGTTCTCGACGACGACGTCCGAGCGGGCGGCGAGGGCGCGGATCAGCTCCTGCCCCTCGGCGGTGGCGTGGTTGACGGTGACCGACCGCTTGTTGCGGTTGCAGGAGAGGTAGAAGGCGGCCGTGTCCGTGCGGTCGCCCTCGGGGCCGGCCGCGAAGGGCGGGCCGTACGTCCGTGAGTCGTCGCCCGTCCCGGGGCGCTCGACCTTGATCACCTCCGCGCCGAGGTCGGCGAGCAACTGGGTGGCCAGCGGGGCCGCGAGGATGCGGGACAGGTCGAGAACGCGTACTCCGGCCAGGGCGGTCGACGGCATCGAGGGGCCTCCCTCTGGGGGAGTGCTCCGTGCCGGAGCACCCCGTGACGAGCGAGCTAATGAGTTATATAAATAATACATCTGGAGCTCGGGTTCGTCCCGTACGATTGCTTCAACTATTCAATTCATGTAACTATATCGATCGGCCGGATAGGCCGAGACCGGAGGGCGTGCGGATGACCGTCGCGGCGAGGACCCTCACCGACCAGGAGCAGCGCGAACGCCGTGCGTGGTTCCGGGCCCGCTGGGAACGCGGGGTCGCGTTCAACCGCAACTGCCGTATGCGCATGCTCCGTTGGGACCCCGACGGCGTAGAGGTGGCGCTTCCGTACGCCGAGGCCCTCTCCGCCCACGAAGGCGTCTTCCACGGCGGAGTGATCTCGGCGCTCATAGACACGGCGGGCGCCGGAGCCGTGATCGCCGGGCACGACTTCCAGAAGGGGAGCCGGCTCAGCACCGTGTCGATGTCGGTCCAGTACCTCGCGCCCGCCCGGGGCCGGGAGGCCGTCGCCTTCGCGCGGTGTGTCAGACGGGGCCACCGACTGCACTTCGCCGACGTCGACGTGCGGATGCCCGACGGACGCATCTGCGCCCGGGGCCAGCTGGTGGTGACCATCTCGGGGGAGCGACCGGGCGTCGGTGACCCCATCGAACCGCTGACCGAGGAGTGACGTGATGCCCGAGGAGCCCACCCAGGACCGGGACCAGGATCAGGACCTGGTGCTCTACGAGGTCGACGAGGACGGCGTCGCCACCGTCACCCTCAACCGGCCCGAGCGCAAGAACGCGTGGAGCATCCCCATGGAGCGCCGCTTCTTCGCGCTCCTCGACGAAGCCGCCGAGGACCCGGCAGTCCGGGTCGTGGTCATCACGGGCGCGGGCCGGGCGTTCTGCCCCGGCATGGACGTCCAGCGGCTGGAACAGAACGCACAGCCGGGCCAGTCCCTCAACCTCCAGGCCCGCGTGCCCATGTACAGCAGGCGCAACATGCCGAAGCCCATGATCGCCGCCGTCAACGGCGCCTGCGCGGGCATCGGCCTGGTCCAGGCACTCATCTGCGACGTCCGCTTCGCCGCCCGCGGGGCCCGCTTCACCACCGCCTTCACCCGCCGCGGCCTGGCCGGCGAGTACAACATGCCGTACGTGCTGCCACGCGTCGTCGGCCTGGAGAACGCGCTCGACCTGCTGCTGTCCGGCCGGGTCTTCGACGCCGACGAGGCGAAGCAACTCGGCCTCGTCAGCCGCGTCGTGGAACCGGCGGACCTGCTCGACGCCGCCCGTTCCTACGCCCGCGACATCGCCCGCAACTGCTCGCCGCGCGCCATGGCCGTCGTACGCCACCAGGTGTACGGCGACCTCGACCGCGACTTCACCGGGGCGCTCGCCCGCTCCTACTCCGCCATGGAGTTCTTCGCGGGCTCGCCGGACTTCCGCGAGGGCGTGGCCAGCTTCGTCGAGAAGCGGGAGCCGAAGTTCGAGGGACTGCCTCCGGACTTCGACCCGGACGAGGCCACCCGCGACGCCTTCCTGCCGTACTGACCCGACGTACTGACCTGCTGCCGTACGACGCGCGGTACCGACCGTCGTACCGCCTGCCGAACCGACCGCCTAACCGACCGAGGAGACTGGACGATGACAGGGCAGCCGTTCCCCGTCGAGGCCGGGCACATCATGATGTTCGCCCGCGCCATCGGCGACGAGACCCCGGCCCACCGGGGCGAGACCGCACTCGCGCCGCCCACCTTCACGATGGCGAGCGCCCAGTACGACCCGGACCATCGCCTGCGGCCCAGGCCGGACGAGGAGTGGTTCGGATCGGGAGGCGGTCCCGGCGTGATGCCCGAAGGCGGCGGCGGGCTGCACGCCGAGCAGCACTTCGAGTACCACCGCCCGGTGCGCGCGGGGGAGACCCTGTACGCGACCACCGTCCCCGGACGCAGCTGGGAGAAGCAGGGCCGCACCGGCCGCCTGCTCTTCAGTGAGCGCGTCACCGAGTACCGGGACGCCGCCGGCGAACCCGTCGTCAGTGCCCGGACCGTGGCCGTCGTGCCCGAGGGCCCGGCAACCCCGAAGGACGCACGATGAGCCTGAGCGCGGACGGCATCAAGGTCGGCGAGACCCGGGAGAGCGTGCTGGTCGAGGACCTGAAGCGCACCCGGATCGTGCAGTACGCGGGCGCGTCGGGCGACTACAACCCGCTGCACACCGACGAGAGGTTCGCCACCGAAGTCGCGGGCTACCCCGGCGTGTTCGCCCATGGAATGCTCACGATGGGCATGACCGGCCGGGTCCTCACGGACTGGGTCGGCACCGAGGCGCTGCTGACCTTCGGCGTGCGCTTCAAGGCCCAGGTCTGGCCCGGGGACACCCTGACGGCCACGGCGACCGTCGAGTCCGTCGAGGACACCCCGGCCGGACCGGTCGCCCACTTCTCCGTGCGCACCGTCAACCAGAACGGCGCCGAGGTGGTCACCGGCATCGCGGCGGCCCGGCTGGAGTCCTGAACCGGTGGGCGGCACGCCGAAGGCCGTAGCGGGACCCACCTGGACCGCGATGGTGAACCGTGCCTACGACCACGCGCGCCCCGCCGTCCGGTTCCGCGACCTGAGCTGGACGGGACGCGAACTCCTCGACCGGGCGGGCGGTGCGGCCGATCTGCTGGACACGCTCGGCCTCGCCCCCGGGGAGCCGGTGCCCGCGCTGATCGCCACCTCCGCCGACGCCCTCGCGCTGGTGATCGGCGGTGCGGGATCGGGCCACCCGCTCGCCCCGCTCGGCGTCCGTGCGACCCCGTACGAGATCGCGGCGGTGGTCGAGGCATCGGGGTCACAACTCCTCCTCGCCCAGCCGGAGTTCGCCGAACTCGGTGAGCATGTCGGCCAACTGGTCGGCTGCCCGGCCGTCGTGGTCCCCGAACTGCGGCCGAGCGGCCGGGCGTTGACCGCCGAGCCCGACGCGCTCGCCGCCGTCCTGCACACCTCGGGGACGACCGGCACCCCCAAACCCGTACCCATGACACAGCGGCGGCTGGCGGCCCGCGCACACGTCAACGGCCGACTCTGCGCGCTGGACCCCGACAGCTTCTACGGCGGCAGCGCGCCCTTCCACCACATCGCGGGCCTCGGCAACATCGCCGTCGCCCTCGCCGCCGGCGCGCTGATCACCGGCCTGCCCCGCTTCACCGTCGAGGGCTGGGCCCTGCTGCGGGAGCTCGGCACCAGCCACACCAGCATGGTCCCCGCGATGCTGGAGACACTGCTCGCGGCCGGTCAGGCCCGCCACGAAGGGCTGCGCGTCCTCCAGTACGGCGGCGCGCCCATCCGCCCCGGCACACTGCGGCGCACGTACGAGGCGATGCCCGGTGTCCGCATGCTCAACATGTTCGGCCAGACCGAGGGCTCGCCCATCAGCGTGCTCACCCCCGAGGACCACCGCGAGGCGGTCGCCGGACACACCGCACTGCTGCGGTCCGTCGGACGGGCCGCCCCCGGTGTCGAACTGCGGGTCCGCGACGCGGGGCCGGACGGGATCGGCGAGATCCACGCCCGCGCCGACCATCTCTTCCGCGTGGACGACGAGGGCTGGCTGCACAGCGGCGACCTGGGCCAGGTGTCGAAGGACGGCTACCTCTACCTGTCCGGCCGACGAACCGACATGATCATCCGAGGTGGCGAGAACGTCCACCCGCTGGAGGTGGAGACGGTTCTCGCCGCGCACCCCGGCATCGCGGACGTGGCGGTCACCGGCACGCCGGACGACCGGCTGGGCCAGACCGTCGTCGCCTTCGTCGTACCGTCCCACCGTGACGACCCACCGGAACCGGCTGCCCTCAGGACGTACGCCCGCGACCGCCTGTCCGGGTTCAAGGTGCCCGTCCGCTGGTGGTTCGTGGACGAGCTGCCGCGCAACGCCAACGGCAAGGTCGTACGCCGCGGCCTGCGGGAACCGCCGGAGAACACCGCAGAACAAGGGAGACTCGTATGACGCCCGACCACTCCGTCGTCGCCCCGGAGAGCGTCGGCGTCGACCCGCACCGGCTCGACGTCCTGCTGCGCAGGATCCGGCTGGAGGTCGACCACGGACCGCTGCCGTCCGCGCAGGTCGCCGTCGCCCGGGGCGGCCGGCTGGTGGCCTTCGAGACCTGGGGCGACGCCCGACCGGATACCCGGTACGTCCTGCAGTCCGTCGGACGGTCGATCGTCGCGGGCGCCGTGTGGAAGCTGATCGGCGACGGACTGCTGGACGTGAGCGAGCAAGTCGCCGCGATCATCCCGGAGTTCGCGCCCAACGGGAAGGAGGCCGTGACGGTCGAGCAGGTCCTCACGCACACCGCCGGCTTCCCCTTCGCGCCGCTGGGGTACCCGAAGATGCTCGACCGTGAGCAGCGGCTCGCCGCGTTCGGCCGCTGGCGGCTCGATTCCCCGCCGGGCAGCCGCTTCCAGTTCCACCTCACCTCGGCGGCCTGGCTGATCGCCGAGATCGTCGAGCGGCGTACGGGCCTGGCCTTCGCCGAGTACCTGCACGAGCGGATCACCCGCCCGCTGGGCCTGTCCTCGATCGAGCTCGGCGTTCCCGTCGACCGGCAGCCCGGAACCGTCGCCCCGATGCTCGCCACCGACCGCACGGACGACGGCCAGGACCCCGACCCCTGGGGACCCTGGTACCTGTCCGACCCGCGCGTGCTCGCGGCCGGCGAGCCGAGTCACGCGCTGGTCGCCACCGCCGCCGACGTCGCCCTGTACTTCCAGGCGCTGGAGCACTCGGACCTGTGGAAGCCGGAAGCGGTGGCGGAGGGCACCCGGATCCGCCTGACCGAGCACCCGCACGGCGAGCAGATCTACGGGGGCGGCAGTGGGCGGCGTACGAGCATGGGGCTGTTCGTCACCGTGGCAGGACCGGACGCGGGCAGCCAACTGCCCTCCACCGGCTCACCGTTGCTCTTCGGCAGCGCCGGCGCCGCGTACCAACTGGGCTTCATGGACCCGGAGTCCGGCCTGTCCTTCGCCTGCCTGAGCAACGGCTATCCGCTCGCGGGCTACGACCACTCGTGGCGCGGCACGGCCCTGCTCACCAACCTGGCCAACCTCGCGGCCGATCTCGCCGACTGAGCGCGGACCGAATCTCCGAGTGGCATGTCCTACTGACTGAGCCCGGTACCGACATCGGTACCGGGCTCACTCACGTCGACCGCCAGGCTCAACGGCTGATCAGCTGCTGGGCGTTGTTGTACATGATGTCGTCCTGGACCGACTCGTCGAGCTCCGCGAGGAGCTTGCGGTAGTCGGCCGGGTTGGCGATGCCCTCCGCGTGCGGGAAGTCCGAGCCCATCACGATGGACTCGTGATAGCCGAGCCGCTTCACCAGGCTCGGGATGTCGTCCTCCGGGTAGGGCACCACCCGGATGTGCTTGCGGAAGACCTGGCTGGGACGCTCGGCCAACTGCCCGCCGATCCAGGGGCCGTTGCGGCCCATGCCGCGGCTCTTGTCCATGTGGCGGACGAAGTGCGGCACCCACTCGGCGCCGAACTCGGACACCAGGACGTTGATGTCGGGGAAGCGCCCGAAGAGGTTGTCGAAGATGAGCGCCGACAGCGTTTCCTCGATCGGACGCTGGCCGTAGGTGTTCATCCACTGCCACGCGGACATCCGGAAGTGGATCGGGCTCGCGTCGTGGCCCCAGGCCGGGGCGACGTTCGAGTTGTAGTAGAACTCGCTGATGTGGTAGCAGACGCTGGCCTTGGCCTCGTTGACCAGTTTCCAGAACGGGTCGAAGTACGGGTCCCCGGGCGAGCGGCCGTACTGCGGGCCGGTCGGCAGCATGATGAACCGGGCGCCCTGCTCCAGCACGAACTCCAGCTCCTTCACCGCACTGTCCAGGTCGCGCAGGGACAGCAGGGCGGGGGAGTAGATGCGGTCTTTGTGGTTGAAGCCCCACACCTCGTTCATATAGCGGTTGAACGAGTGGTAGTTGGCGTAGAGCGGTTCGATGCCCTGTACGTACTCCTCGGCGACCAGCGCCCAGCCGCCCGGGTAGATGATCGTCTGGTCCAGGCCCTGCTCGTCCATCACGCGCAGCCGGGCGTCGCGGTTCTGGTACGACTCGTGCATCGGCTCGAACTGGTACGTCTCGTCGGGGTTGCCCGAGGCCATCGCCTTGAGCATCTCCTTGAGCGAGCCGGGCCGGTAGACCTGCCCGAACTCCGGTTCCAGACAGACCACGATCCGGTCGCCGGCGAGGATGACCTCACGGCCGTCCGGCAGGGTCACCGGGGCCACTGCCTGGCCCAGGAACTCCTTCGGAAGGTAGCGCGTGAAGGAGTCCCGCTCCTCGTACATGTGCTGATCGCAGTCGAAGATCCGCTTGCGCTGTTCGGCCATGGCCGTCGCCTCCACCCTGAAGCCATTCAGTACGCCTCCTATAATTATCTAACTATTTGGAGAACGCAAGAGAGGATGGGAGGCGGGTGTTCGGGCGGTCAGTCGATGAGCTCCAGAACCGTCTTCGGGCCCAGTGCGTTGACGACGTCGTCGGCGCTGGAGATGTGCCGCTGCCACAGCTTCTCGGCCTCGTCCGCCTTGCCGGCCTCGATCAGGCCGACCAGCCGGACGTGCGCCCGGTGCCCCTTGAGGGCCTGCGTCTTCTGCGTCTCGGCGTCGGTGGCGGCCGCGGTGTACGAGGCGTTGGCCCGGTCGATGATGTTGCGCAGCATGCCGCACAGGAGGATCAGGGTCTGGTTGCCGGTGAGCTCGACCAGCAGGGCGTGGAACGCGTCCTGCGCGTCCACCAGGGCCAGGGGGCTGTCCAGGACGGACTTCTCGGCCGCCACCGCGTCGCGCAGCCGCTTGATGTCGTCCGGCGTGTGCTTGGTGGCGACCTGGCGCGCGCACGGCGGCTCGATCAGGGCCGCCGCCCGGTAGACGTCCCCGAGGGTCGCGCCGCGGTACTCCAGGATCAGGCCGGCGAAGCGGGCCGCGACGTCGGAGTCGGGCGCGCTCACCCTGGCGCCGCCGTGCGCTCCACGTCGGACCGTGATGAGGGACTCCGACTCCAGGACGCGGAAGGCCTCGCGCAGGGTCGGCCGCGAGATGCCGAACTGCTCCATCAGCCCCGACTCCGGCGGCAACGCGTCGCCGGGCTTCAGCTCACCTCGTACGATCTGGCGGCGCAGGTGTCCGGCGACCAGTTCGGCCGTCTTCGGTACGCGCACCTGGCGTCCGACGGGGCCGCGGGAGGGCGCGGGCACGATCGGCGTTTCTGCGCGGGCTGCCTCAGCCACGGTGGGCTCCTCATATAGCAAAATGAATCGTCTTAGTGCATCGAGGGTACCAGGTCAAGGGGTGAGTGATCTTGTCCGTGCGGGACTTGGTCTGGCGTCCGGGCCGCCGTTGGGTATATAGATGATTCATCTAGCTATAAATCCAACGCGGGCCCGTGGAGTGACCTCGATGACCGAGAACCCGACCCCGGTGATCCTCACCGAGCTGACCGACGACGGGGTCATGATCCTCACCCTGAACCGGCCCGAGCGGCACAACGCCTGGACGCTGGAGATGGAGCTGCTCTACAACGAGCTGTTCGACCGCGCCGAGGCGGATCCGGCGGTTCGGGCCGTCGTGCTGACCGGGGCGGGGCGCAGCTTCTGCCCCGGCATGGACATGAGCGTGCTCGACGCGGCGTCCTCCGGCGCGACCCCGTGGCCGACCGACCAGCTGCCGCCGCGCACCCGGCCCATGTCCTTTCCGAAACCCCTCGTGGCGGCCGTCAACGGCGCCTGCGCCGGAATCGGGTTCAACCAGGCGCTGATGTGCGACGTGCGGTTCGCCGTACCGGACGCCAAGTTCGCCGCCGCTTTCAGCGCGCGCGGCCTGGTGGCGGAGGACGGCGTGTCCTGGATCCTGCCCCGGCTCGTCGGTTACGGGAACGCGAGCGACCTGCTGCTGTCCTCACGCCGGATCACCGGCACGGAGGCCCTGGTGATGGGCCTGGTCAACCGCCTGGTCGAGCCGGCGGAACTGCTCCCGACGGCGATCGCGTACGCGACCCGGCTGGCCTCCTCTGCCAGCCCGTACGCGATGTCCCTCATCAAGCGGCAGCTCGCCGACGACCAGTCGCGGAGCTTCACCGAGAGCCGCGACAGCGCGGCCGCGCTGCTCGCCACGGCGAAGCGGGCGCCGGACTACCGCGAGGGCGTACGCAGCTTCATCGAGCGACGACAGCCGGAGTTCGCGGGCCTCGGGGCGACATCGGCGCAGGAGGCATCCCCGGCGCAGGAGAGCTCCCCGGCACCGGAGACATCTTCGGTGCTCCGGGAGGAGGCCTCGTCATGACGCGAACCGAACTGCCGCTGCACCGGCGCACGATCACTGTGTCCGCCTACGAGGAGGACGGCGACGAGATCTCCGTCGAGGCGGTGCTGTGTGACGAGCGGCCCCGGGCGGAGGTGCCGGCTCATGTCGTCCACCGGATGGTGCTCGTCGTGCGTGTCCGCCTCTCCGACATGGTCGTGGTGCACGCCGGCGCGGACATGCGCACCTTCCCGCATGCCGAGTGTCCGCTGATCAGCCCCGTCTTCGACGGACTTGTCGGGCTGAGCGTTGCCGCCGGGTACAACCGGGCGATCCAGGAGCGGTTCCGAGGCGTGTCCGGCTGCTCGCACCTGTATGAGCTGGCCCGTGCCCTTGGCCCCGCCGTCGTCCAGGCGGCCATCTCGGCGAACGCGCGTCGGCGTGATGCCGGTGAGCCGTCCCATGATCCGCGCTCCACGGCGGGCGTGCTGAACAGCTGCCACATCTGGGCGCCGGGCGGGGTGGGGCTGCGCAAGCTCGATGCGGGGTGGCGGCCGGGGGAGGGTCCGCGGCCGGTTCCGGGGGTGGAGGCGTTCGGAGGGGCGTAGGTGAGTTTTCGCCCCAAACGCCGGACGGGCTGAAATTCAGCCCCTCCGGCGTTTGAGGAGCGGGGGTTCGGGGGCGGAGCCCCCGAGTGGTGACGGGAACGGGTAGGGGCGGCGGGGGCGAGATCAAGCCCTCGGCTCGCGCGGAAGCCCCAGTACCTTCTCCGCGAGGATGTTCCGCTGCACCTGGGACGTCCCGGCGTAGATCGTGCCGGAACGGGCGATGAGGTAGGTCGTCGACCAGGACGCCGAGGAGTTCGCGGCCCCGGGATCATCGGCGCGATACGTACGCAGGGGCGGCCTCCCGACCGGCACCTGCCCGTGCAACCCCATGATGTCCATCGCCAGGTCGGTGGCCTTGGTGTGGTACTCGCTCCAGTACAGCTTGGCGATCGACGTCTCGGGTCCGGGCTCGGCGCCCTTGAGCCAGCCGGTGAGGATCCGGTAGCCGAGAAAGCGCATGATCTCGACCTTGGACCAGCACCAGGCGATCCGCTGCCGGATCACCGGATCCTGGTCCCTGCCGTACAGGCGGGCCAGCTCGACGAGGCGTTCGACCTCCGCCCGGAAGAGGATCGGGTTGGTCGCCGCCTCCTCCCCGCGCTCCACGCCCAGCAGGCTCTGCGCGACCGTCCAGCCGTTGTCGACACCGCCCACGACGAGGTCGGCCCGGGTGCGGGCGCCGTTGAAGAAGACCTCGTTGAAATGGAGCTGGCCGCTCATCATGCGGAACGGCCGTACCTCGACACCGGGTTGGTCGAGCGGCACGAGGAGGAACGAAATGCCGCGGTGCTTGGAGGCGTCGGGGTCGGTGCGGGCCAGGACGAAGATCCAGTCGCTGTGGTGGGCGCCGGAGGTCCACACCTTCTGCCCGTCGATCACCCACTCCTCGCCGTCGCGCACCGCGCGCGTCCTGAGGGAGGCGAGGTCCGAGCCCGCGTCCGGCTCGGAGTAGCCCTGACACCAGGTGTCCTCGCCACTGAGGATGCGCGGCAGGAAGTGACTCTTCTGTTCCTCCGTACCCCAGCGCAGCAGCGTGTTCGCCAGCATCTTCACGCCGAAGGTGTCCTGCGGCAGACCGAACGGCACGCCCGCCAGGGCCAGTTCCTCCATCAGGACGACCTGGTGGAGCTTGGACAGGCCGCGCCCGCCGAACTCCTCGGGCCAGGTGAGCGAGAGGAAGCCGTGCTCGGCGAGCCGTCGCCGCCAGTCGCGGGCGAAGGCCCAGGCGGCCTCCTCGTCGAGGGCGCCGATGCCCTTCCAGTCGGCGGGCAGGGCGTCGGCGAGGTACGCCTTCACCTCGGTGCGGAACGCCTCGGTCTCCGGGGGATAGGTGATGTCCACCTGTAGTGCCTCCTGCGCTCGGCCGCCCCATCGCGGTATTGATTGTTTCAGTGTAATAGGTTATCTATTTAAGAGGAATAGCGACGAGCCAGGGCGGGCTGACATGGGACTGCTGGACGGCAGGAACGCTGTGATCACCGGCGGCGCACAGGGCATCGGCTTCGAGATCGCCGGCGTGCTCGGCGGTGCGGGCGCGTCCGTCGTCATCGGTGACATCAACGAGGACGCCGCGGCGGACGCCGCCGAACGCCTCGCGAAGAACGGGGTGGCCGCCACCTCGCTGCGCTGCGACGTCACCGACGAGGACGAGACGGCCGCTCTCGTCGCCCATGGCACCGACGTGTTCGGACCGGTCGGCGTCATGGTCAACAACGCCGGGATCACCCGTGACGCGACCCTGCGCAAGATGGCCCTCGCGGACTTCCGCGCCGTCGTCGACGTCCACCTCACCGGCGCCTGGAACGGCACCCGGTACGCCGCCGAGGCCATGCGCGCCCACGGACAGGGCGGCAGCATCGTCAACATCTCCTCCATCGCCGGCAAGGTCGGCAACTTCGGGCAGACCAACTACAGCGCGGCCAAGGCCGGACTCGTCGGCCTCACCAAGGCGTCCGCCAAGGAACTGGCCCGGGCCGGCATCCGCGTCAACGCCGTGCAGCCCGGCCTCATCCGCACCGCGATGACCGAGGCGATGCCCCAGGCCGCCTGGGACGCGAAACTCGCCGAGATCCCCATGGCCCGCGCGGGCGAACCCGCCGAGGTCGCCCAGGTCGTCCTCTTCCTCGCCTCCGGCATGGCGAGCTACATCACCGGAACCGTGGTCGAGGTGACCGGCGGCCGGTACATGTGACCTCGTCCACTCCGTGCCAGGTCCCCTAGTGACCAGTCACCTCTTGACCCGTCCCCTCCTGCCCCGTACCCCTCATGAAAGGCACGACGGATGCCCGCCCTCTTGCGTGACGCGGTGATCTGCGAACCCCTGCGTACCCCGGTCGGTGGCTACGGAGGCGTCTTCCGCGACGTGACGGCGGCCGAGCTCGCGGCCACGGTCGTACGCGCCGTGCTGGAACGCACCGGCATACCGCCCGCCGCCGTCGACGACGTCCTGCTGGGCCAGTGCTACCCCAACGGCGAGGCCCCGGCCATCGGCCGCGTGGCCGCCCTGGACGCGCGACTGCCCGTCGAGGTGCCGGGGCTCCAGATCGACCGCCGCTGCGGCTCCGGGCTGCAGGCGGTCATCACCGCGGCGATGCAGGTGCAGACCGGCGCGAGCGACCTGGTGCTGGCCGGTGGCGTCGAGTCCATGAGCCAGGCCGAGTTCTACACCACCGACGTGCGCTGGGGAGTACGCGGCGCGGGCACCACGCTGCACGACCGGCTGGCCCGCGGCCGGGTCACGTCCGGCGGCGTCAACCACCCTGTTCCCGGTGGCATGTTGGAGACGGCCGAGAACCTGCGGCGCGCGTACGGCATCCCCCGCGAGGAGCAGGACGAACTCGCCCAGCGCTCGCACGAGAAGGCCGTCGCGGCCCAGCGGGAGGGCCGGTTCGCCGACGAGATCGTGCCCGTCACCGTACGTACCCGGAAGGGCGAGACGGTCGTCGACACCGACGAACACCCGCGCCCCGGCTCCTCGTTGGAGAAACTGGCGTCGCTGCGTCCCGTGCTCGGCCGACAGGACCCCGAGGCGACCGTCACCGCGGGGAACGCCAGCGGGCAGAACGACGGTGCCTCGATCTGTGTCGTCACCCATCCCGAGCGTGCGGCCGAACTGGGGCTGCGCCCGCTGGGCCGCCTGGTCTCCTGGGCCGTCGTGGGCGTACCGCCCGAGACGATGGGCATCGGACCCGTGCCCGCCACCGCCAGGGCGCTGGAACGGGCGGGTCTGAAGCTCGCCGACATGGACCTGATCGAACTCAACGAGGCCTTCGCCGCCCAGGTCCTCGCCTGCACCCGCGAATGGGCCCTGACCGAGGCCGACTTCGACCGCTTCAACGTCAACGGCTCAGGCATCTCGCTGGGCCACCCCGTCGGAGCCACCGGCGGCCGCATCCTCGCCACCCTGCTGCGCGAACTGGACCGCCGAGGGGCCCGCTACGGCCTGGAGACCATGTGTCTCGGCGGCGGGCAGGGCCTGGCCGCGGTCTTCGAACGGCCGACGCACGCACACAACGCGCTCAACGCTCCTGGAGGACGCTGATGGCCGGACTGATCGCATATGGCGCGTACGTGCCGTACCACCGCCTGGCACGAACGGATGTCGCCGCGGTACTGGGCACCAAGGCGGGCAAGGGGACCCGGGCGGTCGCGGGCTACGACGAGGACACCACCTCCATGGCCGTCGAGGCGGCCCGCGGAGCCATGGCCCTCGACGGGCTGCGCCCCCGCATCGGGCAGCTCTTCCTCGCCACCGCCGCGCCCGCCTACCTCGACAAGACGAACGCGACCGCCGTGCACGCCGCGCTCGGCCTCGACGAGCACGTCCTCGCCGCCGACATGGCCGGCTCCGTACGCTCCGGCCTCGGCGCCCTGGTGACCGCGGCCCGTTCCCCGGTCCCGACCCTGGCGGTCCTCTCCGACCTGCGCACCGGGCTGCCCGGCTCATCCGACGAGGCCGCGGGCGGTGACGGCGCCGCGGCGTTCGCGTTCGGCGGCCACCGCAACGGGGCGCCCGTCATCGCGGAGCTGCTCGCCCACGACACCGTGAGCGACGAGATCCTCGAACGCTGGCGGCTGCCC
The DNA here is from genome assembly GCF_044334695.1 of Streptomyces sp. NPDC020747. Lineage (NCBI taxonomy): Bacteria > Bacillati > Actinomycetota > Actinomycetes > Kitasatosporales > Streptomycetaceae > Streptomyces > Streptomyces sp. NPDC020747. Next base: position 95,079 of record NZ_JBIRTJ010000017.1, on the reverse strand, counting down.
GGCTCACCCAACTCCCGCGTCTGGGAGGAGCGGTTCGCCGAGGAGATCTACGTGTCCCTGGCCGGCAAGGCGCTCGGCGCCGCGCTCGACCAGGCGGGCCTGGACATAAGCGTGATCGACCATTTCGTCGTCTCCGGACTGCACGCGCGGGCCTGTGCGACCGTGCGGCGCACGGCAGGCGTACGCCCCGAGGCGGTGACCCCGGACCTCACCGGGGCGATCGGCAACGCGGGCACCGCCCAGCCCGGACTGCTCCTCGCCGACGTCCTCGACCGCGCCCGACCGGGCGAGACCATCGCGCTGGTCGTGCTCGGCGACGGCGCCGGAGTCCTCCTGCTGCGCACCACCGAGGCGCTGACGACACACCGCGGCGCCCGCCCGGTCGCCGCCCAGATCGCCGCGGGCAGCGCCCCGGTCCCGTACGCCACGTACCTCTCCTGGCGCGGGCTCCTCGACCGGGAGCCGCCCCGCCGGCCGGACCCCGAGCCGCCCTACGCCCCGCCCGCGCACCGCCGGGGAGGCTGGAAGTACGGCTTCGTCGCCTCCCGCTGCGAGAAGTGCGGCACCCGGCATCTGCCGCCGGACCGGGTCTGCGTGACCTGCCGGAGCGTGGACGCCATGACCGACGAGCCGATGGAGCACGTGCGCGGCACCGTCGCCACCTTCACCGTGGACCGGCTCGCGCACACGCCGAGTCCGCCGATGCTCGTCGTGGTCGTCGACTACGACGGCGGCGGCCGGTTCCGCTGCCAGCTCACCGACGCCACCGAGGCCGACGCCGTCATCGGCGCCCGGGTGGAGATGACGTTCCGGCGCACGGTCACCGCGTCCGGCGTCCACAACTACTTCTGGAAGGCCCGGCCGGTGCGCACGGGCGACACCGACCAGACCGAGGAGACACACGGATGAGCTCGCACGGAATCCGGGACCGGGTCGCGATCGTCGGCATGGGCTGCACGACCTTCGGTGAACACTGGACCCGCTCGGCCGACGACCTGCTGATCGACGCCGTCGGCGAGGCCGTCACCTCGGCCGGTATCACCATCGACGACATCGACGCGTTCTGGCTCGGCACCCAGGCGTCCGGCGTCTCGGGCCTGACCCTCAGCAGGCCGCTGCATCTGCAGTACAAGCCGGTCACCCGCCTGGAGAACATGTGCGCCACCGGCTCCGAGGCGCTGCGCAACGCCTGTTACGCGGTCGCCTCAGGCGCGTACGACGTGGCCATGGCGGTCGGCGTGGAGAAGCTCAAGGACTCCGGGATGTCCGGGCTCTCGGGCACCACCATGCCGGGCGCGGGCGACGACAGCCGCGGCGAGATCACCGCGCCCGCCAACTTCTCCCTCCTCGCACCCGCCTACGCCGCCAAGTACGGCCTGTCGGAAGAGGAGTTGAAGGACGTCATCACTCGCATCGCCTGGAAGAACCACGTGAACGGCGCCCGCAACCCCCGCGCCCAGTACCGCAAGGAGGTGCCGCTGGAGCGCATCCGGTCGGCGCCGATCGTCGCGGGCATGCTCGGCGTGTTCGACTGCTCGGGGGTCTCCGACGGCTCGGCCGCCGCGATCGTCGTACGGGCCGAGGACGCCTACAAGTACACCGACAGGCCCATCTTCGTGAAGGCGCTGTCCTTCGTCGCGGGACCGGCGGACGGGCTCCTCGACCCGGAGTACGACTTCACCACCTTTCCCGAGGTCGTCGCGTCCGCCCAGGAGGCCTACCGGCAGGCCGGAGTCACCGACCCGCGGGCCGAGATCGCGCTCGCCGAGGTCCACGACTGCTTCACGCCCACGGAGCTGGTGCTGATGGAGGACCTGGGCTTCTCCGAGCGCGGCCAGGCATGGAAGGACGTCACCAGCGGGGCCTTCGACCTGGACGGCTCACTGCCGGTCAACCCGGACGGGGGACTGAAGGCCTTCGGTCACCCCATCGGAGCGTCGGGCCTGCGCATGATGTTCGAGGCCTGGCTCCAGCTGCGGGGCGAGGCACCGCCGGAGCGCATGGTCCGGACACTGGCAGAAGGGCGATCGCTGGCCCTCACGCACAACCTGGGCGGCGGGCCGGGCGAATGTGTCTCCTTCGTGTCGGTGGTCGGAAACCAACTCACCGATTGAGAAAGGCGGTTCGGTCATGGGACGACTGGACGACAAGATCGCGATTGTCACCGGAGCCGCGTCCGGTATCGGCGCCGCCACCGCACGCCGCGTGGCGGCCGAGGGCGCGCACACGGTCGTGGCCGATCTGAACCTCGACGGCGCCAAGGCGGTCACCGAGGAGATCCGTGCCGCCGGAGGTTCCGCGACCGCGGTCCCGGTCGACCTCGGCGACATCGAGAGCGTACGGGCCATGGTGGACGCGGCGATCCAGACGTACGGCGGACTCGACGTCCTGCACAACAACGCGGCGGCCACCCACCTGGCCGCCCGCAAGGACCTCGCCGTGCTGGAGGCCGACCCGGCGGTCTGGGACGACACCATGCGCATCAACCTCCGCGGGACCATGGTCGCCATTCAGGCCGCGGTCCCGCACATGGTCGCGCGCGGCGGCGGCTCGATCATCAACACCTCGTCCGGCGCCGGGCTCGCGGGCGACCTGCGCAATCCCGCGTACGGCGCCTCGAAGGCGGCGCTCATCAACCTCACGCAGTACGTCGCCACCCAGTACGGCAAGCAGGGCGTGCGCTGCAACGCCATCGCACCGGGCTTCATCGTCACGCCGGCCAGCTCCGGCTCGGCGCACGGGGCGATCCGTGAGGCGATGCTCCGCCACCACCTCACGCCGCGTCTGGGCGAGCCGGAGGACGTCGCCTCGGCGGTCGTCTTCCTCGCCTCCGACGAGTCCGCCTTCATCACCGGGCACACCCTGCGGGTGGACGGCGGCCTGCTGGCCCACCAGCCGTACGTCGCGGACCTGCGGGACGCGTAACCGCGAGGCGAGCAGACCATGGGCCGGAGGGGTGGTTCCCCTCCGGCCCACGGGCATGTGCGGAACCGCGCCCCGAAAGGGGCGCGGAGCTGTATCGATCGCCGGCTTCGCGGCGGGGCACGACCGGCCCCCGTGGGGGCCGGTCCGCATGTCCAGCGGCGCGCTCAGACGGCCTCCTCGGGTGAAAGGTCGCCGAGGTAGGCCGCCCGCACCGCGGGATCGCCGCGCACCTCCTCCGGCGTGCCGACGCAGATCCGGCGGCCGAAGTCGAGGACGACGACCTCGTCGCAGACGCTCATGACCATGTCGACGTCGTGCTCCACGAGCAGCACGCCCATGCCCCAGTCCTCGGCGAGCCGCCGGACCAGCTGGGCCAGCTCCCGGGACTCGTCGTCCGACAGCCCCGCGGCCGGTTCGTCGAGCAGCAGGACGGACGGCGAGGTCGCCACCGCGCGGGCGATGGCCAGCAGCCGCCGCTCGCCGTACGACAGGTCGCCCACCGGCCGGCCCAGCGCGGCCTCCAGCCCGAACTCCCTTACGGCGACGAGTACATGGGCGGGCAGCGGGCGGCTGCCGGGGCGCACCAGGTCCTTGAGGTAGGCCCACGGTCCGGGCCGGTCGCAGGCGGCGTAGAGGTTGTCCAGGACGCTCATGTCCTCGAACAGCTCCAGGGACTGGAAGGACCGGCTCAGCCCGGCTCCGGCCCGTCGGTGCACGGGCAGGCGGGTCACGTCCCGGTCGCCGAGGCGGACACTTCCGGACGCCGCCCGGGTGAAGCCGGTGACGGCGTCGATGGCGGAGGTCTTGCCGGCGCCGTTGGGGCCGATGAGACCCACGACCCGGCCCGGCTCGATGTCGAAGGAGAGGCTGTCCACGGCGACGACCCCGCCGTACCGCACGGTCAGGTCCCGCACGTGCAGGGGGAGCCCGGGGGCGCGGTGCGTGGCCTGCGAAGGGGCTGCGGGGTGCACGTCCGGTGCGACCGGCTCGTCGCCCGCTCCGGTGTCCTGCGCGGCGACGGTGCGCTTCGGGGCTCGCTTCGGGAGCAGTCTGCGCTCGGCTGCCGCCACTTGTTTGCCGGCCTCCCGTCCGATGCCGTCCTGGTTGCCCACCAGGGTCAGCACCAGGATGATCCCGCCGATCAGCGGCATCCACTCGCTGAGCCCGGGCAGTACCAGGTCGCCGAAGCGGGCGCCGACCGTGCCCGCGGCGAAGGTCGCGGCGAAGAGCGGTCCTACGAGGAAGCCGACGCCGCCGATGACCGCGAGCCCGAGCGCGGTGATGGACTCGAAGCTCGCGAAGTCGGCGAAGACCACCGACGTCGAGCGGAAGCCGGTGAGCACTCCGGCGAGCGCGGCGATGGCCGCGGACAGACCGAAGGCGTAGAGCTTGGCCGCGCGGACGTCGATGCCCAGGGCCGCCGCGGCCCGCTCGTTCGCCCGCACCGCGATGAGCCGGCGGCCGGTTCTGCTGCGGCGGACGTTGGCGACCACGAGGGTGGCGGCCACGAACATCACCAGCACGACGGCCGCGTACCGCTGCGGATGGTCGACGCCGGAGATGCTGATCCCGAAGAGCGTCTGCTTGCCCACCGCGATGCCGTCGCTGCCCGGTGTCGTGGACAGGTCGGTGTTCTGGAAGACCATCGTCTCCAGTGTGGTGCCGAGCCCGAGTGTGATGATCGCGAGGTTGACCCCGCGCGTGCGGACGGCGGGAAGGGCGAACAGCAGACCGATCGGCACCGTGCCCAACACGCCTGCGAGCAGGGCGAGTTCGAACGGCCAGCCCCAGTCGGCCGCCGCGTGCCCGGCGATGAAGGCGCCGGTTCCGGCGAGGGCGTACGCCGCGAGGGAGACCTGTCCCGCGTACCCGGTGACCACGATGATCGACAGGATGATCAGCGAGAGCACCAGGGTGTTGGTGATCGCGTCGGCCCACAGCGGCGAGGACAGACCGATCAGCAGCAGCCCGGTCACGACGGCGAGCGCCAGCGGCACCGGGCGCACCCTTCCGGTGCCCAGGGCGGGCAGCCGCTCCAGGAACGTGCCGCGCAGCGGCAGGGCCCGGCCGCGGACGACCAGCATGAGGGCGATGACGAGGAAGGGCACCGAGGCGGCGAGCCCCGTGACGTCGGAGCCGAAGCGGGTCAGTTCGGACTGCACGACCCCGATGACCAGGCCGCCCGCCAGAGTGACGGGGAACGACGAGAACCTGCCGACCAGCGCGGCGGCCAGCGCGCTCAGCAACAGGGTGGTCAGACCGGTCACCGACAGGCCGATGACCGGCACGATCAGGATGCCCGTCAGACCCGCGAGGGCCGAGCCGAGTCCCCAGTTGGCGGCGGCGATCAGGTCCGCGGACCAGCCCAGTGAGGCGGCCACGCCCTGGTTCTCCGCGACCGCGGTCGTGCCCAGGCCGAACAGGGTGCGCTTGTAGAGGGCGTGCAGGGCCGCGGTGACGGCGACGGCGATGCCGAGCAGCCAGATGCGGTCCTCGGAGACGGTCGCGCCGGCGATCTCCACCAGCCCGGACGGCAGCTTGGCCGGTACCAGCTGCACGCTGTCGCCGTAGCGTTTGACCGCGACGGCGGTGAGCACGATGAACACCGCCAGGGTGCCGACCAGGCGCGCGAGCGAGGACGCCCGGCGCAGTGGCCGGATCACCAGCAGGTGGGTGAGCACCCCCAGCAGCGTGGACCCGAGCACCCCGCAGGCGACGGCGGGCCAGTACGGCACACCGTGGTTGACGGCCAGCTCCCACTGCACGTAGGCGCCGGCCATGCCGATCGCGCCGTGCGCGAAGTTCAGGACGCCGGAGCCCCGGTAGACCAGCACGATCCCGTGCGCGGTGAGCGCGTAGAGCGCACCGAGCCCCAGGCCGAGCAGTGCGAAACGCAGGATGTCGTCCACGTGAAGAACCTCCCAGGGCCTTACTTCTCAGAGCTCCATGAGTAGCGAACGCAGGATCCCCCGACAAGACCAGACAGCGTATTTATTTAAATAATTGTGCCGAGAGTACTTCACTAAACAAACGCCACCCTCCATGCTGTCGGCATCTCGACGTCGCCCATTGACGGGCGCGAGCCCCGCGGAGGGACCCATGAACGACTCACGACGACGCAGAAGTGCCACAGCGAGCTGTCTCGCCGTGACCGGAGCCCTACTGGCCGCCGGATGTGGGGGAGAGGCCTCCAGCAGCTCCACCGACACGTCCTCGCTGAAGGGCGCGGCGGTCAAGGTGATGGTCTGGGCACCGGAGAACACCCAGGGCAGTGCCCAGCCCGGAGTACGGCTGACGGCCCAGGCCTACGAGAAGTGGATCAACGACAACGGCGGGATCAAGGGGGGCCCGCTGAAGGTCCTCACCTGCAACGAGAAGAACGACGCCGACGAGGCCGAGAACTGCGCCCAGAAGGCGGTCGCCGAGAAGGTGGTCGCGGTCGTCGGCTCGTACAGCCTCGCCGGAGACCGCTACATGCCGATCCTGGAGAAGGCCGGCATCCCCTACCTCGGCGGGACGGGCGTCTCGGCGGCCGAGTTCTCCAGCCCGATGTCCTTCCCGGTCAACGGCGGCACCCCCGTGGTGTTCGCCGCACACGGCAAGCAGCTGGTGGACGAGGGCTGCAAGAAGATCTCCGGCGTCCGGTACGACGTGGCCGCCGCCGACACCGTCTCGAAGTTCCTCGCGCTCGGCGTGACGGCCGCCGGAGGGGCGCCGCCCAAGGATCTCAAGGTGCCGCTCACCGCGACGGACCTCGCCCCGCAGGTCGCCGCGGCGACCAAGGGCACCGACTGCGTGAGCGTCATCCTGGGCACGCACTCCGACCTGTTCGTGAAGTCGTACGTACAGTCCGGCGTCAAGACCGAGCTGGGCAGCGTCGTCGGCAACCTCACCCCGGAGCTCGCCGAGAGCACCGGTGGCGCAAGCAGTCCGCTGAACGGCGCCGCGATCACCGGCTACTACCCGCCGACCTCCGACCCGGCCTGGAAGGGCTTCGTCGAAGCGACCAAGGGCGACGGCCTCGACACGTCGAACGGCGCCAACGCGACGGCCTGGGTGGCGTTCAAGGTCTTCACCGAAGCGGCCAAGAAGCTGCCGACGATCTCGGCCAAGGCCCTGGTCGAGGAGCTCAACACCACGAAGGGCATCGACACCGGCGGCTTGACCCCACCACTGACGTGGACGGAGTCGACGGCCCTGCCGATCAAGGGCCTGAACCGCATCCACAACACCACCGCCACCGAACTGACCATGCGCGACGGAAAGATCGAGTGGGCCAAGTCCGGGTCGACCTTCATCGACGTCCGCAAGGTGCTGACGGGCGGCTCGGCCGGCTGACATCCGGCATACGAGAGCCCTGGAGCCCGAGGAAGGAGAACGTCCGTGCACGACACCGGCCAGCCCTTGATCGAAGCCCGCGCACTGTCCGCCGGCTACGGCACCGTGCCCGTACTGCGCGACCTCGACCTGGAGGTCCGCCCCGGTGAGGTCGTCGCCCTGCTCGGGCCCAACGGCGCGGGCAAGAGCACGACCCTGCGGGTGCTGTCGGGAGAACTGGCGCCGATGAGCGGCGAGGTGTGCTGGCTGGGTGGCACCGGCCACGCACCACAGCACCGCCGCGCCCGCGAAGGGCTGGCCTACGTCGGCGAGCGGGCGGTCTTCACCCGTCTCGACACCGCCGACAACCTGCGCGTGGGGCGGGTGACGACGGACCAGGCCCTCGCGCTCTTCCCCGAACTGGAGAAGCGCCTGCGGACCGGTGCCGGAATGCTGTCGGGCGGCGAGCAGCAGATGCTGTCGCTCGCGCGGGCCCTGTGCCGTACGCCCAAGCTGCTCCTCGCCGACGAGCTCTCGCTCGGTCTCGCCCCGCTCGTGGTCGACCGCCTCCTGCGCGCCGTGCGCGAGGCGGCCGACCGCGGGCTCGGCGCACTGCTGGTCGAACAGCACGTGCGCAAGGTGCTGGACATCGCCGACCGCGTGTACGTGCTGCGCCGCGGCCGGATCGTCATGACCGGGACCCCGAAGGAACTGCGCGCGAACCTGGACGAGATCGAGTCGTCCTACCTCGCGCACAGGACAACTGTGACAACCGATTGAGGTAGGTGCTGTGGCAAGCGCACGCGAGCAGATCCGATCCCTGGTCCGGTCCGGAGACACCTTCGACCAACCCGCCGAAGACATGGCGGAGCTGCAACTGGAGGCCGCGCGGGAGGCCTTCGCCGCCCACCGCGAACGCATCCCGCTGCTGCGCACCCGGGCGGAGGAGACCGGCGTACGAGAGGTCACAGGCCTCGACGACCTCGTGCCCCTCCTCTTCTCGCACACCAGCTACAAGTCGTACCCCGTCTCCCTCATCACCGCCGGCCGCTGGGACCGGCTCCTGCGCTGGTACTCGACCGTGTCGGTGGTCGAACCGGACGAGGTCGACGTCGACGGAGTACAAGACATCGACGAGTGGACCGAGCGCGTCACCGCCGCCGGTCACCGCCCGTACATCACCAGCGGCACGTCCGGGAAGGTCTCCTTCCTCAACTGCGACGGCAGCGACCTCCGGTTCCTGCACGACATCCTGGAGAACCTCACCTGCTGGCCCGACCCCCTGCCACCGGATCCCGTCCGCCGCGGCTACCTGCTCGCTCCGGCGAGCGGACCGATGCGCTCCATCGACGGCTTCCGATGGCACGCGGACGTCTTCGCACTGCCCGGCGAGACCCGGCTGCTCACCGAGGACCCCATGCGGGTGTCCGAGCTGATGAGCAGCGCGCTGCTGCGCCGGCGGATGGCGGAGGGCACCGCGACCCCGCAGGAGATCAGCTCCTTCGAGACCACCTCCGGCTCCCGCGAAGAGGAACTGGGCGCGGCCATGACCCGGATCGTCGACGACATCGCCGCCCACCGCGACGAACCGCTGCTGATCGCCGGCATGAACAACCAGCAGTTCACCCTGATCCAGGCCCTGCGCGCCCGAGGCGTACCCGACGGCGGCCTCCACCCGGACACCCTGGTGCTCAGCGGCGGCGGCAACAAGGGCCGCGCGCTGCCCGACGACTACCAGCAGCAGTTCGCCGCCTTCTACCAGGGCGTACGGCGGGTACGCAGCTACGGCATGACGGAGCTTCAGGGCTCCTGCCTCGCCTGCGAGCACGGCAACTACCACGTGCCTCCGTGGGTGATCCCGCTGGTGCTCGACCAGGCCGGCGAGAAGCTGCTGAACCCCGAACACGGCGTCGTGGAAGGGCGGTTCGCCTTCCTGGACGTCTCCCTGGAAGGCCGCTGGGGCGGACTCATCAGCGGCGACCGGGTCTTCGTGGACTTCTCACCGTGCGACTGCGGCAGAACGGGCCCGGCCGTCCTGCCGGACATCCAGCGCTTCGGAGACCTCGGCGGCGACGACAAGATCACCTGCGCGGCGACACTCGACTCCTATGTGAGGGGAATGATCCACGGATGAGCGGTACGACACTGCAGGGCGAGCCCTCGGTGCGGACGGAGGTGGTGCACGTCGTGCGGGGCGAGGTCGACCAGGCCCCGCACGTCGGCCACGGCCGCGGAGACTCGGCTTTCACGGCACCGGTGCTCGACCTGGACCGCCTGGTGTGGTCCCGCACCGAACCCGGACCGGCCTTCGACGTGCCGAGCGCGGAGATCATCGACCTGCTGGTGGAGACCGGCGAGGCACTCAAGGCCGACCGGGAAGGGCTGCTCACCGAAGCACTGGAACGCATGGTCCGGATCAGCCCGCTCCCCGCCGAGGTGCTCGAACGCGCCTACGCCGTGCTGTGGCGCAGCTTCCAGCGGACCAACCTGCACGCCCAGATCGACCACGAACTCGGCGGGGCGGACGTACTCGACGGCTGGCGCGAGGTGCGGCTGCCCGAGGGCCGGATCGCCGCCACGCGCGCCTTCCCGCCGCGCCTGGTGCACATCATCGCGGGCAACGCGCCCGGCGTGGCGGCCATGTCCGTCGTACGCGGCGCCCTCACCAAGGGCGTCAACCTCCTCAAGCTGCCCTCGAACGACCTGTTCACCGCGACCGCGATCCTGCGCACGATGGCCTCGGTGGCACCCGGTCACCCCGTGGTGCGCTCGTTCTCCGCGGTGTACTGGAGGGGCGGCGACGAGAGCGTGGAGAGCGTGCTGTTCCGCCCGCAGTTCTTCGACAAGCTGGTCGCCTGGGGCGGCGAGTCCACGATCCGCGGAGCCCTGAAGTACGTCGGCCCCGGCTTCGAACTCGTCTCCTTCGACCCCAAGACCTCCATCTCGGTGATCGGCCGCGAGGCGTTCGCCTCCGAGGAGACTCTGGGGCAGGCGGTGGAGGCTGCCGCCGCTGACGCCACGTTCTTCAACCAGCAGGCGTGCGTCGCCAGTCGCTTCCAGTTCGTCGAGGGCTCCGAGCAGGACGCCGACCGCTACGCCGAGCTGCTGTGCGAACGCCTCGGCGTCGCCCGGGAGTTCAGCTCGGCCGGCGGTCCACGGGTCGCCGGGGAACTCCGCGAGGAGATCGACGTACTGCGGTCCCTCGCCCCCGAGTACCGGGTGTGGGGCGTGTACGACGGCCGAGGCCTCGTCATCCGCTCCCCGGAACCGGTCGACTTCCACCCGGACGGAAAGATCGTCAACGTCGTCCCGGTCGCCGCGCTCACCGACGCGGTCGCGCACGCCGGGGTCGCCACCCAGACGGTCGGCGTGTACCCCGACACCCGCAAGCCGGAACTGCGCGACGCCCTCGCCTGCGCGGGTGTGCAGCGCGTGGTGTCGCTGGGGAAGGCGGGCGGTATGCCACCCGGCCTCTCCCACGACGGCTTCTATCCGCTGCAACGGCTCATGCGGTGGGTGAACGACGAGTAACTGGCTGACGAACGGCTCCGGTTCCGATACGTCGGCTTCTGATACGTCCGCCCCGGCGCGGCACTCTCCTGAGTGCGGCGCCGGGGCAGCCGTCATCACGTACCCGTGCTCAGCAGTTGCGGATGCTCCAGACGGGGGTCCAGTTGTAGGCGTGCTGGGCCGAGTCGGGCCTGAAGGAGTGGAGGACGTTGCCGCTCTGGCCGTAGATGTACGAGGTGACGCCTCCGGTCTGGGCGTCGTAGTACCAGCCGGCGCCGTCCCAGTACGACGTGTAGTACCGGTTGCAGGAGTACAGGAAGAAGACCTCCCAGTTGTTCGTCGTGGGATCCCAGACCGCCGTGCAGAGGTTCCCGCTGGTGCAACTGACGGTGGCGCCGGGTGCCGCGTGGACAGACCTGGCGGACGGCGAGACGCTCGGGGAGTTCGCGGCCACTGCTCGGGTCGACGCCGACTGCGCGTCCTGCGGTGCCGGTGGCGCGGTCAGGACCCGGCCGGCCGCACTGTCGTCGGAGGCGACGGTTGCCTGGGCCGGACCGGCGGTGAACACAGCCGCCAGCATCAGAGCCAAGGCACCGATGAGGCCGAGGATGGAGCGCCTGGCACGCACTCCGTGCACGCTATGCATTCTGCGCATTCGGTTGATCCCCCTGTTCAGGACGCCACATACGAGGCACCCGGTGACGGTGTGACCCCGTTCGTGGTGCCAGGCTGTCGCCGGCCGCCGCGTCGCCGCCACACGCTGAAGCCGTGGCTTAAACGGAAGCGGCCTCTCAGGCGCCTCGCGCCTCGCGCGTCACGTCTCGCGCCTGGAGCCAGGGGGCAGGCGCGAGGCGTCAGTTGTCAGGCATCAGGCATCGAACGAGGTGTTCTGCGGGTGCGGCGCACCGTCGAGGAGGACGAGCCCCCTGGGAGTGATGGTGTGCAGTACGTGCTTGCTGCGGCGCACGCTCAACAGCAGTCCTGCCTGCCGCAGCACGGCGGTGTGCTGGCTCACCGCCGCCCCGGAAATGCCGATCCGCTCGGCCAGTTCACCGGTCGTACGCCCGGTCACGACGTCCCGCAGGATGGCGGCCCGGGTACGGCCGAGCAGCGCGCCGAGCCCCGCGCCCCGGCCCGTGGCGCCGGGCATCAGCGCCCAGCCGAGCGTGTGTTGGATCGGGTAGACCAGGACCGGCGTGCGGTCGGGGAGCGGTACGGCGAGAGTGACGGGCCGCCGGGAACAGAAGAAGGACGGTTGAAGCAGCAACCCCCGTCCACCGAGCCGCAGTTCGTGGTCGACCGGGTAGTCGGCCTCCAGTACCGGCGGCTGCCAGCGCAGTACGGGCCTCAGGCTCGCCAGCAGCCCATCGGCGCCGCCTCCCAGCACCGCCCGGGCGCGCACGGCACGGTCGGCGTCCACCTGCGCGCGGATGTGCGGCCAGAAGGCGGCGAGCGCTCGCCGGTGGTACCCGTGCAGCGAGGCGCCCAGCCGTTGCAGAGCGTCGAGGGTGCCCTCGGCGAGAGCACGGGCCTCGGCCGGCAGCGGTCTCGGCCGGGACGGGGAGGCGGCGAGCCTGGCCAGATCGCCGCGCAGGTCGGCCTGCGCCGTGCCGAGCACGGTGTCGACCGCGCTCTCCAGCCCGGGGGAGCCGCCCAGATCGGGCGTGAGGAAGTCCGGGAAGTAGCCGCGGGGCGGCAGCAGCGCGGCGAGCAGCCCGTCCGCGGGACCCAGTCGTGGCCGTACGATGCGCCGCCACTCGCCGAACGCCAGGGCGTTCTCCTCCCTGATCAGCGCCTGGAAGCTGTTGACGATCTCCCACAGGGGGTCGGGGGCGGCGGCGACACGAACGCGAGCGATGTCGTCGGCCGTGAAGTGCACCCGCAGCATGGGGATCTCCGACGGTGGGCGGTCATCAGATGAACGGCGGTGCCCGACGACAGTGAGGGAGCCCCCACTGCCAGGGCAAGGGGGCACATTCGGTCACACGGGCCCCGCTGGTCCGGCCCAGGTCTTTCGCCGAGGGCGCCGGCTGTCGCCGTGGCTGTCCTAGTAGTCCGCCGACGCGGAGGTGTATGCGGAGGTGTATGTCGGGCGGCAACTCGGAGAAGTGCCGGAGAGCCGGTTGGTCCGCTCCGCAGGGCGTTCCTAGACTCACTCGGCGTCAGGCGAATCGTGCACGTGCTGAGGGAGCGGAGTGCGTCCGGGGGTGCCCGTCACGGGTGTTCGCGTGCCGTGCCCTGTCAGGGGGAGCCGTGGTGCGGGACCGGGTGGGGCGTTGGCCGTTGATGGGCCGCGAGAAGGAGTTGGAATCCTTCGCCGCGGCGCTGGCGGACCGGGAGTGCCGGGGGTTCGTGGTGGGCGGGTCGGCCGGGGTGGGCAAGTCCCGGCTGGCCGAGGAGTGTCTGGGCCGGGCCTCGGCCGCGGGTTTCCGGGTGGGGCGGGCCACCGCGAGTGCCGCGGCGGGTGCCGTGCCCCTGGGGGCGATCGCGCATCTGCTGCCCGCGGGGGTGGATCTGTCGGACCCGGTGACCGGGTTCGCCGCGGTCGCCGAGCGGCTGGCCGCCGGGCCGGGGCGGCGAAGATGGGTGCTGCTGGTCGACGACATGCATCTGCTGGACTCCGCCTCGGCGGTGCTGCTGCGTCAACTGATGGACACCGGCGTGCTGTTGCTGATCGGCACCGTCCGCAGCGGCGAGCCGTACGGGAAGGCCGTCACCGCGCTGCGGGGCGGAGACGCGGTGCACCGGGTCGACCTGACCGTACTGAACCCGGAGCAGATCGAGGCACTGCTCCGGGCCGCGCTCGGCGGAGCGGTCGCCCGGCGCAGTCTGCACGAGCTGTCGGCCGCCAGCGGCGGCAACGTGCTGTACCTGCGCGAACTGGTCCTGGGCGCCCTGACCGCCAGGGACCTGACCGAGGACGGGGAGCTCTGGCACCTGGCCGAGGGCCGGCTGCCCGCCACCGCGCGGCTGACCGAGGTGATCGGCAGCCGGCTGGCCACCGCCGATTCCGCCGGACGCCCCGTACTGGAACTGCTGTCGCTGTGCGAGCCGTTGACCCTGGCCGATGCCGAAGAACTGGCCCCGCCGCAGGTGATGGCGGCCTTGGAACAGGCCGGACTGATCCGCGTCATGCAGGACCGGCGGCGCATCGCCGTCTCCCTGGCCCACCCGCTGTACGGCGAAGTGCTGCGGGCCGGTCTTCCGGTCCTGCGCTGCCGGGCCCTGCTGCTGGACCAGGCCGCACGCGTCGAGGCCCGCGGCGCCCGCCGCCGCGGCGACCTGCTGCACATCGCCACCTGGCGGCTGGCCGCCACCGGCACCGCCGACCCCGCCCTTCTCACCCAGGCCGCCCTACTGGCTCGCCACGCGCACGACTACCCCCAGATCGTCGCTCTCCTGGAGGCCCTGCCCGACAAGCACCGCACCACGGCCACCGGTTTGATACTCGGCCACGCCCTCTTCGAGCTGGGCAGCTGGGACCAGGCCGAGGCGGCGATCGCCCAGGCCGACGCCCTGGCCATCGGTGAGCAGGACAAACTGGCGGTCGCTCTCGTCCGGACGCTGAACCTGCTGTGGAGCAACGCCCCCCTCACCGAGGCACTCGCGGTCAACGACGCCGCCCTGGAACGGATCACCAGCCCGGAGGGCCGCCGCAAGCTCAAGATCAATGAGGGCTTCATGCGGACCGTCGCCGGTCAGCCGGCCCAGGGACTGACACTGCTGGAGGACCTGGAGACCGACGTCGGTGACGCCCCCGACGTCGACGTCTGGCTGCGAGGCGCCTGGATGAAACCCTTCGCGCTGGCGCTGGTGGGCCGCACCGGCGAGGCGGCGACCTGGGCGGAGCGCGCCCACGCAGGCCACCGGAAGGTCGACGAACACGCCCTCGTCTCCCATCCCGCCGTCCAGCGCATCCCGCTCGTCCTCGCTCTCTCCGAAGCCGGTCTCCCCGCCGAGGCCCGCCGCGAGGGCGAGCGTGCCTACGCCGAACTGGTCGCCGCCGACTCCGTCGTACGGGTCTGGCTGGCGGTCTTCCTCGGCCGTACGGAGTGGCTGGCCGGCCGACCGGCCACCGCCCGCCGCTGGTGGGCCGAGGCCGCGGCCCTGGCCCGTTCCTTCGACCACGCCATGGCCCTGCGCCCGGTGCTCGGCGGCCTCGCCGCATGTGCGGCCGTACTGGGAGACCTGGACGCGGCCGAAGCGTCGCTGGCCGAGCACCGCACCCTGCCGCCGCTGGCACCGGGCCTGCTGTCGGCCGGGGAGGAACGCCTGGGCGAAGCATGGCTGTTGGCCGCCCGCGGACACCTGGGCCGGGCGCGCTCCGTACTCACCGCCGCCGCCCTTGCCGCCCGCTCGACCGGCCACCTCACCGGCGAGGCACTGCTGTTGACCGATGTGGCCCGTCTTGGCGGAGCGAAGGAGGTCACGGACCGGCTGACCGCACTGGCACGGCGATGCGACGGGGCACTCGTCCCGGCCCGGGCCCAACTGGCGGCCGCGCTGGTAGCCGACGACCCCGACCAGCTCCTCCGGGCCGCCGACGCGTGCCAGGCCGTCGGCGCGGAGCTGCTCGCCGCCGAGGCGGCCACCGCTGCCGCGGCCGCCTGGCGCCGGGCACACCAGGCCCGCCGCGCCTCGGCTGCCGCGCAGCGGGCCGCGGCGGCCCCGGCCCGCTGCGAAGGCGCCCGCACACCACTGCTCAGCACAGCCCAGTCCACCGCCCCGCTCACCGACCGCGAACGCGAGATAGCCCTGCTCGCCGCGCTCGGCAACGCCAGCAAGGACATCGCCGACGACCTCGCCCTGTCGGTGCGCACCGTCGACAACCACCTCCACCGCGCCTACGCCAAGCTCGGCGTCACCACCCGGCGCGAACTGGCCCAGACCCTCTGGACACCATCACCCGGCGCACGTGTGGACCACCAGCCCGGCCGGTCGTAGACCACGACCGACGGTTGAGTACCGACCACTCACGCCTTCCCACCGCGGCTCCCGCCGCCGACGGCAGCCACATGAAGTGGGCCCGGCGACGCCCGGTCGGCATGAGGCTGGTCCGTGACCCGGCCGGCGAGCGGCACCGCCCCCGTGGCGGACAGCACGATCGGCCATACGACTGCGCGCACAGGACATCTCACTTGCGCGCACAGGGCACCTCGTTCGCGGTTCCCCCGGCGTCTTCTGCCGACGGACGGAGCACCGAGCCCACCCCCGATGGGGCTCGCTGCTCCGCCGTGAGAACGAGGATGCGCCGTCCGAGGGTGCACAGAGGCAGCGGTCCCGACGGTTCCGGGAGGTTGGCCCGAGGTGGACGGGACGCGTGCCTCAGGTGCCCGGACGGCCGGGCACCGCACAGTTTCCGGTGCCACGGGACGAGTCCGGGGCGATCGACCCCTCTACAACCACCGGGAGTCACCGTGTTCGCGAAAGCCCAACCGCTCACCGTGGCCGGCACCCACCTCGGCGACCTCGCGCTGTGCCCGGCCGAGCCGGACGGCTTCCTGCCCGCCGATGCCCGGATCATCGATGCCCTGACGGCTCCGGTGGCGCTGATCGTCCACGCGGACCGGCTCAACCAGGAGTTACGGGCCGCCCGTCAGCAGACCGTGGACGCCTCCGCGGCGGAGCGGGCACGCATCCGAAACGACCGGCACGACGGCCTGGGCCCCTCGTTGTCCGGCGTCGCACTCGGGCTGGAAGCGGTACAGGCATCCGTCACCGGCCACTCGGCGACCTTGGAGGAACTCGTCCGCCGACTGCGTTCCGAGGTGGGACACGCGGTCGAGGAGGTACGGCGCGTCATCGACGCCCTGCGGCCGTCGGCCCTCGACCTGCACAGCCTGGTGCCCGCGCTGCGTGAACGGGCGCTGGCCCTGACCCTGGCGGCCGGCGGGCGTCTGCAGATCGCGGTGGAAGCGCCCGACGACGTGCCCACGCTCCCGGAACCGGTCGAAACGGCGGCCTTCCGGATCGTGGACGAGGCCCTCACCAACGTGGTCAAACAGGCCGGAGCCACCCGCTGCCGGGTCCGTCTGTCCTTCGGCACGGTCCTCACCCTCGAAGTACACGACGACGGGCGAGGCATGCACCCGGACCGGGAGAGCGACGGCAGGGTCGGACTGCTCTCCATGCGCCGCCGCGCCGAGCAGCTCAACGGCAGCTTCCACATCGTCAGCCGTCGCCGCGGCAACACGGTGCGCGCCGAACTCCCTCTGGACACCTGAGTCGTCGCCACCACCGAGGGGTCGTCGGGGACTTTCCCGTTCGGATGGCCCGGGCCGCCGATTCCCATCCACGTGGTCAGCGGGTCCGTCGGCCAGAACGCGGCAGCGGCCAGTACGACACACAGCGCCACGGTCGTGGACGGACGGAACGACATCGGTACGCCGGACCGCGGAGGACGTGTTCCTGTCCGAGGACGGTCGCCGGTTCCCCTGCCGTGCTCCGCCCGGTGCGCTCCCGCGACCGGCAGCGGACGGACCGCACGGCGTGGGACGAGGTCGTCAACGACCCTGCACCGCCCAGGTGTTGCCCTGCCTGAGGCCCTGGTCCCGGACCGGGCGGGCGGACTTCCCACGACGGTCGGACCCGGCGTATATTGGACGGGCCACCCGTCACAGCACACTTGGTGGATGGCCTCGCGAACGGTTGCCTGGACGGTGGTGCTGTGCAGCACCGCGGCGCTGGGGTGTGCCGTCTGGATCGTCACCCTTCCCCGCGCAGAGCGGCTGGAGGACTTCGTCAACTTCGTGGGGATCGTCGGAGCGGTGGGCGTGGAGTGGGAGATCGCCGGCGCGGCCTTGATCTCACTGCGTCCCCGCAACGTCCTGGGATGGCTGTTCCTCGGAGCCGGGGCCATGACGTTCTGCAGGTGATCCTGGCCGCGTACGGGGGCTACGGCGTCATGGCGGCACAGCCGGGGTGGCCGGGAGCGGCGTGGGCGGCCGCGGCCAGCACCGGGTTGTGGATTCCCTCCGTCCTGGTCACTCCCACGATCGTGCTCGCCCTCTATCCCAACGGGCGTTTGCCGAGCCGGTGGTGGCGATGGCCGGTCATCGGTGTGGCCGTGGCGATCTCGTTACCCGTCCTGACGATGCCGTTCGACCCGGCGGCCTACGACGACATCGCTCCCGGGCACGCTCCGCCGGCCACCCTGCCCTCCTGGGCGCTGACCCTCGTGCTGTGGGGTGTTCACATCCCGCTGCTGGTGGTGTCGATCCTCGCCATCTGGGTGGGCACGGTCGTCCGGTTGATACGGACCAAGGCCCCCGAGCGTCAGCAGCTGGTGTGGTTCGTGTGCGGCGCGGGCCCGCTCCTCACCGTCACCTACTTCAGTGTGCTGCCTCAGCAGGCGATCGCCGTCTGCGTCGCGCTCATTCCCGTGGTGGTGGCGATCGGTGTACTGCGCTACCGCATGCTGGGCATCGAGATCGTGCTGCGGCGCGGGCTCGTCTACGGCGGACTCACCGCCGCGGTGATCGCCGTCTATCTGACGGTCACGGTCCTCGTCGGATCCGCCCTGGACGAGCGCCCGCTGCCCGGGGTGCTGACCGCGGCGCTGGTGGCGGTGTCACTCACACCGGCCCGGGACCGGCTGCAGCGTATGGCGGACCGCTTTGTGTACGGCGCGCGCGGGGATCCACTGCGCGCCATCGCCCAACTGGGCGATCAGGTCGCCGTCGCCGGGGAGTCGGACCTGCTGCCGGCCGCCCTGCGGGCCGTCACGGACGCCGTGCGGGCACCTGCGGCCTCGGTGACGGCGGCGGACGGACGGAGCATCGGCTCCACGGGAGACACACCGAAGACAGGACCGACCTTCCCGCTGCAGGTCGGAGGCCGCTTCGTGGGCGTTCTGCAGGTCGCCGACCGGGGGCCCGCCGACTCCTATGGCGAGACCGAGACCCGGCTGCTCGCCGCGCTGGCTCCGCAGGTGGCCGTTCTGGTGCGCGCGCTGGAACTGACCGAAGCCCTGGAGACCGAGCGGGACCGGGTCATCGGCGTCACCCGCGCGGAACGCGACCGGCTCAGGCGTGACCTGCACGACGGGCTGGGCCCCTCCCTGTCCGGAATGGGCCTGGGGCTGCAGGCCGCCGTCGACACCCTGCACGCAGGCGACCGGCCCGCCTGCACTTCGCTGCTCACCCGCATCCGCGACGAAGTCGATGTCGCAGTCCAGGAGATCCGCAGGATCATCGACGGCCTGCGCCCCACCGCACTCGACGCCATGAGCCTGGCCGAAGCCCTCCGCCGCCACGCCAAGACCGTCTCCGGCACCCTGCCGGTCGAGGTGACCGTCACCGAACTGGCCGCGCTGCACCCCGAGGTGGAGACCGCCGCCTATCGGATCGTGACTGAGGCGATCACCAACAGCGTGCGCCACGCGGAAGCTCAGCGGTGCCACGTCCTGCTGGCAGCCCGCGACGGCAAGCTGCACATCACCGTCACCGACGACGGCTCGGGCATACCGCCGGGCAGTACGGTCGGCGTCGGGCTGTCATCCATGCGCCGCCGTGCCCAGGCGCTCGCGGGCACGCTGACCGTCCAGTCCACGACGAGCGGTACCGTCCTCGCCGCCACCCTTCCGCTGGAGGCATCGTGACCGTCCCCTCCGCAGTCCGAGTGGTCGTCGCCGACGACCATCCCATGTTCCGTTACGGTCTCAAGGCCGCTCTCGCCGCCGGTGACGAGGTCGAGGTGGTAGGTGAGGCGGCGAGGGGCGACGAACTGCTCGCCGTCGTCGACCGGACCACTCCCGACGTCGTCCTCACCGACCTGGCGATGCCCGGTATGGACGGAGCGGCCGCCACCCGGGCCCTGCTGGCCCGCCATCCCCGGGTGGGCGTCCTCGTGCTGACGATGCACGAGGACGACGAGGCGCTCCTCGGCGCGCTGCGCGCCGGAGCCCGCGGCTATCTCCTCAAGGGTGCCGACCGGACGGAGATCGTCCGGGCCGTCCTGTCGGTGGCCGCCGGCGACGCCGTCTACGGAGAGGCCGTCGCCCGCCGAATCGTGGCCTTCTTCACCGGTGCCCACCGCCACTACGCGGCCCAGATCTTCCCCGAACTCACCGACCGCGAACGGCAGATACTGGAACTCGTCGCCACCGGCTGCGGCAACCACGAGATAGCGCGGCGGCTCGTCCTGTCGGAGAAGACAGTCCGTAACTACGTCTCCGCCGTCCTGGTCAAACTGGGCGTCCCTCACCGGGCCGCCGCGGTCGCCAAGGCCCGCGATGCCGGTCTGGGCACGCCCAGCACGGACTGACCGAGCCTCATGGCCGATGGTGGACACCACTCGCGTGGTCAGGTCGCGCGGGCTCGGAGGCGGCGCAGCATGCGGGGGTCCTCGAAGCCGACTGAGCGGGCGGCGGCGTCGGTTGTCGCGCCGTGGCTGATGAGGTGTTGGGCGCGTTCGAGGCGCAGGGACTGCTGGTAGCGCAGTGGGGTGAGTCCCGTGGCGCGGCTGAAGAGGCGGGTGAGGGTCCGTTCGCTGACGCCGACGGCCGAGGCCAGGGCGGGGAGGGGGAGCGGTTGGTCGAAGCGGGCGTCGATGAGGTCCTGGGCCCGGTGCACGGTGTCGTCGAGGTGGGACCGGTGCCGGAGCATCGCGCTCGACTGCGGCTCATGGCCGTTGCGGCGGGCGTAGACGACCATGTCGCGGGCCACCTGCGCGGCGACGGCCGGGCCCTGCCGGGCGGCGACCAGGTGCAGGGCCAGGTCGATACCGCTGGCGATGCCGGCCGACGTGATCACCCGGTCGTCGGCGGTGAACAGGACGTCGCGAACGACCACCGCCCGGGGGTGGCGCACGGCCAGTTCGTCCTGCACGTCGTGGTGGGTGGTGCAGCGGCGACCGTCCAGCAGACCGGCCCGGCCGAGCGCCTCGGCCCCGGCGCACACGCTGGCCACCGTCCCGCCTCTGGCGTGGTGGTCCCGCAGAGCCTGGAGGGAGTCGGCACCGATGGCGGGACTGTCGGCCAGGGTTGCCGCCCGCCAGCCGGGCACCACGACCAGGTCCTCAGGCCCGAGTTCGGGCCAGTCGAGCCCGGCCACCAGAGGCAGCCCCTGCGCCGTGGGGACCTGCGGCCGTTCGGCGACGTAGGAAAGCGTGTAGGGGTGCCCGAAGTCGGAGGCGGTCGAGAAGACCTGCGCGGGGCCGGCCAGGTCCAGCAGGTGGACTCCGGGCACCAGGAAGAAGACGATGTGGCTCACGATTCGGTCATCATGCCCGATGTTCGGCCGCGGCCTCCAGCTGGTCGACGGTCGCGATGGTGGCGAAGCGTCCGGCGAGGGCGTATTCGGTGCGCCTGATGACCTCTTCGGCGGGCAGCGTGAGCGGGTCGGCGAGCAGCTCGGCGACGCTCTGGCCGGCGGGGGCGTCGCGGTGGGGGATGGGATTGGTCGCGGTCGCGTCGGTGACGAAGGTGACCTGGTAGCCGAGGTCGCTCGCGACGCGGGTGGTGGTCTCCACGCACTGCTCGGTGCGGATGCCGCAGACGGTGAGCTCGCGTACACCCCGCTCGGTGAGCAGTTGCTGCAGGTTGGTGGTGGTGAAGGCGTTGTGTGAGGTCTTGTGGATCAGCGGTTCCCCGTCCGCCCGCTCCAGCTCCTCCATGAGCCGGACATGGCCGAGAGCCGGGTCGAAGACATCCCCGCTGCCTGGCTCGGAGTGCAGCACCCATACGACCAGGTCCCCGGCCTGACGGGAGAGCCGGACCAGGCGGTTCACCTGGTCGGCGATCTTCAGATCAGAGGTGGTCTCCCACAGCGGCCGGGCCCGGAAGGACTCCTGGACATCGATGACGATCAGTGCTCGGGTCATACCCCAAGCCTGGGCCGCACGAGAGGGCCCGGGCCAGGCCGTATCGGGTCCGGGTGCGGACCGATCCGGTCATCGGTGGGGCTGGGAGGAACTCTGGGAAGTACGCGCCCGGGTGGGTGGCGCGGGCGCCCGGCGTGATGAAGCGCTGGGGTCGAAGTGCTCCGGGTCCGGCCGGAGTTCGGGATCGCGGCGTGTGCGGGCTCGGCTTCGGGGACCGGCCGCCCCGTTCCGGGGGCGTACGAAGGGGACCCGAGGCCGGCTTCAGTGTCCATGTTTCCTCTCCTGGGCGACCGTCGGGCTCGGCCGCAACGGAGCGCCGGCGCCCAGGCAGACTGTATCGGCAGCGGACACATCAGGTGACAGTTCACCTTGGTACGGCCTGCGTCGCCTCCGTCCGGGCCCGGCCCGGATCCCGTCGTCCTGCGCCGCGCAGGGAACCTCCTCCGCCCTAGACTCGGGCCATGGACAGGACTGACCGCGCCAGCCGGACGATCGCGGCACCACCGGCGGCCGTCTACGGCGCCCTCCTCGACCGGGAGGCCCTGGAAGCCTGGATGCCGCCGGACGGCATGCGCGGGCGGGTCGAACGGTGGGAACCCCGGCCCGGCGGCGGGTTCCGGATGGTCCTCACCTACCTCGACCCCACCGACAGCCCCGGCAAGACGTCGGACGCGACGGATGTCGTCGACGTGGGGTTCGCCGAACTGGTGCCACCGGAGCGCGTGGTGCAGCGGGCGGTGTTCGAGGCCGACGACCCGTCGTTCGCGGGCACCATGACGATGACCTGGCAACTCGCCGCCGCCGGCGACGGAACCGAGGTGACCGTCACCGCCACGGACGTGCCACCCGGCATCGACCAGGCGGACCACGAGACCGGGATCGCCTCCTCGCTGGCCAACCTGGCGTCGTACCTCGAAGGGACCGATTGACTCAGGCCGGCTGCGGCCTGCCCCGTCGCGTCGAGGGCAGTCGGTCGTCCCGCTTCCGGCCCGGCCTCAGCCCGCCCCGGACCACTGGGGTGACCGAGCCCGTCATGTTTTGCCCGGCAGGTGGCCCTGGTCGCGCGCGGTGTGAGCTCATTCGGATCGTGCTGGGGCCGGCGACCGCCGGAGGGGCGTCGGTGTTTTCGTGGACGTTCGGCGGTGAACGGTGGACCGTCCCCGCGCCGGGTCCGGCGACTCACGGTCGCCGGACCCCGCACTCAGCTCATCGACCTGGTGCGACTTCGCCGGTTCGATACCGGATCGGGTGTTGCGGCCTTCACCCGACAGTTCGGCCGTGATCGCACGCCTCGCATCAGCCCGAGACGACCCGCCGTCTCCCCAGCCGCTCGGGCGGACCCTCCATGGTGCCAACGAGGCGACGATCCGCGCACTCGCGAGGAAGGCGGTGGGTCGATGGGAGGACGCCCTGTCAGCCCTTATTGACCAGGGCGATCAGTTCGGCGGCGAGGGCCAGGGCCTCGTCGACGCTGTGGACGGCGTACATGGAGTCGACCATGAAGTGGTCGATGCCGGTGCGCTCGTGGAGAGCCTTGATGGTGTCGGCGACCTTCTGGGTCGTCGTGCCCGAGTCGATGTTGACCCGCAGGACGGCATCGATCGCGGACGGGTCCCGGCCTGCCTCCCGGGCCAGCTGATCGATGGCCGCCCGCTGGGACACCAGCCCGTCGATGTCCACGTAGCTGGGCACCACGACCAGCGGCAGCCAGCCGTCCCCGCGCTCGGCGACCCGCTTCAGGGCGCGCTCGGACATGGCGCCGAGATAGAACGGCGGACGGGGGCGGCGCGCGGGCTTGAGGGGGGAGTGGTGCAGGGGCACCGAAATCAGCTCACCGCTGTACTGGGCCGGGTCGGTGGTCCAGATGGCGTCGAGGGCGTCGAGCAGTTCGTTCATCCGGGCGCCGCGCCGGGTGAAGTCGGAGCCCGCCGCCTCGTACTCCTCCGGCGACCAGCCGATTCCGAAGCCGGGCAGCAGACGGCCGTCGCTGATCACGTCGATGCTGGTGAGCGACCTGGCCAGCTGTACGGGCGGATACAGCGGGGCTACGAGTACATGCGTTCCGAGCAGTACGCGCTCGGTGGCGCTCGCGGCGACGGCGAGGAGTACGAACGGGTCGGCGGCCGTGTTGAGTTCGGCCGGAATGGAGTCGCCCTGCCCGCCGTAGCCGACCTTGGGGTTGACGGCGGCCAGGTTGCGGTCGCCCACCCAGAGGCTCGCGGCCCCCGCGTTCTCCGCCTCGCGCGCGAACTCCGCGGTCCGGGCTATGCCTAAGGCCTGCCTGTGGAACTGCGGGAGCGCAAAACCGATCTTCATGACTGTTCCCTTGCTGAGTAGTCGTGGCAACCGTCGGCCGTCCCCTCGGGCGACCAGCGCATACCGGTTCCCTGGACGGGAGTTGGCAGGGCGGGACGGTCGTCCTCGGCCGTCATGCGCATCGAGAGTACAGAAGTTGATTGCGCAACTACTTCGATCGGGTGCTGTCGGCGTGTCGCGCCCCGCGTCAGTCACCTCCCGCGAAGCCGCCGTGGTCCACATCCACATCCACGTCCGCCGTGTCCTTGATGAGTTCGGCGGGATCCCTACGCCCCGTACGGTCTGCGGGCTCGTCCGGGGGCCGGCGGACGTTCGCACCGGCAGTGGACGCCTGCGGAGTGGGCGGAGGGAATGCCGCTCGGGAGACCCTGAAGCCGGTCTCCGGGCTCTCGTCGGCCAGCGCCCGCGCGAGCGAGGCGCGGCAACGACGGGTGTGAACAGGGGCCAGGGACGGGACGCTTCGGGCGGCCAGGCAGCCGCCAGGAGGGACAGGGCGGCCCAGGGCGCCATCCACAGCAGCGTCCACCAGCCGGGGTCCTGGTCGGAGAGCCCCGGGAACCCGTTGCCCAGGAGCATCGCGTTCATGGACATCCCGAACGACACCACCAGGGCGGCGAGCAGCGCGGGGACGCGGTAGGCGCCGAAGCACCGGCGCAGGGGAGCGCGGTGTGCTTCCAGGGCCGTGCGGAACGGTGCGAAGCGCGGCTCGGTGAGGAGTTCGTGGACGGTGACGCCCTCGTCGCGGCGCAGACCGGCCGCGAGGGTCGTGAGGGCCGGACCCTCGGGAGCGCTGTGCCGCCCCGGCGTGAGGCTGATCCGGCCGGCCTCGTCGACCTGGGTGTGGCCGGCCAGGATGAGCAGTCGTACGGCCACCTCGGCGGCGTATCTCTCCCGCTGGGCCGACGCGCCCTTCCACGAGGCGCCGAGCCACCACCCCGCCTGGATCGGGTCCACGACCGACCTCCGTGCGCCCCGCACGAACCGCCGCTCCGCGCGCGTACGCCTCCACCAGGCCACGCCCAGGGCCGAGTTGAACCCGGCGAACCCCAGTAGCCAGCCGGCCGTGATCCATCCCATCTCTACGCTCATGACAACACCGGTCGGCTCATGGGCAGGGCACTCTCCTCGGACGGCCGCCAACAGGGCGGCGGATCAGCGCACTTGTCGGAGTTTCCCAACAAGCGGCGAATGCATGTCCGATTCTCCGTGCGGGCGGCCGCGCGGTTCGCTCCAGCACTACTTCCCCGGTGGCAAGGAACAGTTGGTCAACGAGACGGTGGGCTGGGCGGTCCGGTACGCGGGCGACCGTGTCGACCGCTTCCTCGCCGCGACCAGGGCCCAGCGGGACGTAAGCCCTCTGACGACCGTGGCCCGCGAACTCGGCCCCTCCTCGACGCGGCGGCGGGCAGGTCCGACTGACCCGCCGCTCCGAGGCCGTCGTCGGAAGCCTCTTCGGAAGCGGACGAGTCAGAAGTGACAGCCCCACCGGACGAACCGGGCGGGGCCGTTCACCGCGCGGGGCGGAAGGATGTCAAAGAGGTTTTGAGCGCCTGCTGGTTGGCGGGAGTGTTCCAGTCGTCGGCAGGGGTGGTCCACCTGATGGAGTAGCCGAGATCGGTGTCGACGAGGAGGGCGCGGGCGAGCGTACGCGTCCGGTCGCGGTCGCCGTCGGCGAACCATTCCAGGTCCGCCTTCCGTCCACCGGAACCGTCCACGCCCCGGATGTCGCCGATGCGGTCGAAGCCGGGGGTGAGGCGCCGCAATTGAGGTTCGGCGTCGCGCCAGACGGTGACGGCGTCGGATGAGGGGACCCTGCCGAAGGTGATTCTCAGTGCGCGGGGGTCGCCCGAGGCACCGAACGTGACACTGAAGGCGTTGTCCGGCCGTCCGGTGTCCCTGATGCGCCGCCAGTCCGAGGGCAGTCGGACCGAGAACCCCTCCGGCGCGTCGTAGCGCTTGGTGGCGGGCGGCGTCTTCTTCTCCGCGGAGACGGTGGGGGAGGGGGCGGCGGGCACGCCCGGGGCCGATGCGCCGGCCGAGGCGCCGCCGGACGGATCCGCGGAAGGGCGAGCAGGGGTGGAAGCCGCGGGAGGCGGCGCGGCAGCGGGACCGGAACCGGACGCGGTGGGTGCCGGGCCGGAGGCGTCGGGTGTGTCCGAAGCCGGACTGCTGTTCACGGCGAGCACGATCGGGATGGCTACGACGGCCAGCGCGGAACCGACGATGGCGAGGACGATGGGCCGCTTCCTGCGCCAAGCCCGCTCCGACCCCGACCCGCTCCCGTGCGCTCCACGCAGCCTGAACATGTGTGACTGTTCGGCCGAGTCCTCGCTGACCATGCGGCTCAGCGCCTTGCGCAGTACCGGTTCGGTGAGTCGCTCGTTCGGGTTCTCGCGGAGCAGCCCGTGAATGGTCTGGCGCAGACGGCTGGTGTGGACGTCGTCCCCGGAGGATCTTTCCCCTCCTCCCTGGGTCCCCTCTCCCGCGTACACCTGCGCGAAGGACGAACTGCCTTCGCCGCGCCCCGGGTTGGGAGCGGGCGGCCGGCCCTCGACCATGGTGTGCAGCAGCGCTCCCAGGGCCCACAGATCCGTCGAGGGATCGATCGCCTCACCGCGGATCTGTTCCGGAGAGGCGTACGAGGGTGCGGTCACCCTCAAGGACCGGGTCGCTCCCGTCAGTCCGAACCCGGTGACCACGACCCCGCCGTCCGCCTTGACGAAGACCTGGTCGGGACCGAGGTCACCGTGTGTGACGCCCAGGCGGTGCGCCGCCGCGAGTACATCGAGGATCTCCAGCCCGATGCGGACCGCCCGGGGCTGGTTGAACGGCCCACGCCGGTCGAGGAGTTCGCTCAGGGACCGGCCTTCGATCGGTTCCATGACGGTCCACAGACGGCCGTCCTGCTCGGTGACGTCGAGGACGGTGGCCACCTGGCCGGGGGCGGCGGCCTCCAGGTCCGCGGTCTCCCGCAGCACCCGGGCCGTGGTCTGCCGGGTCGTCTCCTCGCGGAGGACTCCGGGCAGCCGTGCCTCCGCCAGGAACACCAACCGGCCGGACGTCATGTCCTGGCCGTGCCAGCCGACCCGGAATTCCTCTCGGTGCACGATCTGGAGCGGTCGGTACCTCCCGGCGATCAACTCATTTGTGGAGGTCTGCGCTTCTGCCATGCTGATCCTTCACTGCGCCCGTGGTTTGCACCTTGGCCATGAGTACGAAGGCGATGTGGGTGAGTGTTCAATCACGTGTGATTGTGCTTTCCGGCGGTGCGGTGTGTCGAGGCTTTGGGACCGGGTCGTTTTTTGCCCAACAGGCTTCAGGGGAAAAGGAGTTGGCGCATGACGCGCCTGAGTTGAACGCGCAGTTCGGCCACCGACATTTCGGCGAGCGCCTAGTAGTACGCCGACGTGGACCCCTCCCGCACTTCCGCCGGCGCCTTCGTGCATCACGGCTCATGCTCGCGGGTCCCGAGGGCAGGGTCCTCACCGCTGGAAGCGACACTCGTCACCGAGCTCTCCCGCAATCCTCCGGACGTGATCTGCCGGGGGTTACGAGGATGGGTGCCGACCCCGATGCGCGGGCGCGGCGGGCTGGGTGAGGGTGAGGTGAAGGAGCAGTACTCGCGAGCGTGGCCGAGGCCGTCACCGCCTCGGGCGAGGGGCGAGGGTGCCGTGGTGATCCTTCGCCCTGGGTGTCGGTCTGGCCGGCACGCCACCGTCATCGCCACGTCGGCCAACGTCGTGGTCGTGGGCATCGCCCAGCGCGCCGGACACCAGGTCTCGTTCTGGCGGTTCGGCCGCTACGGCCTGGTCGTCACCGCGGTGCGCACGACGATCGCCGGTCTGCAGGTGTGGCTGCGGCACTTCACGCTCGCCTGGCCCAACTGCTGTGGAAGGAGCGGAACATGCCGCAATCCGACGACGACAGGATCGCCGACATCGAGGCCCGGCTGCGGCTCGACGATCCCCGTTTCGCCCATGGCTTCGGTCAGGGACGTCCCCGCCGCCCGCGCGAATACCGCCGAGGCAGGGCCTGGCTGGCGATGTCACTCGCCGTCACGGCCGTGGCCGTCGGCGCTCTTCTCCCGCACGGGCTGCTGCTTGCGGCCGGGCTGGTCGCGTCGGCCTGCGCGGTGAACCTTTTCGACACGTCCCGCCGGGGCCGCCTCCGGCCACCGCGGAAGTGAGCCGGCGCCCGCGCTCAGTGACTGCGGGGCGCGTACATGATCACGGCCATTCCGGCGAGGCACACCAGCGCGCCGATGACGTCGTACCGATCGGGCCGGTAACCGTCGGCGACCACGCCCCAGGCGATCGACCCGGCGACGAAGATCCCGCCGTACGCGGCGAGGACGCGTCCGAAGTCGTCGTCGGACTGGAAGGTGGCCACCACGCCGTAGAGCCCGAGGGCGATGACCCCGGCGCCGATCCAGATCCAGCCCTTGTGCTCGCGGATGCCCTGCCAGACCAGCCAGGCCCCGCCGATCTCGAACAGGGCGGCGACGACGAACAGGGCTACGGAACGTGCAACGGTCATGATCGGTGAGCTTACCGATGACCCGTTTCAGCTCCGCCGGTCGGCGGGTGTCCGTCGGCCCTGGGTGGTTACTTCTCGATGGGTGCGTCGGGGCTGGGGACGAGGTCCCGGTCCTGGGGTGTCTCGGTGCCCGCCGCCGTGGGCCGGTGGTGGCGTCGGGCGGTGAGGCGGGTGGCGATCGGTTCGGTGAAGCGGGCGGTGAGGGGGCCGACGATGACCAGGATGAGGACGTAGGCGGTGGCCAGGGGTCCGAGTCTTGGTTCGATGCCGGAGGTGACGGCGAGTCCGGCGATGACGATGGAGAATTCGCCGCGGGCGACCAGGGTGCCGCCGGCCCGCCAGCGGCCCTTGGCGGAGATCCCGGCGCGTTTGGCGGCCCAGTAGCCGGTGGTGATTTTTGTGCCGGCGGTGACGAGGGCCAGGGCGAGGGCGGGGAGCAGGACGGGCGGGATGCTGGCGGGGTCGGTGTGCAGGCCGAAGAAGACGAAGAAGACGGCGGCGAAGAGGTCGCGCAGTGGGGAGAGCAGGCCGTGGGCGCCCTCGGCGACCTCGCCGGACAGTGCGATGCCGACCAGGAACGCGCCGACGGCGGCGGAGACCTGCAGCTGCTGGGCGACGCCGGCGACCAGCAGGGTCAGGCCGAGTACGACGAGCAGGAGTTTTTCGGGGTCGTCGCTGGAGACGAAGCGGGAGATGTGGCGTCCGTAGCGGACCGCGACCACCAGGACGAGGCCGGCGACGCCGAGTGCGATGGCCAGGGTGGCGCTGCCCGCGGCGAGGCCGGCGCCGGCGAGGAGGGCGGTGATGATGGGGAGGTAGACGGCCATGGAGAGGTCTTCGAGGACCAGGATGCTGAGGATGACGGGGGTTTCGCGGTTGCCGAGGCGGCCCAGGTCGCCGAGGACCTTGGCGATGACGCCGGAGGAGGAGATCCAGGTGACGCCTGCCAGGACGACGGCGGCGACCGGGCCCCAGCCCAGGAGGAGGGCCATGGCGGCGCCGGGCAGGGCGTTGAGGGCGGCGTCGACGAGTCCTGCGGGGTATTGGGTCTTGAGGTTGGAGACGAGGTCGGTGGCGGTGTATTCGAGGCCGAGCATGAGCAGCAGCAGGATGACGCCGATCTCGGCGCCGATCGCGACGAACTCCTCGCTGGTGCCCAGGGGCAGCAGCCCGCCCTCGCCGAACGCGAGTCCGGCCAGCAGGTAGAGGGGTATGGGCGAGAACTGGAAGCGTCCGGCGAACCGGCCGAGCAGTCCCAGACCCAGGATGATCGCACCGAACTCGATCAGGAAAATGGCGGAGGAATGCACCGGGTCACTCCCGCCCGAGTATCGCGGCGGCCGCCTCCACACCCTCGCGGGTGCCGATCACGATCAGGGTGTCGCCGCCCGCCAGGCGGAAGTCCGGCGTGGGGGACGGGATGGCCTCGGCCCGGCGCAGCACGGCCACGATCGAGGCGCCGGTCTCGGTGCGCATCCGGGTGTCGCCGAGGACGCGGCCGTTCCAGTGCGAGGTCGACGACAGCTCGATCCGCTCGGCGACCAGGCCCAGATCGGTGGTGGACAGCAGGTTCGGACTGTGGTGTGAGGGCGCCAGCGCGTCGATCAGCGAGGCGGTCTCCGGCTCCGTCAGCCGCAGCGACTGGGCGCAGGCGTCGGGGTCGTCGGTCCGGTAGACGTTCACCGTGCGGGCGCCGTCCCGGTGCGCGATCACCGACAGGTGGCGTTGCTCCCTCGTGGTGAGGTCGTACTGGACACCGATTCCCGGCAAGGGTGTGGTGCTCATTCGCCCGGCAGGCACAACCCCTCCCCCCTCTTCTTTGATCCTTGTGGCAGCGGTGCGGGCCACGACGGATCCAGCGAGGTGATCCGGCGCGGCGGGGACTCATGGTGCCACCTCGAACAGCCTGGAGATATGGGTGTCAGCCCGGATGGACACGACGTCCCCTCAGGGGTCAGGGTGAGGCGGGGGCAGTAGATCCCGTCGCAGGCCAGAGCCCTCAACAGGGCCGTTCGGCGGCGGCAGGCCACAGTGGAGGTGAGCGATCACCGGGAAGGGAGCACAGGTCCATGTCGCTGTACTGGAGGATCTTCGCCCTCAACGCGGCCGTGCTCGTCGTCGCGGTCCTGCTGCTCCTGGGACCGGTCACCGTTTCCACGCCGGTGCTGTTCGGCGAGGCCCTTGTGCTGCTCGTCGGGCTGATCGTGATGGTGATCGCGAACGCCGTACTGCTGCGGATCGCACTGGCTCCCCTGGCGCGTCTGAACCGGGCCATGGCCACCGTCGACCTCCTCAAGCCCGGCAGCCGCACGACCGTCACCGGACCCGGTGAGATCGCCGAACTCACCACCAGCTTCAACGCCATGCTCGCCCGGCTGGAGGCCGAACGCGCTACCAGTTCCGGCAGGGCCCTGTCCGCGCAGGAGGCCGAGCGCCAGCGCCTCGCCAGGGAACTCCACGACGAGGTGGGACAGACCCTCACCGCCGTCCTGCTCCAGCTCAAACACACAGCCGACCACGCACCGAAGCCCGTACGCGAGGATCTGCGGCAGGCGCAGGAGACCACCCGCGCCGGACTGGACGAGATCCGCCGAATCGCCCGCCGCCTGCGCCCCGGAGTCCTGGAGGAACTCGGCCTGCACAGCGCCCTGCGCGCCCTGACGGCCGAGTTCACCACCTCCAGCCTGAGCGCGACCGCGCACATCACTCCCGGGCTGCCCCGCCTCGGCCCGGCCACCGAACTCGTCCTCTACCGCGTCGCCCAGGAAGGGCTCACCAACACCGCCCGCCACACCCACGCCACCCGGGTCGAGGTCAGTCTGCGTGCCCTGCCCGATGCCCGGGTGGGACTGCTGGTCCGTGACAACGGCCAAGGGATCGGGGCCGCACCCGAAGGGGCAGGCATCAGCGGCATGCGCGAACGCGCCCTCCTCATCGGCGCCGAGTTCCGGATCGGCCGGGGCCCCGACGGCGGCACCGAGATACGCCTGAACGTCACCGACCACGCAGCCGCCGACCGCACCCAGGAGACACCGCGATGACCACACCGGCCCGTATCCTGCTCGCCGACGACCACGCCCTGGTCCGCCACGGCGTCCGCCTCATCCTCGACGCCGAGCCGGATCTGACGGTCGTCGCCGAGGCTTCCGACGGTGCCGAAGCCATCGCCCAGGCCCGCGCCAATGACATCGACCTGGCCATACTCGACATCGCCATGCCCCGCCGGACCGGCCTGCAGGCCGCCCGCGAACTGGCCCGCCTCCGCCCCGGCCTGCGCACCCTGATGCTGACGATGTACGACAACGAGCAGTACTTCTTCGAGGCCCTGAAATCCGGCGCCTCAGGCTACGTACTCAAATCCGTCGCCGACCGCGACCTCGTCGAAGCCTGCCGCGCCGCCCTGCGCGACGAGCCGTTCATCTACCCCGGCGCCGAGACCACCCTCATCCGTACCTACCTCGACCGCGCCCGCACCGGCGAACAACTGCCCGCCCGCCCCATCACCGAACGCGAAGAGGAAATCCTCAAACTTGTCGCCGAGGGCCACACCTCCAAGGAGATCGCCCTCCTCCTCGTCATCAGCGCCAAGACCGTCGAACGCCACCGCACCAACCTCCTCCAGAAGCTGGGCCTGCGCGACCGACTGGAACTCACCCGCTACGCCATCCGAGTCGGCCTCATCGAACCCTGAAGGCGGGTCAGGCGGCGGGCGAGAGTCACGGTTGGTGTGTGACGCTGACCTGTACGGTTATGGCCCCTTGGTTGTCCTGGACGCATCTGTCGGCGGTGTCGTTGATGGCGAGTTGGAGGGTGGTGTAGTCCTTGGCGCCGTTCAGGGACTGGTCGATGGCCGTGTTGTAGCCGGCCGGGCCGGTCATGGGGATGTTGACGTGGTCGACGGTCCACCGGCCCGAGACGAAGCGCACGGTGACTTTGTCTCCCTGCTGGACGGTCACCCCGGTGATCTGCTGCCAGCCGGTGGTGGACTTCACGGCCTGGCGGGTGGTCGTGGTGACGGGGTCCTTCTTGAGCGGCAGCATCCCGGTGAGGAACAGTGCGCCGCCAACACCCGCCGCCAGTACCGCGGTTGCGGCCAGCGCCCACCCCAGCCGCTTCACGCTCCGGGGGCGGGAGGCGGGCTGGGGCGTGGGCCTGAGGGAGGTGGTGTGCGTTGCCGTCGGCATGGTCTGCCCGTACGGGGCCGGGTGCTGGCGGCCGCTGGTCATGGTGTCCGCGTCGGGCAGTTGGGGCGTGGGCCGGGATGTGTGACCGGTCGGTGACGGCAGCAGGAGTGGTGGTGCGGTGTCCGGGTGGCCTGCCGCGATGCGGTGCAGGGCGTCGCGTGTGTGGGCGGCGGTGGGCCGTTCGTCGGGGGATTTGCGCAGGAGTGCCTCGATGACCGGGCGCAGCGGGCCGAGCCGTTCGTTCAGGGCGGGTTCGGCGTAGGCCACCGCGTGGAGGGTGGCGGGGCGTGCCGGTCTGCGGAAGGGGGACTGTCCGCCGCACACCGTGGCCAGGGTCGCGCCCAGCGACCACAGGTCGGAGGCCGGGCCGACGTCGGCTCCCGTCACCCGCTCGGGGGCCATGAACTCCAGGGAGCCGATCAGTTCGCCGGTGGTGGTCAGGAACTCGCCGTCGTCCAGGACCGCGATGCCGAAGTCGCTCAGGACGGCGCTGCCGTCGCGGCGCAGCAGGACGTTGGCGGGTTTGACGTCCCGGTGCAGGGTGCCGGCCGCGTGCACCGCCACCAGCGCGTCCAGCAACTGCAGTCCCAGGGCGGCGGTGTGCCGCGGGGTGAGCGGTCCGGTCTCGGCGACATGACGCGCCAGCGAAGGCCCCTCGACCAGTTCCATCACGATCCACAGCCGGTCCTCGGACTCGACCAGGTCATGCACACCCACCACATGCGGGTGCGGCACCCGCGCGACCGCACGCGCCTCACGGACCGCACGACGCAGCCGTACCCGCTGCTCCTCGTCGCCGTGGGTGAGGATGTGCAGTTCCTTGACGGCGACCGGACGGTCCAGCAACTGGTCATGAGCCCGCCAGACCGTGCCCATCCCACCCCGGCCGAGGACGTCATCGAGCAGATACCGGCCGGCGATCAGCCGCCCCGAGCCGCGCTCCGCACGTATCCCCGCCTGGTGATCGCCATCTCCGGATAACACGCGCTCCCACATTTCCCTCCCGGCGGGGCCTGAACACCCACCGGCCGTCGCTTGTCCGAACCGGGCCGAGCGTAGCGGCCGGAGGCCGGTCCGGTGCATGGCGCCAGGCCACGTCGTACGTTCTGCCGCAGGGCCGGGAGCACAACAGTGGCCCCTCGAAATCGCCCAGGAGCCACTGCCGTTGCTGCCTACAGGATTACTTGGCGGGCTTGTAGAAGGTGTAGGTGGCGGAGTACGGGACGCTCGTCTGGTCCGTGCCGGTGCAGGCGGTGGTCGGGGCGACGCCGCCGCGGGTGTTGAGGCGCTGGATGTAGGAGACGTCGGCGAAGACCCCGGTGCCGCGAGTGGCGGTGGACTTCAGGAGGAGCTCGGGGATGGTGCCGGTCTTGGGGGAGGTGACAAGGGCGGCGGCGTTGACGGCGCTGCCGTCCACCGTGGACACCCAGACGGGTCCGCGTGAGTGGAGGGCGACCGTACGGCGGGAGTGGTCGTTCTTGGCCCACAGGGTGGCGGCGGGCTCCAGCAGCTTCCAGGCGCCGTCGGTGCAGGTGTAGGTCTGGACGCCTTCGGCGGAGAAGACGCCGGTGAGGCGGTTGCCGTCCGGGACCTTCAGCGCGGCGGGAACGTCGACGCCGGTGCGGGTGGGCTGCGAAGCCGCCGCCGGGCCGACCGTCGTGCCTATGAGCGCGGCGGTGGTGACAGTGGCGAGAGCCGTGGTGGTGAGGACAAGCCGCTTGGCTAGCTTCATCAGGTGTGTCTCCAGAGCAATTTCTGAACGTGTTCGTGGGAATGGACGCGGATGCCGTGCGTGTCCCATGCCGGGACTGGGCAGGTTCCGAACGTCCGGGCCGGTCAGATGATCTTCAGCCTTGATGCCGCACTGTACGCGTGAACCCAGCCGGCTGTGCCGCCAACTTCTGATCAGTTGGTGGTCAACTCTGCTCACTGGCCTGGATGGCTGTGCATCAGGCTCAGACGCGTATGGATCCGGGCCTTGCGCGTATGGCTGTGGGGTACGAGCCGGTGGTTGCGTAGGTCGTCGTAGCCGTCGCCGGGGCACCACAGAACGTGCAACCGCACGAGCCACCCCGGCCGAACCGCCGTAAGTGGAAAAGGAATTCAGTCGTGATGCACGCCTCCACCATTCCCGGGGGACAGCTCTCCACCTGCTCTCCCGAGAGTCACCTGGGGGGCTCATGACCGGCATCGCGGACATCGAGTCGTACGCGCTGCCGACATCGGCGGAGCTGCCGAAGAACGTGGCCGCCTGGACGGTCGACCCCCGGCGCTGCGCGTTGCTGATACATGACATGCAGTGGTACTTCCTGCGCCCCTTTCCCGAGACCATGACCAGTCAGCTCGTACGCAACACGGTCTCGGTGCGGGACCGGTGCCGGGCGCTGGGCATGCCTGTGGCGTACACGATGCAGCCCGGTGGGATGGACCCGTCGCAGCGCGGACTGCTCGCCGACTTCTGGGGGGCCGGGATGCAATCCGCACCGGCCGACCGTGACGTGCCCGAACCGCTGACACCCGGGCCGCTGGACGGGGTGTTCACGAAGTGGCGGTACAGCGCGTTCTTCCGAACCGAGTTACTGGCGTGGCTGCGCCGACGCGGTGCCGATCAGCTCGTCATCTGCGGGGTGTACGCGCATGTGGGCGTCCTGGCCAGCGCGGTCGACGCGTTCAGCCACGACGTCCAGCCATTCGTCGTGGCCGACGCGGTCGCCGACTTCTCGGCGCAGGACCATCGATTCGCCCTGGAGTACGCCGCGCGGAAGTGCGCTGTCGTGCTCACCGCGGAGGACATCCTGCCGTGACCGGTACGTCGGGTCTTCTCCGCCGGGTGCTGGCAGCGGAGCCGCCCCCGTTCGCACTGCTGCACCGCCCGGAACGGACCGGACGACACCAACTCGACGTACTGACAGGCGAGTTGTGTTTGCCGGACCGGCTCGCCGATGTCCCTGTGTCCGAAGAGGGCGCTGATGAGGGCGCCGAGGAAGACGGCCAGGAACATCAGGTCCTGACTGTCATCCCCTACCGGCAGCTCCGCGAACGTGGCCTCGCGTGTGTCGACGACGGGGCGCCGCTGATCGCGATGCTGATCACCGAGCAGGCGGTGGTGCCGCTGCAGGATCTGCTCCGACGCATCCCCGAGGTCCCGGTCCGGCTCGTCGACGGGCACTTCGACACCGACGACGACACCTATGCCCGTACCGTCGAACGGGTCGTCAGCGACGAGATCGGACAGGGCGCGGGCTCGAACTTCGTGCTCGGACGACGCTTTGCCGGGCAGATCGCCGACTACGACCTCGACGTGGCACGCACCGTCTTCCGGCGGCTGTGCGAACAGGAGTCCGGCGCGTACTGGACCTTCCTGATCCACACCGGCACCCGCACGTTCGTCGGTGCCACACCGGAACGTCACGTCAGCCTGCACGACGGTGACGCGGTGATGAACCCGATCAGTGGCACGTACCGCTATTCCGAGGACGGCCCCACCCTCGCCGGACTGATGTCGTTCCTGGACAGTCACAAGGAGTCCGACGAGCTGCACATGGTGCTCGACGAGGAACTGAAGATGATGGCCCGCGTCTGCGACGGCGACGGAGGTGGTGTCCGGGTCCTGGGGCCGCGGCTCAAGGAGATGGCACGGCTCGCGCACACGGAGTACCTCATCACGGGCCGTTCCCGCCGACACCCCCTGGACATCCTGTCGGAGACGATGTTCGCGCCCACGGTGACCGGCAGTCCGCTGGCCGGCGTATGCCGGGTGATCACCCGGTACGAGCCGGCCGGGCGCGGTTACTACGGCGGGGTTGCCGCGCTGATCGGCCGCGACCGGACCGGCGGTCACCGCCTCGACTCGGCCATCATGATTCGTACCGCGGAACTCGATCCGACGGGCAGGGCCGGGATCGGTGTCGGCGCGACGCTCGTACGGCACTCGGATCCGGCGGCCGAGGCGGCGGAGACCCACGTCAAGGCGGCGGCCCTGCTGCGGGCCATGTCCACCGATCCGGAGTCCGGGCCACGCCGCGGGCCCGGCCGCAATCGTCCGCTCGGCGAGCATCCCTATGTACGCGACGTGCTCCAGCGCCGCCGGCGTGGCCTGGCCGGGTTCTGGCTCACCGCCGACCGCCCACCGCCGACGCCGGTGTCCTCCCCACGACGGGTCCTGGTGGTCGACGCCGAGGACGAGTTCACCGCGATGATCGCCGCGCAACTCCGCCCACTGGGGCTGGCGGTGACCGTCCGGCGGTGGGACGAACCGTATGCGTGGAACGCGGAGGATCTCGTCGTCCTCGGCCCCGGGCCGGGCGACCCCCGAGACGCCGACGATCCCAGGAACTCCCATCTGCGCCGGGCGATCGAAAAACTGCTGGCCGGGCGGAAGCCGTTCCTCGCCGTGTGTCTGAGTCACCAACTGCTCGGCCTGGCACTCGGTTTGGACGTGCGCCGCGGCGCCGTTCCCCACCAGGGCACGCAACGCGGGATCGAGTTGTTCGGCGAGCACGAGACGGTGGGCTTCTACAACACGTTCGCCGCGCACAGCGACACCGACAAGCTCGACGTGCCCGGTGTCGGCCTGGTGGAGGTCAGCCGGGACACAGGCACCGGCGAGGTGCACGCACTGCGCGGACCTGGCTTCGCCTCCCTGCAGTTCCACGCCGAGTCGGTGCTGACCCGCAACGGCCCCGCCCTCTTCGCCGCGCGCATCGACGAGGCGCTGGCCTGACACCTGCCCTACCCACGACCGAGGAGACCGACCATGACCCAGCACACGAGGCCCCAGGAGTGGGTCGACGACGACTCCGAACTGCGCCGCGCCAACCGGGCCACGGTGCAGCGATACCTGGACATGACGGAGGGACCGGCGAGGCTCGAACGCCACCACCTCTTCACCGAAGACGCGCGAGGCGGCCTCTGGACCACCGACACCGGACAACAGGCCGCGGTCACGGGACGGGAGAACCTGTACCTGATGGCCGCGTGGTCGCTCGAGTGCTTCCCCGACTGGCGCTGGACCAACGCCGAGATCTTCGAGACCCAGGACCCCGACCGGATGTGGGTGGAGTGCGACGGAGAAGGGCAGATCATCTTCCCCCACTATCCGCCGGGCCACTACCGCAACCACTTCATCCACTCCTTCCGCCTCGACAACGGAAAGATCGCGGAGATAAGGGAGTTCATGAATCCCTGCGAGCAGATGCGGGCTCTGGG
Source organism: Streptomyces sp. NPDC020747 (assembly GCF_044334695.1). Classification (NCBI taxonomy): domain Bacteria; kingdom Bacillati; phylum Actinomycetota; class Actinomycetes; order Kitasatosporales; family Streptomycetaceae; genus Streptomyces; species Streptomyces sp. NPDC020747. The sequence goes on along the minus strand of NZ_JBIRTJ010000017.1, from coordinate 57,262 downwards.
CATCGAGGTCCCGGTCGTCAAGAGGGGCGGGATCCCCACCGACGGGGAGACGGCATGACCTCGGTGGTCGTCGTCGGTTCGGGCGCCGCCGGGCTGGCCGCGGCACTGTCGGCACGGGAATCGGGCGCCGAGGTCACCGTCGTCGAGGCGACATCGACGATCGGCGGCACCACCGCCCTGTCCAGCGGGGCGGCCTGGCTGCCCAGCAACCACCTGCCGCTCGCAGCCCACGACACCCCGCAGCGCGCCCGTACCTATCTGAGTTCCCTCGGCCGATCCGACGAGTACGGGTACGAGCACGAGCCCGCGGACACCGCCATGTCCGACCGGTTCGTCGACGAGGCGCCGCGCGTGGCCGAGTGGCTTGAGACGAAGACACCGCTGCGCTGGTCCACCCTTCCCGTACCGGACTGCCACAACACGCTGCCGGGCGGGTACGCGGCCGGCCGGTCGCTCGAACCACGGCCGTTGCGCACCACACCGCGGGTCGCCGCTCTGGTGCGTGCTGCTCTGCCCTGGCGTCCGCGTGCAACCCTCACCGAACTCCTCACCGGCGAAGCCGCTCCCGACCTCATCGAGCAGCGCGGGCAGGCCGGAGTACACACCGCGGGGCAGGCACTGGAGGGCGCACTGCTCACGGCCGCCATCGACGCGGGCGTCACCGTCCGCACACACGCCAGAGCGACGAGTTTCCTAGGTACCGGCGTGGTGGTCGACGGCACACCGCTGGCCGGGCGGGTCGTACTCGCGACGGGTGGCTTCGAACGCGACGAGGCCCTCGTCCGGCGATTCCTCGGCCGCCCGGTTCCCGGCCTCACCGGAGCACCCGGCGCCCGCGGCGACGGGCTGCGCATGGCCATCGCCGCCGGGGCCGCACTGCACAACACGTCGCAGGCCTGGTGGTGCCCGACGATCCGGATACCCGGCGACGCGATCGACGACCGACCCGTGCACCGGATACTCCTCGCCGAGCGTGCGCGCCCCGGTGCCGTGCTGGTCGACGGCCACGGTCACCGGTTCACCAACGAGGCCCGGAGCTACCACGGGGTCGGCCGATCGCTGCACCCGTCCGAGCCGTCATGGCTGATCGTCGACTCCGCCCACCGCCGCCGCTATCCGATCGGCCCGGTCCGCCCCGACGAACCCGACCCCGACTGGCTGCAACGCGCGTGCACACTGCTGGAGTTGGCGCGGCTCATCGACGTCCCGGGCGACACGCTCGCCAAGGCGATCAGCCGGTTCAACTGGGCGGCGGCAGCCGGCGAGGATCCGGACTTCGACCGAGGAGTGAACTCCTACGACGGCGTCATGGGTGATCCTGGCGCCGTCCACCCGACGTTGGGGCCCCTGTACGCGCCACCTTTCTACGCCGTGCCGGTACGGCCCGGACTCGGCGGAACCAGCGGCGGCCCGCGCACCGATCCCGACGGGCGTGTGCTGCGCGACGACGGAACGGCCGTACCAGGGCTGTACGCCGCGGGCAACGTCGCCGCCGGCCCGTTCGGGTCCGCCTACCCGGGCACCGGCGCGACGATCGGCCAGGCCCTCGTGTTCGGCGCCCAGGCCGGCAGAGCAGCGGCAGGAGACTGAACCCACCATGCACCAGTACGTGATCGTCGACGTGTTCACCACGGTTGCCCTGCAGGGCAACCCCCTGGCCGTCTTCCCGGACGCGGTCGGTATCCCCGCCGAGAGGATGCAGCTGATCGCCCGTGAGATGAACCTCTCGGAGACGACGTTCGTCCTCCCCGCCCGGGCCGACGGCGACCGACGGGTCCGCATCTTCACCCCGGTCAACGAACTGCCGTTCGCCGGACACCCGGTGCTGGGCACCGCCGCGGTGCTGGGCGTGTCCACGGCGGTGGACCGGTTACGGCTGGAAACCGCGGGCGGCACCATCCCGGTCGACTTCCTCCACCGCAGCGACCGGACCGTGACGGCCGCCATGCGCCAGCCGATCCCGGTCCGGGAGCCGTACGGGCGGCAGGGCGACCTCCTCGACGCGCTCGGCCTCGAATCCTCGACCCTTCCGGTGGACGCCTACCGCAACGGGCCCCGGCACGTCTACGTCGGAGTCGAGAGCGAAGCGGCCCTCGCCCGACTCCAGCCCGATCTGCGCGCGCTGGCACGGCACCCGGACATGGCCGCCATCTGCTTTGCGCGCTCCGGGAATTCGGGTGACAGTGGGGGCAGCGGAGGTTCTGAAAGCTCGGGGGAACACTGGCGGATGAGGATGTTCTCCCCGGCCTACGGAGTGAGCGAGGACGCGGGGACGGGATCGGCCGCCGGCCCGCTCGCGGTGCATCTCGCGCGGTATGGACTCGTCCCGTTCGGAAAACGGATCGAGATCGTCCAAGGTGTGGAGATGGGCCGCCCGTCGCAGCTGTTCGCCAGGGCAGAGGGCAACAGTCGTCAACTGGACATGGTCGAGGTCGAGGGATCGGCGGTCATCACCGCCCACGGAACCCTCCTCGCCTGACCAACCCCGTCGCCAGTTCAGGCTCCACAGGCCCGGCGGGACTCGAGGTCCCGGAAACGGCCGGGAGAGATGCCGTACTCACGGCGGAAGGCGGCTCCGAACGCGAACTCCGTCGAGTAGCCGACCTGACGGGCGATCGTCGCCAGCGGCGCCTTGGTCTCCCGGAGCAGACGGGCCCCGTGGCTCAGGCGCCGGCCGGTCAGGTACGTCATGGGTGGCTTCCCCACCATCGCGGTGAATCGTTTGGTGAACGCCGTCCGCGACATCCCCACACTCTTGCCGAGTTGCTCAACCGTCCACGGCTTGTGCAGGCTCGTATGGATCTCGCGCAACGCGACGGCGATGGCGGGATCGGCGATCTCCGGCCGGTCCGCGTCGCGATTCTGCTCCAGCCATTGGCGCAGAGCGTGGGTCAGCAGCAGGTCCAGGAGCGCGGGGCGGGTCGCCCCGCTGCCCGGCTGGGTGTCGGAGACGTCCACGGCCAGCAGATCGGCCAGCAGCCGCAGTTGCAAGGCGCGGTCATGTCCTGGCGAAACCACGAGGACTTCGGGTAACGCTCGTAAGTACGGGTGTACTTGTCCGTGGTCGAGCCAGTACGCGCCGCACAGGAACTCGGCGTCGGCGGGATCGGGACTGGCCTGATCAGGACTGGGCGGATCCTCGCTCACGACCGCTGACGCTGGGGGCAACTCCCTGAGCAGGCCCGGCGCGTGACTGAATCCGAGCTCGGCCCCGAAGGGCGTGAGGACGACATCGCCCGCCTTGAGCGCACGTGGCCGCCCGGTTGCCGGGATCAGCCAGCCACTGCCCCGCAGGAGGATGTGGAACCCGCTGCCCGCGAAGGCTGGGAAACGCATGCCCCAAGAGCCCGACTTCCTGACCCGGCAGGCCTGGGCCCGCCCGATCCGCACGCTGCCGATCGCCTCGCTCAGGACGTCCATGCCTGAGCCGGTGGTGGCACGAGTGATGGCAACGATGCGGGTGGAGCTCTTCTGGTTCACGAGGCTCTCGTCTTTCGTATGCAACAGGGCCTGGAACAGCTCGGGTTTGCCCTACCGCCGGAGCCTAGGTTGATCGGCACGCCAGGCACTTGAACCACAGCGGCATCCGAACAGAACATCCGCGCCACGAGGGGGGCCTCTCCGGCAGGCATCTCGCCGGACACTGAGCCGTCTCAGCCGATGTGGCGCGTCAACTCAGGGCCTCCGTACGTACTTTGCAGGGTTGTTGCGGCGCCGGACATACCGTGAGAGCTCCACCGCGCCGGTCACCGCGAGCGCGAACCCGACGCCGACTGCGATGGACAGGAGCGTGTTCTCCTGGAAGAAGACACCGCCGAGGTATCCCGAAAGTGCGGTGTAGGCACTCCACGTGGCGGTGGAAATCGCAACGTACAACATGAACCTGCGCAGCGGGTATCTCACCACCCCCGCCGTTCCTGTGGCGAGATAGCGTCCGACCGGAACGAATCGCGTGGAGACGAGAACAAAACCGCCGCGTAGTTCAAGTTCGCGCTCGAACCAGTCATAGGCCTTCCGGCGTTTGGTGCCAGCTGGCAGACGCTTCAGTGCGCGTTCCCCCATCAACCGGCCGATGGAATAGGGAACCAGGTCGCCGAGAAAGGCGCCGACCGTCGTTGCGGCGATGACAAGCATGATATTTGTCTGCCCGGTTGCACCGGCGACGCCTGCGATGATCACGACGGGCTCACTCGGAATCAGCGGGAGGAAAGAGTCGAGCAGGGATACCGCAATGAGTACGGCGTAGAGCATGGGCGACGCCAGTAAAGACTCCGCGAGGTTTATCCAGTCCGGCATTTACTACCCGCCTCCTGTCGTGTGGATACGGAATTTCACAGGTGATTCCATAATTCCTGGAGGCTGTTATGGAGTGGCTGGTGCCGTGGTGAGCATCCAGTGGCTGAACGCGGCGTAGCGTTGCGCGAATTCGACTGCGTCGCCGGCATGTTCGACGGCGGTGGAGTGCTCGCGTACCGTGTCGAAGCGGGCGCTGCGGGTGTGCTCGTAGGTGGTGAGGGCCTTTTCCAGGTCGGCCTCGGCCGTGAGGATGCTGCGTAGGACGCCGACGTCTTCGATGCCGAGAGTGCCGCCGGAAGCGATGTGGGGGGACAGCCCGTGCGCGGCGTCGCCGATCAGGGCGACGCGCGCGCTGGTCCAACAGGGCAGTTCCGGGACCAGCGTGACCTGGTTCTCCAGGATGGATTCCTCCGGCGTTTCGGCGATCATGGACACGAGGTCGTCGTTCCATCCCGCCTCAGCCAGATTCCGTGCGCGTTCCAGTGCCCGTTCGCGCTTGCTTCCGGTGAGCGGCCCGGCATCGAACTGGTTGACCATCCACATGGTCCGATCACGAGCGATCCTCGCGTACCCGCCTCGGGTTCGGTGGTGGCCGACGGTGAGCACGGTGGGCTCTGAGTCTTGACTGCCCGTCGGCACGATCGCGCGCCAGGCGTAGTGGCCGGAGTGCGGTACGGCGTCGCTTCCCGGCACCAGCTGCTTGCGCACATTCGAGTGGACGCCGTCCGAGCCGATCAACAGATCCGTGTGAAGTGTCTCGCCGTTGGCGAGGTGCACGACGACGTCCGATCCGATCTCGGTATATCCGGTCACGTGGGCGTCGAGGCGTATTCGGTCGCGACCGATGGTGTCGGCCAGGAGGTTGTTCAACTCGGGGCGCGGTACGAGCAGGAACCGGTGATCCCTGTCGGTGTAGCCAGGAGCACGGACCGGATCGCCGGCAGGGTTGAAGAACCACGTGTTCTGTTCGATACCCATGTCGCGGATGGCCGGGCCGATGCCGAGGTGGTCGAACTCTCGCAACGCGTTGGCCCACAGGCCGATTCCGGCGCCGAGGGCCCGAATCCGCGGTGCCTGTTCCAGCACGATGACCTCGTGGCCGATGAGTTTGAGGGAGGCTGCGGCTGTCAGGCCCACTAGGCCGCCGCCGACGATTACCGTGGATTTCGTGGACAACTTATTTTGCTCCTTGGCGAGTTACGGCTCAGAGGCACGTCTCGACACTACGAGCAGTCGTCGCTTGCTTCAAATGCAATTTAATCAATGAGAGATTTACTCGTGTGCATTTGACCCGCGGTGCACGCCACCGGGTCACGCCACGCCGCTGTTCAGGCGTCGGCCGGCCTTGCTTCGGCCGCGTCGGTGCCTGTCGTGGACCGGTGCCCGAGAAAGGCGGCGAAAGAGTCGCGTACCTGAGCGCGGAGCCACGCGTGGGCCTTGTCATTGTCGTAACGCTGGTGCCAGGCCAGTGTCACCGGCACGGGTGCGAGGCCAAACGGTGGCGTGCTGATGCGGAGTCCGCAAGCGTCGAGCGTCGGCCGGCACATCCGCTCGGACACCACGACGAGCAACTCGCTCTGGCTGACGATGTGCAGGGCCGCAGTGCTGGTGGGGGCAGATGCAACAACCCTGCGCCGCAGGCCGAGGCTTTTCAGGGCAACGTCGATCGGGTCCTCGGTCCGGCCGCGACGGGACACAATGACGTGGTCAGCGGCAGCGAAGCGTTCAGCGGTCAACGGGGCGCCTGCGCAGCGATGGCCGGGGCGGAACGCGACCACGAGCCGGTCGTCACCGAGCGTTTCATGGTTGATCTCCGGCAGGGCCGGCGTGGTCGAGCTGATCTCCAGGTCGACCCTGCCGTGCCGCAAATCGTTGGTGTCGATGTCGGCCTCCGCCAGCAGCCGCACGGACAGGCCAGGTCCGGCTTGCTGGATCACAGCGAGGAGATGGGGAGCGATCGCCGTTGTGAGGGCGTCGTTTCCTCGGATGGTGAAAGCCCTCCGCAGGGTGCCGAGATCCAGCGTGCGCTTCGGTTCGAGGACGGCTCGCGACTGTTCGACGAGGTAGTGCACCTCGTCACGAATTTCCAGGGCATAGGGCGTCGGTGTCATCGTCCGGCCTGTGCGGACCAGAATCTGGTCCCCGGTGAGCCGGCGGATCCGGCCGAGGCTGCGGCTCGTGGCCGGAGCGGACAGTCGTAGCCGTTCTGCCGCCCCTGTGACGCTGCCCTCCTCGAGGAGGGCATCCAGCACCGCCATGAGATTCAGGTCCAGTTGCATGGGGTGCATGTTAGGGCGACCAAGTATGCGCTGGTCGGCATGAGTTGGCGGCTGCACGGTCGTTCCGCGGCGACTGTTGAAGGAGTCCGCGGTTTCACCGGTCGGGCCCGTCGGCGTACGAGGACGGTCTTGTGCTCCGTCGAGCGTGCGTACGCACACGTATGGATTCGCACCACCGGAGTATGTGCGCTTCGGCCGGTCGCTGGTTGAGTCGGCTGTGCGACAACCTCATTCGACCGGCCGCGCCGACTTCGTCCGTGAGGGCAGGGACACCGATGAAGCGGGGATGCCGATGAAGGACGTCACGATCACCGAGCTGTTCGCCGACCGGGCGCGGCGCGCACCAGCGGCGACGGCGCTGCGCTTCCGCGGCGAGGAGATGTCCTATCGGCAGTTGGACCTGCGGGCCGAACACCTGGCACACCGGCTTCGAGACCTCGGTGTCGGGCCGGAGGACGTCGTCGGCGTATGCGTAGAGCGCTCCTTCGAGATGATCGTCGCTCTCCTCGGTGTGCTGAAGGCAGGAGCGGCGTATCTGCCGCTGCATCCGGACGAGCCGGCCCTGCGGCTTCGGTTCATGCTCGACCATGCGGGCGCCCGTGTCCTGCTCACCCACCGGCCCGTCCTCGGGCAACTGCCCGATCTCGACGTGACCGTGCTCGATGCGGACGGCCCCGAGGCCCTTGACGCCGTGCCACTTCCACCCAATGGGTCGGCCGACGGGCTGGCCTACGTGCGCTACACCTCGGGCTCGACCGGGCATCCGAAGGCCGTGGCCGTGCCGCACCGAGGCGTCGTCCGGCTCGTGCACGACACCGAGTGGATCGAGTTCGGCGCCGATCAGACCTTTCTTCACCTGTGTGCGCTCACGTTCGACCCGTCCGAGTTCGAGATCTGGGGAGCCCTGCTGAACGGTGGCTGCCTGGTCATCCACCCGCCCGGCCCCTTGTCGCTGCCCGAACTGGCGGAGGGCCTCCGGCGCGAGGGGATCACGACGCTCTGGCTGACCGCCGGACTGTTCCACCGCATGGTGGACCGCCACGCGGACAGCCTCGGCGGGCTGCGCCAACTCGTCGCGGGCGGCGACGTGCTGTCACCGGCCCACGTCAACCGCGTACGGCGTGCCCACCCGAAGGTCAGGATGGTCAACGGTTACGGGCCGACGGAGAACACCTGCTTCACGACATCCCACACGGTCACCCGCCAGGTAAGGGGCACGGTTCCGATCGGGACGCCGATCACCGGTACACGCGTGTACATCCTGGACGAGGGACTGCGGCCGGTTCCCGAGGGGGAGTGGGGCGAGTTGTATACCGGCGGCGCAGGACTCGCGCGCGGCTACCTGCACCGTCCGGAGCTGACGGAGCAGCGATTCCTGCCCGATCCGTTCGTGCCGGGCGAACGGATGTACAGGGTCGGGGACGTGGTCCGCCGCGACTGGAGCGGCGTGATGGAGTTCCGCGGCCGCCTCGACGACCAGGTGAAGATCGCCGGTCACCGGATCGAGCCCGGCGAGATCGTGGCCGCGCTCACCGAGCAGCCCGGTGTGTCGGAGGCCGTCGTGATCGCCCGGGAGGACGTCACCCCGGGCGAGAAGGTCCTCGTCGCCTATGTCGTCGCGGAACTCCCGGACCAGAACCTGGCCGACCTGGCCACCGAGTTGCGCCGGGCGCTCCGACACCGGGTGCCGCGGCACATGGTCCCCGCCGCGATCACGGTGATCCCCGAGTTCCCGCTGACCCGGGCCGGCAAGATCGACCGTACGGCGCTGCCGGCGCCGAAGCTCCTGCCGCGCGCCGCTGACACCGCGTACGAATCCCCACGGACGCCGGTCGAGACGAAGCTGGCCGATGTCTTCGCCGATGCTCTGGCGGTCGAACACGTGGGCATCCACGACGACTTCTTCGCCATCGGCGGCAACTCACTCATCGCCGCGGACGTTCTCGCCCGACTCCGCGGCGAACTGGCGGTCGACGTACCGGCGGCCCGCTTGTTCTTCGAGAACCCCACGGTGGCCGGACTGGCCGAGGCGGTCGGCGCACTGACCGAATCGCCCACGGAATCGGCCACCGAATCATTCGACGAGGACCACGAGGGAGACAGGGCATGCGACTGACACACCCGACCGGAGACGAAGCGATCGACCTGGACAAGGTCGACCTGTTCGATCCCGTCGTGCACGCGGAGGGCGACCCGCATGCGCTCTGGCTCGCCATGCGCACCCACGACCCCGTGCACTGGCAGCAGTTACGCCCGGACCTGGGGTACTGGTCGGCCACGGCCCATGACGACGTGGCGAAGGTGTTGCGGGACCACACGGCGTTCACCTCCGAACACGGCACGCTGCTGAACCTGTTGGGGAGGAAGGACCCGGCCGGCGGGAAGCAACTCCCCGCGACCGATCCGCCACGGCACACCCGCATGCGTTCGCCGATCCAGCGGGCGCTCAACGGCCGTGCGGTGGAGGGGCATCGCGGAGTGATCCGCGACGAGGTGCGGCGCCTCTTCGGCGAGGTCGTCGATGGTGAGCCGTTCGACTTCGCCGCGCTGACCGACCAGTTGCCGATGGCGGTGATCGGGACACTCATGGGCCTCGATCGCGACGACTGGTCCCACCTGACCTTCCTCACCACCCAGGCCGTCGCGCCGGACGATCCCGAGTTCGTCCGACCGGAGGGTGCGCAGTCCACGCTGCACCGGGCACACCGGGAGTTGTTCGCCTGCTTGCAGGACGCCCTTGCGAAGCGCCAGGGCGGTGGCACCGGTGACCTGATCGACGTACTGTCCACGATGGAGTTCGAGGACGGCGGAGGACCGCTGACCGCCGGCGAGATCGTCTCGAACTGCTACAGCCTGCTGCTCGGGGCGAATGTCACGACACCGCACGTACCGAACGCGGCCCTGGCCGAGCTGACCGCCACCGGCACGTACGCGGACTGGGCCGGCCATCCGGAGCTGCTGGACAGCGGGATCGAGGAAGCCCTGCGCTGGTCCTCGCCGACCAGCCACTTCATCCGCTACGCCAGGCACGACGTCCAACTCGGCAAGGTCACGGTCCGAGCGGGGGAGGCGGTCGCCGCGTGGATCGGCTCGGCGAACCGGGACGCGAGCGTGTTCCCGGACCCGTACACCTTCGACGTACGCCGCAACGCTCAACGGCACCTGGCCTTCGGCGTCGGCCCGCACTTCTGCCTCGGCCACGCCCTGGTCAGGATCACGTTGGAGGAGTTCTTCCAGGAACTCTTCGCCCGGTTCGAGCACTTCGAGCCGGCGGGTGAACCAGAACACCTGCACTCGAACTTCATCGCGGGGATCAAGCACCTGCCGCTGGTCGCGACCCGCCGCAAAGGGGCGATTTAGCGGGGGAGTGGGACGGTGGTGCGGATGAGCAGGGACTGCGACTTGCGACTGGTTGGGGTCCCTGCAGCTTCTGGCAGAACAGGTCGATGCACGCGACCTCCTCCACGCGGACGAACCGCTCGGCTTCGCTCCAGCACAGCCCCAACTTTCCGTCGGTCCCACAGTGACCCGAACTCCCTGCTGCGCCGCAGCGGACTCGCCACGAGACGGGCAGTCCACTGCCTGCTCCTTGAGTCCCTGCCAGGGAGCGAGTGCGGTTCGGACGTCGGCCGAAGTCGCCGTAGGCCCACCGTCGTCGGAGCAGTGAGTCTCCTCAACCACCGTCTGCCAGGCAGTGGTCGTATGCGCCATGCCCGGAACCGCCGGGATTTTGCCCCTCCCGCTGAAGTCCAGGAAGGTCGACACGCCATGCGCTCGAACCACAGTGGTGTCGGAACGGAACATCCGCACCATGGACCGGCGTTGGAGCAACGCATGCGAGGGGGATCGGAAGGCGATGGGCACTGGGGCGAGGGCCGACGTGTCGCACGGGGCGTTCCACCTGGACTCCACGGTCCCGGGCGCCGCGTCGCGAGGACTCGACGCATTCCGGCGCGGGTGGGAGACACAACTCGGCGGTGGCTTCAGGCTGCCGGCCTTCAGCCCCGCCACGATCGGTGACTTCCGGGTCAAGGGCCGCGCCGCCAGGCTGAGTGACGTGACGATCGCCGACCTCCACGGCGCCTCGGCCACCCGGACCGCGGGCACTCCAGGCGGCGATGAGGATCTGGTGCGGATGTACGTGGTGCGGCAGGGCGCATGGGCGTTGGACGGCCCGCGCGAGCGTGACGAACACACCGTGTCGGCCGGGCAGTTCCTCCTGCGGCACTTCGGACATCCGTCGGCCTTCGAGACCGCGCCGCACACCACGGCGAAGATCCTCTTCCTGCCCACCTCGATGCTCGGCCCGTTGCTCGGGAACCGGACCATCACCGGACCGGTCGAATCGGCCGAGGTGCGGCTGTTGGCGGCGCACTCGAACATGGTCCACGAGACCATCGCCGACCTGAGCCCGGCCGGCGTGCATGCCGCCCACAGCACCCTGGTCGAGTTGGCCAAGGCGGTCGCGCAGAGCCGGTTCGACGATACGGAACCACTACTGGCTCCTTCGCTCGCGCGGGCCGCGAAGGACCTTGCGGACAGCCATCTCGCCGATCCCGAGCTGTCTCCTACGATGCTGGCGCGTGAACTGCGTGTCTCCGTACGGACTTTGCAGCGGGCGTTCGCCATGGCGGGGGAGTCGGTGACCACCTACATCCGCCACCGGCGCCTGGAGGAGGCCCGCCTCGCTCTCACCACCGGGCCCGGCCGGCCGAGCGTCTCGGAACTCGCCGCACACTGGCAGTTCTCCGACAGCAGCCACTTCATCCGGGCCTTCAAGAAGCACTACGGCCAGACCCCCACCGAGTACGCCCGCTCGACCTGGCCGACCGGGAAGTGAACCGAACACCCCGGTGCCGGCCGGGCACCCGGAAGGGAGGGGCCGCGTCACGTTCTCGTTCGTACCGGTCGCCGGAGCAGGTAGACGCCCGCGGTCGAGACCAGGACAGCCATGCAGGTGATGAACACCAGCCCGGCGCCCTCCAGGCCGATCGGACCCGTCAGTACGCCCACGCCGATCACCGGCACCGAGATGCCCGCGTAGGCCACCACGAACAGCGTCGAGACCACCGACGCCCGGCGGTCCGCGGGAGACGCCTGGGCCACCGCGGACAGGGCCCCGCGAAACGCCAGACCCTGCCCGACCCCGCCGACGATCGCGCTCAGCACCACCAGTGAGAGCAGGTCCCAGTGCAGCGCGCCCGCGAGCAGTGCGAGTCCGGCGAGGAGTCCGGCGCAGCCAAGCGGCAGTGATCGTTCCAACCCGACCCGGCCGACCAGCAGTTGCCCCGCGGTCGAGGAGAAGAAGGCGAGCGCGACGACGAGCCCGCTCACGGCGTGATTGTCCATGTCCAGGGACTGCGCCAGGAACGCCGGGCTGACCGACGTGAACACCCCGAACAGTGCGAACCCCACGAACGAGGCGATCGCCGCGGGCCCGAACACCTTCCGCACCTGCGGGGGCACTCCGGGCCGCTGCGGCCGTACCGTGCTCAGGGGCCGCCGCTCGCGTACGGCCTCCGGCAGCCACAGCAGGACGGCGGCCGAACCGGTCACCAGCGCGAGGTGCACGACGAAGGGCAGATACAGCGGCCAGGGGGCGTACTGGGCGAGGACTCCGGCGAGCAGTGGACCGCAGCCCAGCCCGCCCATGTTGGCGGCGGTCGCCACGAACGTGGCCCGGGACGCACCGCGTTCCGGTGCCAGCTCCATCACGTACACCGTGGCGGCCCCGGTGAAGAGACCGGCGGAGAGCCCCGACAACAACCGCCCCACGTAGAGCCAGCCCAGCCCGGTGGCGCACAGGAAGCAGACGGCGCTGGCCGCCGCGAATCCCAGGCCCCACAGCAGCACCGGCCGCCTGCCCACGGCATCCGAGACGTTGCCCGTCAGCAACAGCACGGCGATGACCCCGAAGGCGTACACGGCGTACACGACGGTCACCGTCAGCTCGGAGAACCCGAACTTCTCCTGATAGAGGCCGTAGAGCGGGGTCGGCAGCGTGGTGCCCGCCATGCACACCGCGAACACCGCCCCGCTGAGCAAACACTGGCGCCACCCTCGGCGATCACCGTCCATGCCGCCGACGGTAATCCCGCGACCCGCCGGGCACCGGCGCGGCGTGCCCGGCGCGCCGCCATTACGGAAAAGCGGCGGACGCCCAGGAACTGCTCCATTCCGGCTCGATAGGCTGAGCCATCATGATGCGCGCCTGGATCTCGCCGATGTTGCTTGTGCTCAGTGGCTCAGTCGTTGCTGTTGGGCTGATTCTCAACGGGAGCACCGCTGCAGCCGTCGCACTCCTTGTGGCGGTTGTGCTGTTCGCGGGCCTGAACTCGCCTCTGATCTTCCCGCGGTCGATCGGCGCACTGGAGGCAGAACGCCGCAGCGCGGCCGACGGCCGGCCGGTCGTCTTCTGGCGGCCGGGTTGCGTGTACTGCCTGCGACTGCGCATACGGCTGGGCCGCAGCGCCCGCCGGTTGCACTGGGTCGACATCTGGCGTGACGCGGATGGAGCAGCCGTGGTGAGGGCAGCCAACGAGGGGAATGAGACCGTGCCGACCGTCGTCGTGGCGGGCCGGCCGCACGTCAACCCCGATCCTGCATGGGTGCGCGAACAGCTCTCCCCTCCCGCGTGACCGGGAGCCGTGCAACATCGGAAAAGCCTTCGACCGACCGCACGCCGATCCGGCACCCTCCAGGGCATGACCACGTCGTCCTTCATTCCCGGGCTGGAACTCTCCCGCCACTTCTACTTCGAAGCCGTACGGCCCCTGCTGGACGAGGTCGTCCCCCGAATCGCGCACTCCGCCGCCCGGCTGGGCTCCGGCTCGGAAGTCCTCGGATTCGACACCGCCCGCTCCGCCGACCACGAGTGGGGTCCCCGCCTGCAGCTCTTCCTGCACCCGCGGGACGTCACCCGTCATGGCGCGAGGATCTCGGCACTGCTCTCCGAACGCCTGCCGAAGACCTTCCGCGGCTACCCGACGCACTTCGCACCGGCCGGCGAAGCGGGCATTCGGGTCATGGAGACGACCGACGGGCCGGTCCACCACCGAGTCGACGTCACGGCTCTGGGCGCCTGGTTCACCGCGCAACTGGGCTTCGACCCGGGCAATGGCGTGACGTCGGCTGACTGGCAGGCCACCCCCACCCAACTGCTCGCAGAGGTCACCGGCGGCGCCGTCTTCCACGACGGACTCGGCCGGCTCGCACCGGCGCGCGCTGCCCTCGACTGGTACCCCCACGATCTCTGGCTCCACGTGCTCGCCTGCCAGTGGCAGCGCATCTCCCAGGAGGAAGCCTTCGTCGGCCGCTGCGGCGAAGTGGGCGACGAGCTCGGCTCCGCTGTCGTCGCCGGCCGACTGGTGCGCGATGTGATGCGGCTCTGCCTGCTCATGGACCGCCGCTATCCGCCCTACAGCAAGTGGCTCGGCAGCGCCTTCGCCCGCATTCCCCGGGCGTCCGCCCTCACACCGGTCCTCACAGCGACCCTCGCCGCCACCGACTGGCACGTCCGCGAGCGTCACTTGACCCGCGCGTACGAGGCCATCGCGGTCATGCACAACCAGCTCGGCCTCACCGAGCCCGTCGACCCCACCACGCGGCCCTACCACAACAGGCCGTTCCGAGTGCTGCACGCCGAACGCTTCACCGAGGCGCTGATCGCCCGCATCACCGACCCGGCCATCGGCTCCCTGCCGACGATCGGCACCGTCGACCAGTTCATCGACAGCACGAACGTCCTCAGCCGCCCCGAGCTGGCACACGCGGCCACCCGCGTAACGGTGTCTGACAGGACAAGCTGAGTTCTGGCAACGTTTGAAGGCTTGCAGTGGGAGCATCGAGGCGCTCTGTGGGATGAGGCTGCGATGACACCGTCGGTTTCCAAGGTCGGCCTGCACGCGACGATCTGCCGTGATGCCCGGGCCGGGACGCCGTACGGGGCCTTGATACGTGAGCACGGAGGCGATTCCGCACGGTCCAGGCCGTCACTGCCCAGCACCACACCGGACAAGCGGATCTTCGACCGGAGGTGGCCGAGGTGACGGCCGAGTTGAGCAGGAACCTTTCCGACAGGAGACCGATCGATGCCCCGAAGAGTCATCTCCACCCCGGACGCGCCGGAGTTCCCCGGTTACAGCCAGGCGGTCAAGGTCGGCAACACGATCTACGTCGCTGGAACAGTCGGCGTCGACGTGACGACCGGTGAGCTTGCCGGGCCCACGATCCAGGAGCAGACCCGCCGGTCGCTGCTCAACTGTCAAGCGATCCTGCGCGCCGGCGGCGCCGAGCTGAGTGACGCGGTGATGGTCCACACCTTGCTCATGCGCCCCGAAGACGCTGATGGCGTCGTCGAGGTCTTCGACGAGTTCTTCCCCGACGTACGACCGCCGCGTTGCGTCAGCAAGCTCGGCGTCGACCGGCCAGGGATCCTGGTGTCCATCGCCATGACAGCCGTCACGGACTGATCCGTCGCCGCCCGCCTCACCTGCTCTGTCCCCGGCCGACCGGACGGCTGGGGATGGTTCAGGCCGGCGCGACGGTCACGTCGCAGCGCGGATTCTCCTTGCCGGGCTCGGCGTTATGGCACCACACGAAGCCGCGCGGCCTCATGGCGGAGTGCCTCCACGGTGGCCGTCACCTTGGGAGAGCGGCCTGTGCCGTGATCCTCATGACGGTTCGGATCGGCGCCGTGCGCCAACAGTTCGCGCACCGTCTCGGTGTGCCCCCAGCATGCGGCCGCGCACAACGGCGTGCCGAACGCCCCCAGGAGATCCTCGAGAGTTACGTCTACGCCGGTACTGCTTCGCGCCGGAGCTGATGAGTTGAGCGCGTCACCGTCCCCAAGTGGGTCTGGCTGACTGTCAATGAGCGCCGGCCTTGCCGTGAACTCCCGCTTCCACTCCCGCGGCAGGGTTCCACCGGGTCAAGGCACGCGAAGCCCGTTCGACACACCAAAAAAGCCTGCGTCCACAGCCGCCCTCCGTCGTACGCTGACGCCCGCTGTCTGCCGAGGGAGTACGTATGGAGATCCGGAGCCTGACCCGTGCCGAAGCCGAACGCCGGGGCGCGCTGCTGGAGGTCGAGCGGTACGACGTGGACATCGACCTCACCGGTCTGGTCGACGGGCCGGAGGTTCGGTGTGTCTCCACCGTGACCTTCAGCTGTCGCGAGCCGGGTGCGGAGACGTTCGTCGACTGTGCGGCAGAGGTGCGGAGTGCCACGCTGAACGGCAGATCCCTCACCGCCACCGGGGACGGCCGGATAGCACTGCCGGCGCTTGCCGGACACAACGTTCTGCACGTGGAGAGCGTCCAGGCCGACACGACCACGGGCCACGGCGTACACAGGGCGATCGACCCCGCGGACGGCGAGGTCTACGTGTGGACGAGCTTCGAACCGGACGAGGCCCGCTTCGTCTGGGCGTGCTTCGACCAACCCGACCTCAAGGCACCGCACGCCTTCGCCGTCACGGCGCCGCCCGCGTGGACCGTCACCAGCAACTCCGGGGACCCGCGTGTCGAGGAACTGGAGTCGGCCCGCCGCTGGACCTTCCCGGACACCCCGCCGCTGTCGACGTACAACACCGTCGTCAACGGGGGCCCCTTCCACGAGATCCGCCGCGAGGCCGACGGCCACGACCTGGGTCTCTTCGCCCGCCGCTCCCTCGCTCCGATTCTCGAGCGTGACGCCGACGAGCTCTTCACCCTCACCCGCCAGGGGCTCGCCTTCTTCGGCGAGGTCTTCGCGATGCCGTTCCCGCAGCGCAAGTACGACCAGGTGTTCGTGCCCGAGTTCGGCGGGGCGATGGAGAACTACGGCTGTGTGACCTGGTCGGACGCGTTCCTGCGGCGGGCCGCGCCGACGCCCGCCGAGAGCGAGCTGTTCGCGAAGGTGCTGCTGCACGAGATGGCGCACATGTGGTTCGGCAACATCGTCACCATGCGCTGGTGGGACGACCTCTGGCTGAACGAGGCGTTCGCGGAGTTCGCCTGCCACTGGGCCGCCGAGCGCGCCACCCGGTACACCGACGCGTGGGCGAGCCACCTGGCCGGCGACAAGCTCAAGGCTTACCTCTCCGACCAGGGTCCCGTCTCGCACCCGATCCACCAGCCCATCCATGATGTCGCCCAGGCCGCGTCGATCTTCGACAACATCACGTATCCCAAGGGCGCCTCCGTCCTCCAGCAGCTCATGACGTATGTCGGTGAAGAGCGCTTCAGGGCGGGCATGACCGCCTACTTCGCGCGTCACGCGTGGGGCAGCGCCACGCTCCAGGACCTGATCGACGTTCTCGCCGAGGCCAGTGGGCGGGACCTGGACACCTGGCGGACGGCCTGGCTCGCGACGGCGGGCACCGACCGCTTCACCCTGGAGCGCGACGGTGACACCGTCACGCTGGTGGCCGCCGACACGCCGCGCCCGCAGGTGCTGGCGGTGGGCGCGTACAGGAGTAGCGGCAGGAACGACGACACGAACGACGGGGTCCTGGAACGCAGGGCGCTCGTGCGCGTCGAGGTCACGCAGACCCGCACTCCGGTCACCGGCCTCCCGACCGGGGCGGACCTCGACGTTCTGCTGATCAACGACGAGGACCTGACCTTCGCCACGACCCGTCCCGACCCCGCGACCAGGGACGCCTTCCTCCGCGCGGCGGCACAACTGCCCACGGCCATCTCCCGAGGAGTGGCCACGGCGACCGTGTGGGACATGCTGACCACCGGCGAGGCCACGGCGGCGGAAGCCGGTCGGTGCGTCACCGCCGTCCTCATGGCCGAGACGTCCGACGCCGTGATCGAGCCCTGGCTGACTCTCGCCGCGAACATCGCCGAACTGTGGGCCCCGGAAGGCGAACGTGCCGGACTGACGGCAGAGGTGACGGAGGCCTGCCGGCGCCTCGCCACGGACCCCGGCCGTCGCCAGGTCGCCCTGCGCGGCCTGGCCCGCACCGCGACCGAACCGGACGATCTGGCCTGGCTCCGTGAACAGGCCGGTGACGACGTGGACCTGCTCTGGCGAGTGCTGGTCCGTGAGGCGGAACTAGGCGGGGACGTCTCGTCGGAGAGCGCCCTCCTGCTGGAACGCGACCCCGACCCCGACGCCTGGGTCCGCGCCCTCACCGTACGAGCCGCCCTGCCGGACCCCGCCGCGAAGGCAGAGGTCTGGCAGAAGCTGGCGGTGGACCGTGCGGTGCCCGTCAACTCGGTCGGCCAGGTGGCGGCGGCGTTCTGGCGCCCGGGCCAGGACGCCCTGTTGGCGCCCTACACCCGGCGTTACCTGGACTCGATCCCGCACCTGCACCGAGGCGGAATGATCCCGGCGATGGTCTTCGCGGGCCACCTCTTCCCACCGCACGCCATCGACCCCACGTACATCGACGAGGCCCAGAAGGCGGCCCAAGAGGCGGCCCCGGTGGTCCGCAACACCCTCCTGGAACGCTCGGACACGGTACGGCGAATGCTCCACTCACGAACTCCGACGGACCGGGTGATCGGGTCGGTCGAGCTTGAGCAGTAGTTCGGCGAGCTCGGCCGGCATGGTCACCACACAGTCGTGGCCGGTCGCCAGTTCCCACACCTGGGCCGAGCCGGATCACCTCGGTGAGGCATTCCCCGACGATCAGCTTGACGATGTCGTCGACATGGGTGTCAAGCCCTACCTCCGGGCATCGCCGGCCTGGGCGCCATGCTCCCGCTGCCCGCCACGGTCGAGGGCCGCCACTTCGACGTGCTCGCGGCCAACGCCCCGGCGGCCGCGTTGTCCCCGCGCCTCGTGGCGGGAGCCAACCGGCTGCGGGACGTGTTCCTCGACCCCGCCGAGCGGGCCCTCTGTCCGGACTGGGAGAACGCCGTCGTGGGCCTGGTCGCCGGCCCTCGCTTCAGCCGGCGCTGGGCCCGCCACGACGTAGAGGCGTGCGAAGGTGCGCCCGAGCACATCGACCACCTCCAGGTCGGTGGCCTGCGGCTGAACCGGGAGAGACTGGGCATCGGTGGCGCGGCGGGCCAGATGCTCGTCGTCCGCCACTCGGACCCCGGCACCGACAACGCCGACAAACTGGCACTGCTCGCCTCCGTCGTACAGCCGTCCGTCCGGACATGACGAGCCGCTCCGCCAAATGTCCGTCCGGACGTGACGAGCCGCTCCGCCAAATGTCCGTCCGGACGTGACGAGCCGCTAGACGGTGGCCAGTGCCTCCGTAGGGGTGAGCCGGGCCGCTCGGACCGAGGGGTAGACGCCGGCCACCACCCCGATGACCACGGCGCCTCCCACCCCGCTCAGCACCGCTGCCGCGGGGACGACCGGAGGCCAGTCGTGCCAGGACGCGTAGCCGACAGTGGCCAGTACACCGATGACCGTGCCCGCCAGTCCGCCCAGCGTGGACAGGACGACCGACTCCGTCAGGAACTGACCGCGGATCTGGCCCCGGCTCGCACCCAGCGCACGGCGCAGCCCGATCTCCCGGCGCCGTTCCAGCACCGAGACCACCATCGTGTTGGCCACCCCGATCCCGCCCACCAGCAGTGCGACTCCCGCCAGGCCCAGGAACAGCGCCGAGAACGTGGACTGGGTGGCGCGTTTGGCGGCCAGCGCGTCGGACGGCTTGCTGACCTGGACCATGCCGGGCAGTTGTGGATTGAGCGTGGCAGGGAGCACGTCCCGGACGGCCTCGACCTCGGACTCCCGCGCCTTTACGTAGATCACCGTGGGGTGGCCGTCGAACTTCAGCGTGCCGCGGGCCGTCTGCCAGTCGACGAACACCGCCCGGTCCAGATCGGGGGAGAGCGGAGTCCGCCGCAGGATGCCGATGACGGTGAACCAGTGGCCGCCGACGAAGATCTGCGGGTTCCCGGTCACCTGGGGGATGCCGAGCCGGGACGCCGCCACCGAGCCCAGCACCACGGTCGGCAGCCGCTCGGTCGACGAACTGAGGAACCGGCCCGACAGCATTCGGCCGTTGACGGCCTTCAGCAGCCCCGGCCGGGTGGCCAGCACGCTGATGCCGGCGAAGTCACCGGGGTCGACCCGGTCCGAACGGTGCACGGACGCATGGGTGTTGGCGACCACCCCGACCGTGGTGACCGGGCCGATGCGGCGGGCCATCGCGGGGGACTCCTCGGGCAGCAGCACCGGAGGATCCTGGTCGGGCATCGGCTGGGCCACCAGCATGTCGGTGCCCAGCGCCGAGAGTTCCGCCATCAGGGCCCGCTGGCTCGACGCAGGGATGCCGGTCACCACGATCAGCGTCGCGATACCGATGGAGATACCCAGGGCGGACAGGGCGGCCCGGACCTTGCGGGTACGGATGCCCAGCAGCCCGAGACCGAGCAGATCGACCGGGGCGAGCCGGACGGGCCGGGGTCTCTTGCGGGGACGGTCCGACGCCACTTCGGTTCCTGTCATGCGGGAGCCTTCCGTACTTTCTGGGTGTCCGCGGCAGCTTGTGCCTCGGCTCGGGTGTCCGCGACGATCCGACCGTCGCGGAGCTCCACCGTCCGGGGCAGCAGGGACGCGATGTCGCGGTCATGGGTGATGACCGCGATGGTCGTGCCGTCGTCGTTGAGCGCGCTGAGCAGCTCGAGGACGGCGGTGCCGTTCGCGGTGTCGAGAGCGCCGGTCGGCTCGTCCGCCAGGACCAGCATGGGTTCATGGACGAGGGCCCGGGCGATCGCCACGCGTTGCCGTTCGCCACCGGACAGCTGTTGGGGGAGATGGCCTGAGCGATGGTCGAGCCCCACCCTCGCCAGCGCCTCCAGGGCGCGCGGCCGACGCGATCGGCGGGGGACGCCCGCGTAGAGCAGGCCGGTCGCCACGTTCTCCCAGGCGCTCAGCCCGTCGGTGAGATGGAACTGCTGGAAGACGAAGCCGAGTTGGCGGCCACGCAGTGCCGACAACTCCCGGTCGGAGAGGCTCATGACATCCTCGCCGTCGATCTCCACGGTTCCGGAGGTCGGCCGGTCCAAGGTGCCCATGATGTGCAGCAGAGTGGACTTCCCGGATCCCGACGGGCCGACGATGGCGAGGAGTTCGCCCTCCTCGATCGTCAACGACACGTCGTCCAGGGCCTTGACCTCGCCTCCGTATGCCATGCCGACCCCGCGGACGCTGAGTACCGGCGTCATGAGGTGGTCACCACGCGCAGCCCTTCCGAGATCTCCGGCCCGCTGACCTCGACCCTGCCCTTGGCGAACAAGCCGGTCTCCACGGGCAGTAGTCGGCCGCCCGGCCGTTGCAGGGCGTAGCCGCCCTCGCTCAGGGCCAGCAGCGCGCCGACCGGCACCACGAGGACGTTCTTCTTGGCGGCCGAGGTGAAGCCGACCCGGACGGACCCGGAGTCCGCATCGCGTACGGATTCGTCGTCGGGGTCGTCGAGGCTCACGGTCACCGTGAGCTGGGGCTCGCCGCCCGCGTTCTGGTCCGCGGACTGTGCGTCGCTGTTCAGCGCGGTGACGTGTCCCCGGACGGTGGAGTTGTCCGGCAGGGTCACGGTCACCTTGTTGCCCCTGCGGACGGAGCTGGTCGCGTCCGCCTCCAGGGGGACGGTGACCTGCCTGACGGTCGAGGTGACCGACAGCAGGTCCCCGCCGGTCGGGTCACCGGGCTCCGCCAGCAGATCGCCGACGCGCACGGCACCGGAGAGCACGATCGCGTCCCCCGGCCCCAGCTCACCGGTGGCCGCAGCGCCGGTACGGGACTGCCAGCGCTTGAGCGCGGCGATCACGCCCGCCGTCAACACACCCTCTCCGCGGCGGACTTGGACGGGAGTGGGGGAGGGGGAGGCGGCGGGCGAACCTGCCCCGGCGGAGTCGGAGTCGGAGTCGGAGTCGGCAGCGGTCGGCCGGGTCGAGGGTGCCGCGTCCTGGCCGGACTTGCCCGAAGCCGTCTCGTCCTCGGCGGACTTGCCCGAAGCCGCATCGGCGGACGCGGTCTCCCCCTCGGCGCCGGCCCCGTCCGAAGTCGGTGTCGCCGCCGGACGCGGCCGCACCCAGCTGCCGACCTGCGGCTGTTCTCCGAAGTCGTATCCGAGTTTCCTGAGGTTGTCGACGAGGACCTTCACATCGCGCCCGACCGTGCCCTCGTCCCGCAGGACGCGGTACAGCGGGGTCGATCCGTAGAGCAGCGGTACCGGGTTGTCGTTCACCCGGAGCAGCTGTCCGCCCCTGGTGACCTCCGCCCCGATCCGCGGCAGCCAGGTGACCAGGCCCTCCTTGCCGCTCCGCACCACCCGGCTCCGGCCGTGACCGAGGGTTCCGCCGAGTGTCCGGGTGTCGGACAGATCGGCGCGCTCCACCACCGCGGTCGTCACGTGCACTCTCTCGTCGGCGGAGGCCCGCGACTCCTGTCCGTGCCGACCGGTCCAGACAACCGCTCCGGCCGTGATGGCGAGTACCACCGAGGCTCCGCTCACCGTCAGCAGGAGGCGCCGCCGGGGTCGGGGAGAGGCCTCACTTCTTCGCACTGAGCGCTTCCTCCTGGCAGTTCGCCTCGATCTGGGCGGCCTGCGACGAACCCGGAGGCACCGGGCCCGTCTCGTCGGACCAGGTCCATCCGCCGCTGTCGGGGAGAACGTCCACCTTCAGCCCCTTGTCGTTCATGCAGCGCACCCAGTAGCGGAGGCCGTCCGCGTAACCAGGGTCGTTCGGGTTCAGCTGAGGGGGCGTGATGGGTTGCTTCGCCTTGCATGCCTTGAACTCCTTCGGGTACTTGTCCGCGCCGGCCGCCGGGGTCACCATCCCCGGGACTCCTTTGTCGGCCGTGGGCACTCCCAGGTTCTTCAGACAGACGCCCCAGGCCGTCTGGATCCGCTTCTTCTCGTCCTCGCTCATGTCTGTCCGCAGCTGGACGCCCTCCTCCGTGCCGGAGCTCGTCGAGGCGCTCGCACCGTCCTTCGTGGCCGGGCTCGTCACCGAGGCCACATGGTCGTCCTTGTCCGTGTCGTCCGAACCGCCGACGGGTGATCCGCCGCAGGCGGACAGCGCGGCCAGGCACAGGACAGCGGCCGCGACCGTCCCCGTACCGGTGAAGTGAGTGGTTTTCGTCATCCCCGTACGGTCACGGAGAGATTTGAAGAACTTGTCAGGCCGGTATGAGAGAGCTGTTGGGTCCCGTAGGGTCCGCAGCATGTGCGCACATGTTCTGGTCGCGGAGGACGATTCGAAGCACGCCGAGGTCGTGCGGCGTTATCTGCGGCGGGAGGGGCATTCGGTGGTCGTCGTTCACGACGGCCACGCCGCGATCGAGGAGATCCGCCGCAACCGTCCCGATGTGCTGATTCTCGATGTGATGATGCCCCTCGTGGACGGCCTGGACGTGTGCCGTACGGTCCGACGCGAGGCCGACGACGTGGCGGTACTGATGCTCACGGCGCGCTCGGCGGAGGAGGATCTGCTGCGAGGGCTCGACCACGGCGCCGACGACTACATGACCAAGCCGTACAGCCCGCGCGAACTGATGGCCCGGATCCGGGCCCTCATCAGACGCACCCACCGGTCCGCCTCCGCCGAGGAGGAGTCCGTTCTGCGGATCGGCGGCCTGACCGTCGACCCCGTACGTCATGTGGTCGAGGCCGACGGGCGTGAAGTCGAGTGCACGCCGGGCGAGTTCGTGATCCTCCAGGCGCTGGCCGCCCACCCGGAGCGGGTGTTCAGCCGCCGTCAACTCCTCGCCAGGACCCGGGGGTTCGACCGCTACATCACGGAACGGACCGTGGACGTCCATGTGATGAACCTGCGCAGGAAGATCGAGACGGATCCGCGCGAACCGGTCCGCCTGCTGACCGTGTACGGCGTCGGCTACAAGCTCACCGACGGTAGGAAGCCGCCTGGTGGCGCCGAGTCGACCGACGCCATCGAACTCACCGACGGCCGTGCCGCGCTCTGACAGAGGGGGCGCCGACGGCGGGCGGACCGATGCTGAGCGGACCGCCGACGGGCGAAGGGATCCCGGGCGGACCGACGGTGATCGGGTGCCGCCGCACCGCAGCCTCCTCGTGCGCCTGCTCGCCACGTCCGTGCTGATCGCCGTCTGCGCGATCGCCGCCACCGCGTGGCTCACCGTACGCACCACCACCGGTGCGATCCGCCAGGAGCAGGGCCGCATCCTGGCCGACGACACCCATCTCTACGACACCCTGGTGGGCCGCGCGGCGACCCACCGGGACTGGTCCCAAGTGGACGGCCTTATAGGGGAGTTGGCGTCGCGCACCGGACGGCGGATCGTCCTGACGACCCGGGACCGCCGGACGATCGCCGACTCCGATCCGAAGGCGCCACTGCCCGACCGGGTGTCCGCGGTCGTCGACCCGTTGCACGTCGCACCGGCCAGAAGTACGGACGCCGACCACATCGACCCACGTGCCGTCGGCCCCTACCGGCTCACCGCCGACCGCCGCGCGAAACTGGGCGCCGCCGCCGACAAGCTCCAGGCCTGCCTGAGGCGATCCGGAGCACCCGCGACCCGCACCGACCGGCCGAGCGGTCGCCCGGTGATCCGGATCGGCAACGACGACGCCGCCGTCAGGTACAAGATCAGCGGCCTCTGCCCGACGGCCGAGCTGGACACCCTGACGGAGCTGGAGCAGAAGGCCCTCGACCGCCTCAACGCCCTCGCGGCGAAGTGCCTGCGTGACCGGCACGAGTCGGCCGTCGGCGTCGGACTCGACTTCATCGCCATCACCCCCGCGGTACAGGACTGTGTGGATACCGCCCGGCGCGTTCAGCTCACCCCGTACGTGGCCCCGCCCGCCCTCCTGTTCATCGGTGACGCCCAGGTCCCCGCCGTGGCGTCCGTGGGACTCGACCTCTCGCCGGCCAACACCACCCGGATCGCCGGGGTGACCGGGCTCGTCCTCGTCCTGACCGTGAGTTCGACCGTGCTGGTCGGGCGTCGACTGGTCCGACCGCTGCGTGCCCTGACCACCGCGGCCCGCGGTCCCGGTGACGGCCACGCCCGCGTCCCCGTCACCACCAACGACGAGATCGGCCGGCTCGCCGCGGCCTTCAACGATCTCTCCGCGCGGCGCGAGCGCGCCGAGGAGCAGCGCAGGGCGATGGTCAGCGACATTGCCCATGAGCTTCGCAGCCCGCTCAACAACATTCGGGTGTGGCTGGAGGCCGCGGAGGACGGAGTCGCCGAGCCCGACGGCGAATTCACCACCTCGCTCCTGGAGGAGGCGCTGCAACTGCAGCACCTCATCGACGACTTGCAGGACCTCGCCGCCGCCGACGCGGGCGTGCTGCGGCTGCACCGCGAGGATGTCTTCGTACGGGATCTCCTCCATCAGGTCGCGACAGCACACCGTGCCGCGGCGGACTCGGCCGGAGTCACCCTCGTCGTCCGCACCGAGGGCGATCCGAAGCTGTACGCCGACCCTGTACGCATCCGCCAGATGATCGGCAACCTGGTGTCGAACGCGGTACGCCACACGGCGGCCCGGGGCAGTGTCGAGGTGAGCGCGGTCTGCGCGGACACCGAGGTGAGGATCGAGGTCAGGGACACCGGCCAAGGCATCGAACCGGAGGAACTGCCCTATGTCTTCGACCGTTTCTGGCGAGCGGAGAAGTCCCGCAGCCGCTCCACCGGCGGCAGCGGGCTCGGTCTGGCCATCGTCCGCCAGCTCACTCACGCCCACGACGGGACGATCGCGGTCCGCAGCGCTCCGGGGGCCGGGACGGTCTTCGGAGTGACGCTGCCTGTCGTACCTGCCGAGAAGGCCCAGGAGTTGACCTCGGACCTCCTCCGCCCGAGGTGACATGGAAGCCGGGCCCGGTCGGGAACCGGGCCCGGCTTGAGGTCAGGTCAGGTCAGGTCAGGGTCAGGTCAGAGGTTCCAGTCTGATGTTGCGGAACCGGACCTTGTTCCCGTGGTCCTGCAGACGGATCGCGCCCGCTGCCGGCGTTTCGGGCCTGCCCGAGGCAGTGGGGCCGTCGAGGGCGAGATCGTCGTGCACCTTTTCGCCGTTCCACACAACGGTCACCCGCGCGTCGGCTGTCTTGCGGCCGCTGTCGTCGTAGCGGGCGGCGCGGAAGACGATGTCGTACGTCTGCCAGGTCTCGGGCGCCCTGGCCGCGTTCACGTCGGGTGCCTTCTTGAGATAGATCGCACCGGCCTCATTGGTGTCCAATGAGGTGTCACCGTAGGAGTCGAGGATCTGCAGTTCGTAGCGGTCCTGGATGAAGATTCCGCTGTTGCCACGGTCCTGTCCGGTGACATCGGGAGGCAGCAGCGGAACGCGGAACTCGACGTGCAACTTGAAGTCCTGGTACGCGTCCAGAGTCCGGATGTCACCGCAGCACACCTCCATCGACTTCTCGTCGGAGAGTGGCCACTTCAGCCGTCGCCCGTCCGTGTGCTGCCACTCGGACTGCGAGGCGGCGCTTCCGTCGAAGAGAGTGACCGGCGTGCCGTGCGGGCGAAGAGTGATCAGATCGAGGTTGACGTGGCCGGTGTCGCCGGGGTCGAAGCTGTAGGAGAGGGTGTTCTTGCCGGCGCGCAGCACCACTGCTTCGGACTGCGTGGACCATGAGTCCCAGTCACCGGTGGAGGCGAGCTTCACCTGCCGCAGTTTCTTCCTGTTGGTGTACAGGGAGAGCGACTTGGTGCCCTGGAACGGGTTCGGGCCGTTGGAATAGCGCAGGTTGACGTCGTACGTGCCCGCCTTGGGGACCGTCACGTCGAAGGTGGTGGCGACCTTGCCCTCCGTGGCGTACCGGTCGACGAAGCCGCTGCCGGAGTAGCCGACGTGATCGGTGTCGACGCCGGCCGTGCCCGTGAGACGCGCCTCCTCGGCCTCGTACCGGGTGGCGGGCGGCGGCTGCTTGCCGGGCATGGCGTTGAGTGTGTACCAGGCCTCGGTGCTCCACAGCGCCTCACCGGACGCCGAGGTGAAGGGGCGCGGGGAGCGAAGGTGGACGACCCGGCCCGACTTCAGACCGTCCAGCCGAAGCCGCACGGTACGCCCGTCCTTCGACAGCTCGGCCGAACGTACGGGCAGCGCCTCTTCGGCGATCTTCGGACCGCCGTAGTCGTTGGTCGGCGTGTACCGCCACTGTTCGGCCTGGTAGCGCTTGGCCAGTTCCTCGGCCGTCGTCGCGGACACCGGCTGGGTGTACGTCAGGTCGAAGCCGCCCGGCACGGCACGCATCGTCTGGATGTCGAAGGTGTTGCCGCCGTTGGGTGTCAGCTTCTGCAGGCCGAACTTGAGCTTGCCCTCCTGACCCCAGTTGCCCTCGGCGCCCAGACCGCCGGCGTAGATCGATCCGTCCGGACCGAGGGTGAGGCGGTTGACCCCGGCCTCAAGACCCTGCGTGTAGCGGAAGACCGCGCCCTGGTACTGGCCCTTCACCTTCTCCAGGTACGCGCGCTGCAGACCGCCGTAGGTCACGTCGCCGATCAGCATCTGACCCGCGAACCTGCCCTTCTTCACATACAGGGGTGTGGAGGGCGAGTTCGCGATCTCGTTCTGGGGCAGCCACAGCACGGGATCGGTCGGTGTGGCGGCGTCGAAGGGGCCGGACGGCTCGGTGTAGTGGTTGAAGAAGCGGTCCTGCTTGACGTGGACGAGCTTCGACGAAGGAAGCCAACCGCCCTGGTTGTCCGTGGCGAAGAGCTCACCGTCCGGGCCCCAGCCGATCCCGTTCGGAGTACGAAGTCCGCCGGCGACCGGGCTGATCTCGCCTGTCTTCTTGCTGACCTTGTACGTCGTCCCGCGGCCCGGCGCGGGCTGCGGAACCGTGGTCGCGCCGCCGAGGTTGATGGAGACGGACAGGTTCACGTAGAAGAAGCCGTCGCGGTAGAGGAGGCCGAACGCGAACTCGTGGAAGTTCCCTCCGTACGGCCAGGTCGCGACGGTGCGGTATTCGTCGGCCACGTCATCGCGGTTCCGGTCGACGAGCCGGGTCAGCTCGTGTTTCTGCGACACGTACAGCGAACCGTCGACGTACTTGATGCCCATGGGCTCGCGCAGCCCACTCGCCACCTTCTTGAAGGTGACCTTGTCCTTGCTGGTCGGACCGGTGACGTCGTCCAGCAGATAGACCTCTCCGGCAACGTTGCCGGAACCGCCCCAGGTACTGATCGCCAGCCGTCCGTCGGGCAGCCAGTCCATGCCGGTGACCTGCGGTTCGAAACCGTCGGGGCGCAGATCGGTGAGCGTCAGGTCCGGCCGTACGGAGGTGAGCGGGAGGCCGTCGCCGGGGGAGTCGCCGCTCTCCTCGCATTCCTTGCGTCCGGGAGCCGTCACCCGCACGACATCGGCATCCGTACTCAGTGCCTCACGGGGCACAACAGCGAAGTCGCTCTCGCCCGGCGGCTTCCAGGCCAGTTGGAGCTGCTGCCCGCCGTCGCGCTCGAAGTGATCGACGCGCAGTGGGTGCGACCCCGCGGTGAGCGTGACCGCGCCGTCCTTCGGCTCCGCTCCGTGGAGTCCGTCGTGGTCGACCACCGTGGTGTCGTCGATGGTCAGCCGGGAGCCGTCGTCGCTGGTGAGACGGAAGCTGTAGGTGCCATCGCGCGGCACGAGCAGGTTGCCGGTCACCTCTGTGACGAAGCGGTCGGAGAAGCCGCCGAAGTCGTCGGCCGTGGACCAGTCCACCGTCGCCTTCAACGAGTCGTGGTTCGGGGTCTGTCCGGGTTTGAGGGTGCACAGCTTGCTCAGCGGCGTCTGCACGTCGAACACGCGCAGCGTGACTCCGGGCTCCTGTGGCGGGATTTCCGGCGGGGCGGCTGAGGACGCCGGGGCGGCCAGGAGACCGCCGGCCAGGATGGCTCCGGTCGCCAGGGAGGTGACGAGTCTTCGGGCACGCAGGAACGGATGGTGGGACAACGGTCCTCCATAAGGCGGGACCGGACCGTGCCGGATTTCGTTCCGGTCTTCTGTGATGTGACTGCGTCGCGCCGCCAACCTAAGGGGCTTTCACTTGACATGTCCATACTTTGTCATCTCAGTGTTCAAAGTCCTTGGCGGATGCCCGTGCGACGGGCCGCGGCGGTAGAACTCACCGATCCCGTCCGGGCCGGGCGGCGGTCTCGTTCTCGTCGTCTTCGTCGCCTGGAACGCACAGTTCGCGAAGGGCCGTACGGACCTGCGCGCGCAGCCAGTTGTGTGCCCGGTCGCCGTCGTAGCGCTGGTGCCAGGCCAGGTTCACCGGAACCGGCCCGGTGTCGAGGGGCAGCGGGAGCACGCGGAGCCCGAGCCCGCTGATCACCGGCCGGGTCATGTTCTCGGGAACCGCCACGACGGTGTCGCTGTGCTGGATGAAGTGCAGGGCGGCGGTGCTGCTGGGCACGGACGCCACGACACGGCGCCGTAGCCCGAGGTCCTCCAGGAGGTCGTCGAGCGGGTCCCGCAGACGGCCCCGCCGGGACACTGTCAGGTGCTCCGCGTCGACGTACCGGTCCAGGGTGAGGTCGCCGTGCGTGAAGGGGTGTTCCGCCCGTACGGCGACGACCAGATGGTCGTGGGCGACCGTCTCGTGCTGGATGTCGGGCACTTCGGGCGCACCCGCTCCGATCTCCAGGTCGACCTTGCCGTGCCGCAGGTCGTTGGTGTCCGTGCCGGCTTCGGCGAGCACGCGCAGGCGAACCCCGGGGGCCTGCGCCCGTACCGCGGCGAGCAGGGCGGGGCCGACCGCGGTGGTCACGGCGTCGTGCCATCTCAAGGTGAAGGTGCGCTCCAACGTCGCCAGGTCCAGGTCGCGTTCGGGGGCCAGGACCGCCTGAGCCTGCTGGACCAGTGTGTGGACCTGTTCGCGGACCGCGAGGGCGCGGGGTGTGGGTGTCATCGTCCGCCCGGTGCGCACCAGGATCTGATCGTCCATCACGTGTCGGATGCGGCCGAGGGCCCGGCTCATGGCCGGTGCTGTCAGGTGCAGTCGATCGGCGGCGCCGGCGACGCTGCCCTCTTCCAGCAGTGCGTCCAGGGCCGTCAGCAGATTCAAATCCAGTTGCATGACAGTAATGCTAGACCTTACAAGCATGCAGTTGACGACATGTCTGAGGGTTTCTAGCGTGGTGGTCAGCGGTGAACGACTTCCGCACAACCCACCCGGAAGACCAGAGAGTTGAGGACAGTCATGCCGACGACACCCACCACCGTGGCCACCCCCGCGTTCGACGGGGTCAACCCCCTCCTCGCCCAGGACGAGGCCCTGCTGCCCGAGGTCGTCGAGGCGACCCGCGCCGCCGGAGCCCACCTGCGGGAGCGCTTCTCCCCGGACGCCCGCCTGGACAGCCTGGCCGACGTCGTCGCCGCGATCCACGCCAACGACGCCGCGTCCCTGGGGTTCCTGCGCGAGCCGCTGCAGACGCTGCGTCCCGGAGCCGGCTGGGCGGAGGACGAGATGGAGAGCGGCTCTCTGCCGGCCGGTGAATGGTGGATCACCGACGCGGTCGAGGGGAACATCAACCACATCCACGGCATGACCGAGTGGTCGGTGACGGCCACCCTCGTGCGCGACAACAGGCCCGTGCTGACCGCCGTACACCTCCCGCTGACCGGGGACACCTACACCGCGGTGCGGGGCGGCGGCGCCTTCCTCAACGGTGTCCGGCTGAGCCCGTCCGCGAAGTCGGAGCTGAACGGCGCACTGGTCGGCACCGGCCAGGCCAGGCCGGGAGAGGACGAGGAGACGTTCCGCCGCATCGGTCTCTCGGTCACCGCGATGCTCACCAGCGCCCTGGTCACCCGGGTGTCGGTGCCGGCCACGCTGCAGCTGATCCAGGTCGCGGCCGGACGCATGGACGTCTTCTGGCAGTTCAGTGACGTGCGCTCCGGACTGCTCGCCGGGGCCCTGCTGGTGGCAGAGGCCGGCGGAACGGTCACCGACACCCTCGGCAACCCCTGGGGCCTGGCGAGCGAGGACTTCCTGGCGACCGCCCCGGCACTCCACTCGGCGGCGGTCGAGGTTCTCGCCCCTCTCCGCTGACCCCGCCGTCCCGAACCTCACCCACCACAGGCCGAAGCGGAGTACGACCATGAGCACCAGCACCCCGAGCGGCATCGGGATCCTCGGATCCGGACGCGTGGCCGCCGCACTGGCGAGCAAACTGTCCCTCGCGGGACACACCGTCACCATCGGAACCAGGAAGGCCGCCGAAGCGGCCGACTGGCAAGGCCCGCCCGTCGCCTTCGCCGGGCCCGCGGAAGCGGCACGCCACGCCTCGGTCGTCATCAACGCCACCCCGGGTGACAGTGCCTTGGAGCGGCTCGGCGCCCTGAGCGATGAGCTGCACGGCAAAATCCTCATCGACGTCTCGAACGCGACCGTGCGCGGTCAGGACGGTATGCCCGGCGGCTTGAGCTACCCCGGCAGCAGTCTCGCCGAACTGCTGCAGTACGCCCTGCCCGGCACCCACGTGGTCAAGACGCTCAACACCATGTTCTTCACCGTCATGACCGACCCGGGCAGTCTCAGGACGCAGCCCACCGCCTTCCTCTCCGGCGACGACGCGCGATCGAAGACGGTCGTGACCGGACTGCTCGCCGACCTCGGCTGGCCGCCCGCCTGGATCGAGGACCTCGGCGGAATCTCCACGGCGCGCGGACCGGAAGCTCTCATGCTCCTGGTGCCGTCCCTCATCCGGAACAGAGGACTGACGCCGTTCGCACTCACCGTCGCGGTCTGAACGAATCGGCCACGATGCGGCGGCCACGGCCATTACCCCCGGGGTAATCGACCGTTCACCCCTCACTCCAGCAGGATCAAGCACATCGACGGGAACCCCCGCCGGGATGCGGCCGCAGTAGCGAGGAGAGCGCGATGTCCGTCAAGTCCACCGCGACCACGGCGAGTTCAGCCACCACCGCGAGTTCCGTGGCCGAGGCCACTCGGGCCGCCGTGCGGGAGTTCATCGCCGCACGGGTGGCCGGGGACACCGACCGGCTCGTCGCGATCTTCGCCGACGAGGTCGACTGGACGCTCGCCGAGAACCCCGCCGTCCCGTGGATCCGCCCGCGGTCCACGGCCGCCGAATGCGCCGCCCAGTTCGCGGAGTTGACGGAGCACACCGTGCCCGAGGACGCGCGCGCCTCCGTCGACACCTTTCTTGTCGACGGCACCGACGCGGTCCTGATGGGCCACCTGTCGGGGACCGTACGCACGACGGGAAAGTCCTTCGAGGGCCCGTTCGCCCTGCGCCTCACCGTCGAGGACGGCCGGATCACCCGACACCACCTCTACGAGAACAGCCTGTCGATCGCCGAGGCCTGCGCCCCTCCGCGTTGCTCGGCGACTGCTGACACTCGTTGCTGAGGGACGCCTCGACCCTGCTGAGCCCTGCTGTCCAGAACCGTCGTTCTCGACCAAGTCCCGCCGAGCCCACGGGAATTGACCAGCCGTCATATGCGGGGCAAGCTCGTGCACAGCCTCCGCCGAACCGGCGAGGACGGCCCTCGACCACGATCCTCCCTGCCACTGCCGACCGTCACGCCGCCGGGCGACGACGTGACGCTCACGACCGCGCCCGGCCACCCCGGCCTGCCGCAGGGCGCACATCAGCCGCGAGTCGGTCTGGATCAGCTCCCCGATGCACCGTACGACCGCGCTCGCGCCCTACGGGCCGGGGTCCAGGTCGCTGAGGCTGACCAGGGTCTGGTCGGAGAGCGGATCCACGTTGCTCTGCAGGCCGGGCTCCTCCAGGCCCGGGATCGGGTTGCCGTAGGGCGTGGCTCTGCCCGCGTGACGACAGAGCCGCGCGGCCCATTTCTCGTGAACATTCGAGGCCCTCGGGATCTACGACGGCTGCCCGAACCAGCTGACGAACGCTGACGCTGAGCGTGAGGGCGGACGCTGCCGCTGGGCGTGGGCGTGGGCGTGGGCGTGGGCGTGGGCGTGGGTCGTGGCCCTGGACGAAGCCGATCGGGGTTCTATCGTGGGTGGCGTGACCTACCGCGAGTTCCGCGCGCCGACCGGGCTGCTGCCCGTCGTGGCTTGTCTGTGGCGCAACGACACCCTCGTGGCCGGGACCGAGCGGGTGGTTCCGGACGGCTGCGTCGACCTGGTCTGGCTGGGCGACGGCCCACCGCTCGTTGTCGGCCCCGACACAGGCCCGGTGCTGTGGGAGCCGACCGGCGCGCCGACCTGCGGCGTACGCCTTCGACAGGGCGCCGCGGGCAACGTACTGGGGCTGCCGGCCTCCGCCGTCCGCGACCTCCAGGTACCTCTCACCGAGGTGTGGCCGGAGGCCCGGGCCCTGAGTGATCAGGTGGCCACGGCCGGTGACACCGCCGAATGCCTCCGCCTGCTCGCCGGAGCCGTGCTCCACCGCAGGGCCACGCCCGATCCACTCGCCACCGCGGCGGCCCGCCGCCTGGCGGACCGCGAGATCAGGGTGGCCGATCTCGCCGCCGAACTCGGCGTCGGCGAGAGACGGCTGCACCGGAGAGTGACCGCCGCGGTCGGGTACGCCCCGAAGACGCTCGCCCGAGTCGCCCGCCTCCGCCGGCTCATCGGGGCCGACGGCGAGGCCCCCACGATGTCGCTGGCCGATCAGGCGCTCGCGGCCGGCTACGCCAGTCAGGCTCACATGACGGATGAGGTCCACCGGCTTACGGGCGTCACGCCTGTCCGATTCCTGGAAGACGTCCGGCTCACCGCCGCCTAGCGTCGATGGCATGACTACTCGAACGACCACTTCGACCAGCGGCGAGTTCCGTATCGACTCGGCGCGACAGTTCATGGAAGGCACGGCCCGCGTGCTCGAGCGGCGCCGGCTCGAAGTGTTTCTCGACGACGCGCTGGTCCAGCCGGTGCTCGACGCGCTGCGGCCCTACCGGAATCCCGACGGCGGCTTCGGCCACGCGCTCGAACCCGATGTGCGCTGTCCGGGCAGCCAGCCCTCCGCGGCGCTCACCGCACTTGGGGTCCTGGCGGAGATCGGCGCCACGAACGACCCCATGGTCACCGCGACCGCCGACTGGGTCGCCTCGGTCGCCCGACCCGACGGCGGTGTCGCACAGGTGCTGCCTTCAGCGCTCGGTCACCCGCGTACCCCCTGGATGGAGCCGAACGACGAGTCCAGCTTCCTGACCTTCGCCCTCGCCGGCCGACTGCACCAGCTGGGGGTCGAGCACCCGTGGCTCGACGCCGCGACGGCCTGGAGCTGGCAGGAGCTCGAATCGCAGAAGGAAGCCGGCGGCTACACCGTGGTGTTCGCCCTGCAGTTCCTCGACGCGGTGCCCGACCCGGACCGCGCCGCCGCCGCGATCGACCGGCTACGGGCATCGATCCGCCCCGACGGCACCGTCCCGGTCCCGGGCGGCATCGAGGGCGAACACATCAAGCCGCTGGAACTCTCGCCGCGGCCGGAGACCCCGAGCCGGGCACTCTTCACGCCCGCCCAGATCGATGCCGATCTCGAGCGGCTGGAGAGCGAGCAACTGGACGACGGCGGCTGGGACTTCCACTTCCTGCACTGGATGCCGGCCCAGACCGCCGAGTGGCGCGGCATCGTCACCCTCGACGCCCTGCACATCCTGCGGGAACACGGTCGGCTCTGAGCGGCTCCGGCCGTGCCCGTCCGGTTCCACCCGCCGCGCGGGCAAGGTGCCGCTCCCCGGGGCCAGGAGAACGAGCGCGTACGGGCCGTTGACGGGCAGTACGCGCGACGCGGTTGGGATCATGGCTGTTGTTCTCTGGTGGGAGCCGGTTTTGCGGTGTAGCGTCACTGTCAGATGTCGTGGTTCGCAGTACCTGCCCGCGCTCCGGCGCGGGCGTTCTGCTGTGCAGTGCCGGACCAGGGCGATCACCTCCGGGGCCGCGCGGTGCGGGTCCGATATTGACTGGAAGGCATCAGCATGGCCAAGGGAACCGTCAAGTGGTTCAACGCCGAAAAGGGCTTCGGCTTCATTGCTCAGGACGGCGGGGGACCGGACGTCTTCGCGCACTACTCCAACATCAACTCCACCGGTTTCCGTGAGCTCCAGGAAGGCCAGGTCGTGACCTTCGACGTCACGCAGGGCCAGAAGGGCCCGCAGGCGGAGAACATCACGCCCGCCTGACAGCGGTCGGACATCGTCGGCCCCCGGAACATGTGTTCCGGGGGCCGACGCGTCCCTAGAGGATCCACGGCCGATTCCTCCATCCTCAATCACCCCTCCCCGCTGGGCTGTTGGTCCCGTGCGGTGCGTAGGTTGTCGTGCGGGAGAGGCGGTTCGGACGTGGCACCCAGGGCAGGGACGCGTGAGCGGTCGGCCGGTGCGGCGCGGGCCGCGCTGGGCGGTGGCCGGCGGCCGAGGGCGACGACGACCTCACCGACCCGTTCGCACCCGGTCTCGGGCTCGACCTGTTCGAGGCCGCGCACACGCGGCTCGACGCGCTCGGTGTCCGCGTCCCCGCGATCCGTCTCGTCGACCGCGACGGCGCCCACTGCCCGGCCGACCTCGCGATCGTCGAGGACCTTTCCGGCCCGGCGCGCGGACCTGTCGCTCCGTGAGGTGCTGGCTGATCGACGCCGTAGGCCTCCAGCGCGGCCGTGCCGCCGGACTCGTGTGTGAAGGGCGAGTACCCGGTCGGCGCCGACCGGGTCGCCCGGCGGATCAGCGTCGATCAGGCGCGTGTCTGCCTGGCAGCCGGAGAGGTCGGTAACCGCATCCGCGACAGATCGGTGCCGGGTGTGATCGGCCTGGCTGCCAGGCTCCGTCGCGTCTCCTGACTCCGCCCGATCCGGGCTGCTGTGGTCTCACGGCAGGCCGAGGCCCGCGTCCCGGGCCAGGGCTACGGCTTCCGCTCGGGTACGGGCGCGGAGTTTGGCCAGGACGTCGCTGACCCGGTTGCGTATCGTCTTTTCCGAGAGGGAGAGGCGGCGGGCGATGGAGGTGTTGTCCAGGCCGCGGGAGAGCAGGTCGAGGATCTGTCGCTCCCGGTCGGTGAGTTGGGGGAAGGGCAGCGTGTCCTGGGCCGCGTGCGGCGAGGCGAAATGGGCGAGTACCCGCTGGGCGATGCGGGGACCGAAGACGGCTTCGCCGCGTGCGGCGCCCAGGAGGGCGCGGTGGACGTCCGCGCCGTCGGCCTCCTTCAGCAGATAGCCGCAGGCTCCTGCGCGCAGGGCCGCGAAGACCGAGGCGTCGTCCTCGTCCATGGTGAGGACGACGACCGCGACCTCGGGATGGACGCTGGTGATCCGGGCGGTCGCCTCGAGACCGCCGACCCCGGGCATCCGCAGGTCCATGAGCACGATGTGCGGCAGCAGTCGTGCGGCGGCGGCGATGGCCTGGGCCCCGTCGGAGGCCTCCCCGATGACGGTGATGCCGGGCAGGTCGTCCAGTACGGTCGTCATCCCGGCCCGGAAGATGGGGTGGTCGTCGACGACGAGGACGGTCACAGGCTGCGGTTGGCTCATCTCGCCCTCTCCTGTATCGGCGTCCCAGAGGGGGCGCTCGCGGGTCGGTCAGGCAGTGGCATGTGTCTCCTCTCGGGGAAGCGGCATCCTGGCCTGCACCGAGGTGCCGCCGCCCGGGGCCTGGGTGATCGCCAGCCGGCCACCGACCTCTGCCGCGCGTTCGCCCATGCTGCGCAGGCCCACACCCGCACGGTGGCGGGGCGGGATGCCGCAGCCGTTGTCCTCGACGGTCAGTACGAGAACTCCGGCGGTGACGTGGGCGGTGAGGGTGAGACGGCCCGATGCGCTGTGCTTGAGGGCGTTGCCCACCGCTTCGGCCGCGATTGCGTACGCCGCCACCTCGACGGAGGCGGGGAGCTCGGAGCAGGCAGCGGTGACCGAGCAGCGGCAGGTGGGAACGTCGTAGCCGGAGAGCAGTTCACGTAGCGCGCCTGCGAGGCCGAGCTGGTCGAGTACGGCGGGGCGCAGTCCGTTCACGACGGTGCGCAGATCACCGACCGTCGTGCGCAACCGGTCCCGTACCACCCTGATGGCGTCCGCGAGCCCGGGGTCGGTGGCCCTGCGGGCCAGGGAGTCCAGCTGGTGGGCGGTACCGGCCAGGGAGGGGCCGACGCCGTCGTGCAGGTCGGCGCGGAGTCGGCGGCGTTCCTCCTCCCGGACGGCGACGATGTGGGCCCGGCTGCGGGCAACGTCCTCGACGAGCCCCGCCGCGTACGCGAGGGTCGCGGCCCGCGCCGCGACCTCCTCGGCCGCGGCCCGCTGCTGCGCGGTCCAGGGCTCGGCCGCACGCCGCCGCCCCAGGTGAAGTTCGCCGACCCGGCGGCCGAGTGCCAGGCAGGGCACGGTCCGCCAGCCCGCACCGGGAACGGGTGTGCCGGAGGTCGCCGTCACGGCCGGTCCGGTGAACGCCGCGTACGGCAGGCGCAGGGCGCGGCGGAGCTCGTCGACCAGGAGTTGCATGGCCTCGGCCGGTTCCGAGGCTGGGGCGAGGTGGCGGCCGACGCGGGCCATCACCGCGTACGGATCGTGGCGGTGTCCGAACAGCAGCCGGTCCACGGCCGATTGGACCGCCCCGCGGCCGGCTGCCGCAACGAGCGCGGCCGCGGCGATCGCGGCCGTGCCGGCGGGTGAACCGGGCGCGAGGGTGCCCGCGCCCGCGACGACGGCCAGGTAGACGCCTAGGACCAGTCCGCTCAGGAGGGTGAAGACGATGGCCCGGCCGAGTACCACCTCGACGTCGTAGAGGCGGTGGCGCAGCATCGCCACGGCGATACCCGCCGGCGGGCCGAGCAGCCCGACCACCATCAGCAGGTCGGTCAGCAGCTGGGGGAGTTGCCCGGTGGTGAAGCCCACGCCGGTGAACGCGAGGGCCATCAGGAGACCACCGAGCATCAGCCACTGCAGCTGGGAGCGCTCCACGCCGCGTGCCGCACGGGTGCGTAACACAATGAAGAAGCAGGCCGCGGCGGTGCCGACGGCCATGCATGTACCGGAGGACACGTACATGACTGTGTGCAGCCACTCCGCGCCCCGTACACCCAGCGGGTTGGCGAGGGCGGGCACCGGGTCGGTGCCGCTCGGACGCAGCATCGCGGCGAGGGTGCCGGTCGTGGCGACGGCGACGACGGTCCACGCGAGCACCCGGCGCGGGCGGGTGCCGAGCCGTCCGTACGGGAAGAACAGCGGCACCAGAGGGGTCGCGAAGTAGTAGCCCACGAACCCCCAGCAGCCCAGCCAGGCCCCGAACTGCCAGCCGGGCAGGGGGTGTTCGGCGACCAGCTGTGAATACCCGGCGTAGTAGGTGAGCAGGTGGTAAGGGCCGATCAGTGCGGGCGCCATCATCAGCCAGACCAGCCGATTGCGCGGCTGGACGCGGGCGACCGCCGCGCCGAGCAGTGGCCACACCGTGCCCAGTACCAGATCGCTCAAGAACAGTTCGCTGAGCTCGACCTGCCGGGACAGCACCGCGTGCGCCGGCACGGTGGCGACGCAGCTCGCGGTGCCGACTCCCGCGACGGCGTACGCGGCACGGCGCAGCGCGCGGTCCCGTCGGCTTCCTCGGTCCCCCCGGCCCATGAGGACATGGTGGCGTACGGATATCCCGGGCGAAAGGGACTGGCGGCCCTGGTGCCCGGGACACCGCCGCGTGGACAGTGCTGCTCAACCGTTCACATCCAGGGAGCTGAGAGTCATGGCAGCAGCGGATCCGGGAGCAATCGCCGGCGCGGTCCGGTCCGGCGGCGGCGACGGGCGGGCCAAGTGGCCGCTCCATGGGGTCGCGGCAGGCCTGCTCGGTGTCGTCGCCACGTTGGTCGCCGATCCGCGGAGTGGCGTCGTGGAGACAGAACGCGTCGACGCGTCCGTCCTGGACGAGGTCTCCCGCGGTACCGCCCACCTGGGCCTGGTGGCGGGGTTCATCACCGTCGCCCTCCTGCTCGTACTGGCAGCGGCCTGGCGGCGGCAGGTGGAACCGCGGGTGCCGGGCAGTACGGCGGCGCATGTGGTGAGCGGCGCGCTGACGGCCTCGGCGGCCGGGCTGACGTACGGCTACGGCTGGAAGGGAGCGCTGGCCATCTATCTGCCGGCGGGGATGAACGAAAAGTCCTTCGGCGACGACGGCCTGTTCGTGTACTTCATGCTCAATGACTTCGGGGGCCACATCGGCTGGCTGGGTGTGATCGTGGCGGCCGGGGCGATCGCCTGGATGGCTCTGCGCGAACGCACGGTATCGCGCTGGATCGGTGTGCTGAGCCTGCTGCCGGTGCTGGCGGTGACGGTCTTCGCGGGCGCGACCGGACTCCCCGGCTTCCAGGGCGTGGTCGGGCCGGTGTGGCTGCTGATCGCGTTCGCCGGACTCGCGGCCGGACGCAGCACGATCGTCCGCTGAACGCCCTGCTCCGGAAGGGGCGTTCAGCGGTTCGGACGCAAAGCCCCTCCGCGACTGATGATCCAGGACTCGCCGGATGACAGGCCCCTCACAGCCCGAGGCACTGCCCCGACGAGCGGGATCGCACGGACCCACCCACCACCGGTGAAGCACCGGCTGGCCACCGCAAGGAGGACACCACTATGCCCACCGCACGACTGCAGACTCTCACCTGCAACGCCACCGAGGACTGGACCGGGGACGACGAGGTACTCATCAAGGTCTTCGGCACCCGCTACGGCGAGGCCTACCGGCCCATGAACAACGGACAGACCTGGGACATCAACCTCGACGCGCCCTTCGGCACCAACTCGCGGATGCGTATCGAGGTCTGGGACAAGGACCTCGGCTGGTGGCTGGACCCCGACGACCTGCTGGGCGTGCACTTCGTCAACGCCTCCCAGGCCGGCACCGGGCTGAAGTCGGCGGAATTCAACGCCGACGGGGCCAGCTACACCCTCGTCTACGAAGTGGTGGCCTGACCCGTCAACCGACCAGCCAGAAAGGAGCACATAAGCATGGCCTCTGCAACAGAGCACGACAACTGGCCCGTGGTGTCCCTCGAACTCGCCAAGCGGGTCCCGCTGAACGCCGGCGCGGTAGACGGCCCCCACCTCACCACCCCGACGCCCCTCTTCGTCGGGGCGAACAGCATCGACATGGCGTCGGTCGGCGCCGGTGAGCCCGGCGTGACGGTGCGGACCTTCTGGTGGGGCTTCCACCTGCAGATCGACCACGCCACACTGCGGCAGATCCTCGACGCAGCGGACACGGTCAACGAACTGGTGGTCAGCGTCGGCGGCGCCATTCCCAGCCCCGTACAGCCGTGGATCCTGCTGATCGGCCTGTTCGTCGCTGGTACGCACGAGGCGCTGCGCGCCCTCGACCGAGGTCAGGGCATCTACATCAGCATGAGCTGGTTCGCTCCGGGCGTCTTCGTGCCCACCTCGGTCTGAACGAACAAGCCACCCCTGCGGGATGAGGCACTCGGGCCATTCCACAGGGGTGGGCCAGTCACCCACAGAAGGTCTTCCTGAAGCAGCTGACCTGACAGAGCGGCCTCAGGGGGTACGGCGGCCTGTATTCCGCGCGTCGGCGGACAGGACGCCACCGCCTTTCAACGACAACAAGGAGGAACGATGCCTGATCCGGGTAGCGAGCTGTCATCGCTGAATTTCGAGAGTCTCATCGGGGGTCCGATGGTGGCCGCCGTACACGCACAGGTGCAGTCCGCCCTGGCGACGGTGAACTTCGTCAAGCAGGTGGGATTCCGCCAACCGCCGGCGGGCGGCGTGACCCCGGGCGACACGACGACCGGCGAACCCGCGACCGTGACCTTCAGCTACAAGAAGCAGGTGGCCGCGGCGGACGGCAACGGTGTGGACGAGAAACCCGCCTCGCTGACCGTGCCGCTGCTGTCCATCCTGCCCATTCCGTATCTGCGGATCGACGAGGTGAACATCGACTTCCTCGCGAAGATCGACTCCGTGCAGTTCCGGCAGGTGGACGAGCAGATCAAGGTGGGCGTCGACGCCGACGCCCAGGCGTCCTGGGGATGGGGGTCGGCCCGTATCAAGGCGAGCTTCGCCTATCAGCGCGACACCAAGGAAGGAAGCAAGGACACCCGTTCGTACTCCATGGGGGTCAAGGCCCGCGCCGTTCAGGAGGAACTGCCCGGAGGCATGGCGAAGGTGCTCGGCATCCTGGAGTCGATGATCCAGGAGAAGATCACGGAATGACCCGCCTGTCGGAATTCGTCGGAGGGATCGGAGTCGGCCTGGTCCGTGGAAGGGCCCACAGTGATCTCGCCTCCGTGGAAGTCGCCCGTAAGTACGCGGCCGAACCGCTCCTGCGTGAGGCGCGGGTGCCCCGTATGACACTGCCCGAAGTCACGATCGAGGTGAAGTGCGCGATCGTGGACGTCGGCGCGGACGATGTGGAGATCCGCTTGACCCCCAGAGAACTCATGGACGTTCCCGCCGGACAACTGTCGACGATCGTCCTGAAGTGGAACGGAGAGGACATCGATCCTGTCCCTCCGAACGAAGGGCCGAGCTGAAGGGCGGTCGACTCGCACGCGCCGAGGCGACCGGCATGCCGGAGCTGCCCCGCCCTGCCGGGTCCGAGGACTGATCACCGCCGCTTGCGGCTGGATTGGGCCGGGCCGGGGCGTGGTACTGGCCTTGCGGCCCGAGCGGGTGCATGGGGCCGCACCGTTTGCCTCAGTTGGCGGGGCACTGCTGGTTGTCGATGTACTGCTTGACGGCGACCAGTGGTGCCCCGCCGCATGACCCGGCGAAGCAGGAGCAGGACAAAAAGGGGTCGGCACACAGCAGCGGCGCACGTGCGCGTCGTACTCCTGGCGCAGGCGTCGGGAGGAGACGCCCTTGAGGCTGGAACTCCGCAGTGCCGCTGCGATGCACGTACGGTCGGACAGTGCCGCTGTGAGCACGGGCGACGCCCGCGGGTCACCGAGCTGACGCAGGGCTCGATGATCCCCAGTTCGAGATCGTAGGGGTCCCGGTGGTTCGTGTCCTCGGTAGCGCTCGGAGGTCGGCGGCCGATGCGTGCTCGTCGCTGAGTCTGTGGCTCTCCTCGTACCAGGCGGTCCAGGCGGTCCAAGCGGTCCAGGCGGTCCATGCGACTTGGACGGCGGCGACACGCTCGCGATGCCTCGCACTCGCCCGTCTGCCGGATACTCAGGTTCTCACTCACCTCTTCGAGCTTCCTGCCCATCCGCGTCGTGATCCTTCTGTGTGGCCCTCCGGCACTGCGCGTCCGAGTGTCCGTGCTCGAACGCCGGGAACTCCAGTGAGGGACGCCGGGAGGGGGCCCGAGAAGGAAAGAAAACTCCTAGTCGGTGACGGCGACAGCGGTTCCCACAGAGGCCGCTGCCACGGTCCGCATCACGGTGGTGTTCACCGCGTCGGTGCCCCAACTGGCCTGCTCCAGTCCTTCGCACGATTGTGGGCCTTGCTCGACCAGGGGCTGGAGCGGTGCATGCCCGGCAGTGTGCCGCTTGCAAGTCGAGCTGCTGTGCGGGGCGTTCGCGCTGCTGCCGGGTCCGTAGCCGTCGTACGACATTGCGCTCGTGACCATCAGACCGTTCGGCCCGAACGTTCGACGAGAAGCGGCAACGGCTTGATGCGCTACGGCAGTTCCTGTTTCGATTCTCGGTGAGTGAACATGATCGCCTTATGGGCCGACACCGGGTGACCTTGGACAAGATCGCTTTTGAGGACTGGTCGGCGATTCACTCGTGGGCGTGTCGCCGGGAGGCGTGCCGCTATCAGGTGTGGGGACCGAACACGGAGGCTCAGACGCGGGAGTTCGTGGCGGGTGCGGTCCGAGCCTGGTCGGACACGCCTCCTTGTTCTTTATCTACCAGGACCTGCCAGGCTTGCCGATGGCCCTGAGGGTCTCGGGGCGTTTGACGGTCTTGCCGACGTCGTAGCGGGGTGCCTGGTGTTTGTTCCTGGCGCCAGGTGGTCGTCCTGGGCCAGCGCCTCGCGGTTTGGGAACACGGGTCGGGCAGGCGAGATGAGCGCGGATGTTCCTGAACCCCCGGCGGACCCGGGCCGGGGTGAGCCGGTCGGAAGTGGTGGGTTTCTCCCAGGGCCGGCGGAGGTCCTCGGCGAGAGGCCGGGCGAGCCGGAGCTGAGTGTGAGCGACGATCAGGATCCAGGTCCAGCGGTCCGCCGCCTCGGGAGTACGGAGCTTCGGAGTGGTCCAGCCGAGGGTCTGCTTCGCGAAGCGGAAGGTGTGCTCCAGGTCGAAGCGGCGGAGAAACGCCTGCCAGAAGCGGTCCACGTCCTCCGGAGTGACGCCGGTCTTGGAAGACCACAACCACACCGGCGGGGCATCACGGTCCTTCGACAGATGCTCGACCTTCAACCGGATCAACGTGCCCTCGACCAGGGGAAGTTCACCGTCATGGTCGAGCCATGAGGAGCGGTGGGTGAGCCTTGGGTGGACCCGGTCCCATGCCTGCGTCTCGGCCTTGCCGTAGTTGGTGGTGTCGGTGACCGTGGTGATCGCGGGCTCGGGCCAGGTCTCCGGCTTGGCGAAGCGGAATTCCGGGCCGTGCTTAGGCGGCCGGCCGCCCTTCGGGTCGTAGACACGAGGCGGCTTCGGCAGTCGCATGACACGGTCGGAGCGGACCCGGCCGACCAGCTCGACCGGCAGATCGCGCAGGACCCAGGCCAGGCGGGTGACGTCGTAGCCTGCATCGCTGACGATCACGATGTCCGGGTCCCCGGCCCGCCACTGGCCCGCGGCGATGAGCCGTTCAACGACTCCCCGCAGCTGGGCGGCGGTGACCGCGGTGGCGTCGTCCACCGGTCCGAGCCGGACCGCGTCCAGGATCGCGGTCCAGGAGGTGGCGCCCGGCTCCAGGACGGCGACGAAGGAGTAGGGCCAGCCCGGGATGAACTGCGACGCAGTCTTCGCGCGACCGTAGACGTGGCAGAACAGCCGCTCGGCCGAGCACGGTGCGTCCGAACGAAGCCATGGCGACACATCGACGGCCAGGACCAGACGCCCGCCGTCGAACCGCGGCAGCGACAGCCCGGCCAACACCGTCCGCAGCCGTTCGGTGTCGATCCGGCCGTGGTTCAGGCCGCCGTACATCGCTCCGTGCCCACGCCGATGCTCGGGCAGCAGCGTCAGGTCCACCGGGGACTTCACGGCCCCGTCCGCACACAGCACCGCATCCGTCAGCTCGAACAACTCGTCGCGCCGAGCGGTCAGACACTCGTAGAACTCGCCCCGGAAGCGTGATGCTTCCTCGAACGCATCCCTCCGCACAACATCAGGCAGCAGACTCACCCTCACGGCCTTCGTCTTGGTCACGTGCACCTTGGTCGGAGCACAGGATCAGACGAAGGCCGCCCCCATGTCCGGCAAACCCCCAGGTGAGCGACTCAGTACGAGACACCGTTCGAGGCCGGAAGAAAAAGAACAAGCTCAGTGTCGGTTTCTCATTTGTCGCTCGACTGGCGGGCGACGTTGTGGGTATGGGCGAGATGCGCGTTCGCAGTCATGTCCAGCGGCAGGGTGAGATCACGTACATTGTGCATCCGCGGGTCTGGGGGCAGGGCATCGGGACGGAGATCGGGCGGCAGCTTCTCTCTTATGGGTTCGGCGAGTTGGAGAGCTCCACCGAATTCATGCCACGTGTGATCCGCGGAACGTCGGCTCTTCCCAGGTACTGGCCAGACTTGGCATGACGCACGAGGGAAGCCTTCGTCACACTCGGCTGATCCGTGATGGCTGGCGAGACTCCTTGATCTTCAGCGTGTTGGAAGACGAATGGCGCTCGGCAGGTGCCGACTAGTCTTCGGCCGGACGTCGTTCGTCACCACGGGGTATTGGGAGGCATGGATGGCTGAGCGTGTGCGTCGAGCCGCCGGCACCCGCACCTTCGGCGACCTCGTTGTCCACCCCTGGCAGCTGTGGGAGCAGCTCAGCGGTTCGGCGGCGGAGCGGACTGCCGCAGACGTGGAGGCCTTGGAAGCTGGTGAGGGCAGGGCCGTGGCCGCGTTCGCCCGTGCGGGAGGTCGCTTTCGACGTGGCCTGCTGATTCTCCGGATCGGTGCGGATGCGTCAGCCACATGGGA
The DNA here is from genome assembly GCF_044334695.1 of Streptomyces sp. NPDC020747. NCBI lineage: Bacteria > Bacillati > Actinomycetota > Actinomycetes > Kitasatosporales > Streptomycetaceae > Streptomyces > Streptomyces sp. NPDC020747. Next base: position 12,806 of record NZ_JBIRTJ010000017.1, on the reverse strand, counting down.
GCCGTCCGACGGCCTCGCGGGGAGCCGACGTACTGTCACTTTGACACCACCGTTTGACATCGAGGGGGCCGGCCCTGTCACAGGGCTTGGCAGCTGGGCGATCAAGCCCGCCGCATCGATCGCCTGTCCACACGCCGCTGTGTGCCCGCCTCCCAAGTGGTGGAGGCGGGCACACAGCGGTGCATGGGCTCGGTCGGTCAGACTCTCGTCGAGTTCTTCACGTACGGCGACTCCGCTGCGGACTCCGGTGCAGCCGTGGGCGCGGGACCGCTTTCGCTGAGGCCGAACCGCCCGTGGAACTTGCGCAGGAAGCCGGGCGCGTACCAGGCCGAGCGGCCGAGCACGCGCATCGCGGCGGGAACGAGGATTCCGCGTACGGCGACTGCGTCGATGAGGATGGCCAGTCCGCTGCCCAGGCCGAACAACTGCATGAAGCTGAGCTTGGCCGTTCCGAACGCGAAGAAGCTCACCGCGAGCAGACAGGCCGCCGCGGTGACGATGCGTCCCGTGTGCCCGAGGCCGTTCGTCACGGCGGACTCGTTGTCCTCGCCCAGGTCGTGGAGTTCCTTGATCCGGCTGGTGACGAACACCTCGTAGTCCATCGAGAGACCGAAGGCGATGCAGAACATCAGCACGGTCATGGACACATCCATCGGTTGCGCCGTGAAGCCGAGCAGGGACGAGAGGTTGCCGTCCTGGAAGATCCAGGTCATGACACCGAGCGTCGCTCCCAGGCTGATCATGTTCAGGACCAGCGCACGCAGCGGCTGTACGACGCTGCCGGTGAACAGGAAGAGGAGGAGGAAGGTGGTGACTGCGACCAGGGCGACGGCGAGCGGGAGCCGGCTGCCGACGGAGTCCTTGGCGTCGACCAGCGCGGCGTCGACTCCTCCCACCAGGGGATGTGACCCGGCGGGAGGGGCGATCGCCCGCACCTCGTCGACCAGGCTCTGGGCCTCGTCGGACTTCGGCGTCAGGGTGCTCACCACGTTGATCTGCTGCGCGTCGGGGCGGCCGAGAGCGGCGTTGCCGGCATCGGCCGCCGTGGAGCCTCCGCCGGCGTAGGTTCCCGTACTCGTCTCGACACGGACGACGCCCTTGAGCCCGGACAGTTCGACCGCGTACGACTCCAGCGGGGCCTTGCTCACGGCTTTGTCGATGACGACGTGGAGGGCCGAGTCGTCGTTGCCGTTGAACTTCTCCTGCAGCACCGACGAGACCTGGCGGCTCTCGGCATCCTTGGGCAGCACGCGTTCGTCCGGTGTGCCGAAGGTGATGCCGAGCAGCGGGCTCGCCGCGAGCAGCAGGACCGCGAGCACGGGCAGCGCGGTGAGCGCGGGCCGCCGCATGACGGTGCCGGCGAGCCGTCCCCAGAAGGGCGCCCGCGTGCCGGAGCGCTCACGGTTCACCCACGGCAGACGCCCGCTGTTGACCCGGTGCCCCAGCACCACGAACAGGGCAGGCATCACGAACAGGGTGCTGACGGCCGCGATGACGACGACGCCGACCCCGGCATAGCCGAACGAGCGCAGGAAGTACTGCGGGAACACCATGAGTGCCGCGAGTGCGGCCGCGACCGTCGCGGCGGAGAACGCGACCGTACGGCCCGCGGTGCTGACCGTCCGCCGGACGGCGTCGTCCACGCTCGCCCCTGTCGCGAGCTGCTCCCGGAACCGGCTGACCATCAGCAGCGCGTAGTCGATGCCGAGCCCGAGGCCCAGAGCCGTGGTCAGGTTGACCGCGAAGATGGAGACATCGGTGACGCTGCCGAGGACGAAGAGCTCCGCGAACGTACCCATGATGGCGATGATTCCGATCGCCAGCGGCAGCAGGGCCGCGACCATGCTGCCGAAGACGAGCAGCAGCAGTACGAGAGTGAGCGGCACCGCGATGCCCTCGGCCAGGACGAGATCCTTGCCCGACTGAATGCCAAGCTCGTTGGTCACGGCGGCGGCGCCGCCTGCCTGGATCGTGAATGTGTCCTCGTACGGTCCGGTGTAGGCGTCGATGACGCTCTTGGCGTTCTCGTCCCGCTCGGTGCCGTCACCCTTCACATGCGCGAGCACCATGGCTTCACGGCCGTCCTTGGAGCGGAGACCGGGGCCGGCCGTGTCCCAGAACGAGATCACGTTCTCAAGGTTCTGCTCCTTCTTGAGGTCGGCCACCAGGGCCCGGCCGCTCTGCTGGGCGGCCGGGGCGTCGACGCGGCCTTCTGAAGTACGGACCAACAGGACCAGGTTCGTCTCCCCGCCGAACTTCTCGTCGATGACCTTCGCGGCCCGGGAGGAGTGGGAGGCCGGGTCGTCATAGCCACCTCCCAGCAACTTGCCGAACGCGCCGGCGCCCAGGGCTCCCATGAGGGCCACAGCCACGACGGTGACGACGAGTACCAGCCGGGACCGGCGAATCGCCAGTTCGGCTATGCGTTCAAACACGCCTGATCTCCTTTGAAGTCCATACGGTGAAAACGACGCGAAACAGCCGGAGTTGACCAACACACCGGGCCGGCACGGTGCCCTGCGGAGTTGCTTCACCCCGTCAGAAGCAGGTGCGGTGTCGCACTCTTCGTCGCCGAGAGAGACGTTAGTGACGCGGCAGAAGATTTGGCAGTGTTAGATTTTCTTCACACCCTGCCATTCAGGGTGGCCCACAGGGGTGGCCGTCGTACGGTCGCCGCACGCCCGCGGAGGAACACACAATGGCCCCGCCCACCCTGCGCCAGCGACGCAGGGCCGCCGCCACGCAGGAGATCCTGGACGCCGCCGAGCGCCACATCGCCGAACGAGGACCCGCGGCCCTGTCCCTGCGAGCCGTCGCCCGCAGCCTCGGAATGACCGTGCAGGCGCTCTACCACTACTTTCCGAGCCGGGACGCCCTCGTCACGGTGCTCGTCACCAAGGCGTACGACGACCTGGCCGATGCCGTGCAGGCCGCCGTCGAGACCGCGCCGGACGACCCGGCCCTGCCGCGCCTGGTGGTCGCGGCCGAGGGCTACCGCCGATGGGCCATTGCCCATCCCGAGCGCTTCCAACTCCTCTACGGAACACCGTTGCGGGACTACGAGGCACCGGTCGACGGCCCGACCACCCAGGCGACGCGCCGGATGAGCGCGATCTTCGAGCGGGAGATGTTCGACGGGTTCACCGCGGAGCAGCTCGCCGCGGCCGACACCCCCGCACTCTCGCCCTCACTCTGGGAATTCCTGGAACGACTGCCCCACTACGGTTTCGGAAATCTGCCGCCGGCCTCGACCGCTCTCCTGCTGAGCGCGTGGGGACACCTGCACGGCCTCGTCGTCCTGGAGGTGTTCGGACACACCTCCTTCCTCGGTGAGCACCAGGCCGAGATCTTCCGCATGGCCATGCGGACCCTGACCGAGGACATCCACCGCCGGATCCCCGCAGAGGCGGGCGAGCCGCGATCGGCCGACCAGTGAGGTCTTCGCCGGCAAAGAACTTTTTGAGCGGCGATGTCGAGAACCCGTGGCCGGCTCCGTCCCTGCCGTGAACGCGACCACAATGGGTCGCACCAGCACGGAGGAGAATCACCATGGCCAAGTACCTGCTGCTCAAGCACTACCGCGGCGCCCCGGCCGCCGTCAACGACGTACCCATGGACAAGTGGGCGCCCGAGGAGATCTCGGCCCACGTGAAGTACATGAACGACTTCGCGGCCCGGCTGGAGACAACCGGCGAGTTCGTCGACAGCCAGGCTCTTGCCCCTGAGGGGACGTTCGTCCGGTACGACGGCGAGGGACGCCCGCCGGTCACCGACGGCCCGTTCGTCGAGACCAAGGACCTCATCGCCGGCTGGATGGTGATCGACGTCGACAGCTACGAGCGTGCCGTCGAGCTGGCCGGGGAACTGTCGGCCGCCCCCGGGGCGGGCGGGAAGCCGATCCACGAGTGGCTCGAACTGCGCCCGTTCTACGGCGCCTCGCCCACCACCACGGAGTGCTCATTCAAGTGAACGAGGTCCTGCTCCGGAGCCTCACGCCGAGCGTGCTCGGGATTCTCGTCCGCCGCGGAGCCGACTTCGCGGCGGCCGAGGACGCCGTGCAGGACGCACTGGTCGAGGCGGTCCGGGTGTGGCCGGCCGACCCTCCGCGGGACGCGCAGGGCTGGTTGATCACCGTGGCCTGGCGCAAGTTCCTCGACACGACCCGGTCGGACACCGCCCGCCGCCGGCGCGAGGACCGAGTCGAAGAGGAGCCGGCGACCGGGCCCGCGCCCGCGGTGGACGACACGCTCCAGCTCTACTTCCTGTGCGCCCACCCGTCGCTGACACCGTCGTCCGCGGTCGCGCTCACGCTGCGTGCCGTCGGCGGGCTGACCACCCGCCAGATCGCCCAGGCCTACCTGGTGCCCGAAGCGACCATGGCGCAGCGCATCAGCCGGGCCAAGCGCACCGTCTCCAGCGTGCGGTTCGACCAGCCCGGCGACGTCGCCACCGTGCTGCGTGTCCTCTACCTGGTCTTCAACGAGGGCTACTCCGGCGATGTCGACCTCGCCGCCGAGGCCATCCGGCTCACCCGGCAGCTCGCGGCCGCGATCGACCACCCCGAGGTGGCGGGGCTGCTCGCCCTCATGCTGCTCCACCACGCCCGGCGCGCGGCCCGGACCGCGCCCGACGGCAGTCTGGTGCCGCTGGCCGAGCAGGACCGCGGCCGATGGGACACGAAGTCGATCGCAGAGGGCGTACGGATTCTGCAGGCGGCCCTCGCCCGCGACCGGCTGGGCGAGTTCCAGGCCCAGGCCGCCATCGCGGCGCTCCACGCCGACGCGCTCGCCGCCGAGGAGACCGACTGGGTGCAGATCGTCGAGTGGTACGACGAGCTCGGGCGCCTGACCGACAATCCGGTCGTCCGGCTCAATCGCGCGGTGGCCGTCGGCGAGGCCGACGGACCGCGCGCCGGGCTGGCCGCGCTCGCGGCGCTGGACGACTCACTGCCCCGCCACACCGCGGTGGCCGCGTACCTCCACGAACGCGACGGCGACCTGGAGACGGCGGCGCGGCTGTACGCGGAGGCGGCCCAAAAGGCACCCAACCTCGCCGAACGCCACCACCTGACCCGTCAGGCCGCCCGCCTCAACACCCGCCGGAGTCGCTGAATCCTGGTTCAGGTGTCTGCGTCCGCGAGGGGGCGGTAGACCAGCGAGGGGTGCGTGTGGTTGCTCGGGGTGGCCGACGTGGAGACCCCAACGGCACGGCCGGCGGCGATGGCGATGAACCATTCGTCGGTGTTGGTCACCTCGATGGTCGCGACGGGTCGATCCGTCGCCGGCGACAGCAGCGGCTCCGTGCGGAGCCCGGCCGTGGCGACCGCGCCACGCAGCAGGGCCGCATCGACCTTGCCGTGCGTGAGGCCCGCCGTACGGTCGTCGACGCGGAGCAGGTCCAGCGGAGTCCCGGGGCGCGTCCGGTCCCAGCGGCGCAGCAACGGGATCGTGTGGTCGCCGAGCGCCGCCCAGGTGTGGCCGAGGCGCAGCGGCCGGCTTCTCAACTCCCGGGGGTCGAGGGCGGTCTCGACGGCGGCGAGGGCAGTGAGGGCCTTGTCGCGGAAGACATGGCCCTCGGCGGTCAACTCCAGGTGGTGCGTGGACCGGTCTACGAGCCGGGCGCCCAAGTGGTCCTCCAGCCGGCGCAGCGTGCGGGAGAGTGCGGGCTGCCCCAGAGGCAGACGGGCGGCGCGGGTGACGTTGCCCTCCTCCGCGATGGCGAGGAAGGCCCGCAGGTGCCGCAACCCGATGGCCATGCCTCGGGAGCAAAACCGCAGCGGAATCGGCATTTCACGCGATGCGGCCGAATCCATAGCGTGAAGGCCATGACGTCCACGGAGCACCACTCCACTACGACGACAGCCGCGCCTGCGGCCTTCCACGCCAGCTCTGCAGCACATTGAACCCAGTCCGATTCGAGACCCCAGGAGGCCGAAGTGTCCACATCAGTACTCGACATGTCGATGTCACTCGACGGGTACATCGCCGACCCCGACGACTACCTCGGTGGCGAAGACGGCGAGCGACTGCACCATTGGTCCGCTCCGGACGGGGAGTCCGGACAACTGTCCGGGCCGGCAAGGAAGTTCGCGGACGAGATCATCGCGACGGGGGCCGTCCTCGCAGGCAGGCGGACTGCCGAGCTCATGGATCACTGGGGCGGCGATCACCACGGTGTCCCGATCTTCGTACCCAGTCACCGCCCTCCCGGCCCGGCCGCCCGGTGGGGCTATCCGCTGGTGACGTACGTGGCCGACGGGATCGAAAGCGCGATGGCACAGGCGAAGACCGCGGCCGGGGACCGGAACGTCCTCGTGCATGGCGCGTACACGGCCCAACGGGCGCTCGCGGCCGGGGTGCTGGATGAGGTGCAGATCCATCAGATCCCGGTACTGCTCGGTGGCGGCCGTCGGCTGTTCGACGTCCTGCCGTCGCAGATCGAGTTGGAGATCGTCCAGGTGATCGACACACCGGAGGCCACCCACATCCGCTACCGCGTCCGCCGCTGAGCGGGTCGATCGGCAGAGTGCGGGTACTCGGGCACCTCGCCCGACGAAAGGGCCTTTCGACGGGCTCAGCGAAGGGCCCGATGAAGCCCCAACGAAGGAGGAGTCCATTCATGATGGTCGTCGGAATCGTCGCCGTCTGTGTCGTACTGCTCGTGCTCGCGTTCCTGCTGCCCCGGCTGTCACGCCACCCCCAACGCGGAACGCAACGCACCCTCGGAGCCGGCGGTCAGGTCGCGGGCAAGGCGCCCGGTCCGCTGGGCAGGCTGCTGCGCAAACCCTTCAGCAGCAGCTCCCGCGCCGTTGGCCGCAGCGGCGCCGCCGGCCGTCGTACGCGGGGCCGAATGCCCTTCTGACCGGCGGTTCCTCGACGCCGTGGATGACCTTGTCGTCGCGGAAGCTCAGCCCCGCCAGGCCGTCGCCCGCCCGGGCCAGGTCCGGAAGACGTTCGGTGAGGCCGACGAGGGCGATCTCCATTTCCGCGCGGGTCAGTGACTTCCTCGATCGCGGGTTTGACGAGTGTCGTGTCGGCGCGCAGCCGGGCGAGTTGGTCCGGGTGGCGCGGCAGTTCCGGGACGGCGAGTCCGGTCGTGCTGACGGTTGTCGCGTGTCCGCCGATGAGCAACACCCGTGCGATACCGACCAGTTCGTCGTGGGTGAGCTCCCCGGTGTTCACCCGGGCCCCGGCGAGACGGCCGAGGACGTTGTCGGTGGGCCGGCGCTCCTTGGCCGCGGTGAGCCGGTCGAGACAGTCGGCCGGATCATGGAAGGCCCGCGCCGCCTCTCTTGCGCAGCCCCGGCGGGTCGAGGACGAAGCGGACCACGTCACCGTGTTCCGCCCGGGCCCTGGCATAGGTGCCGAGCGGGTCACGCCGGAGGTCGAGCGGCGAGCCGATCAACGGCACACCGGCCGGCCCCGGCACCTGAGTACATGCCATGGTGGAACTCCCTGTCGGTCCGCGACGGCGGAGGTCCCCCTCCAGCACGGACCATCGGCCCGACAGGGTGAAGCCCCGGCCCCGACGACAGTCGTCGTTCCGCTCCACTCCTTGTGCCTTCGTGAAAGCCCAGCCCTGGAGGGGCCCGAACGCACCCCCGCCCCGGCAGAACCCCGTGAGTCTGCCAGGGCGGTCCGAACCACTACGCGTTCCCGCGCGAACGGCGGGTCATGGATGGTGTCGCGATGACCGTCGGCTCCGCATGGTCGGGCGGCGGGAGCCTGCGGTACGGGAAGGCGGTGGCCGGGAGGAGGAGCGGGTCACTTGGTGAAGGTGGCCCGGTGCTCCTTGAGCGCTGCGCAGTTGGAGCCGGTCACCTGCACGTACACGTTGCTGATGTGGCCGCCCCAGTCGACGCAGTGGGCCTTGCCGTGCACGTAGGCCGGACCCGCGTACGACGTGTACAGCCCGTAGTCCTCCGCACCCTCATCGGTGTCGGGGACGTAGATCCAGGTGGACATCTCCACCGCGGTGCCGGGGTTCTTGCGGATGGTCGCGACGCAGTTCTCGCCGTTCGACGAGTTGTACGTCAGGTAGACGGTGCCCAACGAGCCGATGGGCGCCGAGTTCACGGTCTTGTAGCCGCTTCCGCAGACCTTCTGCGGTGTGGTGTTCGGCGCGGCGGATGCGGGCGCCGCCAACGCGGTGGTGGTCCCCACCGCGAGAGCCACCAGGGCGGCACCGGACAGGACAGAACGGCTGTATCTCATATTTCCCCCTTGTGCTTCTTGCAGGCGTTTGCTCCTGCCTGGTGTGACACGCGGGGCATCCCAATGGTTGTGCACGGTTCGCGCGAGGGTCCCGCACGGGGTCCCGAACCGAACGCCGGGTCCGTCTTCGCGCACCGGTCGACGGGCACCCCTCGTCGGGACCGGTCCCGTGTGGTTCTCCTATGCTCTCCGCACGCGGAACACACGGGGGAGAGGGGCCTTGATGCGGAAGCTGCACACCTGGCTCGGCGGTCCACGGGCAGCGAAGGACGTTCCACCGGACAACGGGTCAACGCGGCACGTGGAACGGACGGCCCGACGGATGATCAAGCTCGTCACCTCCCGCGACGCAGTGTCAGGCGATCTGCCTGAGATACGCGCCATCGGCCGGCGCCTGCACGACCGCGGAGGTACGGACAGAATGCGGGACCTGCTCTTCGAGGTTGGCGAGACCCTTGGTCGCCCAGAGCTGGAGCGCACGATCGAACGGACGTGGAACGGCATCGGCACCTGGCAGAGTTGACGCTTCCTGCCGCTCGATTCGTGGCGACGCCATCGGCGTTTCCGGCGCAACTCCTCCACCGGCCACCGGATCAGACCTGGTTCCCTGGGAAGAGAGCCGGGCCTGACGGCAGGTCATGGCCGCCGGGTCAGGACAGGCCGGCCGAGCCCGGGACGCCGTGCCACCCGCGCCCGCGCCGTCTCCGTCGTCGACCTTGCCGTGTCCGTGCCCGCGGAACCTGCCACCCTCCGACTTGCCGACGCAGAACGAGTACTCGATGTCGATGTTCTCGCCCGACGTGTCGAGCTCCAGGAGCAACGGCCCGCTGTTACGGCAGTGCTGAGTGTTCGCCTGGGCCGAAGGTCCGACGGTGAGTGCGCCTCCGATGGCCAGGGAGGTGGTCGCCAACACTATGGACAGGCGCTTGAACTGACGTGCCATCAGGCACGTACCCCCGTGGTTGTCGAACGGCCGGGTCGTTGTCGTACCCGGCCCGGAAACTCCACGTTGGGGCCGAGTGGGTCTTCGGGCGAGCGCCCATCGCCAACCATCACAATCTGGTCATCGGTCGGCGCGCAAGCCTCACCGTCGACCCCTGTGGTGGGTTCTTCTGCTGCAGGGCGGCTCCAATTATCAAAGCGCTGTTATATTAGTGCTGTGACATATTCTGATCCCACGGCGCGGCCCGATCCCTGGCAGTCGCTGCACAAGCTGCTGGCCGCCATGGACGCCGAGATCGAGCAGGTCTACGTCGAGCGCGGCATCAACGGGGTGCGACCACGGTTCGCCTATCCGCTGATCCGGCTTGCCCATACCGGGCCACTGACCATCCGCGAGCTCGCGGAGTCCCTGGACCGCTCGCACTCCGCGATCAGCCAGACCATCGCCGCGATGCGCAAGGAGGATCTGGTCACCTCCGAGCCGGGGCCCGACGCCCGCACCCGGCGGATCGACCTGACCGAGCGCGGCCGGTCGCTGGTGCCGTTTCTGGAGGCCGAGTGGCGGGCCACTCACGCGACGGTCGCCGAGCTGGACGCAGAGGTCCCGTACGCGTTGACCACCGTCGTCGAGGAGCTGCGGCGGGCGCTGGAGGACCGGTCCATGCGACAGCGGATCCTCCACCACCTCGTCGAGCCACAGGGATGAGATGGCGTGTCCGGTTCCTCGACACCCGACCCCTGAGAAGCAGCCGACCCTTCCGAGACCTGTGGATCGGCTCCTCGGCCTCCCAACTCGGGGGGCAGATAACCACCGTCGCGGTGCTGGCCCAGGTGTGGGACCTCACCGGCAGCCCGGTGGGCACCGGCGCCATCGGGCTCGCGACCGGCCTGCCGATGGTGCTGTTCGGGCTGCTCGGCGGCACGTTGGCCGACTCCGTCGACCGCCGCGCGGTGGTACGGGCCACCACCGCAGGCCGACTACTGGTCGCCGCGGGGCTGTGTGCCCAGGCTCTGGCGGACAACCGAAACGTGCCGCTGCTGCTTGCCCTGGTCGCCACAGGGGCCGCCTGCAACGCGCTCGGCGCCCCTGCCCGGCGTACGTTCCCGGTCCGGCTGCTGCCGTCCGACCAGGTCGCGGCCGGTCTCGCGCTGACCAACGTCTCCTTCCAGGCGGCGATGCTGGCCGGGCCCGCGCTGGGCGGGCTGATCATCGCCCGCTGGGGCTTCTCCGCCGCCTACGCCGCACAGGCCGTGCTCGTCGCGGTCTCGATACTCACGGTGATCCGCCTCCCTGCCATGAAACCCCGGCGCGTCGACGCGGCGGGCGGCAGGCGTCGACCGGAACGCGGCGGCTGGGGGATAGTCCTGCGCCGTCCGATGCTGTGGGGTTCGATGGCCACCGACCTGTCTGCGACGTTGCTCGCCATGCCCATCGCACTCTTCCCGCTGGTCAACGAAATCCGCTTCGACGGCAACCCGCAGACCCTCGGCCTCTTCCTCTCGGCCGTCGCGGTCGGGGGGATCACGGCCGGCCTGCTCTCCGGCACGGTGACGCGCTTGCGCCGTGGCGGCCTGGTCCAGCTGACCGCCGCCGGCGTCTGGGGCGCGGCGCTGGCCGGCTTCGGCCTGGCCGGGCCGCTGTGGCCGGCGCTCGGCTGCCTGGCCGTGGCCGGCGCCGCCGACACCGTGTCCGTGGTCACCCGCAGTGCCCTGGTCCAACTGGAGACCCCTGATGCGTACCGGGGACGGGTTTCCTCCATGGAACACGTCATCGGTGTCGCGGGCCCCGAACTCGGCAACTTCCGTGGCGGCCTGCTGGCGTCGGTCACGTCCGCCTCCTTCTCCCTGGTCGCCGGCGGACTGTCGGCCGTCCTGGCGATCGCCGCCGTGGCCGCGACCAACGCCCCTCTCCGCGCCTACCGCACGCCGCCTGCCGCCGCGGAACCAACCGCCCGCGGGGTTGCCGACGAGGCGACGGCTGCTGGTTAGGTGGTCTGATCGTCCGATGGCTTGTCCGCCGGCCTCGCCGCGAAGAGGTCGGGCAGATGGTCTGTGCCGTCCGGGCCGACGATCGCTTCGGAGCTTCGGAGCTTCGGAGCTGCGGAACTGCGGAGCTGCGGAACTGCGGAGCTTCAGCGCTTCCGGGAACGGGAACGAGGGCGGGGATGGGGGTGTGGAACGTGGTGCGGTTCGTGGAGGTACCAGTAGCGACCGACGAGGGCGCCGCCGAAGACGACGAAGCCGACACCGATGAGCCAGGACGTCACGATGAGGACGGTGCCGACGGAACCGTACGAGACCGCGTTGCTCACGATGAGCGGAGAGAAGACCAGGGACGAGAACAGGCGCAGGCCGCCCAGGCCCACCACCGTGGCGATGGCGCCCGGCAGGAGGGCACGCCAGGGGACGCGGCCGCCCAGCAGGAAGCGCTGCCCCCACCAGAAGAAGAGCACACCGAGCAGCGCGGACAGCCCGATCCGGCCCGATGAGCGCAGGGTTCCCGACCCGAGGACGGCCACGCTCTGTGCTTCGGCGAAGAGATAGGCCGTCAGAGCGACGAGCCACACCACACGTCGCCATACGGTGTGCCAGCGCCCGGCCGGCAGGTCCCACACCTTCTCGTAACCGGTCTGCACACTGCCCGCGAACGTCACGCCGAAGAGCGCGAGCAGCACGACGCCCAGGACGCTGGTCGTGCTCAGGACCTTGCTCGGTGCGGCGAAGACGTCCTGTACGGCGTCGGCTGGGCGTCCGGACAGCCCCATGCCGTCCACGATCCACAGCGCGAAGCCCCGCTCCTGGATCGGAAGGGCCGCCGCGACCACGATCAGCAGCGGCGCGAGCGTCACCAGTCCCAGCGCCGCGAAGCCCATGGCCCGGTGCATCAGCTCCACTTCTTTGCCGCGCTGCCATACGTGGGTGCCCCTGACATGGAGGAAGCGCCCCAGTTGAGCCGACCGGTGCTTGTGGCTGTGGAGCTGCGTCCAGCCCCTGGTCTTTTCCGCGCCCGTGTCCCTGCTGGTGCCGGGTCGTCCGGGGTGGGCGCAACCCGGCGGATCCGGCGCTCCCGAATCTTCGGGCGCCCTCGCAGATTCCGGCGGCCCCGTTGAGCCGGACGGCTCAGAGGGTCCAGAGCGCTCAGCCGGGTCAGACGAGTCCGAAAGGCGGGTCATGTCCCGCGCTCCGCTCCAGTGCGAGGGGATGACGACGGCTGCGAGGACCGCAAGGGTTACGAGAGCTGAGAGGGCTACGAGAGCTGCGAAGGCTGCGACACACCTGCGGCGACGATGGCACGACCCCGTGTCGCATGCGTGGTCACCTCGTCCCGTGCTCCTGTTCCCGTGTACCGCGGGCCGACTCGTCCCCGCACCGGGCGGCCCCGTGCGTCACGAGCGGCTGCTTCCAGCGTGCCCCGCCAGCTCCGGAAGCGCGACCGGCTCGGCAGTCTGGGTGAAGCAGGCCCGGACATTCTGGCTGCCGTGCGCGAGATCAGCGCACATCGCTGGAACTCCGGGCAACCTCCGCCCGCTGCGATAACTCGCCCGCATTCGCCGCTCTAGTGCTGTGACCGTGTTGGTTCGCCGGGTTTGTCAGGCTGCGGTGGTGAGGGGGCGTCCGCCCCAGCGGATGCCTTTCTCGCTGCGGATGCGG
>NZ_JBIRTJ010000016.1:0-290620 GCF_044334695.1 Streptomyces sp. NPDC020747 | reverse complement strand
TTGGCGACACACTCGTTCCACACCCAGCGGCATCGGTCCCACTCCGCCACCAGGGCCGTACGCGCCGTGGACGGCACACGCAGCCGGTAGGTGTAACGGGCATGCCCCGCCTCCACAGCACTCACCTGCGTCATCTCGCCCCCTCACCGCCCCCACCGGAATGCTGCGCCGTCTCGAACCCCGCAAGGGACCATATGTACGACAGCCGCACACACGCACCCCGATCCCACAGTCACCACCCTGACCAGCGACCACCGGCACATGTGTTCGCACCCTCGACGATGCCGGCAGCGATGCGGGGCGCTCCGCGCCCTGAGGCGGTTGCGGCGACACTCCGCGTCGCGACACCCGGACGCGATTCCTCCCCGACGTGAACGCCGAAGCCTCCTCGCACGAAGCAGGTGAAGCGGGTCACACGGTCTCAGCTGTCGAAGCCGAGCCCCAGCCGGTCCATCGTCCTCAGCCACAGATTGCGCCGGCCGCCGTGCGCGTCCGCCCGCGCCAGGGACCACTTGGTGAGCGCGATCCCCGTCCACGCGAAGGGTTCCGGCGGGAACGGCAGCGGCTTCCTGCGGACCATCTCCAGCGACGTACGTTCCGTGCGCTCCCCCGACAGCAGGTCGAGCATCACGTCGGCGCCGAAGCGGGTGGCGCCGACGCCGAGGCCCGTATAGCCCGCCGCGTAGGACACGCGGCCCCCGTGGGCCGTTCCGAAGAAGGCCGAGAAGCGGGAGCAGGTGTCGATCGCGCCGCCCCAGGCGTGGCTGAAGCGCACGCCCTCCAACTGCGGGAAGCAGGTGAAGAAGTGCCCGGCGAGCTTCGCGTACGTCTGGGGCCGGTCGTCGTACTCGGCGCGCACCCGGCCGCCGTACGGGTAGACCGCGTCGTAGCCGCCCCACAGGATCCGGTTGTCGGCGGACAGCCGGAAGTAGTGGAACTGGTTCGCCGAGTCACCGAGTCCCTGCCGGTTCTTCCAGCCGATGGAGGCGAGCTGGTCGGCGGTCAGCGGCTCGGTCATCAGCGCGTAGTCGTAGACCGGGACGGTGTACGAGCGCACGCGCTTGACCAGGTTCGGGAAGATGTTCGTGCCGAGGGCGACCCGGCGGGCGCGGACACCGCCGTACGGAGTGCGTACGGCCATCCCGGCGCCGTACGGCCTGAGGGTGAGCGCGGGCGTGTTCTCGTACACCCGGACACCCAGTTCGAGGCAGGCCCGCTTGAGGCCCCAGGCGAGCTTGGCGGGGTGCAGCATGGCGACGCCGCGGCGGTCGTGCAGGCCCGCGAGGAAGGTCGGTGAGTCGACTTGTTCCCGTACTGCCTCGGTGTCCAGGTACTCGACTCCGTTCGCCAGGCCGCGGCGCTCCAACTCCTCGTGCCAGTCGCGGAGTTCGGCCGCCTGGTACGGCTCGGTGGCGACGTCGATCTCGCCGGTGCGCTCGAAGTCGCAGTCGAGGGCGTAGCGGGCGACGGTCGCCTCGATGCCGTCGAGGTTGCGGGCGCCCAGCTCCTCCAGCCTGTGGATCTCGTCGGGCCAGCGGGTCAGGCCGTTGGACAGGCCGTGGGTGAGGGAGGCGGCGCAGAAACCGCCGTTGCGGCCCGAGGCGGCCCAGCCCACCTCGCGGCCCTCGACCAGGACCACCTCGCGCCCGGGGTCGCGCTCCTTGGCGAGGAGCGCGGTCCACAGCCCGCTGTAGCCGCCGCCGACGACGAGCAGGTCGCAGGTCTCGGCGGTGGTGAGGGCGGGCTCAGGGCGGGGCCTGCCGGGGTCGTCCAGCCAGTACGAGAGCGGCTGGGCGTCGGAAAGCGACTTCGCCCAGTTCTTGTCGCTCTGATTTTTTCTACGGCTCATGGCGCTCGGGGCCATGATTTCAACTCCCAACAGAATTGCTGCGGTTATGCCTTCTGGCGGTTTCGGCGGTTGCCGATGACCATTCCGGCCAGCACGAACAGTACGGCGACGATGAACATGGCCGTACCGATGACATTGATCTGAACGGGTGTTCCGCGCTGGGCCGAGCCCCAGACGAACATGGGGAAGGTGACGGTCGAGCCCGCGTTGAAATTGGTGATGATGAAGTCGTCGAAGGAGAGCGCGAAGGCGAGCAGCGCTCCGGCGGCGATTCCGGGGGCGGCGATGGGCAGGGTGACGCGGACGAAGGTCTGCACGGGACCGGCGTACAGGTCCTGGGCGGCCTGCTCCAGCCGCGGGTCCATCGACATGACACGGGCCTTGACGGCGGTGACCACGAAGCTCAGACAGAACATGATGTGGGCGATCAGGATCGTCCAGAAGCCAAGCTGTGCGCCCAGGTTGAGGAAGAGCGTGAGCAGCGAGGCGGCCATGACGACCTCGGGCATCGCCATCGGCAGGAAGATCAACGAGTTCACGGCGCCGCGCGCCCGGAAGCGGTAGCGGACGAGCGCGAAGGCGATCATCGTGCCGAGGACGGTCGCGCCGAGGGTCGCCCAGGCCGCGATCTGCAGGCTCAGCGAGAGTGAGCCGCACAGGTCGGCGACCCCGCAGGGATCGGTCCAGGCGTCCGTGGAGAACTGCTGCCATTCGTAGTTGAAGCGCCCCTTCGGATTGTTGAAGGAGAACACCGTGACGACGATGTTAGGCAGCAGCAGATAACCGAGGGTCAACAGACCCGCGATGACGACGAGACGGCGTTTGAGCCAGCGTACGAGGGCCATCTAAACCAGATCCTCCGTCCCGGACTTGCGAATGTAGAGCGTGACGATGGCCAGAATCCCCGCCATGAGAATGAACGAGAGAGCCGCGGCCGTCGGATAGTCGAGAATCCGCAGGAACTGCGTCTGGATGACGTTTCCGACCATGCGGGTGTCGGTGGAGCCGAGCAGATCGGCGTTCACGTAGTCACCGCTCGCCGGGATGAACGTGAGCAGCGTCCCGGAGACGACACCGGGCATCGACAGCGGGAAGGTCACCTTGCGGAAGGTCGTGAAGGGCTTCGCGTACAGATCGCCCGCCGCCTCGTGCAGCCGCCCGTCGATCCGTTCGAGCGAGGTGTAGAGCGGCAGGATCATGAACGGCAGGAAGTTGTACGTGAGACCGCAGACCACCGCGAGAGGTGTGGCCAGCACGCGGTCGCCGGCCGTGATGCCGAGCCAGCTGGTGACGTCCAGGACGTGCAGCGAGTTGAGGGCGCCGACGACCGGGCCACTGTCCGCGAGGATCGTCTTCCAGGCGAGCGTACGGATCAGGAAGCTGGTGAAGAACGGCGCGATCACCAGGATCAGGATCAGGTTGCGCCAGCGGCCCGCTCGGAACGCGATCAGATACGCGAGCGGATAGCCGAGCAGCAGGCACAGGATCGTGGCGGTGCCGGCGTACGCGATGGAGCGCAGGAACTGGGGCCAGTAGTCGGCCACCGCGTCCCAGTAGGTCGCGAAGTGCCAGGTGACCTTGTAGCCCTCCTCCAGGGAGCCCGTCTGTACGGACGTGGAGGCCTGGTAGACCATCGGCAGCGCGAAGAAGACGAGCAGCCAGAGGATGCCGGGGAGCAGCAGCCAGTACGGAGTGAGGCGGCCTCTTCTACGAGGCGCGGGCTCCTCGGGAGCGGGTGTGGGCGCCAGGGGTGGCGCGTCGGTGACGGTGGTCATCAGGCGGCCTCTTCCCCGACCGTCTCCACGCCCGCGTCGATGTCCTGGGCAGCGTCCAGGCCGAAGGTGTGGGCCGGGTTCCAGTGCAGGACGACCTCGGTGCCGGGCACCAGCCGGGGGTCGCGGTCTATGTTCTGGGCGTAGACCTCGAACTCGGGGCAGACCGGGCTGTCGATGACGTACTGCGTGGAGACGCCGATGAAACTGGAGTCGGCGATCGTGCCGGTGATGCGGTTGCGGCCCACCGGGATCTCGCCCGCGTCGTCGGCGTGCGTGAGCGAGATCTTCTCGGGGCGTACGCCGACGAGGACCTTGCCGCCGGTCGTCGTGGGCGCGGAACACCGCGCGGCGGGCAGGACGAGCTTGCCGCCGCCCGCCTTCAGGACGATGTCGTCGCCGGACTTGGTGTCGACCTCGGCCTCGATGAGGTTCGAGGTGCCGAGGAAGTTGGCGACGAACGTGGTGTTCGGGTTCTCGTAGAGGTCGGCGGGCGAGCCGAGCTGCTCGACACGGCCCGCGTTCATCACGGCGACCGTGTCGGCCATGGTCATGGCCTCCTCCTGGTCGTGCGTGACGTGCACGAAGGTGATGCCGACCTCGGTCTGGATGCGCTTGAGCTCCAGCTGCATCTGGCGGCGCAGCTTGAGGTCGAGGGCGCCGAGGGGCTCGTCGAGGAGGAGCACCTTGGGGGTGTTGATCAGCGCGCGGGCCACGGCGACGCGCTGCTGCTGGCCGCCGGAGAGCTGGTGCGGCTTCTTGCGGGCCTGCTCGCCGAGCTGGACCAGCTCCAGCATGTCCTCGACCTGCTTCTTCACCGACTTGATGCCGCGTCGGCGCAGACCGAAGGCGACGTT
Organism: Streptomyces sp. NPDC020747; assembly: GCF_044334695.1. Classification (NCBI taxonomy): domain Bacteria; kingdom Bacillati; phylum Actinomycetota; class Actinomycetes; order Kitasatosporales; family Streptomycetaceae; genus Streptomyces; species Streptomyces sp. NPDC020747. The sequence continues at coordinate 286,142 of NZ_JBIRTJ010000016.1, read as the reverse complement.
CTCGAAGATGTCGAGGTGCGGGAAGAGCGCGTACGACTGGAAGACGGTGTTCACCGGCCGCTTGTACGGCGGCAGGTTCGTCACGTCCTGGTCGCCGAGCCGGACCGAGCCGGAGGAAGGTTCCTCCAGACCGGCGATCATGCGCAGCGTGGTGGTCTTGCCGCAGCCAGAGGCGCCCAGGAGGGCGAAGAACGAGCCCTGGGGCACGGTCAGGTCGAGGGGATGGACGGCGGTGAAGGAGCCGTAGGTCTTGCTGATTCCGGAGAGGCGGACGTCACCGCTGGTGTCTGTGTTCTTCATGGTCACGGTGATCACGCTCCCGTCAGCTTTGCGAACTTCTCTTCGTAGGCCGTCTCTTCCTTCGTGCTCAGGGAGCGGAAGGAATGGGACTTGGCCGCCATGGCGGCGTCGGGAATGATCAGCGGGTTGTTCGCCGCCGACTCGTCGATCTTCGCCAGCTCGGCCTTCACGCCGTCGACGGGACAGACGTAGTTGATGTACGCGGCGAGCTGCGCGGCCGGACCGGGCTCGTAGTAGTAGTCGATGAGCCGCTCGGCGTTGGTCTTGTGCCGCGCCTTGCCCGGGACCAGCAGGTTGTCCGTGGAGGTCAGATAGCCGCTCTCCGGGATGACGAAGTCGACGTCCGGGCTGTCGGCCTTGAGCTGGACGACGTCACCGGCCCAGGCGACGCAGGCCGCGAGGTCGCCCTTGGTGAGGTCGGAGGTGTAGTCGTTGCCGGTGAAGCGGCGGATCTGGCCCTTGTCGACGGCCTTCTGGAGGCGGGCGATCGCCGCGTCGAAGTCGTCGTCGCTGAACTTCGCCGGGTCCTTGCCCATGTCGAGCAGCGTCATGCCCATGCTGTCCCGCATCTCCGACAGCAGGCCTATGCGCCCCTTGAGCCTGGGGTTGTCGAGCATGTCGGAGAGTGACTTCACCTCCACGCCGTCCAGCGCCTTCTTGTTGTAGGCGATGACCGTGGAGATACCGGTCCAGGGGTAGGAGTACGCGCGTCCCGGGTCCCAGTCCGGCGTACGGAACTGCTGGGAGAGGTTGGCGTACGCGTGCGGCAGGTTGGAGGCGTTCAGCTTCTGCACCCAGCCGAAGCGGATGAGCCGGGCGGCCAGCCAGTCGGTGACGCAGATCAGGTCGCGGCCGGTGTCCTGGCCCGCCGCGAGCTGCGGCTTGAGCTTCCCGAAGAACTCGACGTTGTCGTTGATGTCCTCGGTGTACTTGACCTTGATGCCGGTGCGTTTGGTGAACTCGTCGAGCGTGGGGTGGTGCTTCTCGCTGTCGTCCACGTCCATGTACTCGGTCCAGTTGGAGAAGTTGATCTGCTTCTCCTTGGCCGAGTGGTCCTCGGACGAGACGCCCGCGGTGTTCTTCGCCGCGGGGATCCCGCAGGCGCTCAGCGTCCCGAGCCCGCCAAGGGCGAGTGCGCCGCCGGTGCCGGTACGCAGCAGCGAACGGCGGGTGAGGGAGGCCCTGCCGTTCCTGAGGCTGCGCCGCATGGCGGCCAGCTGGGCCGAGGACAGGCTGTCGGGCTCGTACTGCTCCATGCTCGTGGTGCCCTTTCGGGAGGGTCGGCCTGGTCTTGGCCGGTGACGACTAGCGGTCCCCGAAGATCGTGCGGTGCCAGTCCTTCCTGGCCACCGCGGTGTTGTCGAACATGACGTGCTTGATCTGGGTGTACTCCTCGAACGAGTACGAGGACATGTCCTTGCCGAAGCCGGACGCCTTGTAACCGCCGTGCGGCATCTCGCTGATGATCGGGATGTGGTCGTTGACCCACACGCAGCCCGCCTTGATCTCGCGCGTGGCACGGTTCGCGCGGTACACGTCACGGCTCCACGCGGAGGCGGCCAGGCCGTACGGGGTGTCGTTGGCGAGCCGGATGCCTTCGTCGTCGCTGTCGAAGGGCAGGACGACGAGGACGGGGCCGAAGAGCTCGGACCGCACGATCTCGCTGTCCTGCGCGGCGTCCGCGACCAGGGTGGGCCGGTAGTACGCGCCGTGCTTGAGGTCCCGCGGGATCTCGCCGCCGGTGACCACGCGCGCGTAGGAGCGCGCCCGGTCGACGAAACCGGCGACGCGGTCGCGCTGGGCGAACGAGATGAGCGGCCCGAGGTCGGTGTCCGGCGCGAACGGATCGCCGAGCCGGACGGTCGCCATCAGGTCCGCGGTCCTGGAAACGAACTCTTCGTAGAGGGGCCTTTGTACGTACGCGCGCGTGGCGGCCGTGCAGTCCTGGCCCGTGTTGATGAGGGAGCCCGCCACCGCGCCGTGCACGGCGGCCTCCAGATCCGCGTCGTCGAAGACCACGAAGGGCGCCTTGCCGCCGAGTTCCAGGTGGAGGCGCGTGACGGTGGCGGTGGCGATCTCGGCGACGCGCTTGCCGACCGCGGTGGAGCCGGTGAAGGAGGTCATGGCGACGTCGGGGTGCCCGACGAGATGCTCACCTGCGTCCTTGCCGGCCCCGGTGACGATGTTGACGACACCGTCGGGGATGCCCGCCCGGGTGGCTGCCTCGGCGAACAGCAGCGAGGTGAGCGGGGTGAGCTCGGCGGGCTTCAGGACGATGGTGTTGCCCGCGGCGATCGCCGGGAGGACCTTCCAGGCGGCCATCTGGAGGGGGTAGTTCCAGGGCGCGATGGAGCCGACGACACCGATGGGTTCACGGCGTACGTACGAGGTGTGGTCGCCGGAGTACTCGCCCGCGGACTGGCCCTGCAGCTGCCGGGCGGCGCCCGCGAAGAAGGCGGTGTTGTCGATCGTGCCCGGGACGTCGAACTCCCGGGTCAGCTTGATCGGTTTGCCGCACTGGAGCGACTCCGCCTGCGCGAACTCCTCCGCGCGGTCGGCCAGCACGGCGGCGAAGCGGTGCATGGCGTCCGAGCGCTCGCCCGGGGTGGTCGCGGCCCAGCCCGGGAACGCCTCGCGGGCGGCGGCGACGGCCGCATCCACGTCCGCGGTGCTCGCCAGCTCGTACGTGTATACGTCGTCGCCGGTGGCCGGGTCGACGACCGCGTGGGTGCGGCCGGACGTGCCCTTCGTCAGTCGGCCCGCGATGTACTGCGCGCCCGCCTCGAAGCGGTCCTGTGCCTGGAAGCGATGGCCCGGATTGTGCATGTCGCTCTCCTCCGCCGTCCTCCCCGTGCACCGGGGGTCGGCGTAGCTCCAGCTCGATTTGAGTGCCGATCCTGACAGAGCAATGCCCCTCCAACAAGTGATTCCGTTGTTGCCTTTTGGTTACGCGACGGAATCTGTCGACCAGGTGTCGAGTTCCCTTGAAAAAGGAGGGACGAAGTGTCAGTGGTGCCTGCCAGACTCGCGTGCATGGGGAAGATCGATTCACGGGACGCGCTGGTCAGTGCGGTCCGGTCGGGGGAAAGAGTCAAGTACCTGCACTTCTGGGGGCACCGGGCGCGGGCCGACGGGCAGGTGGGAGCGGGCTGTCTGAGTCAGTGGTGGCCGTCGCCGTTCACGGTGGACGGAGTCGAGTACCGGACGGCCGAGCACTGGATGATGGCGCGGAAAGCGCGGCTGTTCGGTGACGAGCGGGCCGAGCGGGCCGCTCTCGACGCCCCGAATCCCGCGCTCGCCAAGAAGGCGGGGCGGCTGGTGCGGGGGTTCGACGAGGCCGCCTGGGAGCGGGAGCGGTTCGAGATCGTCGTGGAGGGCAGCGTGCGGAAGTTCGCCTCGGACGGCGAACTTCGGTCGTTTCTGCTGGGCACGGGGGAGCGGGTGCTTGTCGAGGCCAGCCCTGTCGACCGGGTGTGGGGGATCGGGTTGGCGACGAACGACGACCGCGCGTTCGATCCCGAGCGGTGGAGGGGGCCGAACCTGCTGGGGTTCGCGCTGATGGAGGCGAGGGGTCGGTTGCGGGCTCTTTGAGGGCTGCGGGTGGGTCGGGGCTGAGTGCGCAGTTCCCCGCGCCCCTGAGGTGGGTGGGGCTCGGGTTGGTTGTTGGGTGCGGGTGTTCTGGGGTTGCTCGCGCAGTTCCTCGCGCCCCTAAGAAGCGTGGGGCACCCTGCGCTTTTAGGGGCGCGAGGAACTGCGCGCTCAGCCGAGGTCGGCCCGCACTCGGCACTCGGCGTCAAACCCGACCCACCCCAGGGCCCCGCCCACTCGCAGGTCAGCCAGTGACCGTCAGGGACGTGTTGAAGCCGTCGTTCACGGATCCCGAGTCGCTTTCGGAGTCGTCGGGGACGATCAGGAACACCACCACGAAGGCGATGGCCAGGGCTATCCCGACGGCACCGCAGATGATGCCGGCCAGCGCCTGGCCGGGATTCGTGGCCTCGCCGCGACGCGCCTTCCCGCGGCCGATCGCGCCGAAGATCACCGCGAGGATCCCGCAGGCGAGGGCGACCGGCCACAGACAGAAGCCGACCGCCGCGATGATGCCGAGCACGAGCCCGGCCGTGCCCAGCCCGTTGCTGGGCGCCATGGGCATCCCCGGCCAGCTGTAGCCGGGACCCCCGCCGGGGCCACCGTAGGCGGGGTATCCCGGGTAGCCGTAGCCGTACGGCATCTGCCCGGGGCCCTCGGGCGCGATGGGCGGCGGGGGAACGGAGGAGCCGGGAGCGGGGTGGGGGTGGGGCCCGGCCGGGGGCGCGTACGGGTGGGGCGCTCCTCCAGGAGGCCCGAAGGGGTTCGGCGGGGCCGAGGCGACCGGCGGCGCGAACGGGTTGGCCCAGGGCTGCGGGCCCGAGGGAGCCGCAGGGCCCGAGGGAGCCGCGGAGCCTGAGCCGGGAGGCACCGGAGTGCCCGGTCCCGCACCCGCACCCGCACCCGCACCCGGAGCCTGCGGCAGCCCGCCCGGCAGCGATGTCACCGTCTGCTGGTCGTGCACCGAAGGCGGCGTCGGGCCGGCCCCCTCTCCAGGGGCCGCGTCCGTCGGCGGGGCCCAGGGGTTCGGCTCGGCGGAGGCGGACGGCTTGCTCAGCGGGACCTTCGCCGCGGGAGCCGCGTCCTGGGGGCGGGCCCCCGATTCGTCGCCGGCCGCCGCACCCGGTGTCTGCGCGTCGTCGGACATGCGCGGAGTCCCCTCTGTCGTACGTAGCGTCATGCTACGGCCCGGGCCTCCCCTGCACGGACCGCGTCCTACGATGATCCCTGAACCATCGATCAGCCGATCACCCGCGTCCGCCGGACACACGGCCGGGCGCCGTTCCCGGGGAGGAACCCTTGACCGACCACCACGACCTGCACGCCTTCATCGCCGGACTGCCCAAGGCCGAACTCCACGTCCACCACGTCGGCTCAGCCTCCCCCCGTATCGTCTCCGAACTGGCCGCCCGCCACCCCGACTCCAAGGTGCCCTCGGACCCCGAGGCCCTGGCCGACTTCTTCACCTTCACGGACTTCGCCCACTTCATCGACGTGTACCTGTCCGTCGTCGACCTGATCCGCACCCCCGAGGACGTACGTCTGCTGACGTACGAGGTCGCCCGGGACATGGCCCGTCAGCAGATCCGCTACGCCGAGCTGACGGTCACGCCGTTCTCGTCGACCCGTCGCGGTATCGACGAGGGCGCCTTCATGGAGGCGATCGAGGACGCGCGCACGTCCGCCGAGGCCGACTTCGGGACCGTGCTGCGCTGGTGCTTCGACATCCCGGGCGAGGCGGGACTCGAATCCGCCGAGGAGACGGTCCGGCTCGCCACCACCGACAAGCTCCGCCCGGAGGGCCTGGTCTCCTTCGGGCTCGGCGGACCCGAGATCGGCGTGCCCCGGCCGCAGTTCAAGCCGTACTTCGACCGTGCGATCGCGGCCGGCCTGCACTCCGTGCCGCACGCGGGCGAGACGACGGGACCGGAGACGATCTGGGACGCGCTGACCGATCTGCGCGCCGAGCGCATCGGCCACGGCACCAGCTCCGCCCGGGACCCGAAGCTCCTCGCGCACCTCGCCGAGCACCGGATCCCGCTGGAGGTCTGCCCGACGTCCAACATCGCCACCCGCGCGGTCCGCACGCTCGACGAGCACCCCATAAAGGAGTTCGTCCGGGCCGGAGTCGTCGTCACGATCAACTCCGACGACCCGCCGATGTTCGGCACCGACCTCAACAACGAGTACGCGGTCGCCGCCCGCCTCCTCGACCTGGACGAGCGGGGTCTCGCCGCGCTCGCCAAGAACGCCGTCGAGGTCTCCTTCCTCGACGACGCCGGCAAGGCGAAGCTCGCCGAGGACATCGACACGTACACCTCTGACTGGCTCGCTCCCTGAGCCGACGCGGAGCCAGCACAATGGGCCCATGCGTACCGTGACAGCCGTGGCCCATCGCGGCGACCCCTACCGCGTCCGCGAGAACACGATCGACTCCCTGCGTTCCGCGCTCCAACAGGGCGCGGACGCCGTGGAGATCGACGTCCGGCTCACCCGCGACGGCGTGCCCGTGCTGCTGCACGACAGCACGCTGAAGCGGCTGTGGGAACAGGACCGGCCGTTGCTGTCGCTCTCCTCGGACGAGGTGCGGGGCCTGACCTCCGGCGGTGTTCCCACGCTGGAGGAGGCCCTCAAGTCGACGGACGACGGCCGGTTCATGGTCGACCTGCCGGGTCCGGCGGACGCGCGTGCCGTCCGCCGGATCGTCGGCGTCATCCGTGACCTCGGCGCCGAGGAGCGCGTGTACTACTGCGCCGGCGCCGACACCATGCTCGCCGTCCGCGCGGCCGACCCCGCCGCGGAGATCGCCCTCACCTGGACGACCCTCGCGCCCCCGCGGCCCGCGCTGCTCGACGCGGTGCGGCCCCGGTGGCTCAACTACCGCTTCGGGCTTGCCGGTCGCGACACGATCGCCCGTACGCATCGCGACGGGTATCTGGTGTCCGTGTGGACGCCCGACACCCGCCGCTCCATGCGGCGCCTGCTCGACGCGGGCGTCGACTCGATCACCACGAACCGCATCGACACGCTGTGCGCCCTGCGCAAGGGTCCAGAAGTCTAGGAAGAGGGCTGCGCGAACTGCAGTGGCGGGGCGATCGCCTGGGCGTCCGCCCCTTCCCCCACCCACAGCCCGATCAGCAGCGCCGCCGTCGCCTCCAGCAGCCCTGCCCGGTCCAGGCCGCCCGCGTTCAACGGCTCGCAGCCCAGGTCGCGTACGAGCCGGTGTACGACGGTCAGCGCGGCCTCGTCGTCGCCGCACAGCGGGACCGCCAGCGGGCGGCCGTCGAAGACCGGCGGGGTCAGCCGCCAGACGTCCTCGTGGCAGAGGTTGAAGGCCTTGACGACGGGCGCGCCCGGGGCGGCGGAGGCGATGCGCTCGGCAGCCGCGGGCCCGCCCGCCGTGAGCAGGGCGAAGCCCGGGCCCACCGGGTTGGTGCAGTCGATCAACACCCGCCCACGGAGCACCTCCTCAAGACCGGCGACCACGTCGACCACCGCCGTGTACGGCAGTGCCAGCAGCACCGCGTCCGTGCCGAACTCGGCCGCCTCCCTCAACCCGCCCGATCGGCTTCCCGCGAGCACCTCGTGTCCGGCCCGCCGCCATTGCGTGCCGAGCGCGTCCGCCATGCCGCCCGTGCCGAGAATCCCTATCCGCATACGCCTCTGCCTCCGGTCCGTGGGTCGATCTCCCACGACACTAGGAAGCCGCTCGGGCACCATTCGGTATGTGAGCACCGAACCGTTCTTCCTCGCCGACTGCCGCGCCCGGCTCGCCTTCGACCTGCTCTCCAACACCTGGAACGCCGTGGTCCTCTGGGCGCTGCGGCACGGGCCCCGGCGGCCGGGTGAACTGCGTGAACACATCGGCGGGATCAGCCAGAAGGTCCTGACGGAGACCCTGCGGCGGCTGGAGTTCAACGGTCTGGTCGTGCGGCGCGCGTACGCCGGGTCGCCGCCCCGGGTGGAGTACGAACTCACCGCGCTGGGGCGGACGTTGCTCGACCCGATCGAGACGTTCGGGGCATGGGCCTTCGACCACGGGGACGAGGTCATGGCGGCCCAGGAACGCGCAACTAGCCCTTCAGCTCCGACTTCTGACGGACCGTCGTCGCGTCGGTCGGGGTCGAGCGGGTGACGTACTGGGGAATCGGTGCCGTGTCGTCTCCGGTGTCGCGGACGAGGCCGTAGCGGATGGCGCCCTGGGCGGGGCCGGTCATGACGTCCTCGGTCACGGCGTCCCGGTTCGACGGGAAGACGGTCAGCCCGTAGTCGGCGCCCCGCTCGTTCTGGACGAGGGTGACGGTGCCGTCGACGTAGAAGTACTCGTTCTGCCACATCTGCTGGGTGCCGGCCGGCAGGACGGCGTAGCCGACACGCGGCCCGCCCATGCCGGAGGTGTAGCCGTCGGCGTTCTCCGCGAAGGTGTCGTCCATCCGGCGTCCGCCACCCGACGCCACGTGGAACAGCTTCCCCTTGAGGCCGGTCCAGGCCGGCATGACGAGGGCGCCGGGCCGCGACTTGGGGGAGATCTGCCAGCGCACCAGCACATAGCCCTGGCCGCTGAGCGTCACGTTGTCCCCGCGGTGCTGCATCACGGCCTTGGGTCCGCCGGTGCTGGTGAGCCCGGACTCGGGGCGGCGCGGCAGGTCCGCGGGGCGCGCGTTCGGGTCCGGGGCCCTGTCGAGGGCGTCGACGACCGTGCCGTACAGGTCCGTCCGGGTTCTGCTGGGGGACGGTGACGGGCCGCGCGTCGCGGTGGGGCTCGGTGCCTTCGGCCGCGAGGTGCTCGCCGCGGTGGGGGGCGCGGCGGCCCTGGGCGGCGCCGAGTCCGGCTGAGTGACGACGTACGCGCCGCCCGCGACGATGGTCGCCCCGGCGGTCATGGCGACGGCGGGCTTGGTGAGCGCGGCGGCGACCTTGGCGGACCAGCCGACCCCCGTGGCGGCGGTCGTCGCGGCGGCCGCCGTCTTGCCGCCGAGGGCGAGCGAGAGCGTGAAGCCGACCGGGATCGGGACGAGCGCGAGCCCGACGAGCAGCCGTTCGGCCGGTACGACCGCCTCGCCGGGCGCCGCGCAGTGGCGGCAGCCCCGGATGTGCCGGGCCAGCCGTTTGCGCCACACCGAGTCGGGGCGCCCCTCCCAGCGGGCGGTCAGCTCGCGCAGTTCGGGGCAGGACGAGTCGAGGGCCCGCACGATGCCGCGCGCGGCCTCCAGACGGGCCTTCATCCGCTGGACGCGTACGGCGGTGTGCTGGCGGCTGATGCCGACGGCCGCCGCCAGTTCGCGCCGGGTGAGTTCGCCCGCGACCTCCAGCCACCACAGCGACAGCAACTGCCGGTCCTCGTCGTCGAGCCAGCGCACCGCCTCCGCGACCTCGCGCCGCTGCCCCTCCAACTGGAGCCGCAGCACGGTTAGTTCGGCGAAGTCGGTGGCTTCCTGGGCCGTGTCGTCGGCCAGTGACTCGGAGGTCCGGCGTCTGGCCCGGTCGCGTATCTGCCGCATGGCGATGGCGACCAGCCAGGAGCGGAAGCTGTCCGGATCACGCAGCGTGCCGAGGTTGTCGACGGCCCGCAGCATGGTCTCCTGCACGACGTCGTCGACGTCGGCGTGACCGTTCAGCGCGCGGCCGACGATGTTGTAGACCAGCGGCAGCCAGCCCTCGACGAGTTCGTCGAGCGCGCGCCGGTCACCGGCCTGCGCCGCCGCGATCGTCGTACGCCACTGCCGCCCGTTCACGTACGTTCCTTCCCCAAGAGCTGTCACTTGGCGTAGAGCAGCGTCCCGAAACCGAGCTGGTCGAAGCCGCCGCTGTTCGGCCCGTAGTCGCCGCCTCCGCCTTCCGCACGCACCTTCTCAGCCATGGCCGTGATGTTCGGAACGGAGAGCCGGCGGCGGCGCGCGTAGTGGCAGTGCAGGATCTCCCAAACGGGACGAGTCTCTCCACGCGCTATGCCGGAGATCACAGCCTGCTCGTTGTACCTGCCCCTCCCGGTGCCGCTGCGCCAGGTGTACTTGGTGAAGGGCACGTCGCCGCCGAGGTTGTACTTGGCGACGTACTCGGCGGCCTTCATGAACCGGTTGTCGTCGTAGCCGTAGAGGTCGACGCCCTGGTTCCAGGCCATCTCGCAGATCGCGCCCATCTGGCCCATGCCCATAGCGGTGTGCCCCTGGTCGCGGCCGGCCTCCTGCCACTGGGCGAGACCGTCGGACTCGTGGACGAAGGGGACGGCGTTCGCGATCGAGCCGTTGCCCGCCCCCTTCTTGAAGTACTCCACCGCGCGGTCGAACAGGGCCCTGTCGTCGCAGAGGATGCCGATCGCCATGACCGAAGCCATGTTGCACAGGTCCCAGTTGGCCCAGTAGTTGGTGATGACGGCGCCGTTGTGGTGGGTGAGGAAGTCCTCGTTCATGGGGTGGAAGACCGTGAGCATCATCTTCTGGAAGCGGGCCAGGTCGAAGGCGTCGTGGTCGCGCACCAGCTCGGCGGCGTTGGCGAACTGGTAGCCGTAGAGCCCGGCGGCCAGGAACCGGTCGGCGTTGCCGTTGACCGCGGTGAGCGTGGCCGACCAGGCGTTGAGGATCGCGACGGCCGCCTCGGCGTTCTCCTTCGTACCGGCGATCTTCCAGCGCAGGGCGTTCTGGTAGGCGGCGTGGATGTCGTTGTAGAGGGTCACGTAGTTCTGCCCGGTGCCGCCGCGGACGACCGTGGCCCGCGGCCTGGGGGTCCAGGTGCTCGCGGAGTGCCGGTTGGCGGTCAGCCGCTGCCAGCCCGCCGTCCAGGGCTCCCGGCGGGCGGCGACGCGCACCCTGGCCCGGTTGAGGTCGCCGGCGTTGTGCAGCATGCCGGGGTGCGCGAAGACCGGTTTCCCGGCGGACTCACCGGACGACGGGGAGGCACCGCTCTGCGCCGCGTCGGCCGAGTCACCACCGCTCAACGAGACCGCGATACCCCCCACGGCCCCCGCGGCGGCGACACCACCGGCCAGCTGGAGGGCGCTGCGACGGCTGATGCGGTGCTTGTTGTGCTCTGCCACGAACAACTCCTGTGCGGATGGAGGGGCGGGTGTGGTGCGTGTTGCACACGTGCTGTGTGTGCTGCGTGTGCACAGGAGACGGAGGAGGGGCTTCCGCGATAACAGTTTTTCTCGTGAAGGCGTACGTCGCCCTAGGGGGAACCCCTGACAACACCCTTGCCCCGCACCGCAGTTGATGGGGGTCACGGCCAGGGTCGGCGCCCTCCTCGGAGAGGATCCGCGGCGACGGCGTACGACCGGAGGATGAAGGTCACCGATCACCCCTGGGAGTCAGCCGATGCATCTCCGTATACGTACCGCTTGCGCCGCCCTCGTGGTCCTGGGCCTCACCGCGGGGCCCCTGGCCGGGACCGCGCTCGCCGCCCCCACCCCCACGGCGGTCGTACGGGAGACCGTGAGTCCGAAGACCGACAAGGCGTTACGCGAAGCGCTCAAGGGAATCCCGGACAAGGACACGACGGCCGCGCTCGTACGCGTCGGGGGCAAGGCCGGCACCTGGCGGGGCAGCGCCGGGGTGCACGACCTGGCGAGGGGCCGCAAGGCTCTGGAACACGGGCGTTTCAGGGCCGGTTCGACCACCAAGGTGGTCACCGCGGCCGTCGTGCTGCAGCTCGCCGCCGAAGGCACGATCGACCTGGACGGACACGTCCAGACCTACCTCCCCGGCCTCCTCACGAAGGCGTTCAAGCCCATCACCGTACGGCAGTTGCTGACCTTCACCAGCGGGCTGAAGCCGGGAGCGACGCTGGGTGACGTGAACGGTGCGGGCTACGAGCGGCGGTTCGAGACCCTGACCCCCGAGGCGGTCGTGGCCTCGTCCGTCGCCGCCGGCCCCGCCTTCTGCCCGGGCGAACGGCAGCAGTACGCCAACATCGACTACACGGTGCTCGGCCTGCTCATCGAGAAGGTCACCGGCGACACGTACGAGCACCAGGCGGCCGTACGGGTCCTGCGGCCGGCCGGGATGCGTCACACGTCCTTCCCCGGCGGACCCGACCCGCGTATCCACGGCCCGCACAACCGCGGCTACCAGATCCTGGCGGACGGCAGGCTGGTGGACGCCACCGTGTGGAACATGTCGGACCGGTGGGCCGCGGGCGACATGATCTCCACGACGGAGGACCTGGAGCGCCTGCTCTTCGCCCTGTTCCGCGGCCGGCTGGTGCCCCAACCCCTCCTGGACAAGGAGATGTTCACGCTCCCCGACGTACCGAACGCGACGATGAGCGCCGGCCTCCAGCAGTTCGAGATCGACGACGACACCGTCGTCTGGGCCAAGTCCGGCGCCAGGCCCGGCTACAACACGGCGATCGCCGCCACACGCGATCTGTCACGCACCCTCGTGTACTCGGTGAACGCGACCGACGCGAAGAGCGAGGAGATGAACCCGGTGGCGGAGCGGATCATCGGGGCGGCCTTCGGTACCGGAAGCTGAGGATCCGGCCGCGGCGGCCGGGGCGCTCAGCCCTGGATTCTGCGCGGCCATGCCGCTGCCGTGGCGGCACAGGTGAGGACGTGGACGGTGACGAGGACAGCGAATGCGGTGACGAGGGTGTCGGCGTCCTTCAGGCGTTCGGTGGCGACGGGCGGCGACCAACCGTCCGGGATCACGGAGACGGAGACGACGGCGCCGGCGGGTACGCGTGTCCGTGGGCCGAACCGCAACCGGCCGAGGTCACGCTCGGTCGCCGCGTCCGCGATGCGGTAGTGGGTACGCCCGGTGTCGTCGTTCTTCCTGTCGACAGCGGGCTCGGCCTTGATGACGCGGGCCAGGGCCGGCTGCCCGGCCAGATCATGGAGGGCCCAAGGGGCCAACCATGGTGCTGAGACAAGCAGAGCGGAGGCGGTGAGCCCGGGCACCGCGGTCAGGAACTCTCGCGGCGTGGGGCGCGACCCGTAGTCCCAGAAATGGCCGCTTGCCAGGACCATGCTGCCTGAGACGATCGCAAGGAGGACGATGACCGCCACCCATTCGGTTCCGAAGCCATGGGAGGCCAAGGGAACCGCGATCGGTACGGCGACCAGGGACCAGAACATCGTGGCCACCAGGCGGCCCTTCTCGCGCATGCGTCGCCGCCTCACTCCGGCTGTTCGTCGGCCGTGCCGTGCAGGGAGCGGGTGATCTCGTCGAGTGTGTCCAGCCCGGTCTGTACGGCGTCGAGCTCGTGGTCGAGGGCGGTGAGGTCCGGAGGTGCGGCGGAGGCGTCCGTCGCCGCCTGGAGGGACAGCAGCATGGCCCCACGCTCCGCCGCGGCTTCCAGACGCAGAGCGGTGGCCTCCATGGTGGTGATCAGGAGCTGGCGCAGTTCGGCCAGGCGCTTCAGGGTGGCGGCACGTTCGCCCGTGGCGCGCGCGGCGTCCTGTTTGGCCCGCCGCAGCGGGCCCTCGGGGAGGGCCCGGGCCTCTCCCTCCAGGCGCTTCTGGTCGCGCCGCAGGGCCTGGTGGTCGGCGGGCGTGCCGCTGGTGTCGATGACGCGGACCGCCTCGGCCGCCGCCGTCAGCCGGTCGGCCGCGGCCCGTACAGATGTCGCCGCCGTTGCCAGCGTCGGCCAGAGCGAGGCGTTGGGGCTCTGCCGGCACTGGTGCTGCAGCCGGTCGGCGGCCGCCGACGCGCGGGTCAGCCATCGGACGGCGTCGGCGGGCGCTTCGGGCAACGGGTCGGACGTCGGGTCGGCGGTCGGGTCCGTCCGCCGACCCGCGTTCCGGGCGTCCGTCCGGCCGGTCGCGGACCTCGCGGATGCCGACGCCGCGGGGCGGGTGAAACGGCCGGTGAGGGCGTGCGTCCCCCACACGAGGCCGCCGACGCCCGCGCCGACGGGCAGGGCGGCGGTGGCCGGGGCGCCGGCGAGGAGAGCCGTGACGCTGCCCGCGGCGGCGAACAGCGTGACCGCGGCGGCGGGAAGGAGACGGCTGCCCATCGTGTCCTCTCTGTCTGCGCTGCCCATGGGGTTCGGTCTGTCGGTACCGCCCATGGGGTTGAGCCCGTCTTCCCGTGCTGTGCCGGGTCAGAAGTTGCTGATGACGGAGACCATCACCTTGTCGATGACCGCCGGGTCACGGGCGTCGTAGGAGGTGGCCTTGGTGGCGGCGGCGATCTTCGTGAGCGTGCCGAAGTCGGCCTGGCCGCTGAAGGCGACGGTGAAGACGCGTACGGAACGCTCCAGTTGACTGGCGTCGAGGTCGCGCAGAAGTGCGTCGAGGTCGTTGTCGGCCGGGTACTCGTTCCGGCCGTCGGTCAGGACGACGACGGCGTTGATGCGGTCGGTGTCCAGGTCGGCCAGCATCTCCTTCTGGGCGGCGCGCACGGTGCTGTAGAGGGCGGTGCCGCCTTCGGCGTTGAGCCCGTTGATGGCTTCGGTGAGCCGCTGTTCGTTGTCGCGGACGGGGCGCGGCGGCACGATCTCCCGGTACGGCTCGGGATGGTCGTCGGTCTCGGTGGAGAACGCCCACAGGCCGACCTCGTCGTCGGGGTGGTAGAGGTCGAGCGTGTCGGCGGCGGCCTTCTTGGCCGCCTCCATCCGGCTCTGTCCGCCGCCCGCGGTCTGGCTCATCGACCCGGAGACGTCCATGACGAGCAGTACCCGGGCCTTCTTGCGCAGCTCGTCCCAGCTGTCCACGACCGCCGCCAGCACGTCGGCCGCGGGCGGGTCGATCAGTGACAGGTTCCCCTCGCTCTGCTCGGACAGGCTGACCGAGCGGGCGAGTCCACTGCCGGCGTTGCCCTCGTGGTCACGGAATCCGGTCTGCTGGAAGCGGCGCTGCTGAGCGTCCTCCAGCAGGAAGGCACGGAAGTCGGCGGCCGCGGCCCGCTGCGCCTTGGACGCCGTGGGCAGCACCGCGAAGGGGTGGTCGAACATGAGCGTGCCGTCGGCCGGGTGCACGGCCACCAGAGGCACCTGCGGCTTCTTCCCCTTGCCGATCCGCTCGGTCTCGCCCGTGGGGCTGCCCTGGTTGTAGAGGTGGATCAGCTGTTCCTGTACGGCGATGGCGCTGGCGTACGACAGGGCCTGCCCGTCGGCGTCCGCCTCGGCGAGGTTGGCCATGTACGCGGTCGCGTCGGAGGCGTAGTGCAGGACACCCGACTCGACCCCGGCCACGAACCGCCGGGTCTTCGGGTCCTCGACCTCCTTCACGGTGAGGTCGCTGGAGCGGCCGGTGGCGGCGTAGAAGGTGGCCACGGTCGCGCCCAGGCCGGAGGTGGAGGTGTGCGGGTTGTCCTTGCCCAGGCTGAAGCGGCCCCACTCGGGCCGGCCGACCGAGGCCCAGCCCTTCTCCGTCAGTGACAGCACGTCCCGCCAGCCGATCTTCTTCTCCGGCCAGCCGAGTGCCTCCGCCATGGGCCGGGGCATGCCGATCGCCAGCGGGCTGGTGGCGAGCGACCGCGGCTTCTCGTCGGTGAGCAGCTTGCGGTCGGCGGCGGTCGCGTCGTGCTGGAGCAGTGTCAGCCAAAGCGAGGAGGACGGCGTCCACACCTGTGGTTCGGGCGTGCCGTCGCGCCGCTCGTCCCACCCCTGGGCGAGTGCGTCCTTGGTGACGCCGGAACTCGTCTCCGACACCGCCACTCGGGCGCACTTCCCGTCCGCCAGCTCACGCCCGGAGTCGTTGTAGTCCTCGGCCAGGTCGGCGAGCAGATCGCCCTTCTCCGTCGAGGAGTTCACCTCAAGCCGTACGTCGCAGTCGTCGCCCGAACCGCCGACGGACGCGCTCACCACCACGCCGACGGCCGCGAGCAGCACCAGCCCCACCACGACCGCCACCAGCATGGGCAGCCTGCGTGCGTTCCCCATGACACCCCCGTGTCCATGCCTTGCCCGAGGCGGACTCACACACAATGAGACGCGTGTCATCACACGGTCCACACAGCGCGCTGCGAAGTCAATGGCCTTTTCAACAAAGGCAGTTGGGCGTTCACGGGCCCGGCACGGCACCGCCGAGGTGAGCCGGGTCCGGCACCGGCGAGGGCCTGAGCCGTGACGCGCCGTTCGGCCACGCCGGCGAAAGGCCGCACCAGTGGATGTTCACCACCCGGTTCCGGCACGAGATGACCCACCGGCCCGGCGGGACCGGCGGTCTCGACGACGCCTTCGCCCGGCAGTTCGACCCCGGGATCGGCGCCGAGGTCATGGGCGCCGGGAAGTTCGGCTGTCCCGGATGGCGCGAGGCCCCGGAGTGGAAGGGGTGGTGGGGTCCCAACCCGCCGTTCCACACACCGACCTTCGCCCTCACGCATCACCCTCGCCCGTCGATCGGGATGGAGGGCGGCACGACGTTCCACGTCCTCGGCGCTTCGCCCGCCGAAGGGCTGGAGACGGCCCGCGAGGCGGCGGACGGCCAGGACGTACGCATCGGCGGTGGCCCCACCGTGGTCCGCGACTTCCTTGCCGCCGGGCTCATCGACCGCCTGCACGTCGTGGTGGTCCCGATCCTGCTGGGCCGAGGCATACGCCTCTGGGACGGCCTGGAGGGCCCCGAGAAGGACTACGAGGTCGAGGCCACTTCCTCGCCCGGCGGAGTGACGCGTGTGACGTTCACTCGTGCGGGTCTCTGGACACCTTGCTGAACCGCCTCGGTGAACGACCTCGGAGTGCCGCTTCGATCGAGGCCCGTCGGACGGTTCCTCCCCGTCCGCACCGTCGAGCGGCGGGTCGTCGGCGGAGCCCCGAAGGACGACGGCCCGAGCGAGTCCACGGACCCGACCGGTTCCCCGACATCGTCATCCACACAACGGACGACGGCGACGGCGTACGCGTACGGATCGACGCGGGCGACCGGGCGAACCGTCCCGCCCCCGGTCCCGCCCGACGGGACGCCCGGCAAGGGCGACCGGCCCCGGCCCTCGGACTGCGGCGGCCGCGAGGAGCACAGGAACGAGAAGGGCGACGAGAGCGGGAAGGGGTCCGCCGAAGGACGGAGCACCGCCGGACTCGTACTCACCCAAGCCGTCTGACCCGGCACGGCACGCACAACACGGCCCCGGGCGGATCAACTCCCGCCCGGGGCCGTGCCGTTCACTCCGTACGTGGCGAACCGTCAGTCCGTCAGCCCTCGATGGACGTCATCACGTGCTTGATCCGGGTGTAGTCGTCGAACCCGTACGCCGAAAGGTCCTTGCCGTAGCCGGACTTCTTGAAGCCGCCGTGGGGCATCTCCGCGACCAGCGGGATGTGGGTGTTGATCCAGACGCAGCCGAAGTCGAGGACCTTGGCCATGCGCATCGCGCGGGAGTGGTCCTTGGTCCAGACGGAGGAGGCGAGGGCGTACTCGACGCCGTTCGCCCACTCGACGGCCTGCGCCTCGTCCGTGAAGGACTGGACGGTGATGACCGGGCCGAAGACCTCGTTCTGGATGATCTCGTCGTCCTGCTTCAGCCCCGACACCACGGTCGGAGCGTAGAAGTAGCCCTTGTCGCCGACGCGGTGGCCGCCCGCCTCGACCTTGGCATGTGCGGGCAGGCGCTCGATGAAGCCGGTGACCTGCCCCAGCTGGTTCGGGTTGTTGAGCGGCCCGTACAGCACGTCCTCGTCGTCCGGCATGCCGGTCTTCGTGTCGGCGGCGGCCTTGGCGAGCGCGGCCACGAACTCGTCGTGGATGGACTCCTGGACGAGGACGCGGGTGGCGGCCGTACAGTCCTGGCCGGCGTTGAAGAAGCCCGCGACCGAGATGTCCTCGACGGCCTTGGCCATGTCGGTGTCCTCGAAGACGACGACCGGCGCCTTGCCGCCCAGCTCCAGGTGGACCCGCTTGACGTCCTTGGCGGCGGACTCGGCGACGGAGATGCCCGCGCGTACGGAACCGGTGATCGACGCCATGGCGGGCACCGGGTGCTCGACCATCGCGCGCCCGGAGTCGCGGTCGCCGCAGATGACGTTGAAGACGCCCTTGGGAACGATCGAGCCGATGATCTCGGCGATCAGGACCGTGGAGGCGGGCGTGGTGTCCGACGGCTTGAGGACGACGGTGTTGCCGGCCGCGAGCGCGGGGGCGAACTTCCACACGGCCATCATCATCGGGTAGTTCCACGGCGCGACCTGCGCGCAGACGCCGACCGGCTCACGGCGGACGATCGAGGTCAGGCCCTCCATGTACTCACCGGCCGCGCGGCCCTCCAGCATGCGCGCCGCGCCCGCGAAGAAGCGGATCTGGTCGACCATGGGCGGGATTTCCTCGGACCGGGTGAGACCGATGGGCTTGCCCGTGTTCTCGACCTCGGCCGCGATCAGCTCCTCGGCCCGCTCCTCGAAGGCGTCCGCGATCTTGAGCAGGGCCTTCTGGCGCTCGGCCGGGGTCTGGTCGCGCCAGGCCGGGAAGGCCGCGGCGGCCGCCGCCATCGCGGCGTCGACGTCGGCCTGTCCGGACAGCGGCGCGGTGGCGTAGGCCTCGCCCGTCGCGGGGTTGACCACGTCGGTGGTCCGTCCATCGGCGGCATCGCGGAATTCTCCGTCGATGTAATTGCGCAGACGACGCAGCTCGGTGCTCACTGCCGGCCCTCCAGTCAGATGTCCAATCACTGAGACATCCACCCTAGTCCCGCGCCCCACGTTTTCAATACCCCCGATCGCCCCAGAACTGCGAAATCCGCACATGTGGGCCGCGCAGACAACGAATTTCATCAATCAACTCTTGCGGAACTGCTGATGCCTCATGCACAGTGAGCACGTGTCCAGTCGCAGCGCAGAGCCAAAGGGCTCCCGAGACACCCGGTCGGGGAACACCACTCCCTCGCTGGACAGCGTCTCCCTCGCCATCATCGAGCAACTCCAGGAAGACGGCCGGAGGCCCTACGCCGCGATCGGCAAGGCCGTCGGCCTCTCCGAGGCGGCCGTGCGCCAGCGCGTGCAGAAGCTGCTCGACCAGGGCGTGATGCAGATCGTCGCCGTCACGGACCCGCTCACCGTGGGTTTCCGCAGGCAGGCGATGGTGGGCATCAACGTCGACGGCGATCTGGAGCCCGTGGCGGACGCCCTGACCGCCATGCCGGAAGTCGAGTACGTGGTGATGACCGCGGGCTCGTTCGACATCCTCGCCGAGATCGTCTGCGAGGACGACGACCACCTGCTGGACGTCATCAACCGACGCATACGGGCCCTGCCCGCCGTGCGCTCCACCGAGAGCTTCGTCTACCTCAAGCTGAAGAAGCAGACCTACATGTGGGGAACCCGATAGCCGTGACCACCAAGGACCTCAGCAAGACCGCGTACGACCACCTGTGGATGCACTTCACCCGCATGTCCTCGTACGAGAACGCTCCCGTCCCCACGATCGTCCGTGGCGAGGGCACCTACATCTACGACGACAAGGGCAAGCGCTACCTCGACGGTCTCGCGGGGCTGTTCGTGGTCCAGGCGGGCCACGGCCGCCGGGAGCTGGCCGAGACGGCGATGAAGCAGGCGCAGGAGCTGGCCTTCTTCCCGATCTGGTCGTACGCCCACCCGAAGGCCGTCGAGCTCGCGGAGCGCCTCGCGAACTACGCGCCGGGCGACCTGAACAAGGTCTTCTTCACCACGGGTGGCGGCGAGGCCGTCGAGACCGCCTGGAAGCTCGCCAAGCAGTACTTCAAGCTGCAGGGCAAGCCGACCAAGTACAAGGTCATCTCCCGCGCGGTCGCCTACCACGGCACCCCGCAGGGCGCCCTGTCCATCACGGGCCTGCCGGCCCTGAAGGCGCCGTTCGAGCCGCTGGTCCCGGGCGCCCACAAGGTCCCGAACACCAACATCTACCGCGCCCCCGCCTTCCTCGACCAGGGATCCGGCGTCTCCCCCGAGGCCTTCGGCCGCTGGGCCGCCGACCAGATCGAGGAGCAGATCCTCATGGAGGGCCCGGAGACGGTCGCCGCGGTCTTCCTGGAGCCCGTGCAGAACGCCGGCGGCTGCTTCCCGCCGCCGCCCGGCTACTTCCAGCGGGTGCGCGAGATCTGCGACCAGTACGACGTGCTGCTCGTCTCCGACGAGGTCATCTGCGCCTTCGGCCGCCTCGGCACGATGTTCGCCTGCGACAAGTTCGACTACGTACCGGACATGATCACCTGCGCCAAGGGCATGACGTCCGGCTACTCCCCCATCGGCGCCTGCATCATCAGCGACCGCCTGGCGGAGCCCTTCTACAAGGGCGACAACACCTTCCTGCACGGCTACACCTTCGGCGGCCACCCGGTGTCGGCGGCCGTGGGCCTCGCGAACCTCGACCTGTTCGAGCGCGAGAACCTCAACCAGCACGTACTCGACAACGAGAGCGCGTTCCTCTCCACCCTCCAGAAGCTCCACGACCTGCCGATCGTCGGCGACGTCCGCGGCAACGGCTTCTTCTACGGCATCGAGCTGGTGAAGGACAAGGCCACCAAGGAGACCTTCACGGACGAGGAGTCGGAGCGCGTGCTCTACGGCTTCGTCTCCAAGAAGCTCTTCGAGTACGGCCTCTACTGCCGCGCAGACGACCGCGGTGACCCGGTCATCCAGCTGTCGCCGCCGCTGATCTCCGACCAGTCGACCTTCGACGAGATCGAGGGCATCGTCCGCCAGGTCCTGACGGAGGCGTGGGCGAAGCTCTGATCCCGCCGAGCCCCCAGGGGCTCCGATGAGCTGAATCTGTGATCAACACCGGCCCCGGTGCCGCCCGTTCGAGTGAGAATGGGCGCCCCGGGGCCGCGTGCTGTCCGGCCTCCTGGCCCCGACTACCTACCGTGCCCAGTGACCGATCGGCCCTGCCTTCGTTCCCCCGGAAGGGGGACTCCGCACGGCATTTCTGATCTGAACCGAGGTGTACGCCATGGTGGCTCCGCCGGACAACGACGTGCTGTGGGCACGCGCCCTGCACGTCAACCACAACGGCTCGCCCGCGCTCACCGGCGTCTCGCTCGGGGTTCGCGAGGGCGAGATCCTCGCCGTCGGCGGCCCGCGTGGCAGCGGCAAGACGACGCTGCTCCAGTGCCTGTCCGGCCAGTTGCGGGCGCAACAGGGCGAGGTCTGGTTCAACAGCACGCCCGTGCACACCATGGGTCCGCTGACCCGCGAGCGGCTGCGCCGCGACCGGTTCGCGTGGATCGACCCGACGCCGGTCCTGGTCCCGGAACTGAACGCCTGGGAGAACGCGGCGCTGCCCCTGATGCTGCGCGGTGTCTCGCGCCGCCGCGCCAAGACCGCCGCCCTGGAGTGGCTGGACCGCCTCGACATCGGCGGCTGCGCCCGCAAACGCCCGCACGCGCTCCTGCACGCCGAGCGACAGCGCGTGGCCATCGCCCGCGCCCTGGCTCCCGCGCCGACCGTGCTCTTCGCCGACGAGCCCACCGCCCCGCTGCACCGCGCCGACCGGGCCCATGTGCTGCGTACGCTCACGACGGCGGCCCGTTCCCACGGGATCACCGTCGTACTGGCCACGCACGACGCGGACACCGCGGCACTCGCCGACCGCACGGTGTCACTGCTCGACGGGCGGCGCGTGAACACCGTCCATCTGCCGCCGGTGTCCGACACCACGGAAGGCCGGGCCGCGTGCTCGCTCTCCGTCTAGCGCGCGGGGCCCGCCCCGCCGTCCAGCTCCGCAGGCTCCTGGTCGCGGCGGCGTCGGCGGGCACGGGCTTCCTGCTCCTGTGCACCCTGGGGTACGCGATGGGGCACCCGGACGCGTCCGGCGCAGCCGTGCTGCGGCTGGCCTGGTGTGTCGCGCCGCTCGCCGCGACCGTGCAGTTCGCGGTGGCGGTCGCCCGGACCGACCCGGCCACCCGTCCCCGGCAGGGGCTGTCGGCGCTCGGCCTCGGCCCCGCCCGCCTGACGGTCCTCGCGGCGATCTCCACCGCCGTGTCCTGCACGCTCGGTTCGATGGTCGCCCTGCTCTTCTTCCTGCATCTGCGCGGCGACCTGACCGGCCTCCCCTTCGACGGCGACGCCGCCGGCCTCCTCGCCGCGGACGAGCCGCTTCCCCTCCCGGCCGCGCTCACCCTGCTGGCCCTCGTACCCATCATCGCCTCGGCGGCCAGCGCGGCGGTGCTCCGGCCGCGGGGCCCGCGGCCCAGCGGCTTCACACCGGGCGGCCGGCCGGGACGGCTGAGCGGCTTCGGCGGCTACGGCCGCTCCGTCGAACGCGTCGGCTTCGGCGCGTACGGGCGCTTCGGCACGCGTACGGAGACGCAGACGGGCCCGCACTCGGAGGGCCAGGTCGGCTCCGAGGGCCGGGGCGGCTCCGGGCAGGACACCATCGGCCGCTCCGGACAGGACGGGGCCGACGGAGCTTCCGGCGGGCGGAGCGCGCAGGGCACTCCCGACGATCACGCCGGGCGTACCGCACGCACCGCACGCACCGCACACGCAGGGCCCGCCGGGCACGGCAACCCGGAAGCGTCCACCAGCGCCTCGGCACTCGACGTGCCCCGCCGCTCCGGCGCGCGCGCCCGCGCGAGGGTCGAGGGCCGCCCCGGCGGCGAGCAGCTCTCCGCCACCCACGCCACCACCGACGCACCCGCGCACAACGGTCACGGCCGTCACAAGGGTCACGACCGTCACGACGCGGCCGACCGCCACGCCACCTCACAACATCCCGACAGCCACGGCGGCCCCGCCGACCCCGGTCTCTCCGGCCGTCCCAGCCACACTCGCCACCCCCTGGACCCACAGGACCCCCACCACCCCCCGGCCCCCCTTCCCACCCCCTCCGGTCTCCCCTGGGGTGCCGCGGTCCTCGCCGCCGGGCTCGCCGTGGAGACGTACGCCGGCCGTACGTCCCCGGCCCTCGCGGGACCCGAACTGCCCGGCGGCTTCAGCGTCGGGCCCCTCGGTGTGCTGGTCGGCTGGGCACTCACCGCGTTCGGTCTCGCGCTGGCCGGGCCCGCGATCACGCACCTCTGCGGCAGGCTGCTCCAGGCGGTGCGGCCGGGCGCCCTGCGGCTGCTCGCGGGCCGCGTGCTCATGGAGGAGGCGGCCCGCATCGGACGCCCGCTCGGCGTGGTGTGCGCGGTGGCGTCGGGGGCGTACGCCATGGCCGTGCTCTACGGCCGCGCGCGCCCCGACGTGGGGCCGCTCACCACCCTGGGCGCGCTGCTCGTCGCGGGGTGCGCCGTCGCGACGCTCATGACCGCCGCGGTGGAGGCGAGGAACGCGCGCGCCGACACCACGGCCGCCCTGCTGCGGCTCGGGGCGCCCGCCACGGCGCTGCGCAGCGCCGCCGCCCTGCGCACCGGCGCCCTGCTCGCCGTCTTCGGCCCGCTGACCTGGGCGGTCGCGGAGCTGGCCGCACTGCCACTGACCCGCTGACGGTTCACCCACAACACCCGCCCACAGCACTCGCCCGAAAAAGTTCGCGGGACGCCGATGACTTTTCGACGGCCCCCCGGTCTACCCCTGCGAACAGCACATCACCCGACGGGAGAGACCCACCATGTACCAGCAGATGATCTTCGTGAACCTGGCCGTGAACGACGTCGACGCCTCCAAGAAGTTCTTCACGGAGCTCGGCTACACGATCAACGCGCAGTTCTCGGACGAGAACTGCGCGTCCGTCGTGATCAGCGACACGATCGTCGCGATGCTGCTGAACAAGCAGCGCTACGCGGACTTCACGAAGAAGGAGATCGCGGACTCGACGAAGACCAGCGAGGTGCTGATCTGTCTGAGCGCCGAGAGCCGCGAGAAGGTGGACGAGCTGGTCGACAAGGCGGTCGCGGCGGGCGGTTCTGAGACCCGCGACCCCCAGGACTACGGCCAGATGTACGGCCGCGCCTTCGACGACCCGGACGGCCACACGTGGGAGGTCATGTGGATGGACCCGGCGGTCGTCCAGGGCTGAACCGGCCGTGCTTAGCATGGGCGGGTGCAGACGAGCCCCGCCCATGCGGCCCACCACAACGACCGTGAGATCGAGACGCTGCAGGAGTTCGACGCAGTCGTCTCGTCCCGCGGCACCCTCACCGGCTTCCGTGTCCAGTGCGTCGATCTGACGGACCGCACAAGGGAGTTGCTGGCGAGCGACGCCACCGGAGCCGTCTTCCTCGGCTGCCCGATGCGGGAGAACGCCGCGGCGAAGGTCCGTGCCGACGGCGCCCTGGTCTTCCCGCCGCTCCCCGGCCTGCCCTTCGACCCGTACCGCGGTCACCTCTACCGTCCCGACGAGCTGTTCGCCTCGCTCGACAAGGGGTACGAGGAGACGCCGGACGCCCTCGCGTACGCCTGGTTCCAGCAGACGAAGACCGACGGCGACATCTACGCCTCGATGCTGCGCTCCGTCCACGACGACGCGGTCTCCGACGCCCTCGACGAACTCCTGCGCGGCACACGGGTGGTGGGCGTGATGGGCGGCCACGCGCTCGGGCGCGGCACGGACGCGTACGGCGGCGCCGCCCGGCTCGGCCGTGCGCTCGCGCGCGCCGGGTTCACGGTGGCTACGGGCGGCGGCCCCGGCGCGATGGAGGCGGCGAACCTCGGCGCGTACGCGGCCCCGTACGACGACACCATGCTGCACGAGGCGTGCGAACTCCTCGCGAAGTCACCGTCGTTCGTGCCGTCGGTGACCGACTGGGCGCGCGCCGCCTTCGAGGTGCGCACACGCTGGCCGAAGGGCAACACCTCTGTCGGCATCCCGACTTGGTTCTACGGCCACGAGCCGCCGAACGCCTTCGCCTCGCACATCGCCAAGTACTTCGCCAACGCCACCCGCGAGGACGGCCTGCTGGCTCGTTCGAACGCGGGTGTGGTGTTCCTGCCCGGCGCCGCCGGCACGGTCCAGGAGATCTTCGACAACGCGACCCCCAACTACTACGAGTCCCGCGGCGAACCCACCCCGATGGTGCTGGTGAACCGCGCGCACTGGACGGAGCGACTGCCCACCTGGCCCCTGCTCCAGGCGCTCGCCCGCGACCGCTCGATGGAGTCCCGGATCGCGCTGGTCGACCGGATCGAGGAGGCACCGGAGGCGCTCATCCGGTTGGCCCATGTAAATGAAAGCTAAAGCCGTAGGGTCAAGACGGACAGACCGATTGACAACCCGCGACGTGGCCCAATAAACCTGTGAGGCGTCTGGGATTGCTGTTTCTTCGCAGCCAATCCCCCACCCCCCTCGTTTGTGCATCCCGTGAAGGGCAATCGTGTCCATATCTCGCCGTACCGCACGTTCCGTGCGCATTCTCGGAGTTGCCTCCGCCTCGGCCGCGCTCACGCTCGGCCTCGCCGGCAACGCGCTGGCCTGCAACATCAGTGAGTTCTCCGCCGTCGCCAAGTGCGACGGCGACAAGGGCGTCATCAGCGTCACCGACAAGGACCCGACCGGCGTCGCGGCCACGGTCACGGTCTTCCTGGAGTCCAAGGGCGCGGACGAGAAGCTCGTCGGCACCCAGGAGGTCAAGGGCTCCCGCGAGGGCGTGACCATCGACTTCTCCGAGGACTGGAAGCCGAACGCGGAGTACCGGATCCACGTCAAGGCCGGCAAGCAGGTCGACGAGGACATCAAGCCGAACCTCGTCACCCCGTCCGAGGCCTGCAAGTCCGAGGAGCCGTCGACGCCTCCGGCCAGCCCGTCCCCGTCCGACGAGTCCTCCTCGCCCGTCACCGCGAAGCCCGAGTCCCCGGCGCCCTCGGAGCCGGAGAGCACCCCGGCCGCGTCGGCCGGCGGCAGCATCCCGTCTCCCGCGGGCGGCGACTCGAACCTCGCCGAGACCGGCTCCAGCTCCAACACCGGTGCGATCGCCGGGATAGCGGCCGCGCTCGTGGCGGCCGGCGCCGGCGTGATGTTCGCCCTGCGCCGCCGGGGCGCGTCGAACGGCCACTGAGCACCACCAGGTTCACCCGGTTCCACCAGGCGTGGCCCGCCCCCGCGAGGGGGCGGGCCACCGCCCTTTAGGGGCGCGGGGCCATATCCATATGCGGCTCCGCCGCGTAGGCGCGACCAGCCCCCGCCTGCCCGCGCACTCATCAGCCTGCCGGCTAGCCGAACGTGGCCCGCTCCAGCCAGAAGTCCAGCAACTCCCGCTCCCCCAGGATCTCCAACCGCCCGCCGTCCGGCGGCATCCGGCGATAGAAGGCGAGCATCACCTCGGTGAGCGGCCCCCGCAGCGCGACGGTCGCCTTCTCGTGCCCGCGCCGCCAGGCGATGCCCTTGTCCTCGAACTCGATGAGCCACTCGGCGTCCAGGCCGGGCTCGGCGTCGGTGGCGTGGAGGTGGATGCTGCGCCCCTCGCCCCGCAGCTCGTTCGCGGCATCGTTGGGGTACTTCTCCTGCGCGAACCGTACGATCTGCAGCCACTCGTCGATCGCGTCGGCGGCGAACTCCGGCGCCACCTCGTACGGCACGCCCGCGGCGATCGCCGCGTCGGCCCGGTGGACCACCGTCTCGTGGGTCATGCGCCGCGCCCAGAACCCGGCCGTGTGCTCCCAGGCCCAGGACCAGGCGGCGGTGTCGGCCCCGGCGGAGCGAAAGGTCTCCGCGGCCTTCTCGGCGCCCTCCGCGAGCCAGGCGTCCAGGGCGGCGGGGTCGTCGCTCTCCGGCCCTCTGACGTGGGCCACGCGCTCGACCGGCACGTTCTTCGTGACCCTCATCCGCACGATGTGCTCGGCCCAGCGATGCGCCTCGCCGACATGCACGGCGAGCTGCCGCAGCGTCCAGTCCGGACAGGTCGGTACGGTCGCGCCGAGGTCGGCTCCGGCGAGGTGCGACCTCAACAGCGCGGTCTGCCCGACGATTTCACCGCAGTAGCGGTCGTGCCCGAGTAGCGTCATGAGCCGCACCCTAGGCTCCTCGGGCACCCCCGAGTACGACAATTTCCGCCGCGTCGAACGCCACCCCGACCTCGTCCCCCGTCTCCGGCGCGTCCCGCAGCGCACACGCCGCCTCCAGCCACGGCGCGTCCTCGGGCCGCAGGCGTAGGGCGACATGGGTGCCCCGGAAGGTCCGCGCGGCCACCGTGCAGCGCAGCCCCTCGGCCGCCGGTACGAGGCGTACGCCGGCGGGCCTGACGAGCAGTTCGACCTCGCCCTGTTGGGCGTCCGAGGGCACCGGCAGCTTGCCCCACGGCGTGTCCGCGGCCTCCCCGCTGACGGTCGCCGCGGTCACGTTCTCGAAGCCCAGGAAGCGGGCCACGAACGCGTCGGCCGGGCGCTGCCAGACCTCAAGTGGCGTACCGGACTGGGCGATCCGGCCGTCCCGCATCACGACGACCCGGTCGGCGAGCGCGAACGCCTCCCCCTGGTCGTGGGTGACCGCGAGCACGGTCGTGCCCAACTCGCCAAACAGCTCACGGAGTTCGACCACCAGCCGTTCACGCAGCGACCGGTCCAGCTGACCGAGGGGTTCGTCGAGCATGAGCAGCCAGGGGCGGGGCGCCAGGGCCCGGGCGAGCGCGACGCGCTGCTGTTCACCACCGGAGAGGGAGGCGACGGCCCGCTCACGGGCGCCGGGCAGCCCCACCAGATCCAGCAACTCCCCTACACGTACGGCCTGTTGGTCCTTCGACTCGCCGTGCATCCGCAGCCCGAAGGCCACGTTGCCGCCCACGTCGCGCTGCGGGAAGAGCTGGTGGTCCTGGAACATCAGACCGACACCGCGCTTGTGCGCGGGCACGCCGTGGAGGTCGCGGCCGTCCAGGAACACCCGCCCCTCGTCCAGGGGTTGGAGCCCCGCGACCGCCCGCAGCAGGGTCGACTTGCCGCTGCCGCTGGGCCCGAGCACGCACACGATCTCGTGCTCGGCGACACCCAGCCCGACGGAGTCGAGCACGGCCCGCCCACCGAAACGTACGGTCGCGCCAACGAGTTCGAGCTTTGCGTCGCGCATGGTCAGAACTCCCCGGTCCGGTCGGTGCGAAGGCGTTCGAGAACCAGCAGCGCCACCGCGCACACCACCATCAAGATCGTCGAAAGGGCCATGGCCTGCCCGTAGTTGAGCTCTCCGGCCCGCCCGAGCAGCCGGGCCACGGCGACCGGCAGCGTCGGGTTGTCGGGCCGCGCGATGAAGACGGTCGCGCCGAACTCGCCCAGCGACACGGCGAAGGCGAACCCGGCGGCGATCAGCAGCGCCCGCCGCACCATCGGCAGATCGACCTCGCGCCACACCCGCCACGGCGAGGCCCCGAGTACGGCCGCCGCCTCGCGCAGCCGTCCGTCCACGGCCCGAAGCACGGGCAGCATGGTCCGTACGACGAAGGGGACGCCCACCAGCGCCTGCGCGAGCGGTACGAGGATCCAGGTGCTCCGGAGGTCCAGCGGAGGCTCGTCGAGCGCGATGAGGAAGCCGAACCCGACGGTCACGGCGGAGACGCCGAGCGGCAGCATCAGCAGGGCGTCGAAGCCCCGTACGAGACGGCCGGCGTCCCGGCGGGTGAGGGCGGCGGCCGCGAGCCCGCCGATCACCAGGGCGATGGCGGTGGCGGCGAGGGCGTACTGCAGCGAGTTGCCGACGGCCTCGATCGGCGGCACGAGGAAAATGCCGCCCTCGTCGCTGGTGAGCGCCTTGTAGTAGCCGAATCCGGGGGCGTCGAGGGACCGCTCGACCAGCACGGCGAGCGGCAGCACCAGCAGGACGGCGATGGTGGCGAGGACGGCGGCGAGCAGCGCCCACTGCCCGGCGCCGCGCGGCCGTCGTGCCGTCACGGACGCGTCGACCAGACGCAGGGCCGTCTCCCGCCGCCGTACCGTCCAGGCATGGACGGCGAGGATCGCGCCGACCGCCACGAACTGGACGAGGGTGAGGACGGCGGCCGTCGAGAGGTCGAAGATCTCCGAGGTCTGCCGGTAGATCTCGACTTCGAGCGTCGAGAAGGTGGGGCCGCCGAGGATCTGCACCACGCCGAACGAGGTGAAGGTGAAGAGGAAGACCATCAGCGCGGCAGCCGCCACCGCCGGCCCGAGCGCCGGAAGCGTCACTCTGCGCCAAGCGGCGAACCGTGAGGCGCCGAGCACCCGCGCGGCCTCCTCCTGGCGCGGATCGAGCTGCGACCAGAGGCCGCCGACCGTGCGGACGACGACCGCGTAGTTGAAGAAGACGTGCGCGAGCAGGATCGCCCACACGGTCGTGTCGAGCCGTACGCCCCACAGTTCGTCCAGAAGCCCACCGCGGCCGAGGAGCGCCAGGAAGGCCGTGCCGACGACCACGGTCGGCAGCACGAACGGCACGGTCACGACGGCTCGCAGGACCTGCTTGCCCCTGAAATCGAAGCGCGCGAACACATACGCGCCGGGGAGCGCGATCAGCAGCGTGAGCGCGGTCGAGGCGAGCGCCTGCCAGGTCGTGAACCACAGGACGTGCCGGATGTCGGACTGCGCGAGCACGTCCCCGACGCGCCCGAACCGCCAGACCCCGTCGATCCTGAGCCCACGGGCCGTGATCGCCGCGACCGGGTAGGCGAAGAAGAGCCCGAAGAACGCGACGGGCACGGCCATGAGAGCGAGCCGCGCCGCGCTCCCCGTACGCGGGCGCGTACGGGGGTGCGGACGGAGACGCGGACGCCGGCGCGCGGGCGCCTCCGCCCCGGCGCGGGGCTCTACTTCAGTACGAGCGAGGTCCATGACTTGACCCACTCGTCACGGTTGTCGGCGATCTTGGCGGGGTCGAGGGTCTCGGGGTCCTCGACGGCAGGGCCGAACTTCGTGAACTCCGGCGGCACCTGGGCGGCCTCACGGACCGGGTAGACGAACATGTTGAGCGGCATGTCGTCCTGGAACTGCTTGGAGATCAGGAAGTCGACGAGCGCCTTGCCGCCCTTCGTGTTCTTCGCGTTGCTCAGCAGGCCCGCGTACTCGACCTGACGGAAGCAGGTGCCGTCCGCGACCCCGGTCGGCGCGGTCTTCGGCTTCGGGTCGGCGTAGATGACCTCGGCGGGCGGGGACGAGGCGTACGAGACGACGAGCGGCCGGTCGCCCTTGGCCTTCTTGCCGCCGGCGGACCCGGAGAACTCCACGTTGTAGGCCTGCTCCCAGCCGTCGACGACCTTCACGCCGTTGGCCTTGAGCTTCTTCCAGTAGTCCTGCCAACCGTCGTCGCCGTACTTCGCGGCCGTCCCGAGCAGGAAGCCGAGACCGGGCGAGGAGGTGGACGCGTTCTCGGTGACCAGCAGGTTCTTGTACGCGGGCTTGATCAGGTCGTCGAAGGACGTCGGCGGAGCCAGCTTCCGCTTGCTGAAGTACGCCTTGTCGTAGTTGACGCAGATGTCGCCGGAGTCGATGGGCGTGACCCGGTGCTTGGCCTGGTCGACCCGGTACTGCGGCAGGATCAGTCCCGAGCCCTTGGCCTCGTACGACTGGAACAGCCCGTTGTCGAGCGCCCGCGACAGCAGCGTGTTGTCGACGCCGAAGAAGACGTCGCCCTGCGGGTTGTCCTTGGTGAGGATGGCCTTGTTGACGGCCGTACCGGCGTCGCCGTCCTTGAGGACCCTGACCTTGTAACCGGACTCCTTCTCGAACGCTTTCAGTACGGCCTTGGTGTAGGCGAAGGAGTCATGGCTGACGAGGGTGACGGTCTTGGACCCGGAGCCTTCGTCGCCCGAGTCGGACGACCCGCACGCGGTGAGCGCGGCGAGGCCGAGCCCGGTGACCGTGACCACGGCCGTGAACTTCCTGGTGGTGGTGCTCACTGGATTCCTCCTGGGGGTGACCAGGAAGAGACGCGGCCCTGCCCGGGACCTCGGTCGGATCCCGGGCAGGGCGCAACAGCTTGAGTAGTGACCGAACTTCCTACCCAGAATGACCTGGGCAAGGTTCAGAGGGTCTGCGGGCTGTCCCGCACTCTCAGCGCTGTGGCGCTCCCCTGTCGGAATATGAAGATGTACGTACGTCCGCCAGACTACCGCTCGGTCGCCGCGAGCTGCCCGCAGGCCCCGTCGATCTCCTGGCCACGGGTGTCCCGGACGGTGACGGGCACACCATGGGCGGCGATCGCCTCGACGAACGCCTTCTCGTCCTCGGGCCGCGAGGCGGTCCACTTGGAGCCGGGTGTCGGGTTCAGCGGAATCAGGTTCACATGCACCGGCTTGCCCTTGAGCATCCGCCCGAGCCGGTCACCGCGCCACGCCTGGTCGTTGATGTCCCGGATGAGCGCGTACTCGATGGAGAGCCGGCGCCCCGACTTCGCCGCGTACTCCCAGCCGGCGTCCAGCACTTCCCGCACCTTCCACCGCGTGTTCACGGGCACGAGGGTGTCGCGCAGCTCGTCGTCCGGTGCGTGCAGGGAGATGGCGAGGCGGCACTTGAAGCCCTCGTCGGCGAACCGGTTGATGGCGGGGACGAGACCCACCGTGGAGACGGTGATCCCCCGCTGCGACAGCCCGAGCCCGTCCGGCTCCGGGTCGGTGAGGGCCCGGATGGACTGGACGACCCGCTTGTAGTTGGCCAGCGGCTCGCCCATACCCATGAACACGATGTTGCTGAGCCGGGCCGGCCCACCGGGAATCTCGCCGTCCCGCAGCGCCCGCATCCCGTCCACGATCTGGTGCACGATCTCGGCACTGGACAGATTCCGGTCGAGACCGGCCTGCCCGGTCGCACAGAACGGGCAGTTCATCCCGCAGCCCGCCTGCGAGCTGATGCACATGGTGACCCGGTCCGGGTACCGCATCAGCACGGACTCGACGAGCGTGCCGTCGAAGAGCCGCCAGAGGGTCTTGCGGGTGGTGTTCTCATCCGTGGAGAGATGCCGCACGACCGTCATCAACTCGGGAAGCAGCGCCTCCTGCAGCTTGGCGCGCGATCCCGCGGGGATGTCGGTCCACTGCTCCGGGTCGTGCGCGTACCGCGCGAAGTAGTGCTGCGACAGCTGCTTGGCACGAAACGGCTTCTCACCGACCGCGGCAACCGCCTCTTTGCGCTCGGCAGGCGTGAGATCGGCAAGGTGCCGCGGCGGCTTCTTGGCTCCGCGGGGGGCAACGAAAGTGAGTTCTCCGGGCTTAGGCATGGCTGTACCAGTGTCGCAGATCGATTCGTGTGACTTGCGCCCCCGGCAGTCTCAGCCGCGGGGCCGGGCATCCAGGAACCGGTGGACCGATTCCGTCATGCTCGCCACGAAGGAGTCGCGGGTCCGGTCGGAGACCAGTTCCAGGGAGAGGTACGGGTTGAGGTCCTCGAGCTCGACGAGGAGCAAGGCGCCTTCCCGGGTGCGGCAGGCGTCCACGCGCTGGATGCCGTGGTCGAGGGTGTTCCAGTCGATGAAACGCCGGGCGAAGGCCAGGTCGGCGTCGGTGGGCTCGTAGGGCTCAAGGACCCAGCGCCGCTCGGGATCGGGGGCGTGAAGGGCGTACTGGTAGGCGTCGTCGACGTAGTAGAAGGACACTTCGTAGCGGAAGTCGATGCGCGGCTGGACCAGGATGTCGCCGTAGGCGAGGCCGTCGAGCCGCTCGCGGGGCAGGAAGGCCAGGCCGATGGAGTCCGCGCCCACCTTCGGCTTGACCGCGTACTGACGGGCCTCGGGCAGCAGGTGCAGGTCCTCGGGCCGGTCGACGGTGGGTATGACCGGGTGTCCGGCGGCGGTCAGGTCCAGCAGGTACTGCTTGCCGGCCATGTCGCCGCGGCCGGTCAACGGGTTGTAGACCCGGGTGCCGTCGGCCGTGGCCCGCGCCCGGAAGGCGTCGTACTCCTCCCGGTAGTGCAGCACCGGTCCACTGTTGCGGACCACGACCACATCGAAGGCGTCCATCAGCGCGGCGGCGTCCAGCGGGTGGCACAGGGCGACGTCGAAGTCGTCGCGCAGCCGGGAGGTCAGGAAGATGTCCTCGTCGCAGTAGCGCCGCCCCCGCGCCTGGTAGGCGAGATCGGTCACGTACAGAGCTCTGCGGCGGTCCGGCATCGCGCATCTCCTTAGGTGGTGCGACAAACCTACCCATCCCGCCAGACACGACCTCAGGCAGGTGCGTGGTCGCGGGCTACCGGCTCACTCAGGTCTGATGCCGAAGGACGCGGGCACTGTCCCATGGGCCACACCTGGACCTACAATCGAACTCGTGTACGAATACGTGTCTCGCCCGGATCATGAGCGCAGCGACCGCGATCGGCTGGTCCGGCGGCTGCGCCGCACCGACGGCACCAACGCCGACGCCTCCACCTCCGCCACCCCCACGCCCGACATCGATACAGACACCGCCCGCGGTGCGCTGTGAACCGCGAACAGTCGTCACCCGAGGGCGAGAGCGCCGCGCCCATCGTCGTGCATCGCGCGGCGGGCGCCGGTGGACGTCGGGTGTCGA
The DNA here is from genome assembly GCF_044334695.1 of Streptomyces sp. NPDC020747. Lineage (NCBI taxonomy): Bacteria > Bacillati > Actinomycetota > Actinomycetes > Kitasatosporales > Streptomycetaceae > Streptomyces > Streptomyces sp. NPDC020747. The sequence continues at coordinate 253,080 of NZ_JBIRTJ010000016.1, read as the reverse complement.
TCCGTGCCCGGGTCGCCGGCCTCGCGCACAGCGACGCCGACCTGATCGAGTTCCTGCGCCGCGCGGGCCTGCCGGACGCGTGGGAGCTGCTGGACGATCCACTCTGGGTGGACTGGCAGGACGGCCGACCGCACGAGTACGGCAGGGACTGACAGCGGCGCGGGCCACGGCTCTCCCGTTTCGAGCGTTCAAATGGCCCGGACATCCGGCATGCGTGCGGCAGACACACGTCAGGGGCTCGCCGTCCAGTTGGACGACGAGCCCCTCGTACCGCGAAACCGCAGACCGCAGACCGCAGACCGCAGACCGCGAGCCTCTGCGTCGGCTCCCGACGATCAACTACTGCCGATCAAATCAACTACTGCCGATCAGCTGCCGACGAACAACACGAGCAGCAGCCACACCACAGGCGCCGTAGGCAGCAGTGAGTCCAGGCGGTCCATGATGCCGCCGTGCCCCGGCAGCAAGGTGCCCATGTCCTTGATGCCCAGGTCGCGCTTGATCATCGACTCGCCGAGGTCGCCGAGCGTGGCGCTGGCCGCGACCGCGAGGCCGACGATCAGGCCCTGCCACCAGGTGCCGTCGTCGATGAGGAACTGCATGCACAACGCGCCGGCCACCATGGCGAAGGCAAGCGCGCCCAGCAGGCCCTCGCGGGTCTTGCCGGGGCTGATGCGCGGGGCGAGCTTGTGTTTGCCGAAGCGCCAGCCGACGGCGTACGCGCCCGTGTCGCTGACCACGGCCAGCAGCAGGAACGTGAGCACCCGCCGCGCACCGTCGTCCGCGGTGAGCATCATCGCCACGAACGTGGCGAGGAACGGGATGTAGAAGGCGGCGAAGACTCCCGCGGTGACGTCCTTGAGGTACCCCTCGGGCGGTTCCGTCATCCGCCAGACCAGGACCGCGAGCGCGGTGAGCGCCATCGCCACCCAGGCGCCCTCGGCGCCCCGGACGTATCCGGCGACGACCATCGCGGCACCGCCGACCGCCAGCGGCACGAGCGGCGCCTTGATGGCCTTCTGCTCCGCGAGCCGCGACGTGAGTTCCCAGAGGCCGACCACGACGGCGACCGCTATCACTCCGACGAAGGCGGCCTTGACGACGAACAGCGACGCGACGATCACCGCACCGAGCCCGACCCCGACCCCTATGGCAGCGCCCAGGTCGCGGCCCGCGCTCTTCTTCTGCGGCGCGGGTGCGGGCTGTGCGGCGCTGGACATGGGCTCCTGCGGATTCTGCGACTGGTCGGACGGCACCTGGGAGGACGGATCCTGGTGCGGCGGCGTCCGAGGCGTCTCGTCGCGGAACAGGGGGCCGCCCGTCCGAGCAGCCCCCCGGTCGTCATCCTGGTCTCCGCCATGCGCGGGTACGTCGGGCACGATGGGCATGGGGCGAGTCTGCTGCGCGTTGTGCGCATCGTAGGCGGGACCCGCCGGGGCAGCCCCCTGGACAGGCCCCTGGTCGGACGGCCCCCAGTACCCGGCTTCTGGCGGCGCCCCCCAGGAAGAGTCGTTCATCAGACCTCGAGCAGCTCTGCTTCCTTGTGCTTGAGCAGCTCGTCCACCTGAGCGACGTACTTCGCGGTGGTGTCGTCGAGCTCCTTCTCCGCACGGCGGCCCTCGTCCTCGCCGACCTCGCCGTCCTTGATCATCTTGTCGATGCCGTCCTTGGCCTTGCGGCGCACGGAGCGGATCGAGATCTTGGAGTCCTCGGCCTTGGTACGGGCGACCTTGATGTAGTCCTTGCGGCGCTCCTCCGTCAGCTCGGGGAACACCACCCGGATGATATTGCCGTCGTTGCTCGGGTTGACGCCGAGGTCGGAGTCACGGATCGCCTGCTCGATGTTGCGCAGCGCGCTCTTGTCGAACGGGGTCACCACGGCCATGCGCGGCTCGGGCACCGAGAACGAGGCCAGCTGGTTGATCGGCGTCAGCGCGCCGTAGTAGTCCGCCACGATCTTGTTGAACATCGCCGGGTGCGCACGGCCGGTGCGGATCGCGGCGAAGTCCTCCTTGGCGACCACGACGGCCTTCTCCATCTTCTCCTCGGCCTCGAGGAGGGTCTCTTCGATCACCACTTGCTCCTGCGTGTCTTGAGTAGGCCCGGCTGCGGTTCCTTGGCGGGTAGGCGGCCGGCTGCGTCGCGTCTTGTTCCTGCACGGTTCCCGACCGGCAGGACATTGTCCATCCCCCGGTCAGGCCCGACTGCCCTGGTCACCCACAAGCGTGCCGATCTTCTCACCCTTGACCGCCCGCGCGATATTGCCCTCGGCCAGAAGCTCGAAGACGAGGATCGGGAGCTTGTTGTCGCGGCACAGGGTGATCGCCGTCATGTCGGCGACCTTGAGGTCGCGGGTGATGACCTCGCCGTAGCTGAGCGAGTCGAACTTGACCGCTCCGGGGTTGGTCTTCGGGTCGGAGTCGTAGACCCCGTCCACACCGTTCTTGCCCATCAGCAGAGCCTCGGCGTCGATCTCCAGGGCGCGCTGGGCGGCGGTGGTGTCGGTGGAGAAGTACGGCATGCCCATGCCCGCGCCGAAGATGACCACACGGCCCTTCTCCAGGTGCCGCACGGCCCGCAGCGGGATGTACGGCTCGGCGACCTGCCCCATGGTGATGGCGGTCTGCACACGCGAGTCGATGCCCTCCTTCTCCAGGAAGTCCTGGAGGGCCAGGCAGTTCATGACGGTGCCGAGCATGCCCATGTAGTCGGAGCGGGCCCGGTCCATGCCGCGCTGCTGGAGTTCGGCGCCGCGGAAGAAGTTGCCGCCGCCGATGACGACGGCGATCTGGGCACCGCCGCGGACCACCGCGGCGATCTCCCGGGCCATTTTGTGCACCACGTCGGGGTCGACGCCGAGTGCCCCGCCACCGGCGAAAGCCTCGCCGGAGAGCTTCAGCAGGAAGCGGCCGGCGCCCTTGCCGGTGTCGCTCTTTTCGTCCTTGTCGGCCTTGGTGGTGGTCATGGAGATCTCGCCTCTTCTACTACGTGTCGCACATACAAAGAAGGCCATTGCCGGTGGGGTGTCGGTGGCAACCCATGCGCGGCAATGGCCTCCTCGTCAGATCTGCTGTCGACCGTCACGCACGCGCGTGATGGCGTACACGGACGACTGCTGTCGACCCTATCTGGGTCGCGCGTCGATCGCGGTACGGACTCAGATGCCGACCTTGATGCGTACGAAACGCTTCAGGGTGACACCGGCCTCGTCCAGGATCTTCTGGACGGACTTCTTCTGGTCGAGCGCGTACGGCTGACCGAGAAGGGTGGCTTCCTTGAAGAAGCCGTTGACGCGACCCTCGACGATCTTCGGGAGGGCGGCCTCGGGCTTGCCCTCGGCGCGGGTGGTCTCCTCGGCGACGCGACGCTCGGACTCGACGACCTCGGCCGGAACGTCCTCACGGGAGAGGTACTTCGGCGCGAAGGCGGCGATGTGCTGCGCGATGCCCTTGGCAAGGTCGGCGTCGGCCTTGTCCAGCTCGACCAGGACACCGATCTGCGGGGGCAGGTCGGGCATGGTGCGGTGCATGTACGAGCCGACGTAGGTGCCGGAGAACTGCGCGAAGCGGTCCAGGACGATCTTCTCGCCCAGGTTGGCGTTGGCCTCGTCGACGTACGCCTGGACCGTCTTGCCGGCCTCGATCTCGGACGCGAGCAGCGCCTCGAGGTCGGCCGGGGAGGTCTTGGTGACGTGCTCGGCGATCGTGTTGGCGACGGCCTGGAACCTCTCGCCCTTGGCGACGAAGTCCGTCTCGCACTTCAGCTCGACCAGGACGCCGGAGGTGTTGTCGTCGGCGATGATGGAAACCACGGCGCCGTTCTCGGCGGAGCGGCCCTCGCGCTTGGCGACGCCCTTCTGGCCCTTGATGCGCAGCGCCTCGACAGCCTTGTCGACGTTGCCGTCGGCCTCGTCGAGGGCCTTCTTGCAGTCCATCATGCCGGCGCCGGTGAGCTCACGGAGCTTCTTGACGTCAGCGGCGGTGTAGTTCGCCATGATCTGTGAATCTCTTCTCGGAGTTCGAAGTCTCGAAGTCGGCGTCCGCCGCTGATCGGGCGGGCGTCCACCGAAGATCTACGGTCTGGGGGTGAACGGCGGGCGGCGCCTTCGGCACCGCCCGCCGTCACTCAACCGTGACGCTGGTTCGTCAGGCCTGCTCGGCGGCCTCGGCCGGCTTCTCGGCCTCGGCAGCGGGGGCCTCGGCGACGGGAGCCTCAGCAGCGGCCGGAGCCTCCGCCTCGGCGGCCGCGGGGGCCTCCTCGGCGGCAGGGGCCTCAGCAGCGGGCGCCTCGGCGACGGGAGCCTCGGCGGTGGCCTCGTCGGCCTTCTTCTCGCCACCCTCGAGCAGGTCGCGCTCCCACGCGGCGAGCGGCTCGCCCGCGGCCTTGTCACCCTCGGCGGCCTTGCCGGCGCCGGAACGGGAGATGAGGCCCTCGGCGACGGCGTCGGCGATCACGCGGGTGAGCAGGGTGACGGAGCGGATCGCGTCGTCGTTGCCCGGGATCTTGTAGTCGACCTCGTCGGGGTCGCAGTTCGTGTCGAGGATGGCGACGACCGGGATGTTGAGCTTCCGGGCCTCGCCGACCGCGATGTGCTCCTTCTTGGTGTCCACGATCCAGACGGCGCTGGGAACCTTGGACATCTCGCGGATACCACCGAGGGTCTTCTCAAGCTTGGCCTTCTCGCGCGAGAGCACGAGAAGCTCCTTCTTGGTCAGACCGGACGCGGCGACGTCCTCGAAGTCGATCTGCTCAAGCTCCTTGAGGCGCTGCAGACGCTTGTAGACGGTCGAGAAGTTGGTGAGCATGCCGCCCAGCCAGCGCTGGTTGACGTAGGGCATGCCGACGCGGGTCGCCTGCTCGGCGATCGCCTCCTGCGCCTGCTTCTTCGTGCCGACGAACATGACCGTGCCGCCGTGGGCGACGGTCTCCTTGACGAACTCGTAGGCGCGGTCGATGTACGACAGCGACTGGAGCAGGTCGATGATGTAGATGCCGTTGCGCTCCGTGAAGATGAACCGCTTCATCTTCGGGTTCCAACGACGGGTCTGGTGACCGAAGTGGACGCCGCTTTCCAGCAGCTCCCGCATCGTGACGACGGCCATGGCCGTTCTCCTTGAGTTTCTCGGTTGTGCCGCGCGTGCCGGACGGCACTCGCGCCTGACGCCCGCGATGCGCCTTTGCCACTAGGGACCGAGAGGCGCTGACACCAGCTGTTTTAAGGGCCTGGTGTCGGGGCGTGCGAAGTCGACCCGGTGACCCGGATCGCCACAAGAAGTGTACGGGACCCGCGAGGTGCCGGGTGACGCCGCTGTCCACAACCGGCCGGTACTCCACAGATCCTGATCATGATCCACTTTTTTACGTCGTACACGGGACCGTTCTCGCATGCGAGAAGACCGATCGACGCGTACGTGGCCGACGCTGCTGCCTGCCTTGACCGTGGTCCTGATGGTGGCCGCCGTGGGCACCCTGGGTGCCGCTCTCCCCGCGGCGACCGCCCTCGGCGGTGATCCCGGCGGCGGTCCCGGCGGCAGTTCGCCCCCGTTTCCGCCCACCGACACACCGGTGCCTGCCGTCGGCCGCGCCTGGCCGGTGGGCCTGCGTCCGTCGGTGATACGCGGTTGGGAACCCCCTGCCACCGCCTACGGCCGGGGCCATCGCGGCGTCGACCTCACCGCCGCTCCCGGCGCCCCGGTCCGTGCCGTGGCTCCCGGCCGCATCTCCTTCGCGGGCCGGGTCGCGGGCCGCGGAGTCGTGTCGGTGGAACTGAACGGCACGGGCGACCCACCCCTGCGCACGACCTACGAGCCGGTGCGGGCGACGGCGAAGAAGGGCGCGGAGGTGACGGCGGGCGAGGTGATCGGCGTACTGGAGCCGACGGGCTCCCACTGCCCGGCGTCCTGCCTGCACTGGGGACTGCGCCGGGCCGACACCTACCTGGACCCGCTCTCCCTGCTGCCGCCGTGGCTGCTCGGCCGGGGTCCGTCACGGCTGCTGCCGGTCGTCGGAGTGCCCGAGCCCGAGGTACGGGCCGTGCGCTAGCTCGGGTCCGGCCGACCACTCGGCGGCGCCTCATGGACCGACCGCCGCGACGGGTACCACTCCGCGCCCACCGGACGGCCCGCCATGTTCCAGCTCCAGGAGACGGTCGTCGTGATGCGCGTATAGAGCCCCGGGCCGAACATCCCCACACGCTCGACGGGTTCTTCGGCGGTCCCGTAGACCCGCACTCCTCGCGCGATGAACGGATCGAGGGACACCAGGTCGTCGATGACGAGGGCCACCTCGTGGTGACCGGCCCGAATGTTGCGGAACTTGCGGGTCCCGGAGACCGCCGAGCCGCTGCCGCCGACCCAGAAGTGCGTGCCATCGTACTCGAAGGCGAGCGGCACCACGTCGGGCTGCCGACCGTCGGGGCACAGCGTCGCGACGCGGGCGAGCGGCTGTGACCGCATGTAGGCGATCTCTTCATCGGTGAACGACACAACAACCTCCGGGCGTACGTTCGGAAAGGGCGCCCCCTCCCAGAGGAGAGGGATCCTCCACTCCCATCACTCCCATCACTCCCATACGAAGGGCATCCCGCCGGATCACACCGACCGACACACCTGAGAGACACCCGGACCGACGGACGCCGGAGCGACACCAGCCGGCAGACACCTGGGGGACACCGACTGTCCGAGGCCGGAGGGACGCCGACGGGCGGACGCCGGAGCGACACCGCCCGGCCGTCGCCGGAAGGATCCCCACCGCCGACGCCGGAGGGATTTCGGTCGGCCGACGCCGGAGAGGCTCAGCCCTGAACGCCCCGCAGGGCCATCGACACCGCGGCGTCGGTGATCACACCGGGATCCTCGGCCGCACCGATCTCGATCCTGCGTACGGCCGCGTCCACGATCCCCTGGAGGAGCATCGCGGCCATCCGGGGCTGCTCGTGCCCGATGTCCCGCAGCGCTTCCACGATCATCGCGACGAGTCCCCCGTGAGCCGCGCGGATCTTCTCGCGCGCACCCGCGTCGAGTTCGCTCGCGGAGATCGCCACGACGGCCCGGTGACGCCGGTCGCCGACGAGGCCCAGCTGCTGGCGGACGTACGCCTCGACCTTGCCCTCGGGCGTCCCGGCCAACGCCATCGCCGCCTCGACCTCGGCCGCCCACACCGGGAAGTCGACCTCACAGAGCTCTTCGACGACGGCAGCCCGCGACCGGAAGTACTCGTACACGGATGACCGCGCGAGGCCCGTCCGCTCGGCGAGTGCCGGGAACGTCAGCGCCTCCGTCCCGCCCTCGGACAGCAGTGACCGTGCCGCGTCCAGCAGGGCGGCTCGCTGCATCGACCGGTGCTCGGCCACGGAGGCCGCTCGAATCCTTGGCACGCCCCCACTTTACGGATGCCACGCCCAACACGGGAGGCTCTCGCCCGTGAGGGCTTGGTCCTTGGATCCGTCAGGGCTTGATCTTCGGGTCCGTGAGGGCTCGATCCTTGGATCCCCGGCCGAAAGAAGTCCCACTTCAGAGGCGTCGCCGAGGAAAGGAGGTCAGCGACCGAAACTCGCCAGCTTCGCCCGCAGCTGCAGGACCGACTTGGTGTGGATCTGGCTGACCCGGCTCTCCGTCACACCGAGGACGTTGCCGATCTCGGCGAGCGTGAGCCCCTCGTAGTAGTAGAGCGTGACGACGGTCTTCTCGCGCTCGGGCAGCGTGTTGATGGCACGTGCCAGGAAGCGCCGCAGCTCCCGGTCCTCGGCGACCTCCACGGGATTGTCGGCCGCGGTGTCCTCAAGGGTGTCCATCAGGCTCAGCCGGTCGCCGCCCTCACCGCCGACATGCAGCAGCTCCTCCAGGGCCACCACGTTCGCCAGCGACAACTGACTGAACACTGCATGCAGTTCGTCGACCGCGATGCCCAGCTCGCCGGCCACCTCGCACTCCGACGGCGTACGCCGCAGCCGTGCCTCCAGCGTCGCGTAGGCCCGCTCGACATTGCGCGCCTTCTGCCGCACGGACCGCGGGATCCAGTCCAGCGCCCTCAGCTCGTCGATCATCGCGCCCCGGATCCGCGTGATCGCGTAGGTCTCGAACTTGATCTCGCGCTCGATGTCGAACTTCTCGATGGCGTCGATCAGCCCGAACACTCCCGACGAGACGAAGTCCGCCTGTTCCACGTTGGGCGGCAGGCCCACACTCACCCGGCCCGCGACGTACTTCACCAGTGGCGAGTAGTGCAGGATCAGCTGCTCGCGCAGTCGCTCGTCGCCCGTGGTCTTGTACGACCTCCACAGCTCGTCGAGCGTCGAGGGGGCGGGCGGCCGCACGCCGCCGCGGGCAGCGGGGGGAACAGCCGCCCGGTCAGACCCGGAGGTGTGCTGGGGCATTCGTCGCCTTGTGCCGTTCTGCCGTGAACTGGGGGTGCCTGAGTGAGCTGTCGGTCTGATGTCGAGTTGCCTGTCTGAGTCGGAATCCTTGTGAGCGTAGCGTGACTGGAGCGTCGCAGTGTGCGAACGGCAGGGGATCCACCGTGCGCAGATACGTTCCGCTGGGCGCCCCCCAGGGTCACGATCGTCGCCGTGCGTAATCACCGTGGGGCGCCAACTACGGGAATTGCCAAGGGTTTCGGGGGGTCGCCCGGACGGCCGAACACTCTCGGTCAGCATCGCCCCCGATCCGTGTCGACGGAGATAGTGGCCTGGCGTGTCAACTTCCAGCCGTCGCCGTGTCGTTCGACGAACCCAAGTGAGCGGAGTTCGTACAGTCTCGCGACCGCGTCGTCCACCGTCGTCCCGGCGCCTCGGGCGGTGTCCTGGGTCGACGCGGTCCCGTGGGCCGGCAGCGCGGCCAGCACCCGGGCGGCGGCGGGGTCAAGGAGGTCGCGCGGCAGCACCGGCCCACGCCGGTCCGGCGCCAACTCGCCCATGTCGCCGACCAGCTCCGCCACTTCCGCCGCGTCGGTGACCAGCGCCGCGTCCCCGCGCAGCAGTTCGTGCACCCCCGCCGAGAGCGCGCTGGTGGCCGGGCCCGGCACCCCTATCGCGTACCGGCCCAACCGCTGAGCTGCCCGGGCGGTGACCAGGGCCCCGCTTCGGTACGCCGCCTCGACGACCACCGTGCCGCGGGTCAACGCCGCGATGACTCTGTTGCGCAGGATGAACCTGCTCGGTGTCGGATGGTCGCCGGGCGGCAACTCGCCCACGACCAGTCCCTGTTCGGCGATGCGGGTGATCAGTTGTGTGTGCCCGGACGGATAGGGCCGGTCGACCCCGCAGGCGAGTACGGCGACGGTGGCCCCGCCCGCGCCGAGCGCACCGCGGTGTGTCGCGCCGTCCACCCCGTAGGCACCCCCGGACACCACGACCCACCCCCGCTCGGCGAGCCCCGAGCCGAGTACGGACGCCATGTGCGCGCCGTACTCGGTGCAGGCCCGCGCTCCCACAACCGCGACCGAGCGCAGCGCCCATATCCGCAGGCTGGGCCGCCCCCGCACCCAGAGGCCGGTGGGCCGGGCGTCCCCGAGGTCGTCCAGCTGTGCGGGCCATTCGGTGTCCCCCGGGCACACGAACCGCGTCCCGGCGTCTCGTGCCACGGCGAGGTCGCGCTCCGGGTCCGCCCGCTCGGCCCGGTCCATCAGCCCCGCCCATCGCTTGTCCGTCACGCCCGGCAGCTGCTGCCCGCCTCCGGTGAGCCGCCGGACCACCTCCGCCGTCCCGAGCTCGCGCAGCCACCGCCCGCAGACCTCGTCCCCCGGTTCGACGACGCGCGCGAGGAAGGCCCGGTGGAGTCGCGCGTCGTCCCCACCATCGCCGCTGCCCCTGCCATTCCCTCCGCCTGTGCTGTCCTCGCTCATGACAGTGCTCCGATCGCCATGGGCACCCCCCGAGGGACCCCGGTGCGCAGTTGCAGGGCGAGGGCGACGTCCGTCACGTCGGGCCGGTCGTGGCCCACGAGGTCCGCGACGGTCCAGGCGACACGCAGGACACGGTCGAGACCGCGCGCGGTGAGCCCGCCTCGCTCCAGACTGCGCTCGGCGTCCTCCATGGCTCCCGAGGAGGCGTACCAGCGGCTGCGCAGCTCCCGCCCCGGCACTTCGCTGTTGGTCCGCCAGGGAGTGTCCGTCAGCCGCGCCGCGGCTCGCTCCCTGGCCGCCCGCACCCGTCCGGCGACCGTCTCGGTGGATTCGCCCCGCGCGCCCCTCTCCGTGAGTTCGGACCGGGTGACGCGGTCCACCTCGACCCTCAGGTCGACCCGGTCGAGCAGCGGTCCGGAGAGCCGTGCCTGGTAGCGGCGGATCGCGGAGGACGGGCACTCGCACAGGCTGTCCCGCTGTGAGAAGCGGCCGCAAGGACATGGGTTCGCCGCGAGGACCATGAGGAACCGGGCGGGGAAGCGTACGACTCCGGCGCTGCGCGCGATCACCACATGCCCCGATTCCAGGGGCTGGCGCAGGGCGTCGAGGGCATGGCTGCTGAACTCGGGTGTCTCGTCGAGGAAGAGCACTCCCCGATGGGACAGCGACACCGCGCCCGGCCGTGCGATGCCCTGGCCGCCTCCGACGAGCGCCTGCATGGTCGCCGAGTGGTGCGGTGCGCAGTAGGGCGCGACGTCGACCAGGGGTTTGCCCGGTGGCAGCAGGCCCGCGACCGAGTGGACGGCTGTGACCTCCAGGGACTCGCCGCGGCTGAGCCTCGGCAGGATGGCCGGGAGTCGCTCGGCGAGCATCGTCTTTCCCGCGCCCGGCGGGCCTTCGAGGAACAGGTGGTGTCCTCCTGCCGCGGCGACCTCCACCGCGGTCCGTGCCGAGTGCTGGCCGACGACGTCGGCGAGGTCGTGTCCGTGGTCGTGCTGCATGGCGCCCATGCTGTGGATGCCCGTGGCCGCGCCCGTCCCCGGCATGCGCAGGCCCGCGAGCAGCGGATCCGGCCGCCCCTGGTCGTCGGGCACCTCGTCGGGCACCGGTTCGTCCGTGAGGACGGCGATCAGCTGCCGGAGGCTGCGGACGCCGAGCACGGACACCCCGGGCACCAGCGAGGCCTCGGCGGCAGCGCATTCCGGCACCACCACCTGCTCGTATCCCGCGTCCGCCGCGGCGAGCACGGCCGGCAGCACACCCCGGACGGGCCGGACCCGCCCGTCCAGGCCCAGCTCGCCGATCATCACGATGTCCGAGATCACCCGTGGGTCGATGCGCTCGGAGGCCCCCAGCGCCGCACAGGCGATCGCGAGATCGAATCCACTGCCGCTCTTCGGCACGGAGGCCGGACTGAGGCCCACCGTGAGCTTCTTCTGCGGCCACTCTCCGCCGGAGTTGACCACGGCCGCCCGCACCCGGTCCTTGCTCTCCGTCAGGCTCTTGTCGGGCAGGCCCACCAGGGTGAACGCCGCGACCCCGGGCTCCAGGTCCGCCTGGACCTCGACGACGACACCCTCCACACCGACGAGGGCCACCGAGCACGTACGCGCGAATCCCATCAGGCCACCCCCCGCACGTGCTCCACGACGGGAGCGCCACGGTCGGGCAGCAGGACGCCGACGACGTCGATACGGACGCCGCCGGGTGGGGCTCCTCCGTGTTCCTGCAGCCAGCGCTCGGCGAGGCCGCGCAGCCGCTGCGCCTTGACGGGGGTGACGGCGGCCATCGGGTGCTCGAAGGTTCCCGTGCGGCGGGTCTTCACCTCGCAGACGACCAGCGCGTCGCCGTCCCGGGCCACGATGTCGATCTCACCGGCCCTGCCCGAGCGCCAGTTGCGCCGCAGGACCGTCATTCCCGACTCGGTCAGCCGCCGTGCGGCCAGATCCTCGCCGTACTTCCCCAGTGCGTTGCGTGCCTTGGACGTCTTCATGTGGGCACCACCTCCGGCACCCACACTGAGCCCGCCGCGGCCCGCTAGTGGATCTTGGTGGACGGCCACTCGGATGTGGACAACTCAGTCACCCACACGAGCGGCCGCTCCCCGTCTCCGGCCGGTCGACGACACCTCCGGCCGGTCGTCGACCGTGATCGCTCAGCTGCTCGGCAGTTCGAGGTCGCTCTTGTTGAGCTCCTCGATGTTCACGTCCTTGAATGTGAGGACGCGTACTTGCTTCACGAACCGAGCAGGCCGGTACATGTCCCACACCCAGGCATCCGCCATGGACACCTCGAAAAACACCTCGCCCTGGACCGAGTGCACCTGCATCTCGTAGTCGTTGGTGAGGTAGAAGCGCCGTTCGGTCTCGATCACGTATTTGAACAGACCGACGACATCGCGGTACTCCCGGTAGAGCTTCAGCTCCATCTCGGTCTCGTACTTCTCGAGGTCCTCGGCGCTCATGGCATGTTCCCCTTCAGCCGTGCGTCCCCCTATTGTGCGCCAGCCCCGCGAGCCCCTAGACGATTTCCGTGTCGAGGGTCTCGGGACCGGCCGGGGGCCCTTCGTCGAGCAGCCTGCGCAGCAGCTCGGCGAGTCTGGTCGGATACACCGTCTCATGTGCCTGGTTAAGTTCCTGGCACGTCCACCAGCGCGCTCCGGCGACACTGCGCCGTTCCAGCTCCGTCAGTCCCGTGGCCTCGGGCACCACCTCGCGCGTATCCGCCGTCCGGGCCAGGTAGTACCACTCCTCCTGGTCCCAGCGGCGCCCCGCGAACGGGAACGAACAGGTCCGCCGCCACAGCACCGGGCCCAGCTCGACCTCGGTGATGCCGGTCTCCTCCAGGAGTTCCCTGCGGGCGGCCTCTTCCCGCGTCTCGTCGCCCTCCACGCCGCCGCCCGGTGTGAACCACCAGTTGTCCGACGGATCCTCGGGTTCGTGGCCGTGGAGCAGCAGGATGCGGTCCTGCGGGTCGAGCAGCACCACCCGGGCGACCTTCCGCAGCTCCCCGAGTTCGCCGGGCCCGGGGACCAGCCGCTCGCCCGTGCTTCCGGACCCCGCGGACGTGGCCGAGGCCGACCGCTCGCCCGCTCCCTCGGATCCCTGAGGCACGTCAGCCGGCAAGAGCCTGCTCCCTCGTCCCCGTGCGGCCGCGCCGGCGCTCCGCCCGCTTGGCGATCGGACCGTACGCCCCTCCGCCGAGGACGAGCACCGCGCCCACCACGATCGCCGTGAGCACCAGGCGCAGGGGTCCCGGCTCGGAGATGGCGCCGAGGGTCTCGAAGTTGGTGGGCCGGGCCAGCATGCCGTTCATGGGCCAGGCCACGGCGTCGACGCGGGCGTCCACCGCGCTGCGCGGCACCGTGCCGCTGCCGGCCTCCGTGAGGTGCGCGGTGGAGTCGAGGGAGCCGCTGCGCTCGTCACCGAGCAGGAAGAGCCTGCCCTCGGGAACCTTGATGGCCGGGATCGTGGTCGCCTCGGCCACGCTGCCCTTGGGGAGATACGGTTCGTCGATCTTCTTGCCGTTGACGGTCAGCTTGTTCTCGGTGCAGCAGGCGACGGTGTCCCCGCCCACCGCGACGACGCGCTTGACCATGGGCATGTTGCCCCAGCTGGCCTGCTTGAAGACGACGACGTCACCACGCTCGACGTCGGAGCCGTCGATCCGCTCGGCGAGCACCCGGTCGCCGGCCGTGATGGTCGGCGACATCGAGTCGGTCGGCACGGTGTAGGGCTGGTAGACGATCGCACCCCAGGCGAAACCGCCGAGGAAGAGCACACAGCCGAGGGCCATGGCGAATCCCGACAGCTTGCTGCCGAGCCGCCCATGGCCCTCGTCCGTACGACTTGTCCCGCTCATCCCAGTGCTCCCCCAACTCGGAGAATCGACCCCGCGGCCCAGGTGCGGGCCGCGGAAGATCGGCGATCTGGGACGGCACCCTACCCGGCGGTACCCGGCCCAGAAACCCTGGCGTTCGCGACGGTGAGACGGCGCCTGCGCCACAGCACCAGCGGCACCGCGCCCGCGAGCCCGAGCGCGCCGGGAGCGGCGGCGCTGAGGTTCTGGTCGAAGGTGTCCGGCACCGGCAGCGTCGACCAGCGGGTGGGCGGCCAGGCGACGACGACGGCGCGGCCCACGACGTTGTCCACGGGCACGAAGCCCTTGTGCTTGTCCTGCTGGTGGTAGCGGGAGTCCAGCGAGTTCTGCCGGTGGTCACCCATGACCCAGATTTTGCCTTCGGGCACCTTCACCTTGAACTGGCCGCCGAGGTCGTCCACCGTGCACGGCGTGTTCCCCGGGTACACGTAGGAAGTCTCGTTCAGCGCCTTGCCGTTGACCTTCACCGGGCCGGTGCCCTTGCACTCGACGGTGTCGCCGCCGACGCCGATGACGCGCTTGATGAGGTCCTTCTCCTCGGCGGACGGCATCAGGCCGATCCAACTGAGGCCCTTCTGGATCGCGTTCGGGTTCGGGGTCGGCTCGCCCGCCAGCCACTTGGCGGGGTCGTGGAAGACGACGACCTCGCCGCGCTCGGGCTCCGAGCCGAACCACGGGGTCAGTTTGTCGACCAGGACGCGGTCACCCTGCTGAAGGGTGTTCTGCATCGAGTCCGAGGGGATCGAGAACGCCTGCACCAGGAAGGTCTTGATCAGCAGCGCGAGAACCAGCGCGATGCCGATGAGCAGCGGGAGTTCTTTCCAGAAGGACCGCGGCTTCTTCGGCTGCGGGGCGGCTCCGTCGCCGTCCCGCGCGTCTCTGCCTCCGTCGCCGCCGGAGTCACCTCCGTTGTCACTGCCGGCGGTCACGTCGTCCTCTACGGCCGGGGGGAGCGACTCTTCGGGTCGTTCCGGTCGCTCCTCGGGGCCCTCGTGTCCGGACCGTGCGCCGACCGCCAAATCCCCCACATCCACTCCTCACTCCGTGCCGCCGCCTGCGACGGATACGACGCAGGCCCACCACTCCCATAACGAGCGGGAGTTCCGCAGGGGTCGGGAGCGGGATCAATCCGTATCGATCCGCGGTGGCCACCCTATGCGACGCGCCGAGCACAACGCCCGCCCCACCGGGCGCGTCGGGCACGGAGGCATACGTTTCCGGCTCGTCGAGCTGGCTCCAGTGACCGATGGGCCAGGCGATGACCATGGCGCGGCCCACGACGTCCTCGGAGATGGTGCCGTTGTCCTTCTCGGTGCGGTGGTAACGGGAGTCGGCGGAGTTGGAGCGGTGGTCACCCATCACCCACAGGCGCCCCTCGGGCACCTTCACCTCGAAGTTGAGTGACGAGGGTTTGTCGCCGGGGTTGATGTAGGGCTCATTGAGCGGCATGCCGTTGACGGTCACGCGGCCCTGGGTGTCGCAGCACTTGACGGTGTCGCCGCCGACCGCGACGACCCGCTTGATCAGGTCCCGTTCGTTGTCGGAGGGCAGCAGGCCGATGAAGGTGAGCACCTCCTTGACCTGCTTGACGACGATGGGGTCGTCGGCCTTCGCGACCGGCTGTTCGTCCTCCAGCCATCCGCCGGGGTCCTTGAACACGACGACGTCGCCGCGCTCGGGCTTCGAGCCGAACCACGGCGTGAGCTTGTCGACGAGGACGCGGTCGCCGATCCGGATCGTCTGCTCCATGGAGCCGGAGGGGATCACGAAGGCCTGGACGAGGAACGTCTTCAGGACGAGCGCTATGAGCAGGGCGACCCCTATCAGAAGGGGTATCTCCTTGATCGCCGAGCGCTGTCGGCGCCGCTTGACCCTGCGGGCGAGCTTGCGCCGCTCGGCCCGGCCCGGCATGACCGGGCCGCCGGTACGCCGGCTGCCGGTGGGCAGAAGGTCCTCGGCGGCGCTGTGTGCGCTGCGAGGCTTGCCGCGGTTACCCATGGACACCGTCCGCGGTGCCCGGCCCGCTCGACGCCGGGGCGCTGCGCCCTGTGGCGGTCGCCGCCGGAGCGCCGCCTGTCGTGGCGGCGGGCACGCGCGCGTAGTCGTCGGCGCGCTCCAGGCGGGTCCAGTGGCCGATGGGCCACGCGATCCAGTCGGCTCTGCCGATCACGTCGTCGACGGGGATCATGCCGCCGCCCGGGGAGCCCAGGTGGTCGCGGGAGTCGCTGGAGTCACCGCGGTGGTCGCCGAGGACGAACAGAGTGCCGTCGGGCACTGCGAGGTCGAAGGACACCTCTGACGGCTTGTCGCCCGGGAACAGAAACGTCGACTCGTCGACCGACCGGCCGTTCACCTCGATCCTCCCCTGCCTGTCGCAGCAGACCACATGGTCTCCCCCCACGCCGACGACACGCTTGATGTAGTCGGCGTCGCCGAAGTAACCGGTGCCGTCGAACACGACGACGTCACCGCGCCTCGGCTCAGCACCGAAACGGTACGCCAACTTATTTACGAGAACGCGGTCCCCGATCCTCAATCCGGGCTCCATCGAGCCACTGGGAATCTGGAACGGCTGGATCACGAAGCGGCTGAGCAGCAGCAGGAAAACCAGACAGAACAGCACGGTCAGGGTGATCCGGCCCCCTGGCAGCCAGTCCGCGGCCCGGGCCACCAACGCGAAACGCGACCGCCCCTCCGTCCCCTCTGTGTCCGAGATCTCCTCGGATCCGGCGGGGTGGGAGGAGCGGTCGCGCTCCGTCTGCTGTGCTTCGGCGTCCATCGAGGCCAGATGCTATCCGGCCTTCACACGGCGCCCGGCGCGAGTGCTCAGCGCTCGCGCTTCTCCTTGATCTTCGCGGCCTTGCCGCGCAGGTCGCGCAGGTAGTACAGCTTCGCGCGACGCACGGCACCGCGGGTCACGAGCTCGATCTTCTCGACGATCGGGGTGTGCACCGGGAAGGTGCGCTCGACGCCGACGGAGAACGAGACCTTGCGGACCGTGAAGGTCTCGCGGACACCGGCGCCCTGGCGGCGGATGACTACGCCCTTGAACTGCTGCACACGGGAGCGGTTGCCCTCGATGACGCGGACGTGGACGTTGACGGTGTCACCCGGGCGGAAGGCCGGGACGTCGCTGCGCAGCGACGCGGCGTCGACGGAGTCGAGCAGGTGGGACATGATCGTCTGCTTTCTTCGCTGATGCCACAGGTCATCAACGGAAGTCGGTGTTTCAGAAAGGGGGCTGTCCGGGTCGGGGCGGGCGTCGTGTCCCCCTGTGGCAGGGGCGCACGCCGGACGACGTACAGCAGCCGCCTATTCTTCCACGGCCTCTGGCCTGCGCCAAAATCGGCCGTCGGGGCCGGGCTGCCAGCCGAGGATGGAGAGCATCTCGCGGTCCTTCTTGTCGAAGGCGGCGGGGTCGCAACGCTCGATGAGGTCGGGCCTGTTGGCCGTCGTGCGCTTCAGTGCCTCGTCCCGCCGCCAGCGGGCGATCTTCCCGTGGTGGCCGCTGAGCAGCACGTCCGGGATCCCGCGGCCGCGCCACTGGGGCGGCTTCGTGTAGACGGGCCCCTCCAGGAGGTTGGTCATGGCTCCCGGCGCGAAGGAGTCGTCCCGGTGCGACTCGGCGTTGCCGAGGACACCGGGCAGCAGCCGGGCCACGGCCTCCGTGACGACGAGGACGGCCGCCTCGCCGCCGGCCAGCACGTAGTCGCCGATGGACACCTCGTAGACCGGCATACGGGTCGCGTACTCGTCGATGACCCGCCGGTCGATGCCCTCGTAGCGGGCGGGTGTGAAGACCAGCCAGGGGCGCTCGGAGAGCTCGACGGCGAGCTCCTGGTCGAACGGGCGTCCGCTGGGTGTGGGGACGACCAGGGCGGGCCCGTGGGAGCCCGTCTCGTAGCCTTCCGCGAGGACGGAGTCCAGCGCGTCGCCCCAGGGGTCGGTCTTCATGACCATGCCGGGGCCGCCGCCGTACGGGGTGTCGTCGACCGTGTTGTGCCGGTCGTACGTCCACTGCCGAAGATCATGCACGTGCACATTCAGCTGTCCACGCGCGCGTGCCTTGCCGACGAGCGAGACGTTCAGGGGTTCCAGGTACTCGGGGAAGATCGTGAGGACGTCGAGCCGCATCACGCCTCGTCTCCCGCGGAGGTGTCCTCGGCGTCGCCGGAGGAGCTCTCGGCGTCCCTGGCGGAGGCGATCTCGGCCCGGTCGTCGATCAGTCCGGGCGGCGGGTCGATGACGGCCCGCTGCTTCTCCAGGTCGATGTCGACGACGATCTCCTCGACGAACGGGATCAGCACCTCGGTCCCGTCCGCCCGCTCGACCACGAAGAGGTCCTGCGAGGGCAGGTGCGAGATCTCGGTGATCCGTCCGACCTCGGTGCCGTCCTTCAGGACTACGTCCAGGTCCATGAGCTGGTGGTCGTAGTACTCGTCCGGGTCCTCGGGCTTGTCGTCCGGGTCGACGTCGGCGATCAGCAGGGTGTTGCGCAGCGCCTCGGCGCCGTTGCGGTCACGTACGCCCTCGAAGCGCAGCAGGAGGCGGCCGCTGTGCACCCGCCCCGTCTCGATGGTCAGCGGACCGGCCGAGGCGGGGTCCGTGGCCAGGACGGCGCCGGGCGCGAGCCGCAGCTCCGGCTCGTCGGTACGTACCTCGACGGTGACCTCGCCCTTGATGCCATGGGCGCGGCCCACCCGCGCGACTACCAGCTGCACTTGCCTGATCTCCTGTCGTGTGGCTACGGCATTGCCGCGTAGACGACTACGGGCCGGGGACGGCCAATGGCCCTCCCCGGCCCGAGCCGGTGCTGCGTTTTACGTCAGCGGACGTGGTCCACGTCGACGAGGTCGACACGGACGCCGCGGCCACCGATGGCGCCCACGACGGTGCGCAGAGCGCGTGCGGTGCGGCCGTTGCGGCCGATCACCTTACCGAGGTCGTCGGGGTGCACCCGGACCTCGAGAACGCGCCCGCGGCGCAGGTTGCGCGAGGCGACCTGCACGTCGTCCGGGTTGTCGACGATGCCCTTCACGAGGTGCTCAAGAGCCTCCTCGAGCATGCTCAGGCCTCGGTCGACGCGGACTCGGCGGGAGCCTCGTCCTTCTTCTCAGCCTTCTTCTTCTGGGTGATGGCCTCACCCTTGCCCTCGTCTTCGCCGCCCAGGGCGTCGAACAACGGGCGCGCGGCCTTCGGCTCGGCGACGAGCAGCGGCGGCGGGGCGGGCTCGCCCTTGTGCTTCTGCCAGTCGCCGGTCAGCTTGAGAATGGCGAGCACGGGCTCGGTCGGCTGCGCGCCGACACCCAGCCAGTACTGCGCACGCTCGGAGTCGACCTCGATGCGCGAGGGGTTCTGCACCGGGTGGTACAGGCCGATCTCCTCGATGGCCCTGCCGTCACGGCGGGTACGGGAGTCGGCTACGACGATGCGATAGTGAGGCGAACGGATCTTGCCCAGACGCTTCAGCTTGATCTTGACTGCCACTGGAGTGGTGTCTCCTGGTCTTGACGTGGTTGGGCACGACGAAATTGCCGCGTGGGGTTGCGGTACCCGAGTGCCCGATGGACGCGTCAGCCGGAGGAGAGAGGGGTCCTGTGCGGCTGTCGAGTACAGCTGGCCATTCTGCCACACCCTGACCGGCGCCCTCGACCCGGGCAGCGCATGACCGGCCCGCGGCACGATCGGGCCCCACGCGGGTGTCGCCGTCGAGGTGGGCCGCTGCGCAACCCGGCATCCACGAGATGCCACTGCGCTCTCCCGCACCACCCCGGCGGCACGACCGCCCGCCGCTACGACAACTGTCCGCTCAGCCCGCTGCGGCGCCGACCACCTCCGGGATACGGAACGGCTTCCCGCACCCTCCGCACACGATCGGCGCCTGGGCGAGGACCGACGGGACGACGCGGACGTTGCGCCCGCAGT
This sequence comes from Streptomyces sp. NPDC020747, assembly GCF_044334695.1. NCBI lineage: Bacteria > Bacillati > Actinomycetota > Actinomycetes > Kitasatosporales > Streptomycetaceae > Streptomyces > Streptomyces sp. NPDC020747. Next base: position 233,436 of record NZ_JBIRTJ010000016.1, on the reverse strand, counting down.
CGCACACCGCCTTCACGCGCACGCCTCCTCCGGAGGAGCCGTGCCGGGCGGCCGGGCCCCGGAAGCTGCGGGCCGTGTCCGCGGCGGTCGCGACCGTGTGCGCCTTGAGGGCGCGCTGCAGCCGCTCGATCGTCGGGCGGTAGCGCCGCTTCGCCTCGGGGTTGAGCGTGACCAGCGAGAAGCCACTGCTGGGATGCGGCTCCTCGGGGTGGTCCAGGCCCAACTCCTCGGCGATCGCGAGGAATCTGCGGTTGTGGTACCGGCCGGCGCGGGAGGTGTCTCGGACACCTCGGGCGGCGGCGATGCCGTGGACTGCTTCGTGAAGCAGTCGTTCGAAGGAGAGCTCGTGCCCGCAGGCGGACGACGACTCTCCGATCAGGGACTCTGGCGCGGCAAGATCGGGCAGCTCGGTGTGGTGCCGCTGAATGTCGGCCCACGCCCCTGCCAGCTCTGCGGCGAGAACAGGTGGTGTCGTGCTCACGTAATGACAACGAGCCGGGGTGCCTCTGTGTTCCTATTCCGGGGCATCCCAAATAATTTGCACGTACCCGTCAGTTGCCGCTGATGCGTCCTGACGAGGGCGGGTGCGCTGATCTGCGGAGAAGCCTCACAGTTCACACCTAGCCGGTACGTAGTGACTCGTACGCCCCGGCCTGTAGACGGTGTCCGCGCGCCGGGGCCCCTGCGGTCATCAGATACGCAAGAGGCGTTTCGGTCCTTCTCGCGGCGGAATGCCGGGGCTCAGTAGGCGCGGGCCACGACGGCGACGTTACCGGGTGCGTCGTCGCTCCCGGGCACCGACCCGTCCTCCGCGACCAGACAGCGTACGGTCACCGCGTGCGCCGCCAGCTCGGCCTCACCCTCTTCGCCGAGGTCGGCCCAGGGGATGCGCGCCCAGCCGCCGGCGACGGCGGCCTCGACGGCCTCCCCGATCGTCGACACCTCGGACGTCCGGGACTCCCGGCGCTCGCGCGACTGCGTCAGCAGCAGGGCCTGGTCCTCTTCGAGAACGGCGGGCAGCAGCCGTACGAGGGAGTCGATCGCCACCGCCTCCTTTCCGCCCGGGATGCGGCGGGCCAGCATCGCGGTGCCGTTCTCCAGGTCACGGGGGCCGACCTCGATACGTACGGGCACGCCCTTGAGTTCCCAGTCGACGGCTCGGCGGCCGAACGCGACGTCCGTGCGATCGTCGACCTGGACGCGTACGCCCGCCGCCCTCAGCCGGTCGCCGAGCTCGTGGACCTTGGCCAGAACCGCATCGTCGCCCTTGATGGCGAGGACGACGGCCTGTACGGGGGCGAGGCGCGGCGGCACCCGCAACCCACTGTCATCACCGTGCGACATGATCAGGCCACCCACCATGCGGGTCGAGGACCCCCAGGAGGTCTGCCAGACGAGCTCCTGCCGGCCGTCCCCGGACAGGTACCGGGTGTTGAAGGCCTTCGCGAAGTTCTGGCCCAACTCATGGCTGGTGCCCATCTGCAGGGCCTTGCCGTCACCCATCATCGCTTCGAGGGTGAGGGTGTTGACGGCCCCGGCGAACCGCTCGCCCGGCGTCTTCCGCCCCAGCACCACATCGATGCCCAGGACGTTCACCATGAAGTCGGCGTACACCTTCTCGTGGATGTGCGCGGCGTAGTCCCGGGCGTCCTCGTACGTGGCGTGGGCCGTGTGTCCCTCCTGCCACAGGAATTCCGTCGTACGGAGGAACACGCGCGGGCGCATCTCCCAACGGACCACGTTCGCCCACTGGTTGATCAGCAGCGGGAGGTCGCGGTAGCTCTGCACCCACTTGGAGAAGTAGTCGTTGACGATCGTCTCGGAGGTGGGGCGGACGACGACAGGCTCCTCCAGCTCCTTGCCGCCGGCGTGCGTGACGACGGCGAGCTCGGGCGCGAAGCCCTCGACATGCTCGGCCTCCCTCGTCAGGTACGACTGCGGGATGAGGAGCGGGAAGTACGCGTTCTGCGCACCCGCCTCCTTGATCCGGGCGTCCATCTCCCGCTGCATCCGCTCCCACAGCCCGTAGCCGTACGGCCGGATGACCATCGTGCCGCGCACCGGACCGTTGTCTGCCAGCTCCGCCTTGCTGATCAGGTCCTGGTACCAGCGCGGGAAATCGTCCGCCCGAGGGGTGAGAACAGGTGCCTTTGCCATGGCGCGATGGTACGGGCACATGTTGCCGGTATGTGAATTTTTGCGGCGCGCGCCGGTGGCACGCAAACCGGGCTCCGTAACCCCTGGACGCCACGACGAGCGCGGAGTTTCCTGGCATACGGGGGGAGTGCGCGCGCACTGCACGGGGGCGGAGAAACGGGGCACAAGAAGCAACTCTCGGCGGATTGGGGCGCTTTCGATGACACCTACGCTCGTGCGGCATCACCTACCTCGCGCGGGGACCGCGCCCCGGGTGGATCCGTGGGCACGCGCGCGTGACTGGGCCGAGATTCAGGAACGGATGCTCGTCCCGCTCTACGAGGCCGTGTACCAGCGGCTCGAAGTGGGCGCTGCCACCCGGCTGTTGGGGCTCGGCTGCGGATCCGGTCTCGCGCTGTTGATGGCGGCCTCCCGAGGTGCCGGGGTCACCGGTGTCGATGCCCGCGCGCCCGAGCGGCTGGCTCTCGCGCGGGAGCGGTTGCTGCCCCAGGCGTGGGGCACGCGTGCGCGTGCCGGTACTCGGCTGGTCGACGGTGAGCCGGCGGACCTCGCGTCCGGCGCGGGTGACTCGGGGCCGGCCGCGTACAACCTGGTGACGGCCTTCGAGCCGATCGGGTGCGCGGGCGGGGACTCCGAAGGGCTGGGTGAGTTGCTGGCGGGGGCGCGTCCGCTTGTGGGGCGGGGGGTTCCTGTGGTGATCGCGGGGTGGGGGCCGCCGGAGCGGTGCGCGACCGCCTCGGTGCTGCGGGTCGCCACCAAGCTGGCGGATCCGCTGCGGGGGGCGGGGAGTTGGCGGCCTGCCCTTCGGGACGATCTGGAGGAGGTCGCTCAGCGGGCCGGGCTTCGGCCCGACGGGTCCGGGCGGGTCGCCTGCCCATTCGGGTATGCCGATGTGGACGCCGCGGTGCGGGGGTTGCTCTCCACGGGGCTGTTCGACGCCGCCGTCGCTGCCACGGATCCGGCTCAGGTCGACAAGGAGGTCCGCGAGGCGCTGCATCCGCATCAGCGGCGGGACGGGACGGTGTGGATGCCGAACATCTTCCGCTACCTGATCGCGCGTACGCCCTGACGGGGGCTTTTCTCGCCCCCGCCGCCCCTACCCGTCCCATCCCTGGGGGCGGCGCCCCCAGACCCCCGCATCGCGCTGACGCGCTCGTCCTCAAACGCCGGACGGGCTGGGGGTGGGTGGGGGTGGGGGTGGGTGGGCAATCGGCCTGAACGGCCTCGTCCTCGAACGCCGGACGGGCTGAAGGGGATCGGGCATGCCGGGGAAGCGGGGCTCAGCCCCGTCTTTGAGGGGCGCGGGGAACTGCGCGACCAGCCACACACGACCCGCACCGGCACCCGGCACCCGGCACCCGGCACCCGGCACCCGCACAAACGACACTGGGGGCGTCCTTCCGAAGAAGGGCGCCCCCAGTCTCGTACCGGAAAGTCGTCAGCCCATGAACTTCTTGAACTCGTCGGGGAGTTCGAAGTCCTGCGGCTGCTGGCCGCCCGGGAGGCCGAAGGCGCCGCCGGCCTGGCCCGCGGCCTCGCGGCGTGCGGCGGCCTCTTCCTCCTGCTGCTTGCGCTTCATCGGGTTGCCGGAGCGCTGCTTGCCCTTGGCCTTCTTGGGCTGCTTCTTCGCGCGGCCGGCGCCGCCACCGGTGCCCGGCATCCCGGGCATTCCCGGCATGCCGCCGCCCTGGGCCATGCGGGACATCATCTTGCGGGCCTCGAAGAACCGCTCGACCAGGCCCTTGACCGCGCTGACCTCGACACCGGAACCCTTGGCGATACGGGCGCGGCGCGAGCCGTTGATGATCGTCGCGTCCTGGCGCTCGGCCGGGGTCATCGACTTGATGATCGCGGCCGTACGGTCGACGTCACGCTCGTCGAGGTTGTTGATCTGGTCCTTGATCTGGCCCATGCCGGGGAGCATGCCGAGCAGCTTGGAGATGGAGCCCATCTTCCTGACCTGCTCCATCTGGGCCAGGAAGTCGTCGAGCGTGAAGTCCTGGCCCTTCTTGGAGGCCAGCTTCTCGGCCATCTGCTCGGCCTCTTGCTGCGAGAAGGTCTGCTCGGCCTTCTCGATCAGCGTGAGCATGTCGCCCATGCCGAGGATGCGGGACGCCATGCGGTCCGGGTGGAACGCGTCGAAGTCGTCCAGCTTCTCGCCGTTAGAGGCGAACATGACCTGGCGGCCGGTGACGTGCGCGATGGAGAGCGCGGCACCACCGCGGGCGTCGCCGTCGAGCTTCGAGAGGACCACGCCGTCGAAGCCGACGCCGTCACGGAAGGCCTCGGCGGTGTTGACCGCGTCCTGACCGACCATCGCGTCGACGACGAAGAGGATCTCGTCGGGCGAGACCGCGTCGCGGATGTCCGCGGCCTGCTGCATCAGCTCCTGGTCGATACCGAGGCGGCCGGCGGTGTCGACGATGACGACGTCGTGCTGCTTCTGCTTCGCGTACTCGATGGAGTCCTTGGCGACCTGGACCGGGTCACCGACGCCGTTGCCCGGCTGGGGGGCGTAGACGCCGACCCCGGCGCGCTCGGCGACGACGCTCAGCTGGGTCACCGCGTTCGGGCGCTGGAGGTCGCAGGCGACCAGCAGCGGGGCGTGTCCCTGGCCCTGGAGCCACTTGCCGAGCTTTCCGGCGAGCGTGGTCTTACCGGCACCCTGCAGACCCGCGAGCATGATCACGGTCGGCGGCTGCTTGGCGAAGCGCAGCCGCCGGGTCTCGCCGCCGAGGATGCCGACGAGCTCCTCGTTGACGATCTTGATGACCTGCTGGGCGGGGTTCAGGGCCTGGGACACCTCGGCCCCGACGGCCCTCTCCTTGACCTGCTTGATGAAGGCCCGCACGACCGGCAGCGCGACATCCGCTTCCAGCAGGGCGATACGGATCTCGCGCGCGGTGGCGTCGATGTCCGCCTCGGACAGGCGCCCCTTGCCGCGAAGGTTCTTGAATGTCGCTGCGAGGCGATCGGAGAGAGTGTCGAACACGGCGGTCGCGAATCCTCAAGTAGGGGGCAGGGGGGCAGGTCCGCCCTCCAGGGTATCTGTCCGCGCCAGTAAGGGTCTCCACCCCGTCACAGGTTCCGGTCGCGGAGTCCCTTCAGGGGCGCGGGCGGTGACATTGTGCGGCTCCGCCGCATGGGCGCGACCCGCCACGGCCGGCCCGCGGCCGTCGAACCACCTGCCGACGGAACACTCACTCCCGCAACGTGTCCTCCAGCGCCCGCGCGACCGAAGCCGCCTGTTCTCCGGGCAACGGCGCCCCTTCGGGCCCGGTCACATAGAACGCGTCCACCGCGTTCGCCCCCAGCGTGGACACGTGCGCGCTGCGGACCCGCACCTGAGCCTCCTCCAGCGCCCGCCCGATCCGGTGCAGCAGTCCAGGCGCGTCATGGGCACGCACCTCGATGACCGTGGCCAGCCGGGATGCCGCGGAGGCCACGGACACCCGGGCCGGCGGCGCCACGATGCCCCGCCTGCGCGGATACGCGGCGTCCCGTTCGGCGAGGCGTCCGGCGATGTCGAGGGAGCCGTCGAGGGCGCGTACGAGATCGGCGCGCAGGCGGGCGGCCTGCGGCAGTGAGCCGTACTCGGCGGCGACCCGCCAGTCGAGGAGCAACACGGAGCCGGAGACGCCGTCGGGCAGCTCCAGCGCCCGTAGCTCCGCCGTCCGCACGGTGAGCCGGTGCATGGCGAGGACGCCGGCGACCGCCGGCAGGACGCCCTCCTGGTCCGGTACCGCGATGAGCAGTTCCACACCGAGGGGTTCCGGGTCGCCGGACGGCTCCTCGGTGGGCGGCTCGGTCTGGGCGCGCAGCGCGAGCACGGGTCCGCCGGTGCGGGCCGCCTCGATGGCGAGCCGCTCCTGCTCGGCGGTGGGCGCGGCGGCCTCGGGCTCCTCGGGGGTGTCCCCGGCGAGCACGGCGGAGACCCGCTTGACCAGGTCGGCGACGAGGGAGGCCCGCCACGAGGACCAGGCGGCGGGCCCGGTGGCCAGCGCGTCCGCCTCGGTGAGCGCGTGCAGCAGCTCCAGCGTGCCCTGCGAGCCGACCGCCTCGGCGACCGAACGCACGGTGGCCGGGTCCTCCAGGTCGCGCCGGGTCGCCGTCTCGACGAGCAGCAGGTGATGGCGTACGAGGGTGGCGAGTACGGCCACGTCCGAGCGGTCGAAGCCGATCCGGGCGGCCACGTCCCGCGCGATGATCTCGCCGGCCACGGAGTGGTCGCCGGGCCAGCCCTTGCCGATGTCGTGCAGCAGGGCGGAGACGAGCAGCAGGTCGGGGCGGTGGACGCGGCGGGTGAACTCCGCGGCGCGGACGGCCGTCTCGATCAGGTGGCGGTCGACGGTCCAGATGTGGACGGCGTTGCGCTGCGGGCGGCAGCGGACCCGCTCCCAGTCGGGCAGCAGCCGGGTGATCAGGCCCTCCGCCTCCAGGGCCTCCCAGACCTCGATGGTCGAGGGGCCCGAGCCGAGCAGCGTGACGAGCTGCTCTCGGGCCTCGGCGGGCCAGGGCGTGGGCAGCGGGCGGACCCCGGCGGCCATGCGGCGCACGGCGTGCAGGGAGAGCGGCAGGCCCGCCTGGGCGGCCGCGGCGGCGGCGCGCAGCGGCAGTACGGGGTCTCGGTCGGGGCGGGCGGCGCGGGCGAGAACGACCTCGCCGTCCTGCTCGACGACGCCCTCGGCCAGCGGTGAACGCTCGGCGGTCGGCTTGCCGCCGCCCAGCATGGCGCGCAGCCGCGGCCGTACGGCGCGCGACCGCAGCACGCGCCCCACCTCGCGCCAGGTGACATCACTGGCGTACGAGACGACGCGGGCGGCCTCGTACACCTGGCGCAGGAGTGTGTCGGCGTCGAGCAGGCCGAGTTCGGCGGCGACCTGGTCCTGCTCCTGGAGGGAGAGGCGGTCGGTGGCTCGGCCGGTGGCGAGGTGCAGGGCGTCGCGGACGTCGAGGAGGCGCCTGCGGGCGTCGGCGAGGCCCTCGCGCGGGGCGTCGGCGAGCCAGGAGGCGGCGACGGCGCGCAGCGCGGTGGCGTCGCGCAGGCCGCCGCGGGCCTCCTTGAGGTCGGGTTCGAGGAGGAACTGCAGCTCACCCTGGCGCTCGGCGCGTTCGGCGCACAGTTCCTGGAGTTCGGGGAGACGTTTCGGCGCCTGGTTGCGCCAGTCGGCGAGGACGGCCGTGCGCAGTCCGGCGGTGAGGCCGAGATCGCCCGCGAGGTGCCGGGCGTCCAGCAGCCCGAGTTGGACCTTGAGGTCCTCGCCCGCCGTCTTGCGTGCCTCGGCGGGCGTACGGACGGAGTGGTCGAGGTCGAGGCCGAGGTCCCAGATCGGGTACCAGATGCGGTCGGCGAGGGAGGCCACCGCGCCCGGGTCGGCGCTGCCGTCGTGCAGAAGCAGCAGGTCGAGGTCGCTGCGCGGGGACAGCTCGCCGCGGCCGTAGCCGCCGACGGCGACGAGCGAGATGCCGCGCAGTTTGTCGGCGCCCGCGTCGAACAGACCGGACAGCCAGTCGTCGGTCAGTTCGGCGAGGGCCGCACGGCGCGGCGGCCCGGACCGCGCCTCCTCCTGGAGGAGGCGCAGCCGGGCCGCCGCATAGCCGCTGGGTCCCGAGTCCTCTGCTTCCGTACGCACGTCCGTACTCGTCACCCAGTGGCTCCTGTTCTTGTTCTGCCTACAGCGCGTCGGGTCCGCGCTCGCCGGTCCGGACCCGGACCGCCGTCTCGACCGGGACGGACCAGACCTTGCCGTCGCCGATCTTGCCGGTACGGGCCGCCTTCACGATGACGTCGAGCAGCTGCTCGGTGTCGTCGTCCTCGACCAGCACCTCGATACGGATCTTGGGGACGAGGTCGACGGTGTACTCGGCACCGCGGTAGACCTCGGTGTGACCCCGCTGACGACCGTAGCCGCTCGCCTCGGTGACCGTCAGACCGTGAACGCCGAAGGCCTGGAGGGCCTCCTTGATCTCGTCGAGCCGGTGGGGCTTCACGACGGCGGTGATGAGCTTCATGCGTCCACCTTCTTGGCCGGGGTGCCCTGGGCCGGGGAGGATGCGGCGCTGAAGGACGCGCCGCCGCCGCCACCGCTGAAGTCGTATGCGGTCTCGGCGTGCTCGGCCTGGTCGATGCCCGCGATCTCGTCGTCCTCGGAGACGCGCATCCCGATCGTCTTGTCGATCAGGAAGGCGAGCACCGCGGAGGCCACGAGGGAGTAGGCGAGGACCGCGAAGACACCGGCGCACTGCTTCCAGAACTGGTCGAGGCCGCCGCCGTAGAAGAGGCCCGCGACGTCGGACTGGCCGCCGCCGGTGGCGAAGAAGCCGATCAGCAGGGAGCCGACGACACCGCCGACGAGGTGGACTCCGACGACGTCGAGCGAGTCGTCGTAGCCGAACTTGTACTTCAGGCCGACGGCCATGGCGCAGAGGATGCCCGCGATGGCACCGACGGCGATCGCGCCGAGCGGGGAGATCGCACCACCCGACGGGGTGATGGCGACCAGACCGGCGACCGCGCCGGAGGCGGCACCGAGCGTGGTGAACGCGCCGTGGCGGATCTTCTCGTAGGCGAGCCAGGCCAGCATGGCCGCGGCGGTGGCGATCTGCGTGTTGATGAACATCAGCGCGCCGACGCCGTCGTCGTTGCCGAGCCAGGAGCCGGCGTTGAATCCGAACCAGCCGAACCACAGCAGACCGGCGCCGAGCATGACCAGCGGCAGGCTGTGCGGGCGCATCGGGTCCCTCTTGAAGCCGACGCGCTTGCCGATCACGAGGATCACACCGAGTGCCGCGGCACCCGCGTTGATGTGGACCGCCGTACCACCGGCGAAGTCGATGACGCCGAGCTCGAAGGCCCAGCCGCCGGCGCCCCAGACCCAGTGCGCGACCGGGAAGTAGACGACCGTGGCCCACAGGGCGACGAACAGCGCCCAGCCCGTGAACTTCACACGGTCCGCGACGGCGCCGCTGATCAGGGCGGGCGTGATGATCGCGAACATCAACTGGAAGACGGCGAAGACGTAGATCGGGATGGTGTAGCCGTCCCAGAGCTGCGTGATGCCGATTCCGCTGAGGCCCACGTAGTCCGAGGACCAGCCGATGATGCTGCCCGAGTCGGTGCCGAAGGCGAGTGAGAAGCCGTAGAGCACCCACAGGATGGTGACTATCCCCATGCTGATGAAGCTCATCATCAGCATGTTCAGGGTGCTCTTGACCCGGACCATGCCTCCGTAGAAGAAGGCGAGTCCGGGAGTCATGATCAGCACCAGGGCGGAACAGATGAGCATGAACCCGGTGTTGGCGGCAGACAGCGTGGGAGCGTCTGCGGCAAGCGTGATGGCTGGTGCCATCGGCGTCTCCTCGTCGTTTGGTACGGCCCCGTGCGGGCGAAGCCATGAGCGGTTATGAGGGGTGGGCCGGTTATGCGCCAGAGATTGGCGCAGCGCGGTTTCGACCGGCGCCCCTCGATGTTTCGCCGCAGTGACGAAGAGGTCCTGTGTGTTACGCCTCGATGAACTGGCTGATGTCGGTCCGCGCGATCGTTATCGTGGCGCAACCTTCACCGAGGGTATGGAACCGGCCGCGGCCGGCCGTCCGATGACCTGGCATGGGGGAGCCGAGTCGGGCTGTTAAGGACGGCGGCCACGGCCGGGGTACTGGGGTCAGACCGCCTCGGCGGTCTCGGGCAGATCGATGGCGAGCTGCTCGGTCAGGTCCACCACGGCGGCGAGATCCCCGAAATCGCGTACAGCCGTGTCGACGGTTTTTCGGATACGAGTGTTGACCCTCTCGGAGCGCACCTTCTTGGCGACCTTGAGGGCTTCACGCACCAGGACGGTGCTCTGCTCGGGCTCCCGCCTCAGGAGGTGCACCGTGCCCATCCCGACGAGGTTGAGTGCGTACGAACGCTGGTGCTCGGTGTCCTTCTCGAAGAGGTCCACGGCCTTCTGCATGATGGGCTCGGCCAGCGAGGCGTACGTGGGGCTGCGGCCCGCGACGTAGGCGAGGTCGCGGAAGGAGTGGGAGTTCTCGCCGTGCAGCTCGGCCTCGGAGAAGAAGCGGATCCAGTCGGGCTCGGGCTCGTCGAACTCGACCGCGTCGCCGAAGGTGTCCTCGGCCATCCGGACGGCTCGCTTGCACTTGCCGGGCTGCCCCATGTTGGCGTAGGCCCGGGCCTCCATCGCATACAGCATGGACTGCGTTCGGGGGCTCGCGCAGTCGCGGCTTCCGTACTGGGCGAGGTGGATCAGTTCCAGAGCGTCGTCGGGCCGGCCGAGGTGGATCATCTGGCGGCTCATGCTGGAGAGGACGTACGAGCCGAGCGGTTTGTCGGCGGCTTCCTTCGCGGCGTGCAGGGCGAGGACGAAGTACTTCTGGGCGGTCGGCTGGAGCCCGACGTCGTAGCTCATCCAGCCCGCCAGCTCGGCCAGCTCGGCGGCGACCTTGAACAGACGCCTGGTGGTGGCCTCGGGCTGGGGCTCCTGGAGGAGGTCGGTCACCTCGTGCAGCTGGCCGACGACCGCCTTGCGGCGCAGGCCTCCGCCGCACTGGGCGTCCCACTGGCGGAACATCACCGTGGTGGATTCGAGGAGGTCGAGCTCGGGCTGGGAGAGCCGGCCGGGGCGGCGGAGGGCGGCGGCGGACTCGGGCTGCTCACGCGGGGTGACGGGGCTGGGCACCAGCCAGCGCTGCATGGGCTCGATCAGTGAGGGGCCCGCGGAGAGCGCCAGTGACGTGCCGAGGAAGCCGCGCCGGGCCAGCATCAGGTCGCTGCGCGAGAACTCACCGATCAGGGCGACGGTCTGCGGACCGGTCCAGGGCAGGTCGACGCCGGACACGGACGGTGACTGGTGCGCGGCGCGCAGGCCCAGGTCCTCGACGGCCACGACACAGCCGAAGCGCTCGGAGAACAGCTCGGAGAGGATGCGCGGGATGGGCTCGCGGGGGTTCTCGCCGTCCAGCCAGCGGCGGACCCGCGAGGTGTCCGTCGAGATGTGGTTGGCTCCCAACTGGCGCGCTCTGCGGTTCACTTGACGCGCCAGCTCACCCTTGGACCAACCGCTGCGCACGAACCACGAGCCCAACAGCTCGTTGGGGCGCTTGTCAGCAGTCGTCCCGCCTCCGCCGTTGCCGCCCACTGGAACGCCCCCATCCCTCAACCCACTTGTGCGCTGTGTGCGCCAAGCCCTACCAGAATGCCGGTACATATGGTCGTCCGTCCGGTGGTTCTCACCCATCGAACGAGAAGCCGAGTTGCCTCCGGCATACCCGCGAGTGCATGCGTCCCCAGGACCCGTGCACACACGGTAATCCTACGATCACCCCTCCAGCCATGGCGATCCCGGAAACGCCACCATTCGCCACCCCTTCGAATGAACTCCCGGCAGCCTGTACGCGATTCACTTGACACATGACGGCCGGGAGTGGGCGGAGCGATGCACGCCGGGGCGCGCGATGCCGGACGCACCACCCGTGACACCACCGGGCGCCGCATGAACCGCACAGCGCCGGGAACAGAGAGTTACGGATCCGTTCCGTCACGTAACCACCGGCACGCCGGACCCGTTGGAGGGGGCATGGGCTTCACGATCGGCGGCATCCGCGAAATCCGGTCCGGCTCTCGTCGCCGCGGCCGCTCCTCGGAGTGCACGGCCGTGGCCGAGTTCACCGGCCTCTGGGGCTGGGACGTGGCGCCCGGCGCCCGGACCGCCGCGGGATCCTGCTCGTGCGGCCGGGCCGACTGCCCGGCACCCGGCGCGCATCCCCTGGACTTCGCCCCGGTCGTCCCGGCCGGTGCCACACTCGACGAAGTGACGCGCACCTGGGGCGAGTTCCCCGGCGCCGCGGTGATGCTTCCCGTGGGCCGCGCCTTCGACATCATCGAGGTCGCCGAGCCGGCCGGCCGCCGCGCCCTGGTCCGGCTCGAACGCATGGGGCTCCCGGTGGGCCCCGTGGCCGCCACCCCGGACGGCCGCGCCCACTTCTTCGTCGCCCCCGGCGCCGCGGCCGAACTGCCCGAGCTGCTCTACCGCATGGGCTGGGACGACGCCGCGCTCGACCTGCACGGCCTGGGCCCCGGCACGTACATCACGGCCCCGCCCTCCGACCGCGCCGGCCTCGGCCCGGTCCACTGGCTCCGCTCCCCCGCCCTCGACTCGGCCACGAAGCCGCCCGCGGCCCGGCTGCTGCTGGGGACACTGGCGTACGTGGCACACCGCTCGCGCGCCTAGGGCCCTTCTGATGGATCTCCGCGGCGTCGCGACGCCTGGCACGCACGCTCGCCGCACGGCGCGAAGGGCCAGGTGGCTCCGCCACATGACCCTCCACACCGCACGCCGATCGCACGCACCGACCGCCGCTCCTTCTCCCACGGAGATCCATCAGAAGGGCCCTAGCCCCGTCGGTACGGGCCCGCCCTCGCGGACCTACCGATACGGAAGGGCCCCACTCCATCTGCACCATGGCGTGGGGCCCTTCCTCGCGTACGTACCTCTCGTACGGGACGTCACTCTCCGATAAGGGCATCCACGAACGCTTCCGGCTCGAACGGGGCCAGGTCGTCCGCGCCCTCGCCGAGGCCGACGAGCTTGACGGGGACGCCCAGTTCACGCTGGACGGCGATGACGATGCCGCCCTTGGCCGTGCCGTCGAGCTTGGTCAGGACGATGCCGGTGATGTCGACGACCTCGGCGAAGACCCGGGCCTGGACCAGGCCGTTCTGGCCGGTGGTGGCGTCCAGGACGAGCAGCACCTCGTCCAGCGGGGCGTGCTTCTCGACGACGCGCTTGACCTTGCCGAGCTCGTCCATGAGACCGGTCTTGGTGTGCAGCCGGCCCGCGGTGTCGATGAGCACGACGTCCGCGCCCTCCTGGATGCCTTCCTTCACGGCGTCGAAGGCGATGGACGCGGGATCGCCGCCCTCGGGGCCGCGCACGGTGCGGGCGCCGACGCGCTCGCCCCAGGTCTGCAGCTGGTCGGCTGCGGCGGCACGGAAGGTGTCGGCCGCGCCGAGCACCACGTGTTTGCCGTCGGCGACGAGCACGCGCGCGAGCTTGCCGGTGGTGGTGGTCTTGCCGGTGCCGTTGACCCCGACGACCATCACGATGCCCGGGGTGTCCAGACCGGACTCGGTGTTCACGGTGCGGTCGAAGTCGGGCACGAGGAGGGTGAGCAGTTCCTCGCGCAGCAGGGACCGCAGCTCGTCGGGGGTCCGCGTGCCGAGCACCCGCACGCGCTCGCGCAGCCGCTCGACCAGCTCCTGGGTGGGCTGCACGCCGACGTCGGCGGTGAGCAGCGTGTCCTCGATCTCCTCCCAGGTGTCCTCGTCGAGGTGCTCGCGCGAGAGGAGCGTGAGCAGCCCCTTGCCGAGCGCGTTCTGCGAGCGGGAGAGGCGGGCGCGCAGCCGCACCAGGCGGCCCTCGGTCGGCTCCGGGACCTCGACCGGGGGTGCTTCGACCACCGGCGCGGGCTCGTCGACGGCGACCGGCCCGGCCGCCGAGCCGTCCGGAAGATCCACCTCCTCTATCGTGCGGCGCGGTTCGTCGCGCGGCGTCTCGGCCTCGTCGCCGATATGCGGCTCGGCCGGCGGAGCGGTGATGTCGGGGGCGGCGGGGGGCGACGGGGGCAGCTGCTTCCGCTTGCGACTGCCGATGACAAGCCCGCCGAGCGCGCCGATCACGACCACGGCGATGACTACAGCAAGGATGACGATTTCCATAACGCGTCCAGTATGCGTGACCTCTCACCCGGCCGTTCGTTGCCCGCGCAGGGCTGCGTGCCCTACGGGCCGGCCCGGCCCGCCGCCCGACCTCGCGTCGGCCGGACGCCCCTCGGGGGCGGAGTCACAACGCACCCGGTGTCGGACGCGTCAGGGTGCGCACAGCGTCCTCGGGGCGTGTCACGGCCCATGAGGTTGGCCGTGACGCGCTCTCGCCACCGGCCGGCCGTTGCTCGCACTCTGGCCGTCTGATGATCCGTCAGTTACGGTCCCCCTGCACCAACGCCACCGGCACCCCACCCGACTCGGCGAAGGGGGACTTTCCCATGCCCGCAACGGTCGTACGTTTCAACCTCGTTGAGCCCGGCGCGACACCCGCCTCGCTCAGCGCCCGCTACAAGGCCGCGCTGGAGATGGCGACTTACGCCGACGACCGCGGGATGACCACCGTGCAGACCGAGGAGCACCACGGCGTCGACAACAACTGGCTGCCCTCGCCGTTCACCTTCGCGGGCGCGGTCTTCGGCGCGACCCGGCGCATCGCGGTCACCGTCTCGGCGATCATCGGCCCGCTGCACGATCCACTGCGGCTGGCCGAGGACATCGCCGTACTCGACCTGCTGAGCGGCGGCCGGCTGATCACGGTCGCGGGGATCGGCTACCGGCCCGAGGAGTACGCGATCTTCGACGTGGAGTGGAAGCGCCGCGGCCGTCTCCAGGACGAGCTCCTGGAGACGCTGCTGAAGGCGTGGACCGGCGAGGAGTTCGAGTACCAGGGCCGTACCGTACGGGTCACACCGCGCCCCTTCTCGGATCCGCACCCCCTGCTGCTGGTCGGCGGCTCCTCCAAGGCGGCGGCCCGCCGCGCGGCCCGGCTCGGTCTGCCGTTCTTCCCGAGCGCGCATCTTCCGGAGCTGGAGGCCTACTACAAGGAGCGGCTGGTCGAGTACGGCAAGGAGGGCTGGACCATGATGCCCTCGGCGGTCACCCCGCTGCTGCACCTGGCCGAGGACCCGGACCGCGTCTGGGCCGAGCACGGCGAGCACTTCCTGCACGAGGCGAGGACGTACGCCTCCTGGCAGTCCTCCGACATCCGCTCGGCGGTGCGGTCGGCGGCCACGACGGTCGACGAGCTGCGCGCCGAGGGCGTCTACCGGATCCTTACGCCGGACGAGTGTCTGACGCAGGGCCTCGACAGCTACGTACTGCATCCGCTGTCCGGCGGGATGCCGATCGACGAGGGCTGGCGCAGCATGCACCTGTTCTGCGAGAACGTACTGCCCCGACTCAAGGGCCACTAGGGCCCTAGCTCCTGCGGATCCTGGGACGGATCTTCGGGGGCCCAACCGGGGCAGTACGTCCTACGGGTACGAGGAGAGGGGCAGCGGGGACTTGGCCCATCTCCCCGAGTTCGGGGAGCCGCCAGGGCTTGCGCGAGCCGCGGCGGCCCGACGGCCTAACCCATCTCCTCCAGGGTCTTGCCCTTCGTCTCCGTCACGAACTTCAGCACGAACGGGATGGAGAGCGCGGCGAAGACCGTGTAGATCACGTAGGTCATGGAGAGGTTCCAGTCGGCCAGCGACGGGAAGCTCGCGGTGATGGCCCAGTTGGCGATCCACTGCGCGGAGGCGGCGACGCCGAGGGCGGCGGCGCGGATCTTGTTCGGGAACATCTCGCCGAGGAAGACCCAGACGACGACACCCCAGGAGAGGGCGAAGAAGAGCACGAACACATGGGCGGCGATCAGGGCGACCCAGCCCTGGGTGGCGGGCAGCTTGCCGTCGACGAGGTCGAAGGAGAAGGCCCAGGCCTCCAGGCCGAGCCCGATGACCATGCCCACGGAGCCGATGAGCGCGAGCGGCTTACGGCCGATCCGGTCGACGAAGATCATGGCGATCACGGTGCCGACGATGTTGATGATCGACGTCGTGAACGAGTAGAAGAACGACTCGGAAGGGTCGACGCCGACGGACTGCCACAGCGTCGAGGAGTAGTAGAACGCGACGTTGATGCCGACGAACTGCTGGAAGACCGAGAGGCCGATGCCGATCCAGACGATCGGCTTGAAGAAGAAGGTCCCGCCGAGCAGGTCCTTGAAGACCGACTTGTGCTCGCTCTTCATGGCGTGCTCGATCTCGGCGACGCGGGCGTCAAGGTCGATGCTGTCGCCCTCGACCTCGCGCAGTACCTCACGGGCGCGCTCGTCCCTGCCCGCGGAGATCAGGAAGCGCGGCGACTCGGGGATCGCGAAGGAGAGCAGCCCGTAGAGCACGGCCGGGACGACCATGACGCCGAGCATGACCTGCCAGGCCTCCAGGCCCATGATCTCGCCGCGCTGGTCGCCGCCCGCGGCGTTCAGGATGCCCCAGTTGACCAGCTGCGAGATGGCGATGCCGATGACGATCGCGGCCTGCTGGAAGGAGCCGAGCCGTCCGCGGTACGCGGCGGGGGCGACCTCGGCGATGTAGGCCGGGCCGATGACCGAGGCCATACCGATGGCGAAGCCGCCGATGACCCGCCAGAAGGCCAGGTCGTACAGGGCGAAGGGCAGCGCGGACCCGACGGCGCTGACGATGAACAGCACGGCCGAGATCTGCATGCAGCGGATGCGGCCGATGCGGTCGGCGATCCGGCCCGCGGTGGCGGCGCCGATCGCGCAACCGATCAGCGCGATGGCGATGACCTGGGCCAGGGCCGCGGAGCCGATGTCGTAGCGGTCCCGGATGGCCTCGACGGCGCCGTTGATCACGGCACTGTCGTAACCGAAGAGGAAACCGCCCATCGCGGCCGCCGCCGCGATGAAGATGACGTGCCCGAGATGTTCGGGATGAGCCGCTCGGGCTCCTGACGGGGGTGGCTGCGCTGTGCTGGTCACGTGTGACTCCTCGGGCCACCGGCCTCACTGCCGGGGGTGGGGGCGAGCCCTTCAGGACGGTGTTTCCAGTGGCGCACACGTTTACGCCGCCCACCGCCTGAAGGTAAAAGCAACGCCGTCGACCTTATGCCTTCAATTCCCGAAGTCAAGAGGGCATAGCTGTGAGCAATGAGGCCCGAGATGACGAAGATGTGTTCAACTCTTGAAGAATTAGAGGCGAGCCGTCAAAACTGCCTGGTCATGGGAAGACGACCGCCCACTGCTACCGCAACCGCTGACTGATCACCTTGGAAACACCGTCCCCCTGCATGGACACGCCGTACAACGCGTCGGCGACTTCCATCGTCCGCTTCTGGTGCGTGATCACGATCAGCTGCGAGGCCTCCTGCAGCTCCTGCATGAGCCTGATCAGCCGCTGAAGGTTCGTGTCGTCCAGCGCCGCCTCGACCTCGTCCATCACATAGAACGGGCTGGGCCGCGCCTTGAAGATCGACACGAGCATGGCCACGGCGGTCAGCGACCGCTCGCCACCGGACAGCAGCGACAGCCGCTTGACCTTCTTCCCCGGCGGCCGCGCCTCCACGTCGACACCCGTGGTGAGCATGTTGTCGGGATCGGTGAGGATCAGCCGCCCGTCCCCACCCGGGAACAGCCGGCCGAAGACCCCTTCGAACTCGCGCGCCGTGTCCCAGAACGCCTGGGTGAAGACCTGCTCGACCCGCTCGTCGACCTCCTTCACCACCTGAAGAAGATCGGCACGCGTCTTCTTCAGGTCCTCCAGCTGCTCGCTGAGGAACTTGTGGCGCTCCTCCAGCGCGGAGAACTCCTCCAACGCGAGCGGATTGACCTTGCCCAGCTGCTGGTAGGCCCGTTCGGCGGACTTGAGCCGCTTCTCCTGCTCGGCACGGTGGAAGCGCCGGGGCTGGTTGCGCGGGTGCTCCGGATCCTCCGGCAGCTCCTCGCCCTCGGCGGGCAGCGAGGGCGGTACGAGCTGGTCGGGCCCGAAGTCCGCGATCAGCCCCGCCGGTTCGACCCCGAGCTCCTCCAGCGCCTTGGCTTCCAGCTGCTCGATCCGCATCCGCTTCTCGGCCCCGAGGACCTCGCCGCGGTGCACCGAGTCCGTGAGCTTGTCGAGCTCGGCCTTGAGGTCGCGGCCCTCGTTGCGGGCGACGACGAGGTCCTGCTCACGCCGCGCCTTGGCGCGCTCCGCGGCCGTGCGCTCCTCGTCCGCCCGGGCGAGCGAGACCTCGACGTGCGCGAGCAGCTGCCGCGCACCGGAGGCGACGGCCCCGGCGACGGCGGCCTCGTGCCGCAGCCGCGCCCTGCGCTGCTCGGCACGCGCGCGTGCCTCACGTTCGGCCCGCGCGGCCCGGTCCAGCGAATCGGCCCGCCCGGCAAGCCCCTTGACCCGCTCCTCGTGCGTACGCGTCTGGAGCCGGGCCTCCATCTCGGTCTGCCGGGCGTTGGCCCCGTCGGCCGCGAGCCGGTCCCGTACGGAGGTGCCGGGCTCCTCCTCGAACGGCATCTCCTCGGCGACGGCGAGCCGTTCGGCCAGCTCCTCCGCCTCCTGGACGGCCCGTTCGAGGGCTTCCTGCGCACGGGTGGCCGCCGCGGTGCTCCGCTCGGCCTCTCCGGCGGCGCCCCGCGCCTGCCCGGCCAACCGCCCGAGCTGCTGGGCGACCTGGGACTTCTCCCGCTCACCGGCCCGCCGCCGCTCACCCAACTCCTCGACGAGAGCGGTCCGTTCCCTGCGCAGCTCAGCGGCCCGGTGCTGCTCCTCGGTCAACTCCTCGCACAGCACGCCCAGTTCTTCCAGCTCGGCCGCCGCCTCGTCGACGGACGCCTGTACTTCGAGCAGACTCGGCGCCCCGGCGGAACCGCCCTGGGCGAAGTGCGCCCCGAGCAGGTCCCCCTCGGCGGTCACCGCGGTCAGCTCGGGCCGGGAGTAGACGAGATCCTCGGCGTCCTCCAGCGTCCCGACGACGACGATGCCCCGCAGCAACCTCCGTACGGCGGGCATGAGATCGAAGGGCCCACGGACGAGATCGGCGGCGAACCGCGGACCACCGCGGTCCGGCTCTCCGCCGGAGGACAGCTCACCGGCTCCCCCGGCGGACTGCCCGCCTGATACGTCGCCGGGGGCGGCCCCAGCGGCGGGCGCGTCCGGCACCCCCGGGGGCCACGCGCCGACGAGATCGTCACCGGTACCGTCCTGCCGGGCGACGCCCTCGGCGTCCGACGGCCCCTCCACGCCACGGCCTCCGGCGCCGCCCGGTCCCGCACCGCCTCCGCCCGCCGACGTCACCGGACTCCGCGGGCCGCGACCGGCCGAGGATCCCGGGGCTGGGTACCCGCCCGCCGGCTCCGGCGCCCCCGCCAGCAACAGCGCCGCCCGTCCCCCGTCCTGCTTGCGCAGCAGGCGGATGGCGTCGGCCGCCGCGGACGGGCTGGTCACCGCGATCGCGTCCGCCGCCACTCCGAAGGCGGCCGCGACCGGGACCTCGTGGCCGGGTGTGACGGAGAGCAGTTCCGCCGCCGGGCCCAGCAGACCGGTCAGCCGGTCCTTCGCCACGAGCAGCGCCCCCGTGCCGTCCTTCCGGCGCAGGCCCAGGGACAGGGCCTCGTGGCGGGCCTGCGTGGCGGCGCGCTTGCGTTCGGCCGCGGTGGCCGCCTCGCGGGCCTCGGTCAGGGCGGACTCGGCGTCGGCGAGGGCGCGCTTGGCCGTCTCGTGCCGCTCGGAGAGTTCCTCGTCGCCCGCGTCCAGGCCGTCGACCTCGGCCTTGAGCTGCTCGTACTCCTCCTGGGCGGCGACGGCCCGTTCCTGCGCCTCGTCGCGGGCGGAGGCGAGCCGGTCGATCTCCGCCTGGGCGGACGCGGCACGCGAACGGGCCGCGTTGACCTGCCCGTTCAGCCGGGCCAGACCTTCGCGGCGGTCCGCGATGGCGCGGGCCACGTCCTTCAGGCGCCGCTCCTCCACCGCCAGTTCGCGCTCCAGGTCGGCCCGGTGCGAGACGGTGTCCTCCAGGGCCCGCTCGGCCGCCTCCAGGGCCGCTTCGAGCTCGGCCTCCTGCTCACGGATCCGGGCGGCCTCGCGCTCCATGTCCTCGGGGTCGCGCCCGCGCCGCTCCTCCGGCGGCTGGGCGGTCGCGCTCTTGACCCGCGCGTCCGCCAGCGAGACAGTGCCGCGCACCCGCTCGGCCAGCTGCGACAGTTCGTGCCAGGTCTGCTGCGCCCGCTGCAGACGCGGGGTGAGCCGCCGTACCTCGTCCTCCAGCATCGCCTCGCGCTGGAGCGCCTTCTTCAGCTCGGCCTCGGCCGACTCCTTGCGCTCCTTGAGCGCGGCCTCGTCGGCGACCTCGGCCTGGAGCGCGCCCCGCAGCCGTACGAGATCGTCGGCGAGCAGCCGCAGGCGGGCGTCGCGGAGGTCGGCCTGGATCACGGCGGCCCGGCGGGCGACGGCGGCCTGCCGGCCCAGCGGCTTCAACTGGCGCCGCAGTTCGTCCGTGAGGTCCTGCACGCGCGCGAGGTTGGCCTGCATCGCGTCCAGCTTCCGCAGCGCCTTCTCCTTGCGCTTGCGGTGCTTGAGGACGCCCGCGGCCTCCTCGATGAAGGCGCGGCGGCCCATCGGATCGGCGTGCAGGACGGAGTCGAGCTGGCCCTGTCCGACGATGACGTGCATCTCGCGGCCGATGCCGGAGTCGGACAACAGCTCCTGGATGTCCAGCAACCGGCAGGTGTCGCCGTTGATCTGGTACTCGCTGCCGCCGTTGCGGAACATGATCCGCGTGATGGTGACCTCGGCGTACTCGATGGGCAGCGCGCCGTCGGAGTTGTCGATGGTCAGGGACACCTCGGCGCGGCCGAGCGGGGGCCGCCCGGTGGTGCCGGCGAAGATGACGTCCTCCATCTTGCCGCCGCGCAGCGACTTGGCGCCCTGCTCGCCCATGACCCAGCTGAGGGCGTCCACGACATTGGACTTGCCCGAGCCGTTGGGGCCCACGACGCAGGTGATGCCCGGCTCGAACCGCAGCGTGGTCGCCGAGGCGAAGGATTTGAACCCGCGCAGGGTCAGGGCCTTGAGGTGCACGCAGCCGGACTCTACCTTCCGGGTGGGTCTCGCTCCACGAACGCGCGGTTTCACCCTTGAACATGCAGGGCACACCAAACGTTAAAGACAGTGAAAGGGTGCGCGGGGGCAAGAAAGAAGGGACGCCGAAGCGTCCCTTGCAACTTTGTCAGCGGCTGACACGGGCAGCCTGTTCACTGGTGGTGACGATGCGATTCAGTGATCAGGTGAGCGCAGGCTCCGCCTGGGGTACGTCGATGCTGTCGAAGTCGTGAGAAGCGGCAGCCGCGAGCGCGTCGTTCTCGGCCTGGATCCGTCCGAGCTCGGATTCCAGATCCTGGACGCGTTGCTGGAGCCGTCGCATCTCGGCAATGAGTCGCGGGTCGGAACCGCCGACGTAACCGAGAAGCGCCTTTGCCATGATGGATGGTCCTCCACACTGAGTGACCGACCGAAGCGGTGTGGGTCGTGAGGGAATCGCACCCGCGATGTTTGGCACTGACGAGTTCTACCGCCGCTCTTACATGCCAAACAGCTAAGGTGCGCGGGGACTTTCAGCGTCTCACCAAAAAGTTTGACGGTCAACACGATCACGCCCCGTATTGGGGGCCAACCCGGGGCGCGCGGCTTGAGAACGGGCGGCGCGGCCACTGTTTCGGGGCCCTGGGGGCGTAGAGATCATCCTTACTCGCGGAGCCTGCCACGACAAGCGATTCTTGGCAACCACCAGGCGCTTTCTGCCCGTGGCAGGTGCCCGGCGCACGCCCCGCGCCCGCTGCCTGGGGTGTTGCGAGCGGTGGTGCGGAGTGGATCTCACCGGATGGCGAAGCCGTCGTAGCCGCCGCGGGGCGTGTCCCAAATCTCAGTGACTCCGTCGACACGGCCCGGCGTGTCGTCCCCCTGGAGCCAGTCGAGGAGTCGCTGACATCCGGCCCGGGGGCCTTCGGAGACCACCTGGACCCGTCCGTCCCCCAAATTGAGAGCAAAACCACTCAGGCCGCCGATCTCCAGCGCCCTGGCCCGCGTGTACCAGCGGAAACCCACACCTTGGACCCGTCCGCGTACCCACGCGACCAGCCTTACATCCTCGCTCATGGCTGCACGCTAACCGGCCAAATGCTCTCGTAGCACTTCGCCCCCTTGCGCCATGGGGTACCGTCCCGACCCAATGAGCCTCACCCGTTCGGGTGAGGAACGTTGACCGCAAGGATGAGGAAGGCCAGGAGATGGGACGCCACCGACGCTCCGCCGCCGGCCGCGCCGCCACAGGCCGCGCCACCGGGGTCACACAAACGTACGATACATACGCGGGCGGTTACGCGGCGGCAGGCTCCGGTGATTACGCGGGTGAAGGCGACTACGCGACCGCGGGTGACAACCTGACCGCCGGGGACTACCTGAACGGCAGCCCCTACGCGACCGCGGGCATGTACGACTCGCCGGGCGGCATTCACGAGACCGGCGACTTCCACTCGAAGAGCGACAGCTACCTCTTCGCTGCGGATCCTGCTACCCACGCCACGACCGGCTATGCGCCGGACGGCGGTTCCGGCCGCGGCCACCGCCGCCGCAGGAGGACCGTGACACCCGTACGCACCGGTCTGCTCGGTGTCTCGGCGGCCGTCGCGATGGGTGCCGTCGCGGTCGCCTCCGGGCTGATCCCGGGCAGCGAAAACCTCTCGATCGGCGGCGGCAACGCGGACAAGGTCCGCGCCCAGGACACCCCGAGCGACGTGCAGACCCAGGGCGGCACGGACGGCGCCACGGACGACCGCGAGGACTCGGGCACCAGCCGTGACCTGGAGCGCTCCGCGTCTCCGACGGTCTCGCCGACGAAGGCCCCGGAGAAGACCGAGAAGAAGACTCCCTCCGCGAAGCCGTCGACCAAGGCTCCGGTCAAGGAGAAGCCGAAGCCCGAGCCGACCACGAAGGCGCCTGAGAAGAAGGCTCCCGAGACGGCTCCGTCGAAGGCGGCATCCACCGCCTCCAAGGCCGAGGCCGAGGTGTTGTCGCTGGTCAACGAGGAGCGGGCGAAGGCTGGCTGCAGCCCGGTGACCGCGTCCAGCACGCTGGCCGCGCTGGCCGAGTCCTTCAGCGAGGACATGGCCGCGCAGGGCTTCTTCGACCACACGGACCCGAGCGGGGCTTCCCCCTGGGACCGCGCGGAGAAACTCGGCATCGCGAACCTCGGCGGGGAGAACATCGCCCGCGGCCAGGCCGACGCCGCCGCGGTGATGGAGGCCTGGATGAACAGCCCCGGCCACCGCGCGAACATCCTGAACTGCGACTTCAAGACCCTGGGCGTCGGCGCGCACTTCGCGTCGGGCGGCCCCTGGTGGACGCAGGACTTCGGCTACTAGCCGCGCGGCACCGCAGAGGAACGCAGAAGGACACCGGAGGGGTCGCTAGCGAAAAGTTAGCGCCCCCTCTTCGGTTTGCGCTGCGGCGAGTATTCTGGCCGCATGGACCTGACGGAGCGACCGGACTTCGAGTTCGACGTGTTCTCGAAGGCGTGCCCGTCCCGGGGCACGCTTGAGCACGTCACGGGGCGCTGGGGCGCGCTCACGCTGGGGGCGCTGTACGAGGGTTCGTTCCGTTTCAACGAACTGCGCCGGCGCGTGGACGGCGTCAGCGAGAAAATGCTGTCCCAGACCCTGCACGCACTGGAGCGCGACGGCCTGGTGCACCGCGAGGCCCAGCCGACGAACCCGCCGCGCGTGGACTACGAGCTGACGCCGCTGGGCCACGAGGTCGCCGAGCGGCTGCTGTCCCTCATCCACTTCGTCCAGGGGCGCATGGACGACGTACTGGAAGCGCGCGAGCGTTACGACACGGCGCGCGGGGGACGCTGACAGCGCGGGCAGAAGTAGCTGGACCGGTTCATCCAGGGCCTGCGCCGCATCAGCGTGCCGCAGCGCCGGCACGGCTCGCCCTCCCTGCCGTACGCGTCGAGCGAGCGGTCGAAGTAGCCCGACTCCCCGTTCACGTTGACGTAGAGGCTGTCGAAGCTGGTGCCGCCGACGGCGAGGGCGGCGTTCATCACATCCCGTACGTGGCCCAGGAGTTCAGCCGTGCGCGGGCGCGTGAACCCGGTGGTGGGACGCTCGTAGTGCAACCGCGCACGCCAAAGCGCCTCGTCCGCATAGATGTTGCCGACGCCGCTGATCAACGACTGGTCCAGCAGGGCGCGTTTGACCGTCGTACGCCGACGCCGCAGCGCCTCGTGGAACGCGTCGTCGTCGAACAGCGGGTCCAGCGGGTCGCGGGCGATGTGTGCGATGACGTCGGGCAGCCCGTCGGGGGACGTGTCGTGCAACGACAGCCCGCCGAAGGTCCGTTGGTCGACGAAGCGGAGCTCGGTGTGAAGGGCGTCCTCGAACCGGACGCGGATGCGCAAATGCTTCTCGTCGGCCGCGTCCTCCGGCTGGACGAGGAGTTGCCCGCTCATCCCGAGGTGCGCGAGAACGGCACTCGGCGAGTCCGCGAGCGGCAGCCAGAGGTACTTGCCGCGACGCTGGGGCAGCCCGATCCGGTGCCCCTTGAGCCGGGCCCCGAAGTCCTCACCGCCCGCGATGTGCCGACGCACCGCACGCGGGTGCAGCACCTGGACGTCGGCGACGGTCCGTCCGCTGACCCAGCGTTCGAGGCCCCGTCGGACGACCTCGACCTCGGGCAGTTCGGGCACGGCTTCTCCTCCGGATACGTGGGCCGACGACTCGGGCGCCCCGGACCGGGGCCGCGCGCCCGCAGCGTACCGCCGGCGCCCCCGAACACGATCGCCCGCCCCCCTCGGACGGGGGACGGGCGATCGGTCACAGCGCCGAACTGCGGATCGGTCAGGCGGAAGCGGCGTCGGATGCCGCCGTCGAGGGGGCCTCGACGGCCTCCTCGGCCGCTGCGACTTCCTCAACCGCCGCGGAGGCTTCGGCTGCCGCGGTTGCCTCGGCCTCCACTGAGGCTTTGGCCGCCGCTGCGACAGTGGCTGCTGCGGACGCCTCTGCCTCCGCCGCGGCCTTCGCCACCTTCGCGCGTTCGTCCGCGGCGGAGCGGATCTCGCGCCACGCGGACTCCGCGGCCTGCTGCTCCGCCTCCTTCTTGCTGCGGCCGGTGCCGGTGCCGTACGAGACGCCTCCGACGCGGGCAGCAGCAGTGAAGGTTTTCTCGTGGTCCGGGCCGGTCTCGGAGACCAGGTACTCGGGCACGCCGAGCCCCTCGGTCGCCGTGAGCTCCTGGAGACTGGTCTTCCAGTCCAGGCCCGCTCCCAGATTCGAGGATTTCTCGATCAGCGGGTCGAAGAGGCGGTGGACGAGTTCGCCCGCCGCGTCGAGACCCTGGTCGAGATAGACAGCGCCGATCACCGCTTCAAGGGTGTCGGCGAGGATGGATGCCTTGTCCCGGCCGCCCGTGCCCTCTTCGCCCCGGCCGAGCCGGATGAAGGAGCCGAGTTCGAGCCCGCGGCCCACCTCCGCCAGCGCA
The DNA here is from genome assembly GCF_044334695.1 of Streptomyces sp. NPDC020747. Taxonomy (NCBI): domain Bacteria; kingdom Bacillati; phylum Actinomycetota; class Actinomycetes; order Kitasatosporales; family Streptomycetaceae; genus Streptomyces; species Streptomyces sp. NPDC020747. The sequence goes on along the minus strand of NZ_JBIRTJ010000016.1, from coordinate 208,146 downwards.
CGCGAGTTGACCACCGCGGCCCGCAGCTTGGCCAGTTGGCCTTCAGGCAGGTCGGGGTGGGTTCGGTACAGCGTGTCCGTGACCACGAGGCCGAGCACGGAGTCCCCGAGGAACTCCAGGCGCTCGTTCGTGGGCAGACCGCCGTTCTCGTACGCGTACGAACGGTGGGTCAGTGCACGCACCAGAAGGGCGGACTCGAGCTTGTACCCGAGCCGCCCTTCCAGAAGCGTGTGGGACGAGGCTGTGTTGTCCGCCTTTTTCTTGGCGTTTACGTCCGCCTTGGCGTCAGACATGAAGCCTCTCACCAGCCGCTCAGACCTCGAGGACCTGGCGCTTGTTATAGGTGCCGCAAGCGGGGCACGCGATGTGCTGCAGCTTGGGCTCGTGGCAGCGCTCGCACGCAACCAGGGTGGGGACCGCAGCCTTCCACTGCGACCGGCGGTGGCGCGTGTTGCTGCGCGACATCTTCCGCTTCGGAACAGCCACGGCTACTTCTCCTGCTTCTCGTTGGCGCGCGCCGGTCGAGGCGCTTCGCCACTGATCTCGTCCTTCTCGCCATCTTCGAGTGAACCGGCGAGTCCCTGCAGTGCCGCCCAACGGATGTCGACGGCGTCGTGGTGGTGTTCCGGGTCGTCCGCCAGCCGGGCTCCGCACTGGGAGCACAGGCCGGGGCAGTCGTCCTGGCACACCGGCTGCATCGGCAGTGCGAGCACCACCGCATCCCGCAGCACGGGTTCGAGGTCGAACAAGCCGTCCTCGATGAAGAGCGTGTCCTCGTCGTCCTCGGCGTCGTCGGCCGGCTCCGCTTTCACACGGCCCCGGTCGTCGGCGTCAGGGTACGAGAACATCTCCTGGAACTCCGCTTCGAGCTGCTGCTCGACCGGCTCCAGACACCTTACGCACTCCCCCTTGGCCTGTGCACGGGCGGTGCCTGTGACAAGCACACCTTCCATGACCGACTCAAGACGGAGGCCGAGCTTCACCGGGGCGCCTTCCGGCACTCCGATGACTCCCTGGATACCGAAGTCCTTGGGAGCGTCGATCTCACGGGTCAGGCGCTGCAGCGCGCCAGGACGCCGCCCCAGCTCGTGTGTGTCGAACACGAGAGGGTTGCGGTGGTCGAGGCGGGCGTTCAGGGCCATTCCTGCTTTCGATCTTGAAACTCTGTGAAGCGCCGCCCTTCGGTGCTTCCCGGGCAGCGTTGATCGCGGACGTACACGCGACCGAAGAACCAGGGTACTGGACCTTTCGCTCTCGGCCCAATCCGGCCTCAGCGCCCCTGTTCGTACGCCCTGAGCTGCTCCGCACTGATCATGGTGGTGTCGAAGAGGCTGGTCTCGTCGAGGGCGTTCGCCTGCGCCTGCTGCGGCTGGGGGGCCTGCGGGTCCTGGCCGTACGCCTGCTGCAGGTTCGGGTCGTACGCGGCCTGCTGGTCGTAGCCCTGCTGCGGATAGGCGGCGTACGGATCGGCGGTCTGCTGCTGGTAGCCGTATCCGTCCTGCTGCGCGTACTGCTGCTGGTACCCGTACTGATCGGCGGTCTGCTGCTGATAGGCGTACGCGTCCTGCTGGGCGTACTGCTGCTGGGCCGGGACCGCCGGGGCCTGGGGCTGGACGGCGGCCGGCTGCGCGGGCCGCTCGGAGAGGTCCGAGAGGCCGTCCAGGTACTCGGCGTCGGTGGTGTGCTGCGCGTTGCCGTCCTCGGCGAAGCCGCCCAGGTCGCCGAGGTCGTCGCTGGCGATCCGGCCGTGCAGCTTCTGGCGGCCTCGGCCGACGGCGTCCAGGGTCTTGGCGAGCACGGCCTCGAAGGCGCCGAGCTTGACGTCGACGTACTGGTCGGCGTTGTGGCGCAGGGTCTCCGGGTCGTGGCTGCGCTCGGGAGCGTCCTCGTCCTCGTAGCCCTGCTCGTCGGTGCCGGGGCCCGTGCCGAGGAGCTTCTCGCGGCCTCGGCCGACGGAGCCGAGGGTCTTGGTGAGGACGACCTCGAAGTTGGCGAGCTTGGAGTCGACGTACTCGTCGGCCTCGGCGCGGACGTCCTCGGCCTCCTTGCGGGCCTCGGAGAGGATGCGGTCCGCCTCGTTCTGCGAGCGGCGGGCGACCTCGGTGTCGGAGATCAGGCTGCCGCGCTCGGCGTGCGCGGACTCGATGATCCGCTCGGCCTCCAGACGGGCCTGCTCGACCATCTGCTCGCGGCCGCCGATCAGCTCCTGGGCCTGGGCGAGGGAGCCGGGCAGCGCCTGGCGCACCTCTTCGAGCAGGGAGAGGAGATCGGCGCGGTTGACCACGCACGAGGCCGACATGGGCATGGAACGGGCGCTGCCGACCGCCGAGACGATCTCATCGAGCTTCTTCTGCACGTCCACCGTGTGCTCGCCACTCTCTACAGCTGTGATGGAGACGGACGTCTCGACTGTACGACCACACCCGCCTCTCCCGACACCGGGTGACGCACTGTCAGGAATCCGGGGCTCCGTCAGTCCTTCTTGAGGCGCTCCCTGAGGGCTTCCAGAACCAGCGGCGGCACCAGGTGGGCGACGTCACCGCCCCAGGTCGCGACCTCCTTGACCAGCGAGGAGGACAGGAAGCTGTAGGTGGGGTTGGTCGGGACGAAGAGGGTCTCGACGCCGGAGAGGCCGTTGTTCATCTGGGCCATCTGCAGCTCGTAGTCGAAGTCGCTGACCGCGCGCAGGCCCTTGACGATGGCCGGGATGTCGCGCTCCTTGCAGAAGTCGACGAGGAGGCCGTGGAAGGACTCCACCTCGACGTTTCCGAACTCCGCGGTGACCTGGCGGATCAGGTCTATCCGCTCCTCGATCTCGAACAGACCCCTCTTGGACTGGTTGATCATCACCGCGACGTGCACCACGTCGTACAGCTTGGAGGCTCTGGCGATGATGTCGAGATGTCCGTTGGTGATCGGGTCGAACGACCCGGGACAGACGGCTCGGCGCACTTGAGATCCCTCGCTCTCCGGTCCGGTCATCGTGCGTCTTCGCACGTAGAGGCGGCGCGACCGTACCAAAACGTTCCCTCGCCGTAGCGACGGGACCTCAATGCCTCGAAGCCGTCGGGCCACCGGAATTCGCCGCCTCTAGTACTGCGTTCAACGGTGACGAGCGCTTCGCCCGTGAGCCAGCCCCCGGAGCGGAGTGTGAGCAGGATCTCGCGAAGATCGTCGTCCGTGACGGCGTACGGCGGATCGAGAAAGACGAGGTCGTACGGTGCTGCCGGCGCCGCCGTGCGGATGATCTGTTCCGCTTTGCCGGGCCTGACCTCGGCGCCGGGGAGGCCCAGTGCCTTCACGTTCTCCCGGATCGTGCGGGCCGCGCGGGCGTCGGCCTCCACGAGGAGGGTGTGTCCGGCGCCGCGGCTCAGCGCCTCCAGGCCGACGGCGCCGGAACCGGCGTACAGGTCGAGGACGCGGTCGCCTTCCAGGGGGCCGCCGAGCAGGGACTGCCAGGTCGAGAAGAGTCCCTCGCGGGCCCGGTCGGAGGTGGGCCTCGTGCCGGTGCCCGGTGGGACTGCCAGGCGTCGTCCACCGGCCGTGCCGGCGATCACGCGGGTCATCTGGGGTCCTTGCGGGAGGCGATCGTCACGGACCCCAGTCTGGCAGGCGGGGGTGGCGGGTGCGCTTCCTGGGCTGCGGGGGCGGGGCTGTTCGCGTGCTGGGCGGCTGCGGGTGAGCGGGGGCTGGTCGCGCCCACGCGGCGGAGCCGCATATCGGCACAGCCCCCGCCCCTTGGGGGCGCGGCCACGGGGGCACGTCTGTCCTCAGCCCTTTTCCAGGTACTGCTCCCTCTCCTCGTCCAGCAATGCCTGAAGTGCTGTGCGCAGGCCGGGGAGGTGCTCCAGGTCCGGGTCGGACGCGACCACCGCGGACGCCTCCTCGCGGGCCTCGGCGATGATCTCCTCGTCCTCGATGACGGCGAGCATCCGCAGCGAGGTGCGGGCGCCGGACTGGGCCTGGCCGAGGACATCGCCCTCGCGGCGCTGTTCGAGGTCGATGCGGGAGAGCTCGAAGCCGTCGAGGGTGGCGGCGACGGCGTTGAGGCGCTGGCGGGCCGGGCTCGCCTCCGGCATCTCGGTGACCAGGAGGCACAGGCCCGCCGCCGAGCCACGGCCGACGCGGCCGCGCAGCTGGTGGAGCTGGGAGACGCCGAAGCGGTCGGCGTCCATGATCACCATCGCGGTGGCGTTCGGGACGTTCACCCCGACCTCGATGACGGTGGTCGCCACCAGCACGTCCGTCTCACCTGCCGCGAAGCGGCGCATCACGGCGTCCTTGTCGTCCGGCGGCATACGGCCGTGCAGGACCTCCACCTCGAGTCCCTGGAGCGGGCCCTTGGCGAGCTGGTCGGCGACATCGAGGACCGCGAGGGGCGGGCGCTTCTCGGCATCGGCCGCGTCCTCGGGGGACGGCTTCTTCTTCGCCTTCTTCGAGTCGTCGTCCTCGTCGCCGATGCGCGGGCAGACCACGTACGCCTGGTGGCCGTTGGTCGCTTCCTCCCGCACGCGCTCCCACGCGCGCGAGAGGAAGTGGGGCTTGTCGGCGGCCGGGACGACATGGCTGGCGATGGGCGAGCGGCCGGCGGGGAGCTGGTCCAGGACGGAGGTCTCCAGGTCGCCGAAGACGGTCATGGCGACCGTGCGCGGGATCGGGGTGGCCGTCATCACGAGGAGGTGCGGGGGCTGTTTGCCCTTGCCGCGCAGGGCGTCGCGCTGCTCGACGCCGAACCGGTGCTGCTCGTCCACCACGACCAGCCCCAGGTCGTGGAACTGCACCTTGTCCTCGATCAGCGCGTGCGTCCCGATGACGATCCCCGCCTCCGCGGTGACCAGGTCGAGCAGCGCCTGCCGCCGCGCTGCCGTGCCCATGGACCCGGTGAGCAGCACCACCTTGGTGGAGTGCTCGACGCCACCGAGCATGCCGCCCTCGGCCAGCTCCCCCATCATCTCCGTGATCGACCGGTGGTGCTGCTGGGCGAGCACCTCGGTGGGCGCGAGCATCGCCGCCTGCCCGCCCGCGTCCACGACGGCGAGCATGGCGCGCAGGGCGACCATCGTCTTTCCGGAACCCACCTCCCCCTGGAGCAGCCGGTGCATCGGATGCTCCGTGGCCAGGTCGTCGAAGATCTCCTTGGTGACCTTCTGCTGGCCCTCGGTGAGGGTGAAGGGGAGCTTGGCGTCGAAGGCGGAGAGCAGGCCTTCCTTCTTGGGGCTGCGGGCCACGGCGGGGAGTTGGGCGTCCGCGTGGCGGCGGCGGGCCAGGGCGACCTGGAGGACGAAGGCCTCGTCCCACTTGAGGCGGGAGCGGGCGTCCTCGATGTCCGCCATGGTGTGCGGGCGGTGGATCTTCAGCAGGGCCTCGGGGAGGGGGACAAGACCGCGGCCCGCCCGCAGGGACTCCGGCAGCGGATCGGTTGCCTCCTGGGCGCTCGGCAGCACCGTCTGGACCGCCTTGGCGATCTTCCAGGACTCCAGCTTGGCGGTGGCGGGATAGAGCGGGATGAGGGCGCCCGCCCAGGTGTCCACCGTCTCGGTCACGTCGTCCCCGCGCAGCAGTTCGTACGCCGGGTGGGCCAGCTGGAGGCGGCGGTTGAAGAGGGAGACCTTGCCCGCGAACAGCGCGCGCGTGCCGGGCAGGAGGTCCTTGTGGGGCTTGTGCACGCCGTTGCCGAAGAAGACCAGCTTGAGCTGGCCGCTGCCGTCCGTGATGGTCACTTCGAGGCGCTGGCCCTTGCCCCGGGGGGCCTTGGACGAGGCGAAGGTGAGCAGGCGGGCGTCGGCGACCTGGGCGACCACCGTGACGTGCTCGTCCATGGGCAGGTCGGCGAGGTGGGTGAGCTGGCCACGCTCCTCGTACCTGCGGGGATAGTGGTGCAGCAGGTCGCCGACGGTGTGCAGGCCGAGGTGCTCGGCCATCACCTTCGCGGTGGCGGGTCCGAGCACTGACTTCAGTGGCTGTTCCAGTGGTTCTTCGAGCGCAGGCACGAGATCCATTGCACACCACCGCACTGACAATGCCGTATACGTCCCAGAAATCTGCTGGTCAGACGGCTGGTTCGGGGCCTAGGATGTCCGGCTCCGGCCCTGTTCGCGGTCACCTCGTCTTGGGACCGCCCGACCCCGCGCCGTCGCACGTCCCCCCACCGGCGCAGCGACGATGGACTCCCAGATCTCACAGTCAGCTCAGGCATCCCAGTCACCCCATACGTTCCAGGTCGACCTGCGCGGCCTCGTGGACCTTCTCTCCCATCACCTCTACTCCAGTCCCAAGGTCTATCTGCGCGAACTGCTGCAGAACGCCGTGGACGCGATCACCGCCCGGCGTGCGGAGCAGCCCGACGCGCCTGCCCTGGTGCGGCTGTTCGTCGAGGACGACGGCGGTGCCCTTCGTGTGGAGGACTCCGGGATCGGGCTCACCGAGACGGACGTGCACAGCCTCCTGGCGACCATCGGCCGCAGCTCCAAGCGGGCGGAGGGCCTGGAGTCGGCGCGCTCCGACTTCCTCGGTCAGTTCGGCATCGGCCTGCTCGCCTGCTTCGTGGTCGCCGAGCGCATCCGGGTGGTCAGCCGCAGTGCCCGTACGCCGGACGCACCGCCCGTGGAGTGGACGGCGGCCGACGACGGCTCGTACACGGTCCGTACGCTGCCGCACGAGGCCCGCCCCGAGCCGGGTACGACCGTGTACCTGGTGGCGCGTCCGGGCGCCGGCGACTGGCTGTCCGAGGAGCGGGTCCGCTCGCTGGCCCGGGACTTCGGCTCGCTGCTGCCGTACGACGTACGGGTGGGCGACGAGGCGGTCACGGACCTCCCGGCGCCCTGGGACCGCGCGTACCCGAGCCCTGCCACCCGCAGGGTGGCCCTGGGACGGCACTGCCACGACCTGTTCGGGTTCACTCCGCTGGACTCGATCGACCTGGACGTACCGCTCGCCGGGATCCGCGGGGTGGCGTACGTGCTGCCGTCCGCGGTCAGTCCCGCCCAGCGCGCCGGTCATCGCGTGCACCTGAAGGGCATGCTGCTCACCGAGCGGGCCGAACAGCTGCTGCCCGACTGGGCGTTCTTCGTGCGCTGCGTCCTCGACACGGACAGCCTGCGGCCCACCGCGTCCCGCGAGGCGCTGTACGAGGACGAGGCCCTGGCGGGCGTACGGGAGGCGCTGGGCGAGCGGATCAGGGCCTGGCTGACGGGGCTGGCGGCCGGTGATCCCGAGCGGCTCGCGGCGTTCCTGTCGGTGCACCACCTGGGCGTGAAGTCCCTGGCGCGGCACGACAAGGAGATGCTGCGCACGATGCTGCCGTGGCTGCCCTTCGAGACGACCGACGGGCAGCTGTCCCTGGAGGAGTTCGCCCAGCGGCACCCGGTGGTGCACTTCACGCGGTCCGTGGAGGAGTACCGCCAGGTCGCGCCGATCGCGTCCGCGCAGGGCGTCGGTGTGGTCAACGGCGGCTACACGTACGACAGCGAGCTGGTCGAGGCGCTGCCCTCGGTGCGGCCCGGGACGGTCGTGGCGGAGCTGGACTCCGACACGGTGACCGCGCACCTGGACTCGGTCGACCCGGCGGTGGAACTGGCCCTGTCGGCGTTCCTGGGGGCCGCCCGGGCCAAGCTCGACCCCCTGGGGTGCGATGTCGTCCTGCGCGCCTTCCACCCCCTCTCCGTGCCCGCGCTGCACCTGGACGACCGGGCGGCCCGCCACGAGCAGGCGCGCGCGGAGGCCGAGGAGCAGGCCGACGACCTGTGGGCGGGCATCCTCGGCTCGCTGCGGGGCAGCGCCCCGCGCGCGCGGCTGGTGCTCAACCACCTCAACCCGCTGATCCGGAAGATCAGTTCGCTCGACGACCGGGAGCTGATCGGGACGGCGACGGAGTCCCTCTACGGCCAGGCCCTGCTGATGGCGCAGCGCCCGCTGCGACCGGCGGACTCGGCACTCCTGAACCGGTCGTTCATCGGCCTCCTGGAGTGGGCCACCCACAGCGACTCCCCGGAGGAGGGCCCCCGATGACCCAGAGTATGGACTTCGACGCGCTGCGCCGGGCGATGCAGGAGAACTACGAGCAGCCGGAGGGCCCCGCCCGCAACGCGCGCGCGGAACTCCTGCTCGCCGAGGCCGAGAAGTTGAACATCCCGCTCGCCGTGATCGAGGCGCTCGGCCACCAGCTGAAGGTCTACAACTACAGCTCCGAGAAGGACAGGATGTTCGTCCCCTTCGCGCGCCTGCTGCGCATGTGGGACGAACGGCCCGAGGACTTCGACGAGTACGAGACCCACTCGCTGCACTGGGTCTTCAAGTGGGTGTCCTCCGGAATGGTCGGCCAGCCGCACGTTCCGCTCGCCTCCATCGAGAAGTGGCTCGGCGAGATGGAGCACCGCTACCGGCTCGCCGGTCACTCCGAACGGGCGGTCCGCAGCACCGAGTTCACGGTGGCGCGGTCCATCGGGGACCTGGCGCGGGCCGAGCGGGCGTACACCGCGTGGCTGGCCGCCGACCGGGACACCATGGCCGACTGCCACGCCTGCGAACTGCACGACCAGGGCTGGTGGCTGGCCGAGCGGGGCGACGACGCCGAGGCCCTTGACCTGTGGCGGCCCGTCCTGGAGGGCGAGTACACGTGCGCCCACGAGCCGCACGCGGTCCTCGCGTCCTCGCTGCTGCCCCTGCTGCGGCTGGGTCGCCCGGACGAGGCGCGGGCCCACCATCTGCGCGGCTTCCGGCTCGTACGCCCCATGGAGAGCATGCGCGGGGCGTACGCGGACCATGTGGAGTTCTGCGCGCTCACCGGCAACGAGGGGCGGGCCCTGGAGCTGCTGGCGGAACGTCCCGCCTACTTCACGGACGCCGGGGAACCGCGCAGCCGGATGGACTTCCTGGCCGTGGTCGCCCTGCTGACGGACCGGCTGACCTCGCTCGGGCTCGGCGCGCAGACCGTGCCGGGACCGGCCGGCCGCACCTGGACCGCGGCCGAACTCGCCGCCCACGCGCGCGTGGAGGCCCTTTCGCTGGCGGCCCGCTTCGACGAGCGCAACGGCACGGCGTACGTGAGCGGGCGTGTCCGGGAGCGCATGGAACAAGCGCCGCTGGTGGAACGGCTGCCCCTGGGCATACGCGCGACACCGACCGTGGCGGCTCCTATGCGGCCCGCGCCCGCCCCGTCCGCGGATGGCACCGCCGACAGTGAGCCGGACCTGGCCGCGCTGCTCGCCGAGGCCCGCCGGCTCTCGGCCGCCCTTCACCCGGATTCCGTCGCGGCCTGGGCCGCGGTCGCGGAGACGGCAGGCGACGATGACCTGACTCCCCGCGACCGCGCGGAGCTGACCGACCACGAGGCGATGGGCCTCGGCCCCGAGGGCGTGGAGCTGTTCGCCCGCGCCGCCGAGCTGTACGAGGCGGCGGGCGACCCGGGCGAGGCCCTGGCGGCACGCGCGCGTGGAGCGTACGTACTGGCCCTCTCCGGCCGGACCCGCGAGGCGCTGGCCGCGGTCTCGGAGCCGTACGAGCGGGTGCTCGCCCTCTTCGCGGAGGGCGGGACCGGTGTCCAGCAGGCCGCCTCGGTGCTGGTGGGACGAGCGCGCATCCTGCTGCAGCGGGTCCACGAGGCGGCGGAGACGAACGGAGCGGGAGACGGCTCGAAGGCCCTGGCAGCCGCGGAGACCGCCGCACGGGAGCTGCTGGCCCTCGCCGAGCCGGAGGCCGGGAACGACGTCCTGGTCGCCTCCCGGGCCGCGGAGGCGCAGGCCATGCTCGGAGAGCTCGCCGCGCACGCCGGGGACGCGGAGGGAGCCGCTGAGCTGCTCACGCGGGCCTCGCAGGCGTTCGTGGCGGCCCGGCTGCCGTGGTTCGCGGTGGAGTACGAGGCCCGGCTCACCGGAATCGCGCGCCACCTGGGCGACGCCGAGGCGGCCGAGCACGCGGCCCGGGCGGCGCTGGAGCACGGGGCGGCCTTCCTTGAGCCGACCGGCCACGCCCAACTGCACCTCCAGCTGGCCGAGATACTCGGCGCCACCGGACGGTTCGGGCCCGCCGCCGACCACGCCCTGGAGGCGTCGCACTGGGCCGACGAGGGCGGCGAGGGGCCCACGCTCGGCGCCTGGGCCAGGCATCAGCTCGGCGGCTTCCTGCTGCGTCAGCGGCGGTGGGCGGAGGCCGCGGAGGTCCTGGAGTCGGTGCTGCCGGAGCTGAGCGCGCAGACGCACGGCGACGGCGCGATCGTCCAGACCCACTGGTGGCTCGGCGACTGTCTCACCGAGCTCGGCGAACACCGCGAGGCCGCCGAACACTGGCTCCGGGCGGCCGAGTTCGCCCGGCACTGGCCCGAGCAGCGCGACCACGCGATGCTCGCCCATCTCGCCGCGGAGGCCCTCGGCCACGCCGAGCTGCTCCCTGAGGCGGAGCAGGCCTACGCGCGCGCCGGTGACCTCTGGCGGTCCCTCGGCAACGTCCACGGGCTGATCCGCTCCCTGCGGGCGCGCGCGTGGCTCGCGGTGCGCGAGGAGGGCCCGGGGCTCGACACGGCACGCGAGTTGATGGGCGAAGCGGTCCGCGCGTGCGAGGACGAGGCACCCGACGACGACATGGACGACGAGGCGCGCGAGCAGCTCGTCGCCGAACTCGCGCAGACGCACCGGCAGTTCGGCGACCTGGTCGCCCGCTCCACGCGCGACGACACCGACGACGAGGCGATCCACGCCCTGTTCGAGGAGGCCCTGGCCCACGTCACCCTGGCCGTCGCGGGCTTCCTCTCCCTCGGCGAGGACGCCCTGCACAGCCGTACCGACGCCCAGCTCGCCGCCGGCTGGCTGGAGGCCGACCTGGAGCACCCCGGCTGGGCGGCCGCCCGCGCGCGTGAGGTTCTCGCCGCGTACGCCGAGGGGGACGGCGCCGACAAGACGGTGGTGGCCCGGCGTGCCGAGGCGGAGCGGCTGTTGCGGGCGACGGAGTCGAGCGCGTAGCGCTCCGCGGGAGGGGTGGTTCCTTGTCCGCTGATCGCCGCCTACTCCACGCCGATCAGCAGCAGGGCCCCCTGGCGGCCGCCCCGGTACACGACCGTGTCCACGGCGAGGTAGGACTCCCGGACGCGGGATTCGAGGTGGGCCGCGATCGTGTCGGGGGCCTCGTCTCCAAGGACCAGGGTGACCATCTCGCCGCCCGCCGCGAGCATGCGGTTCAGGACCGCCTCGGCGGTGGCCGTGATGTCCGAGCCGATCACGGCGACGTCGCCCTCGATGAGGCCCAGGATGTCGCCGGCCTGGCAGATGCCGGCCATGGTCCAGGACTGGCGCTCCGCGACCTCGACCTCGGCGTACCGGGTCGCACCGGCGGCCGAGGTCATCGCGACGACGTCCTCGTCGAAGCGCCGCCCTGGCTCGTGCACGGCCAGCGCCGCGATCCCCTGCACCGCGGACCGGGTGGGGATCAGCGCGACCCTGACGCCCTCGGTGCGGGCCTGCTCGGCCGCCGCGGCCGCGGTGTGGCGCAGCTCGGCGTCGTTCGGCAGCAGCACCACCTCGCGCGCGTGGGCCCGCCGTACGGCCTCGACGAGCTCGCCGCTGGCGGGCGGCTCCCCGGGACGGGCGAGGACGGTGGTGGCCCCCGCCTCGGTGTAGAGCCCTGCGAGGCCCTCTCCGGGGACGACGGCCACGACCGCGCGCTCGGCCCGTTCCCGGACCGGCCGGCTCCCGGCGCCCGTCGTGTGTGCGTCGTCCAGCCCGAAGTGCGTGATCCGGATCCGGTACGGCCGCCCGGCCTCGACGCCCGCCTCCACGGCCGCGCCGGCGTCGTCGACGTGCACGTGGACGTTCCACAGGCCGTCCCCGCCGACCACGACGAGCGAGTCGCCGAGCGCGTCGAGCCGGTCCCGCAGCCGTGTCACCGCCGCGTCCTGGGCCTCCAGGAGGTAGATCACCTCGAAGGCGGGCCCGCCCTCGTCGGGAGCGGGGGTTCCGTCCGCGCACTCCCCCGCCTCTCCGAGGGGTCCCGTCGCGGCGGCGTCCACGCGCGCGTGGGGCCCCTTCGTGTCCGGACCCGCCCCCACGCGCGCGTGCCCCGCGAGAACCGGCACCGCCGCCGAGGCGGGCGCCTCCCCCGTGAACGTCTCCACCAGCGCGCCCAGTACGGCCACGAGCCCGCGTCCGCCCGCGTCGACCACCCCGGCCCGCTCCAGGACCGCCAACTGCCCGGGAGTCGCCGCGAGCGCCGCCCGCGCGCCCTCGTACGCCGCACGCGCGACCGCCCCGCAGTCGCCCTCGGCGCCGGAGGCCGCGTCGGCGGCGGCGGAGGCGACCGTGAGGACCGTGCCCTCGACCGGGTGCACGACGGCCTGCCGGGCCGAGTCGGCCGCGCGCCGGAGGGCGAGCCCCAGGCCCTGCCCGTCGGTGTGTGTCGCGTCACTGTCCGCGGCGAGCACCTGGGCCATGCCCCTCAGGAGCTGCGCGAGGATCGTCCCGGAGTTCCCCCGGGCCCCTATGAGCGCGCCGTGCGCCATCGCGTGCACCGCGTCGGCGAGGGCGGGCCCCTCGGGCGCCCGGCCGGGAGAGACAGCCTGCCCTGCGACGGCCACGTACCCGTCGAGGGCTTCCCGGCCGCCCGCGAGTGCGGCATGACCCGCGAAGACGGCCTCGACCGCCGCGGCAGCAGACTCCACGGTCAGGTACAGATTGGTGCCGGTGTCCCCGTCCGCGACGGGATACACGTTGATCGCGTCGATCTCCTCACGCGCGCGGCCGAGTGCCCGCAGCGCGAGGCCGCACCATGCACGCACCGCGGACGCGTCCAGACTCTGCGGCACCTGCGGCACCTACGCCTCCTTGAACAGCCGAACGTCCGACGCAGAGTAGACCCCGGCCAGGTCCCCACCGGAAGAGGCCCGGGCCAGGTCCCCGGGCCGACCATGGTAGTTTCGTTGTACGGACGCAGTCGTTGTATGCTGCTCCGGTTGCCCGATCCCATCGGGCCTTCCTCCTGGCACCGCCACTCAGATCCTAGATCTTGATCCCGGCATGCCGGGATCATCCGTAAGAGCATCTGAAGTCTTTGGAGTGACCCGTGGCTGCCAACTGCGACGTCTGCGGCAAGGGGCCGGGCTTCGGCAACAACATCTCGCACTCTCACCGCCGTACGCCCCGTCGCTGGAACCCGAACATCCAGCGCGTTCGTACCGTAGTGGGCGGGACGCCGAAGCGCGTGAACGCTTGCACCTCGTGCATCAAGGCCGGCAAGGTCTCGCGCTGACGCTCTGCTAGCGCGCGGCCACTGCTGGTTCGCTGCTCAAAGCCGGTCCACTTCACGGTGGACCGGCTTTTTGCTGTACCCGCACGAGCCCCGCAGAGCCTCCCGAGTCCGCCGAGTCCACAGGCGGGCGCGGGGCTGCCTCACCTGCCCGCGTGCATGACGTAAACGCTTACGCAAACGTTTTACGCGCCGTCCGCCCCGAACTGCCACCCATGATCCACCGGCCCGATCCCGCCGCCGAGCGCGAAGCCGCCCGCGATCGCCCCGGTGACGTACTCCTTCGCCGCCGCGACCGCCTCCGGCACCGTCTGCCCCTTCGCGAGCCCCGAAGCGATGGCGCTCGCGAGAGTGCATCCCGTCCCGTGTGTGTGCCGGTTGTCGAACCGGGGGGCCCGCAGCCAGTGCTCCCGCGAGCCGTCCGTGAGGAAATCGACGGCGTCGCCGCTGAGGTGACCGCCCTTGATCAGCACCCATGTCGGCCCGTACGCCAGCACGGCCGCCGCCGCGCGCCGCATCCCGTCCTCCGACTCGACCCGCAGGCCGGTCAGCTGGGCCACCTCGTCGAGGTTCGGCGTCGCCACCGTCGCGACGGGCAACAGCTTCGTGCGTACGGAATCCAGCGCGGACGCGGCGAGCAGCGAGTCGCCGTGCTTGGAGACACCGACCGGGTCGACGACTGAGGGCACGGCCGTGCCGCCGATCAACTCGGCGACGGTCTCGACGAGTTCGGCCGAGGCGAGCATGCCGGTCTTCACCGCGTCGACGCCGATGTCGTCGACCACGCTGCGGTACTGCGCGCGCACCGCCTCCACCGGCAGTTCCCAAGCGCCTTGTACGCCGAGGGAGTTCTGCGCGGTGACGGCGGTGAGCACGCTCATGCCGTGCACGCCGAGCGCGAGCATCGTCTTCAGGTCGGCCTGGATCCCGGCGCCGCCACCGGAGTCGGAGCCGGCGACCGTCAGAACCCTGGGCGGGGTACTCGCACGGGGCGGCGGGGCACTCATGACTCGATGTCCGCGAAGTGGTCCCAGCCGCCCTTGCTGGTCCACGGCGCCCCGTCGACCGTGACCTGCGGCAGCGCCGACGGGTTGAGGACCTCGCCGATCACCTTCCAGCGGGCGGGCAGTTTCACGTCCGGCGGGAAGGTCGCCACGATCGCGTGGTCCTCACCGCCGGTGAGCACCCACTGGAGGGGGTCGACGCCGACGGCCTGACCGATGTCGTTCATCTGCGTGGGGATGTCGACGGCGCCGGAGCGGACGTCGATGCGCACCTTGCTGGCCTCGGCGATGTGCCCGAGGTCGGCGATCAGCCCGTCGCTGACGTCCGTCATCGAGGTCGCGCCGAGCCCGGCGGCCGCGGGGCCCGCGTGGTACGGCGGTTCCGGACGCCGGTGGGCCTCGACGAAGGCACGCGGCGAGCGGAAGCCGCGGGAGAGCACGGCCTGCCCGGCCGCGGACCAGCCCAGCCAGCCCGTCACGGCCACCACGTCACCGGGCTGGGCGCCCGCGCGCATGACCGGCTCGTGGTTGCGCAGATCGCCGAGCGCGGTGATCGCCACGGTGATCGTGTCGCCGCGTACGACATCGCCGCCGACCACGGCCGCGCCGGCGACCTGGCACTCGTCGCGGATGCCGTCCATCAGCTCGGACGGCCAGGTGGCCGGGAGCTCGGCCGGGACGACCAGGCCGAGCAGCAGCGCGGTCGGCACGGCGCCCATCGCGGCGATGTCCGCGAGGTTCTGCGCGGCCGCCTTGCGACCGACGTCGTACGCCGTGGACCAGTCGCGACGGAAGTGCCGGCCCTCCAGGAGGATGTCGGTGCTCGCCACGACCCTGCGGTCGGGGGCGGCCACCACGGCGGCGTCGTCGCCCGGCCCGACGCGTACCGCCGGAGTGGTGGTGAGCCGTGAGGTGAGCTCCTTGATGAGCCCGAACTCCCCCAACTCGCCCACGGTGCCCTTCATCGTTGTACGTCTCCTTTTGTTGCTGCGTCCGCCCGGTCGCGGGCCGCCTCCGACCTGGGTACGGTCGATTCGACCGTCAACCTGTGCGGTCCGTGCACCCCTTCGCGGGGGCCCCTGCCCCCGCGGGTCTCCCCGCGGCGCGCGGCGACGCGATACCGTGGCGTTCCTTTTCCCCACATGATCCTCGTGGCCGCCCTGGAGGTTCCGTGGTACAGGCGTACATCCTGATCCAGACGGAGGTCGGCAAAGCGTCGACCGTCGCCGAAATGATCAGCAAGATACAAGGGGTGATCCAGGCCGAGGATGTGACAGGACCGTACGACGTGATCGTGCGGGCCCAGGCCGACACAGTGGACGATCTCGGCCGCATGGTGGTCGCGAAGGTCCAGCAAGTGGACGGCATCACGCGTACCCTGACCTGCCCGGTCGTGCACCTGTAGCCCCCGTCTACCCTTGGCCGGTGGACTTCTTCCGTCACCGGCGCTTCTCTTATCCCGGGCTGCCCGCCCTCGTTCTGCTGATCGCGGCCACCGGCTGCTCCTCAGCAGACGACAACACCCGGACCGCGGTTCCCAGTCCGGGCACGAAGGCCACCGGGCTGTGTCAGAACCTGGACAAGTCGCTGCCGCGGAAGGTGGACGGACTCGACCGGGAGGATCCCGAGCCCCGGTCCGCGCTGACCGCGGGCTGGGGAAGCCCGGCGATCATACTGCGCTGTGGTGTACAACGGCCGCCCAAGATGGTCGACCCCAAAGTCGCCGAGGGCGGTGACCCCGACGCGGTCGGCGGCGGGGTGAACGGGGTGGGCTGGCTGATGGAGAAGCGGGACGACGGGTCGACCCGCTTCACCTCCGCTCAGCGTCTGGCGTATGTCGAGGTGACCGTGCCCAAGGGGCGGGACACGTCCTCCGTGCTCGTCGACCTGGCCGGGGCCATCAAGAAGGCGATCCCCAAGGGGATCGCCGACTGAGACGGCCCCGGTCGTCCGTCGGCCGCGGGTCCGTCGGGGACCAGGACCTCAGCGCAGGCCCGTCGGGCGGCGCAGCGCCGCCTGGATCAGGCGGTCCACCAGTTCCGGGTACGGCACTCCGGTCGCCTCCCACATCTGCGGGTACATGGAGATCGGGGTGAAGCCGGGCATGGTGTTGATCTCGTTGATGACGAACGTGCCGTCCTCGATGAGGAAGAAGTCCGCACGGACCAGGCCCTCGCAGGAGGCGGCGTCGAAGGCCTCCACGGCCAGGCGCCTGACCTCGGCGGTCTGCTCGACGGTCAGCGGGGCGGGCACGATGCCGGGCGTCGAGTCGATGTACTTCGCCTCGAAGTCGTAGTAGTCGTGCGACTGCACCGGCGGGATCTCGGCCGGTACGGAGGCCCGCGGACCGTCCTCGAACTCCAGGACCCCGCACTCGATCTCGCGGCCGCGCAGCAGCGCCTCCACGAGGAACTTCGGGTCGTGCTGCCGGGCCGCCGCGATCGCCTCGTCGAGGCCGGACAGGTCGTCGACCTTGGTGATGCCGATCGAGGACCCCGCGCGCGCGGGCTTCACGAAGAGCGGCCAGCCGTGCTCCCCCGCGAAGTCGATGATCTTCTTTCGGGCGGCCGACTCGTCGAGCTCCCACTCGCGGGGCCGGATCACCACGTACGGGCCGACCGGCAGCCCGAAGGAGATGAACACCCGCTTCATGTACTCCTTGTCCTGGCCGACGGCCGAGGCGAGCACGCCCGAGCCGACGTACGGGACGCCGGAGAGCTCCAGCAGGCCCTGGAGGGTGCCGTCCTCGCCGTACGGGCCGTGCAGCATCGGGAAGACGACGTCGACCTCGCCGAGCGCCTTGGGGACCGATCCGGGCTCGCTGTAGACGACTTCGCGGTTGGCGGGGTCGACGGGCAGGATCACGCCGCCCTCGCTCGACTCGGCGAGTTCCTCGACGTCCGGCGTACGACGCTCGGTGATCGCCATGCGCTCCGGTTCGTCCGCGGTGAGCACCCAGCGGCCTTCCCGGGTGATTCCGATCGGCAGGACGTCGTACTTGGTCCGGTCGATGGCCCGCAGTACGGCTCCGGCGGTGACCATGGAGATCCCGTGTTCGGAGCTGCGCCCGCCGAAGACGACGGCCACGCGCGGCTTGCGAGGCGGCTGCTGCTCAGGGCTCTGGGGAAGGTTCTCAGTGCTCATATCGCGTTGAGAGTACCCGTTGGTAGGGCCCCGAGTCAGCGTGCCTCGGCCCGCGGGTGAGCCGGAGGGGCACGCCGGAGGCGAACCGAGCGAAGAGGGTTGCTCAGCGTCGTTCGGGCTTGGCGCTGCGCGACATCATTTCCTTGAGGGCGACGACCGGGGGCTTGCCGTCATGGACGATGTCGACGACGGTCTCCGTGATGGGCATGTCGACGCCGTGCCGACGCGCCAAGTCCAGTACGGATTCACAGGACTTGACGCCCTCGGCGGTCTGCTTGGTGACCGCGATGGTCTCCTGGAGGGTCATGCCCTTGCCGAGGTTGGTGCCGAAGGTGTGGTTGCGGGAGAGCGGCGAGGAGCAGGTCGCCACGAGGTCGCCGAGGCCCGCGAGCCCGGAGAACGTCAGCGGGTCGGCGCCCATGGCGAGGCCGAGCCTGGTCGTCTCCGCCAACCCCCGTGTGATCAGGGACCCCTTGGCGTTGTCGCCGAGCCCCATGCCGTCCGCGATGCCGACGGCGAGACCGATGACGTTCTTCACGGCGCCGCCCAGTTCGCAGCCGACCACGTCGGTGTTGGTGTAGGGGCGGAAGTACGGTGTGTGGCAGGCGGCCTGGAGTCGCCGGCCCACCGCCTCGTCGCTGCACGCGACCACCGCGGCGGCCGGCATGCGGGCGGCGATCTCACGGGCGAGGTTGGGCCCGGTGACCACGGCGATCCGGTCGGCGCCGACCTTGGAGACGTCCTCGACGACCTCGCTCATCCGCATGGCGGAGCCGAGTTCGACGCCTTTCATGAGGGAGACGAGGACCGTGCCGGGGGCGAGCAGCGGCACCCAGTCCGCGAGGTTTCCGCGCAGCGTCTGGGAGGGCACGGCGAGCACCGTGAAGTCGGCGTCGTGGGCGGCCTCGGCGGCGTCCGTGGTGGCCCGCAGGTTCTCCGGGAGTTCGATGCCCGGCAGGTAGTCGGGGTTCGTGTGGGTGGAGTTGACCGCTTCGGCGAGCTCGGCCCGCCGTCCCCACAGCGTCACGTCGCACCCGGCGTCGGCGAGCACCATGCCGAAGGCCGTGCCCCACGATCCGGTCCCGAAGACGGCCGCCTTGACGGGCTTTCCGGATGTCGTCACTTGCCGTGCCCCTTTTCGTGCTCAACCTCGGTCATTTCCCGCACGGCCTTCTCCGGCGCGGTGTTCGCCTGCGCCGTCTTCTCCTGCACAGCGGTTTCCTGCTCTTCCTGCCCGTACGTCTCTTCCTTGCCCCGTGTCCTGCGCCGCTGCTCGATGCGCACCTGGCGCGGGTCGTACGGCGTCGAGGGTGCCTTCTCGCCGCGGATCAGCTCCAGCTGCGCGGTGACCGCGGCCATGATGACCTCGGTCGCCTCCTTCAGGAGGTCGGGGGTCATCTCCTCGTCGTAGAAGCGCGAGAGGTCCACGGGCGGGCCCGCGAGCACCTGATGCGTCTTGCGCGGCAGGAGGTCGGGCTTCTTGGCGTACGGGGCCAGCAGATGGTTGGCGCCCCACTGGGCCACCGGAATCACCGGGCACCTGGTCTGCAACGCGACCCGCGCCGCACCCGTCTTGCCGGTCATCGGCCACAGGTCGGGGTCGCGGGTGAGCGTGGCCTCGGGATAGAACGCGACGCATTCCCCGCGCTCCACGGCGTCGATCGCGGCGCGGTAGGCGCTGAGCGCGTCCGTGCTCTCGCGGTACACCGGGATCTGCCCGGTCCCGCGCATGGCCGCCCCGACGAAGCCCTTCCTGAAAAGACCGCTCTTGGCGAGGAATCGCGGAACCCGGCCCGTGTTGTACTGAAAGTGCCCGTACGCGAACGGATCCACGTGGGAATTGTGGTTCACCGCGGTGATAAATCCGCCCTCGGCAGGAATGTTCTCCATTCCGCGCCAGTCCCGCTTGATCAGAACCATCAGCGGCGGTTTGCAGAGAACCGCTGCGAAGCGGTACCAGAAGCCGATTCTGCGGCGGGACACGCGTACACCTTCCTCCTGGGGCCTGGGGGGCCGCACAAGTGTCGCTCCAGGCCGCCTGTCTGTCGAGAACACCGTACGCCCCGGCCACCGGCCCGCCAGGGCGCCCGGGTGACAATGGGCGCGACGAGGGAGGGACGGAACGCGCGTGCAGTGGACCTTGGTCATACCCCTGAAAGCCCTGTCGCGGGCGAAGAGCAGGCTCTCGGACACCGCGGCCGACGGCCTGCGCCCGGGGCTCGCCCTGGCGTTCGCGCAGGACACGGTGGCGGCGGCGCTGGCCTGCCAGGCGGTCGGGGATGTGGCCGTAGTCACGGGTGATGTGCTGGCCGGACGCGAGCTGGCCGCCCTGGGCGCCCGCATCGTCCCGGACGAGCCCGGGGGCGGCCTCAACGCCGCTCTGACGCACGCCGCCTCGGTCGTACGCGCCAGAAGCCCGCAAAGTCCGCTGGCGGCCCTGAACGCCGATCTGCCCGCCCTGCGCCCTCTTGAATTGGCCCGGGTCCTCGACGCGGCCGCCGAATTCCCCCGCGCTTTCCTCCCGGACGCCGCGGGAATCGGCACCACTCTCCTGGCCGCGTCGTCGAACCGCGAATTGCTCCCCGCATTCGGCCCCGATTCCCGCTCCCGCCACCACGCCTCGGGCGCCGCGGAACTCCTCCTGCCCGACGTGCCCTCCGTACGCCAGGACGTGGACACGGGCGCGGACCTGCGAGCGGCATTGGCACTGGGCGTGGGACCGCGCACCGCCGCGGCGGTCGAGCGCCTCAAAGCGGCCTGAACTCTCGGCCCCTCCAGGCAGGCGCGCTCCCGAACGAACCGCATACCCTTCCCCCATGCAGGCGACCGCGTACACATACGACCCAGAGACCCGCACAGGCCAGGTACTGCTGGACGACGGCACCCCTGTCCCCTTCGACGCCCCGGCGTTCGACAGGGGCGGCCTCCGACTGCTCCGCCCGGGTCAACGCGTACGGATCGAGGTCGAGGGCGAGGGTGGAGACGGGGCCGGGGCCGGGGCCGGTCAGGACACTGCCCGGCGCATCACACTCATCACACTGCAAACGTTCTGAACACGCCGCGGGCCGGGCTCCCCAGAGGGAGCCCGGCCCGGCGCGTGAGTATCCCAGCGCCCCTGTCTACCTGCGGGCGGTGGCCTTCTTGGCGGTGGTCTTGCGGGCCGCGGACTTCTTGGCCGGCGCCTTCTTCGCCGCCGCCTTCTTCGCCGGGGCCTTCTTCGCCGCCGCCTTCTTGGCGGTGGTCTTCTTGGCCGTGGTCTTCTTGGCGGCCGCCGAGGTCTTCTTGGCGGTCGTCTTCTTGGCCGTCGCCGTGGTCCGCTTGGCCGTCGTCTTCTTCGCGACGGTCTTCTTGGCGGTGGTCTTCTTCGCCGCCGCCTTCTTCGCGGTGGCCTTCTTGGCGACGGCCTTCTTGACCGTCGCGGACGCGCCGCCGGACAGGCTGCCCTTCGGGGCCTTCTTGACCGCGACCTCGCCACCGCGCGGCAGCTTCTTGGAGCCGCTCACCAGGTCCTTGAAGCCCTGGCCCGCACGGAAGCGCGGCACCGAGGTCTTCTTGACCCGAACGCGCTCCCCGGTCTGCGGGTTGCGGGCGTAACGGGCCGGACGGTCCACTTTCTCGAAGGAACCGAAGCCGGTGACCGAGACCCGGTCCCCGCTGACAACTGCACGCACGATGGCGTCCAGTACGGCGTCGACCGCTTCCGCGGCCTGCTGACGTCCGCCGACCTTGTCGGCAATCGCTTCTACGAGCTGCGCCTTGTTCACGTCTTCCCCTTCGGAGACATTGCCAGAACGAAAGTGTTCAAGCTTTTTCGCACGTTAGGCAGATATATACCGCAAATCAAACACGAAACGGGCTAATCACCCTTGTGCCGCAACGAACTGGGGCTGTCGCGAAGTTCCTCAGCGTTCCTCTTCGGGGATTCGGCCCTCGTCGAGGTCCGTCGTGAACCGCTCCAGCCGCCTTGTCGCATCGGCGAGATCGTGCTTGGCCACGGCCGTAATGACCAGCAGCTTCCGGGTCAGCGCCATTCGTACGCCCTCCGGGACTTGCAGTGCGCGCACCGTTGTGTGCGCTTCCTTGAGTTGGGACGCGACTGCCGCATAGAGCTCGAGTTGGCCGTCGTGTTCCATGCACAGATTGTGCCATCTGGGGCGAGTTGTCGCCTGCGCAGGGGGTAACTACCGCCTCCCGAGGGCCTCCCGCGCACCTCCCCACAAGGCTCTACCGAGACTCGGCTACCCCATCAAAACCCCTTGAAACAAGGGTAGTTGAGGCCAATCGCAAAGTCCTGAACACCCCTTCCGGAGGCAGACACAGATGTACCCCCAACCGTCCACGATTGGGGGTACAGAGGCCTGTTGCGCTGGCTGGAATCAGCCTTGTGGGGTGCGACTCCGATCGGATCCGAAGGGGTTCGGAGCCCCGAAGGCGATCACACCTGAACGGTCCGCGGCTTGTAGGAGGGCCGCTTGGACTCGTACGCGGAGATGTCCGCCTCGTTCTGCAGGGTGATGGAGATGTCGTCCAGCCCGTTCAGCAGCCGCCAGCGGGCGTTCTCGTCGAGCTCGAAGGCGGCCGTGATTCCCTCGGCACGCACCTCACGGGCCTCCAGGTCGACCGTGACCGGAGCCTTCGGGTCCTTCTCGGTGAGCTCCTGCAGCGCGTCCACGATCTTCTGCTCCAGAACCACTGTGAGCAGGCCGTTCTTGAGCGAGTTGCCGCGGAAGATGTCCGCGAAGCGGGACGAGATGACGGCCTTGAAGCCGTAGTTCTGCAGCGCCCACACGGCGTGCTCGCGCGAGGAGCCCGTACCGAAGTCGGGTCCGGCGATCAGGACCGTGGCGCCCGCGCGCTCGGGCTGGTTGAGGACGAAGGACGAGTCCTTGCGCCAGGCCTCGAAGAGCCCGTCCTCAAAACCGTCCCTGGTCACCTTCTTGAGCCAGTGAGCAGGGATGATCTGGTCGGTGTCCACGTTGCTGCGGCGCAGCGGGACGGCCCGGCCGGTGTGCGTGGTGAATGCTTCCATGGCTCTCAGACTCCAGCGGGCGTGCGGGCGGCAGACGACTGGTCGTTCAGGTCGGCGGGAGAGGCCAGATGGCCCAGCACGGCCGTGGCGGCGGCGACCTGCGGGGAGACGAGGTGCGTACGGCCGCCCTTGCCCTGCCTGCCCTCGAAGTTGCGGTTCGAGGTGGACGCGGAGCGCTCTCCGGGGGCCAGCTGGTCGGGGTTCATGCCCAGACACATCGAGCAGCCCGCGTGCCGCCATTCGGCGCCGGCCTCCTTGAAGACCAGGTCCAGGCCCTCGGAGACGGCCTGCAGACCGACGCGCGCGGAGCCGGGGACCACCAGCATCCGTACGCCGTCCGCAACTTTGCGGCCGTCGACGATCGCGGCGGCGGCGCGCAGGTCCTCGATACGGCCGTTGGTGCACGAACCTACGAAGACGGTGTCGACCTTGATGTCGCGCAGCGCCTGTCCGGCCTCCAACCCCATGTATTCCAGGGCCTTTTCGGCGGCGAAGCGCTCCGATGCGTCTTCGTACGAAGCCGGGTCGGGGACGGACGCCGAAAGCGGCGCTCCCTGGCCGGGGTTGGTGCCCCAGGTGACGAACGGCGCGAGGGAGGCGCCGTCGATGACGACCTCGGCGTCGAATTCCGCGTCCTCGTCCGTCCTCAGGGTCTTCCAGTACGCGACGGCGGCGTCCCAGTCCTCGCCCTCGGGGGCGTGGGCGCGGCCCTTGATGTACGCGAAGGTGGTCTCGTCCGGGGCGATCATGCCCGCGCGGGCGCCGGCCTCGATCGACATGTTGCAGATGGTCATGCGGGCCTCCATCGAGAGTTTCTCGATGGCGGAGCCGCGGTACTCCAGGATGTAGCCCTGGCCGCCGCCCGTACCGATCTTGGTGATGATCGCCAGGATCAGGTCCTTGGCCGTGACGTCCTCGGGCAGTTCGCCGTCGACCGTGATGGCCATGGTCTTGGGGCGGGCCAGCGGCAGCGTCTGGGTGGCCAGCACGTGCTCGACCTGGGAGGTGCCGATGCCGAACGCGAGCGCGCCGAAGGCGCCGTGCGTGGAGGTGTGGGAGTCACCGCACACGACCGTGGTGCCGGGCTGGGTCAGGCCCAGCTGCGGGCCCACGACGTGGACGACACCCTGCTCGACGTCGCCCAGCGAGTGCAGGCGCACACCGAAGTCGGCGGCGTTCTTGCGCAGTGTCTCCAGCTGGACGCGGGAGACCGGGTCCGCGATGGGCTTGTCGATGTCGAGGGTCGGGGTGTTGTGATCCTCGGTCGCGATGGTGAGGTCGAGGCGGCGCACGGGGCGCCCCGCCTGACGGAGACCGTCGAAGGCCTGGGGGCTGGTCACCTCGTGCAGCAGGTGCAGATCGATGAAGAGAAGGTCGGGCTCGCCCTCCGCGCGCCGGACGACGTGGTCGTCCCAGACCTTCTCCGCGAGTGTCCTACCCATCGCTTTCCCTCCGGCCGGCCTGTGTGGCGCCGGCCCAACTAGAGATTTCCGATGCGGCGCACCCGTACCCCCCGTATCGGGCGCCCTCCGCCTGGCCCGTTGGTCCGCGGGCCGCTGTACTTACCAGGGTGGCGCGTTCCACGGAAAATTGAACTTGCGTTTCACAGAGTGAGACGCGAGTATCGTTTCATGGACAACAGTAGCGGCGTCGGCGTTCTGGACAAGGCAGCCCTTGTCCTGAGCGCCCTGGAGTCCGGTCCGGCCACCCTCGCAGGGCTGGTCGCGGCAACCGGGCTGGCACGACCCACGGCACATCGCCTCGCCGTGGCACTTGAACACCACCGGATGGTGGCGCGCGACATGCAGGGCCGCTTCATTCTCGGCCCCCGTCTCGCCGAGCTGGCCGCGGCCGCCGGCGAGGACCGCCTCCTCGCGACGGCGGGCCCGGTGCTCACCCACCTCCGCGACATCACGGGCGAGAGCGCGCAGCTCTACCGCCGCCAGGGCGACATGCGCATCTGCGTCGCCGCGGCGGAGCGCCTGTCGGGCCTCAGGGACACGGTCCCCGTCGGCTCCACGCTCACCATGAAGGCGGGCTCCTCGGCCCAGATCCTGATGGCCTGGGAGGAGCCCGAGCGTCTGCACCGCGGCCTCCAGGGCGCCCGCTTCACGGCGACGGCCCTGTCGGGTGTGCGGCGCCGGGGCTGGGCCCAGTCGATCGGCGAGCGCGAGCCGGGCGTCGCGTCCGTCTCGGCGCCCGTGCGCGGGCCGTCGAACCGCGTGGTCGCCGCCGTCTCCGTCTCCGGACCGATCGAGCGCCTCACGCGTCACCCCGGCCGGATGCACGCCCAGGCGATCATCGACGCGGCCACCCGCCTCTCGGAGGCACTGCGCCGCACCGGCTGACGTGCAGCGCGGACCGACACCCGATCCGACTTCCTCCCGCCGGTCGCTTCAACGCCGCAGCGACCGACAGGAGTTGACGTCGACCCGGCGCTCAACACGAAGAAGCCCTCCCCATGATGGGGAGGGCTTCTTCAATGACGTACCCCCGACCGGATTCGAACCGGCGCTACCGCCTTGAGAGGGCGGCGTGCTAGGCCGCTACACAACGGGGGCCCAGGATCTTGCGTTTCCGCAGATCCGAGCTGGTCTACCAGGACTCGAACCTAGAATGACGGTACCAGAAACCGTAGTGTTGCCAATTACACCATAGACCAATGTGGTTCATACCAGTTGTTCGTACCCCCGACCGGATTCGAACCGGCGCTACCGCCTTGAGAGGGCGGCGTGCTAGGCCGCTACACAACGGGGGCCCTAGCGATCCTGCATGAGAATCAGTGGGTGCGACCCGGACTGTCTCCCTGGGAAGGATCTGTACCCCCGACCGGATTCGAACCGGCGCTACTGCCTTGAGAGGGCAGCGTGCTAGGCCGCTACACAACGGGGGCTTTGCGGAGTTGATCTCCGCGGTTGCAGATGAGCTCTGCGAGCTGGCCTACCAGGACTCGAACCTAGACTAACGGAACCAGAAACCGTCGTGCTGCCAATTACACCATAGGCCACTGAAACACAAACCCCCGCAGGGATCCTGCTTTAGCGTGCGCCTCCGGTCCGGCCTTTCGGCCCGCTCTCCGGCGGCGCAGGAAGAACATTACCTGAAGGTGGACGGCGCTCCAAAACGGGTATCGGGCCCGAGGATCGCGGGGAGTTCGGCCAGCGAGGCGATGCGGCGCAGGCCGGTGAGCCGATCCGGCACCCCGCCCGGTGCGGCGTCGGGGTCCGGGGCCGTGACGGCTCTCACGCCCCCGCGGTCGATCCAGACCGAGAACATTCCCGCGTCGGCCGCGCCCTGTCCGTCGATCTCCGGGTGGTCCCCGACGTACGCGACCTCGTGCGGCGGCAGTTCCAGGGCCTCGCAGGCCGCGTGGAACGCCTCCGCCGCGGGTTTCGAGACACCCAGCTCGGCCGCGCAGAGCACGGACTCGAACCGGTTCCGTACGCCGAGAACCCGCAGCTTGTGGTCCTGGACCCGGATGCTGGAGTTGGACAGCACGGCGTGGCGGTGGCTGCCGGCCAGGGTGTCGAGGACGGGCAGGACGTCCGGGAAGAGCGCCCAGGCCGACTCGTAGTGCCCGAGGTACCGGAGGAACCAGTCCTCCGCCTCGGGGTCGGTGAGGGGCTTGCCCAGAAAGGCCCGCACCCGGTCCCGGCGGCCCTCCTCCCAGTCCACCTCCCCCGCCGCGTACCTCGCCCACTGCTGGTCGGTGAGCTCGCGCCAGTGGCCGAGGGCCTGCTCGACGGAGGCGTACCCGTCGAGCAGGCCCTCGGCGGCGAGATGTCCGCGCATACCGGCCCGGTCGGCCGTGGTGTAGTCGAAGATCGTGTCGTCCACGTCCCAGACCACGGCTCTGATCGTCATGGTTCGACGGTACCGGCAGCGCGGGCCCGGCCGGAGGTTCGGGGGTTGTCCCCCGAAGCACAAGAGGGGCGGCCCCGGTCAGCCCGGTGCCGCCCCTCTCGTGTGCTTGAACTACGCGGTCAGCTTCGCCAGCGCCGCGTCGATGCGGGCCAGCGTCTTCTCCTTGCCCAGGATCTCCAGGGACTCGAAGAGCGGCAGGCCGATCGTGCGGCCGGTGACGGCGACGCGGACCGGGGCCTGGGCCTTGCCGAGCTTGAGGCCGTGCTCCTCGCCGGCGGCCAGGACGGCCTCCTTCAGGGACTCGGCGCTCGACCAGTCGGCCGCGTCCAGCTTCTCGCGGGCCGTACGGAGCAGGGCGTCGCTGCCCTCCTTCATGGCCTTCGTCCAGGACGCCTCGTCGAAGGCCGGCTCCGCGAGGAACAGGAAGTCGACGTTGTCCGTGATCTCGGAGAGGACCTTGAGGCGGGTCTGGGCGTGCGGGGCGATCGCGTCCCACGCGGACTGGTCGAAGTCCTCCGGCGCCCAGGGCGCGAAGGGGGCCTTCAGCCAGGGGGCGCAGCGCTCGGCGAAGTCCTTCACATCCAGCAGGCGGATGTGGTCGCCGTTGATCGCCTCGGCCTTCTTGAGGTCGAAGCGGGCCGGGTTCGGGTTCACGTCCGTCACGTCGAAGGCCGCGACCATCTCGTCCATCGTGAAGATGTCCTGGTCGGCGGAGAGCGACCAGCCCAGCAGGGAGAGGTAGTTGAGCAGGCCCTCGGGGAGAAAACCGCGCTCCCGGTAGAGGTTCAGCGAGGACTGCGGGTCGCGCTTGGAGAGCTTCTTGTTGCCCTCGCCCATCACGTACGGCAGATGTCCGAAGGCGGGCACCGACTTGGCGATGCCCAGCTCGGTGAGCGCCTTGTAGAGGGCGACCTGGCGCGGGGTGGAGGAGAGCAGGTCCTCACCGCGCAGGACGTGGGTGATCTCCATCAGGGCGTCGTCGACGGGGTTCACGAGCGTGTAGAGCGGGGCTCCGTTGGCTCGTACGATCCCGTAGTCCGGGACGTTCTCCGGGAGGTACGTGATCTCGCCGCGGACCAGGTCCGTGAAGGTGATCGTCTCGTCGGGCATGCGGAAGCGGACGATGGGGGCGCGGCCCTCGGCCTCGTACGCGGCCTTCCGCTCGGCGGTCAGCTCGCGGCAGTGGCCGTCGTAGCCGGACGGCTTGCCGGCGGCGCGGGCGGCGTCGCGGCGGGCGTCCAGCTCCTCCGTGGAGCAGTAGCAGTGGTAGGCGTGGCCCGCTTCCAGGAGCTTGGCCGCCACGTCGCGGTAGATGTCCATCCGCTGTGACTGGCGGTACGGCTCGTGCGGGCCGCCGACCTCGGGGCCCTCGTCCCAGTCGAAGCCCAGCCAGCGCATCGAGTCGAGCAGCTGGCCGTACGACTCCTCGGAGTCACGGGCCGCGTCGGTGTCCTCGATGCGGAAGACCAGAGTGCCCTCGTTGTGCCGGGCGAACGCCCAGTTGAACAGGGCGGTGCGGACCAGGCCCACGTGGGGGTTGCCGGTCGGGGACGGACAGAAACGTACGCGGACGGTCGCGTTAGCCACGCTTGATCACCTTGTTGGTGAGAGTGCCGATGCCTTCGATGGTGACGGCGACCTCGTCGCCGACGGTGAGGGGGCCGACCCCCGCGGGGGTGCCCGTGAGGATCACGTCGCCGGGGAGCAGCGTCATGGCCTCGGTGATGTTGACGATCAGGTCCTCGACGGAGTGGATCATCTCGCTGGTGCGGCCCAGCTGGCGCTGCTGGCCGTTGACCGTGCACATGATGGTCAGGTCGGACGGGTCGAGGTCCGTCTCCACCCAGGGGCCGAGCGGGCAGGAGGAGTCGAAGCCCTTGGCCCGCGCCCACTGCTTCTCGCGCTTCTGGACGTCGCGTGCGGTGACGTCGTTGGCGCAGGTGTAGCCGAGGATGACGTCCTTGACGCGTTCGCGCGGGACCTCGCGGCACATCCGGCCGATGACGACGGCCAGCTCGGCCTCGTGATGCAGCTCGTTCGAGAAGGAGGGGTACGCGATCTCGTCGCCGGGGCCGATCACA
Source organism: Streptomyces sp. NPDC020747 (assembly GCF_044334695.1). Taxonomy (NCBI): domain Bacteria; kingdom Bacillati; phylum Actinomycetota; class Actinomycetes; order Kitasatosporales; family Streptomycetaceae; genus Streptomyces; species Streptomyces sp. NPDC020747. Next base: position 179,797 of record NZ_JBIRTJ010000016.1, on the reverse strand, counting down.
GAGGTGGACGGCTTGAAGAAGGCGAACGGGACGTCGGGCACCTCGTTGCCCAGCTCCCTGGCGTGCTCCGCGTAGTTGCGGCCGAAGGCCACGACCTTGTTGGGGAGCATGGGTGGCAGGAGCCGGACCTTGCTCAGCGGGACCTTGGTGCCGGAGAGCTCGAAGTCCGTGAAGGGATGGCCCTTGATGATGTCGAGCACGAGCCCGTCGGTCGACCCAGGAGGGCTCTCGCCCTCGACCGCGCCGAACGCGACGTTGCCGTCGATGGAGAACCTGGCGATGCGCACGAGATGCCTGCGCCCCTCACTGAGCTGGCTGGAGATTGAGGCTCCAGGCTAACGCGGGGGAGGGGCGCGACCTCGCGGGACCGCGGTGGGCGGGGCGTGGGAGGCTTACTCCGCTGCCATGGCCGCGACCGGGGCGTCCATCAGGATCGTGCGGCGGGGGTTGGCGGTCTGCGCCGGGAGCTCGACGGAGTGCTCCTGCCGCTCCGGCGTACGCAGCTCTTCGGCGTCCTCGAGGTGCGCCAGGGTCGTGCGTCGCGGGTTGGCTATGTTGAGGAACATCATCGTCGTCTTCATCTGCGGTTTCGGACCCTGTCGGTACGGGCGCCGGGCGGCTTCGGGAACCGCCGCGCGAGCGCGGGTTGTCGGATTTGCCATCCCTGTAAAGCGTCAGGCTAAACATGCGATTCCCTGTGGAACGCGTGAAGGCGACGTGATCGCCGTGTGAGTTTCCTCACTCACTAGTAGACAATCCGGGCAATTCGGACCCTCAACTCCCCCTGCCGAAACGGACATTGCCTCACTGAAGGCCTTATTCCGCTCCTGATCATGGCGACTGGGACACCGCTTACCCGCGCATGACTCGTGCACCCGCGTCCGTTATCGACACAATCGAATTCCACGTGCCGTAATACCTTCTTCACTGGGTGTCACGATGGTCACAGCATGACCCATGGGCCTTGTTGGAGATCCGGCACTGTGCTGGAATTCCACGGAACCGCCGCGGGATCGAACCGGCGCGCAAGGGGCGCGAACGCAGCGCCGAGTGGCGGCGGGAAGGGGGGCCTGCGCCGGTCACTCACGACCACACATGGGGGCGCGTTCAGGGCGCTCCCAAGACGCCGACACCGTCTCGCCGTTCACGCGGGGAGGCGCCTGGTCCAGAGGTTGCGACGCTAGTGCAGGGACGTTTCAAGAGGGATGGCAGCGCTTCGGCGGAGCCGGAGCCGCACGGCGGGACCGGCACCGGTTCCTCGCCCCAGCACGCCCAGAACCAAGGACCGGCAGGGGCCGGCGACGGAGGCGAGCGCTCTTCGCGCCCCGGTGCGCCCAAGGGCGCCCAGGGCAAGGGCGGTCCGACCCCGGTGACCGGTGGCCCCGGCACCCCGCCCGCCGCACCGCCCAAGGCGAAGAACCCCAGTGGCCCCGGCTCGCGAATAGCTCTGCGCAACTGGCGCATCTCCACACGTCTGGTGTCGCTGCTCGCGCTGCCCGTGGTCGCCGCCACCTCGCTGGGTGCCCTGCGCATCAGCGACACGATGGACGAGATCCAGCAGCTCGAGAACATGAAGCTGCTGACCGACATGACGAAGCAGGCGACCGAACTCGCCTCCGCGCTCCAGGACGAGCGCGACAGGTCGGCCGGTCCGCTCGCCAACGGCACGAAGGCGTCCGACTTCACCGTCAAGGGCGTCCGCGACAAGACCGACCGTGCGCGTGCCGCCTTCATGGAGGGCACCCACGAGCTCGACGACGCGGGCAACAACGAGAACCTCGACGGCGTCCGGGACAACGTGGTGGCCATCGCCACCCAGCTGAACACCCTGAGCGGCATCCGCAACAACGCCTTCCAGAACGAGGAGAACTCCTCCCAGTCGGTCGAGTCGTACCACCGGCTCATCGAGCGGTTGCTCGGCCTCTCCCAGGACATGGCCGAGGCGACCAGCAATCCGGAGATGATCCAGCGCACGCGCGCCCTGGCGGCCTTCTCCACCGCCAAGGAGTACGCGTCCATCCAGCGCGCGGTCATCGCCGCGGCCCTGCCGGCCACCGACGCCTCGTACGGCGATCTCTCCGAGAACGACCGGCAGTACGGCCTCTCGGCCTTCGAGAACCAGAAGGCGGAGCTCACCAGCTTCGCCAGCATCTACGAGGGCAACTCGCGCGAGCTGACGAAGCCGCTCGACGAGCCGAGCCCGACCATCAAGGCGGCCGACACCTACGCGGAGCGTGTGCTCGGGCGTGAGAACGGTCTGCAGCTGCGTGACAAGCGCTCGTACCTGGACTGGGTGGACGCCGACTCCGCCAGGTACCAGGAAATGTCGAAGATCGAGCTCACGCTGCTCAACGAGATGGAGCAGAAGGCCCGCGAGCTGCGCAACGAGGCCGAGCAGGAAGCGATCATCTCCGGTGCGCTGATCCTGCTGGTGCTCGGTGTCTCGCTGGTCGGCGCCTTCGTGGTGGCCCGCTCCATGATCCGCTCGCTGCGCCGCCTCCAGGACACCGCGACGAGGGTCGCCCAGGACCGGCTGCCCGAACTGGTCAAGCAGCTCTCCGAGTCCGACCCGCAGGACGTCGACACGTCCGTCGAGTCGGTCGGTGTGCACTCGAAGGACGAGATCGGCAAGGTCGCCGCGGCCTTCGACGACGTGCACCGCGAGGCCGTACGACTCGCCGCCGAGCAGGCCCTCCTGCGAGGCAACGTCAACGCGATGTTCACCAACCTCTCGCGCCGTTCCCAGGGCCTCATCCAGCGTCAGCTCTCGCTCATCTCCGAACTGGAGTCCCGCGAGGCCGACCCGGACCAGCTGTCCTCGCTGTTCAAGCTCGACCACCTCGCGACCCGCATGCGCCGTAACGGCGAGAACCTCCTCGTCCTCGCCGGTGAAGAGCCCGGCCGCCGCTGGACCCGCCCGGTCCCGCTGGTCGACGTGCTCCGCGCCGCCGCCTCCGAGGTGGAGCAGTACGAGCGCATCGAGCTGGCCGCCGTGCCGACGACCGAGGTCGCCGGCCGCGTGGTCAACGACCTCGTGCACCTGCTCGCCGAGCTCCTTGAGAACGCCACGTCGTTCTCCTCCCCGCAGACCAAGGTCAAGGTCACCGGTCACGCGCTGCCCGACGGCCGTGTGCTGATCGAGATCCACGACACGGGTATCGGTCTCTCGCCCGAGGACCTCGCGGCGATCAACGAGCGGCTCGCCTCGCCGCCCACCGTGGACGTCTCGGTCTCCCGCCGCATGGGTCTGTTCGTGGTCGGCCGGCTGTCCCAGCGCCACGGCATCCGCATCCAGCTGCGGCCCTCCGACTCCGGTGGTACGACCGCGCTGGTCATGCTGCCCGTCGATGTCGCCCAGGGCGGCAAGAAGATTCCGGGCAACAAGCAGGGCCAGGGTGCTCCCACCGGCGGCGGCCCCGCCGCCGCGCAGGCCGCGGCCGGTGTCGCGGCGGCCCGCCGGGGCGGCGCCGGAAGCGGTCCCGCCCTCGGTGCGGGCGCCCCCACCGGCGGCAACGGCGGACGGCTGAACCCCGGCCCGCAGCGCGGCCAGGTCGGTGCCGGCACCGGAGCGCGTGCCGCACTGCCCAGGCCGGACGCGGGCGGTCGCCCGGGAGGACCGGGCGGACCACGCGGTCCCCAGCAGCCCCCGCAGGGCAGGCCGGCCCCGGCCGGTGCCGGTGCCCCGCAGTCCTTCAACGGCTTCGACAGCAACGACTCCGGCCGGCAGGACGCGTTCGGCGGCGGCCGTCAGGACACGATGGGCGGCAACGGCCGCAGCTCCGTGCCCCCGCCGCCCCAGCAGCGTCCGACCGGTGGCGACCAGGGCCGTCGTGCGCCTCAGCTGCCGCCGCGCGGTGGTCCGCGTGCCGAGCTGCCCGGCGGCAACCCGCAGCCGCGGGTGCCCAGCTGGAGCGACGACAACGCGCAGCCGCCGGTGCCGCGTTCCCCGATGGACGCCCCGCGCGGCCACGAGGAGCCGGACGCCACCTCGCAGCTGCCGCGGATCAACGACCGTCAGGGCCCGGGTTCTCCCGCGTCCACGGCGTCCACCTCAGAGTTTCCGCGGATCGACGACCGTCAGGGCGCCGGTTCCACGGGCGAGTACCCGCGGCCGGACTACGACGCCCCGCGTTCCGGCGCGGGTGCGCCGCAGAGCAACGGGCAGTTCGTCCGCCCGGACGTCTTCGGCACGCCGAATCCTTCCGGCTCGGGCCAGAACCCGTCCTCGGGAGGCCAGTACAACCGCCAGGACCCCGCCTCCACCGGCCAGTTCTCGATGCCCGGCTACGACGACGGTGGTTCCACCGGTCAGTACGCGGCGCCCGGGCAGGATGTTCAGCAGAACCACACCGGTCAGTTCCCGGCGCCGAACCACGGCGAGCGGCAGGGCGGCGGCACCGGACAGTTCGAGCGTCCCGGTGCCAACGGCACCAACGGCTCCCGCCCCCAGCGTCCGCAGTCGCGTCGGCGTCCCGCGCTCCCCCAGGAGCCCGAGGCGCTGCCGCCGGCGGGTCCCGGTGACGGGCGTACGCCGCTGTACGACACCCTGGAGACCAACTGGTTCAACCAGGCCCAGGCCGGCAACGGCGAGCAGGCACCGCAGGAGCCCGCACAGGCTCCCACGGCCCCGCAGCGTCCGGTGCCCGCCGCGACAGGGTCCGCCTCCTGGCGGGCCACCCCCAATGACGAACTCGGCCGGCAGGCCGAGCGGGTACGCCAGCCCTCCGCGGGTGGCGTGACCGTCTCGGGTCTGCCGCGCCGGGTCCCCCGCGCGAACCTCGTCGCGGGGACGGCTCAGCAGCAACAGCACCAAACCGGTCCGCAGGTCTCGCGTGCGCCCGATGACGTACGCGGCCGGCTGACCAATCTTCGTAGGGGCATCCAGCAGGGCCGGCAGGCCGGCAACGGCCAGACCGGCAGCTTCCCCAGCCCCACTCACCAGCAGGAGCGTTAGTTGAGCCAGATGAGCCAGGCGGCACAGAACCTCAACTGGTTGATCACCAACTTCGTTGACAACACCCCCGGGGTGTCCCACACCGTCGTCGTTTCCGCCGACGGACTCCTTCTGGCCATGTCCGAGGGCTTTCCGCGCGACCGCGCCGACCAGCTCGCGGCCGTCGCCTCCGGACTCACCTCACTCACGGCCGGCGCCTCCCGGATCTTCGAGGGCGGCACCGTCGCCCAGACGGTCGTCGAGATGGAACGCGGCTTCCTCTTCCTGATGTCCGTCTCGGACGGATCGTCCCTCGCGGTCCTCTCCCACCCGGACTGCGACATCGGCCTTGTCGGATACGAGATGGCGCTGCTCGTCGACCGTGCGGGTGCGGTGCTGACGCCGGATCTGCGGGCCGAACTCCAGGGCAGCCTGCTCCATTAGCCAGGTTCTTACGTACGTCCGAATTTCACCGAACGTCCGCACAATCCGTCGGCCGCCCTCCCCCCACCGGCCCCGTCAGACGGCACGACTGACCGACCTGCTGTCCCGCCCGGAGGATCAATGACCCCGCCCACCGCCTCTCATGATCCGTACGCACAGCCGTACGAGGATGAAGGCGACCAGCCGCTGGTACGTCCGTACGCGATGACCGGCGGCCGGACCCGGCCGCGCTACCAGCTCGCCATAGAGGCACTGATCAGCACCACGGCCGACCCGGCGCAGCTGATGGGGCTGCTCCCGGAGCACCAGCGGATCTGCCACCTCTGCCGTGAGGTGAAGTCGGTGGCCGAGGTGTCGGCCCTGCTGTCCATGCCCCTGGGTGTGGCACGGATTCTCGTCGCGGACCTCGCGGAAGCCGGACTCGTCGCGATCCACCAGCCGGGTGGCGACGAGAGCAATGGCGGCGCCCCGGACGTGACACTGCTCGAAAGGGTGCTCAGTGGACTTCGCAAGCTCTGACGGGGGTCGGGCGACCACCTCCGCGAAGATCGTGGTGGCGGGTGGCTTCGGTGTCGGCAAGACCACGTTCGTGGGTGCCGTCTCCGAGATCAACCCGCTGCGCACCGAGGCCGTCATGACGTCCGCTTCGGCCGGCATCGACGACCTCACCCACACCGGGGACAAGACGACGACCACCGTCGCCATGGACTTCGGCCGTATCACCCTGGACCAGGACCTGATCCTGTACCTGTTCGGTACGCCCGGCCAGGACCGTTTCTGGTTCATGTGGGACGACCTGGTACGCGGCGCGATCGGCGCCGTCGTGCTGGTCGACACCCGCCGTCTCGCCGACTGCTTCCCCGCGGTCGACTACTTCGAGAACAGCGGCCTGCCGTTCGTCATAGCCCTGAACGGCTTCGACGGACACCAGCCGTACACGCCCGACGAGGTCCGCGAGGCCCTGCAGATCGGGCCGGACGCACCGATCATCACGACGGACGCCCGCCACCGCGCGGACGCCAAGTCGGCGCTGATCACACTGGTCGAGCATGCCTTGATGGCTCGCCTGCGCTAGGGACCACACGGAGGCCGTGTCCTGGTCGGCCCTGCGGGCCTGTCGGGCCTGGCATACAAGTTGGCAACGCCGTACGGCAGTTGTCGTAGACGCACTGGAGCCGACTGTGTCATTTGACACGGTCGGCCTTGGTGTTCATAACGTTTCGACAGAGATATCCAGTGGTACCGACACGCGTCGCGGTCGTCTGATGCCGCTGTGCTCACAAAAGCCCCGCCTTTTGGCGGGGCTCGCTCTTTATGACCGTTTTATCTAGGGCTTACATCACTCGGAATCCTTGGTTCCGAGTGTTTGGACGAGCACACCCTGACGTGCTGGAATGCCAGAACTGCCCAGTAGCAAGGGCCGAAGACACACGCGGCACGACGAAGGTGCACACGCCGAGAGGTTGTTGGTCGAGTGAGGCGTAGCAAGAACGGTCCCGAGCCGTCGGCGCGGGGCAACTTCACCCCGCCGCCGCGCGGAGCGGCACCCGCACATGTGTCCGGCCCGGAGCCGGCGGCCCCACCCGCCAAGAGTGGCGGGCGTCTGTCCCCGCGCAACTGGCGTGTGCCGACCAGGCTGAACGCCATTCTCCTCATACCCGTGATCGTCGGGCTCGTCATGGGCGGCTTCCAGGTGAAGAGCTCCATAGACACCTGGCAGGAGGCCCAGGACGCGGAGAAGGTCGCCAAGATCGTCGACGCGGCCGGGCAGTACGCCGAGGCGCTCCTCAACGAGCGCGACGTCTCCGCCCAGCCGCTGCTGGAAGGCGACCGGAACAGCGCGACCGTCAAGCAGGCCCGCGCTGTGACGGACCAGAAGGCCGACGCGTTCCACCAGGAAGTCGTGGGGATGCCGGCCGGTCAGGGCCTCGAACGCCGACTGAAGCTGGTGGAGGACGCCGAGCCCACACTGGGCCAGCTGCGCAAGGCCGCGTACACCACCGCGATGGATCCGACGAAGACCGAAGAGGGCTACGTCACCGTCGAGCACCTCCTGGCTGAGTTCTCGAACGAGCTGGGCCTCGGTACCGGCAACATCACGAGCTACGGCCGTACCGTGTACGCCGTCACGCTGGCCAAGGGCGCCGAGTCCCTGCAGCGCTCGATCGGCATGCACCTCCTGGTGAAGCCCAGCTCCAACGAGAAGGTCCGTCAGCAGCAGGTCACCGCGTTCACGTCGTACGCGTACCTGGAGAACATAGCCGTCCAGGAGTACATCTCCGGTGGCACGGAGGCGGACGCCGCGCGGCTCAAGCAGGTGATGGCGGAGAAGACCGCCCAGGGCGCGAAGCTGGCCGCCGAGGCGAAGAGCAAGACCGAGGCGGCCGGCCGGACCTACAAGGCACCGCCCGCCATGACCGGCATGATCCAGGCCATCGGCAGCGGCAGCTCGCCCACCGACCTCGCTCAGCAGGGCATCACGCCCGAGACCTGGATGGCGGCCTCCACCCTCAAGTTCGACGGCTACGGCGAGGTCGAGGAGGACCTCATCAACCGGGCGGTCGACGAAGCGGGCCAGATCGCCACCGACGCCCAGCGCGACGCCTTCCTCAACGGCGCCATCGTCATCGTGGCCCTGCTCGCCGCCTTCATCATCGCCGGCCTCATGGCCCGCCAGATGAGCCGCTCGATGCGCCAGCTGCGCAACGCGGCCTTCGGTGTCGCCGAGCAGCGTCTGCCGATGCTGGTCGACCAGCTCTCGCGCACCGACCCGGGCCGGGTCGACACCCGGGTCACGCCCATCCCGATCACCACCACGGACGAGATCGGCGAAGTCGCCCGCGCCTTCGACCAGGTCCACCGCGAGGCCGTACGACTGGCCGCCGAGCAGGCTCTGCTCCGTGGAAACATCAACGCGATCTTCACCAACCTGTCGCGCCGCAACCAGTCCCTGATCGAGGGCCAGCTGACCCTGATCACCGAGCTGGAGAACAACGAGGCCGACCCGGACCAGCTGGAGAACCTCTTCCGTCTGGACCACCTCGCGACCCGTATGCGCCGCAACGGCGAGAACCTCCTGGTCCTCGCCGGCGAGGAGCCGGGCCGCCGCTGGGACCAGCCGGTCCCGCTGGTCGACGTGCTGCGCGCCGCCTCCTCCGAGGTGGAGCAGTACGAGCGCATCGAGCTGTCGGGCGTACCGGAGGCCGAGATCCACGGCCGCGCGGTCACCGACCTCGTGCACCTGCTCGCCGAGCTCCTGGAGAACGCCACCACGTTCTCCTCGCCGCAGACGAAGGTCCGCGTCACCGCGACCCGGCTGCCCGACGGCCGCATCATGGTCGAGATCCACGACAAGGGCATCGGACTCACCGCCGAGGACTTCGCGGACATCAACCACAAGCTGGCCAACCCGCCGACCGTCGACGCCGCGATCTCGCAGCGCATGGGTCTGTTCGTGGTCGGCCGGCTGTCCGACCGGCACGGCATCCGCGTCCAGCTGCGCCCCTCGGGCGAGCAGGCCGGTACGACCTCGCTCGTCATGCTCCCCGACATCATCACGCACGGTGGCGGCGGCGAGACGGCACCGCAGCGCGACGAGTTCACCGTCTCGCAGATCATCCCGGAGCAGCAGCCCTTCGGCGGCGAGGAGTTCCAGAGCGGCGGCCAGCCGATGCGCACGGCCGCCGAGCTGGGCTTCGACGACAGCCGCTACACCGAGGTCCCGGACGACATACGCGAGCTGGACCCCGTGGGCCGTTCGCTGATGCGTGAGGAGCGCCGGGCGGCCCTGGAGGCCCAGACGCACGGCGAGCTGGAGGGCGGGTCCCCGTCGTTCACCGGCGAGTTCGACCCGCAGCAGGGCTACGACAACGGTCAGCAGGCCTTCGACAACGGTGCTGCGGCGTACGACAACGGAGCGGCCGCGTACAGCGAGGCCCCCTCGTACGACCAGCAGACGCCGTACGAGGAGCCCCAGCAGGCGTCGTACGACGAGACGTACTTCCCTGCCAACGGCGGATACCCGGAACCCTCCTACACGGAGCCGGTCCAGGAGGAGCCCCAGCCCGCCCACGCTCCCGCGCGGGACACCTTCTCGCCCTTCGAGGAGCAGTCCTACCAGGACGACTGGCCGCAGCAGGACTCGTACCAGAACGGCTACCGTTCCGAGTACGCTCCCGAAGCGGAGTCCGTGCAGGCCGCTGACGTGGCCGAGCAGGACCCCGTAGGCTTCGAGCGTCCGGGAACGGCCTCTCCCGCCGCCCACGCGCTGACCGACGCCGGGCTTCCGCGCCGCGGATCCACCGACGCCGGGCTCCCCCGTCGCGGATCCACCGCGAGCGCGGGCGGCCAGCAGTCCGTGGGCCAGGAGTCGCCGTCTCCCTTCGGTGGCGGCAAGGACAGCAACTCAAGTGGCGGCAACGGCTCCGGCAAGGGCGACTGGCGGTCGAACAACGACCAGATGTGGCAGCGCGCCGAGCAGCTGAAGAAGCCCAAGGCGGGCGGGGTCACCTCCTCCGGCCTGCCGAGGCGTGTGCCCAAGGCCAACCTGGTCGAGGGCACCGCGGAATCGACCCCCCAGGGCGGCCCCCAGGTCTCCCGCGCTCCCGAGGACGTCCGGGGCAGGCTGAGCAACCTGCGCCGCGGGGTCCAGAGGGGGCGTAACGCAGGAAGCGAAACGAACGGCCAGGCCACCAGAAATCAACACGGTGGTCCTGACAGCACCTACAACCAGGAGCGTTAGTGTGAGCCCGATGAGCCAGGCGGCGCAGAACCTGAACTGGTTGATCACCAACTTCGTGGACAACACCCCCGGGGTGTCGCACACGGTGGTGGTCTCCGCCGACGGACTCCTTCTGGCGATGTCCGAAGGGTTCCCGCGTGACCGTGCCGACCAGCTGGCCGCCGTCGCGTCGGGTCTCACCTCGCTGACCGCGGGCGCGTCCCGCATCTTCGAGGGCGGGAGTGTGAATCAGACGGTTGTGGAGATGGAGCGGGGATTCCTCTTCATCATGTCCATTTCCGATGGATCATCACTCGCAGTACTCGCACATCCGGAAGCGGACATCGGTCTCGTCGGGTACGAGATGGCCCTTCTGGTGGACCGTGCCGGTACGGTTCTGACCCCTGATCTGCGTGCGGAGCTCCAGGGGAGCCTTCTCAACTAGCAGACAAGCGATGCGTTTTGGCGTCCCGTGGCCGTAAGGTTTCGGGACGCGGCTCCACACTGATGGGCCCGGCACGGTCGGAGGAGGAGAAAGTGGCAACACCCCCAGGCGGATCGCCTTCGGGCAACTGGTCCTATGGCCCTGGCCAGGGCCAGGGCGGGAACGACTCGCCGAACCGGTACAACTTCCCCTCCGCACCGTCCCCGCGGCGCCAGCAGCCCTACGCACCCCAGGGTCCCGGGCCCTCCCCGTACGACCAGCCGCCGGCGCCGCGCATCCAGCCCGTGCAGCCGCAGCGACGCTCCCCCGAACCATCGCCCGCGGGGGGCGCCAGCAACCCGCTGGTCCGCCCCTACGCCATGACGGGCGGCCGCACCAGGCCTCGGTATCAGCTCGCCATCGAGGCACTGGTGCACACCACCGCGCAGCCGCACCAGATGCAGGGCCAGCTGCCCGAGCATCAGCGGATCTGCAACCTCTGCCGGGAGATCAAGTCGGTGGCCGAAATCTCGGCCCTCCTGACGATCCCTCTCGGCGTGGCCAGGATCCTCGTCGCCGACTTGGCGGAGGCGGGCCTGGTCGCCATTCATCAGCCCGGCGGCGACGAGAGCGCCGGCGGGCAGCCAGCCGTGACTTTGCTCGAAAGGGTGCTCAGTGGACTTCGCAAGCTCTAGCGGAGGGCCTTCCCGCTCCACCACGTCCGCGAAGATCGTGGTGGCGGGCGGCTTCGGCGTGGGCAAGACCACGTTCGTCGGGGCCGTCTCGGAGATCAACCCGCTGCGTACCGAGGCCGTGATGACGTCCGCTTCGGCGGGCATCGACGACCTCACCCACACGGGGGACAAGACCACCACCACGGTGGCGATGGACTTCGGTCGTATCACCCTGGACCAGGACCTGATCCTGTACCTGTTCGGTACGCCCGGCCAGGACCGCTTCTGGTTCATGTGGGACGACCTGGTACGCGGCGCGATCGGCGCGATCGTGCTGGTCGACACCCGCCGTCTCGCCGACTGCTTCCCCGCGGTCGACTACTTCGAGAACAGCGGGCTGCCGTTCGTGATCGCCCTGAACGGCTTCGACGGCAACCAGCCGTACAACCCGGACGAGGTCCGGGAGGCGCTCCAGATCGGGCCCGACACCCCGATCATCACCACGGACGCCCGCCACCGCGCGGACGCCAAGTCGGCGCTCATCACGCTGGTGGAGCATGCCTTGATGGCACGCCTGCGGTAGCGGTCAGGTTTTTCGCGGCCCCCGTTCCTCCTCCGGGAGGGCGGGGGCCGTCGCCTTTGGGCCACAATGCTCTGGTCGATGCCTGGGGAGGGGTTGCGATGAGCGCGGAGGCGGCTGCGTTACGGCTGGGGACGACCGTGGCGAAGACGGCGGCGCAGTTCTGGCTGGGCGGGAGGCGGCGGGAGCAGGAACGACGTCTGCCGATGGCCGAGTTGATCGAGACACGGGTACCGGGGCTGCGGCTTCGGCGGAGTCTGGAGCGGCAGTTCCAGCAGATCGCCGACGCCGTGTTCGACCGGGTGGAACCGTTTCTGGAGCAGGAGTTCCGGGGGCTGGAGGAGTCCAGCCGCGAGGCCGTGATCGACGCGGTGGGCATCACGTTCGAGCGGGCCGACCTGTCGGACGAGGCGCTGCTGGCGACGGATGCGCAGCCGGCCGAGCTGATCCGCCGCATCACCGGAGCGGTCGACGCACCGGTCGGCCTGAACGACCCGGAGACCCGCCTCTACGAACTGCTCTTCGCCGAATGCTGCGAGTACTACGTCCACGTCGTGCGCAACCTGCCGGTCTTCGAGGAGCGGGCCGCGGCGGAGTTGCTGGCCCGTACGACGTCCTTGGGCACCGAGATCGCCCGCGTCCTGGAACAGCTCCCGGAACGTTCGCTGTTCGCGCCGGACGGCGCCGACCAGGACACGGCGTTCCGCCGCAGATACCTGCAACTGGTCAGCGAGGACCTCGACGAGGTGGAGCTGTTCCGCCGCGCCTCCGACCGCGCGGCGGCACAGGTGCGGCTGTCGGTCGCGTACGTCAGTCTGCGTGCCACCGGGAAGGACGGGAACCGCCGCCGCGCCGGACGCTCCCTGCCACGGCTGCGGCCCGACATGAGCGACTGGGAGGAGGCCGGGAGCGAGGGCGCCGGGATGCGGGTCGAGTCCGCGCTGGTCGGGGTCTCGCGAGTCCTGCTGCGTGGCGAGGCGGGCTCCGGCAAGACCACCCTGCTGCGCTGGCTGGCCGTCACGGCGGCCCGGGGCGCCTTCACCGGAGAACTGACCGACTGGAACGGCCTCACCCCGGTCCTCGTGAAGCTGCGCGGCTACAGCGGCTGCCCCCTGCCGGTCCCTGAGGCGATGCTCGACGGCGTCGCCGCGCCCCTCACCGGCATCATGCCCAGGGGCTGGGTGGAGCGGCAGTTCGACAGTGGCAGAGCGCTTCTCCTGATCGACGGTGTGGACGAGCTGCTCGACCGGGAACGGCGAGCCGTACGGGACTGGCTGCGCACGCTCCTGAGGACCTACGACGGTGTCCGTGTGGTGGTCACCTCCCGCCCGGCGGCGGCCGGCGCGGACTGGTTGCGCGGGGAGGACTTCACCGCCCTGCACCTGGACCGGATGACGCCGCCGGACCTGGCGGCCTTCGTACGGCAGTGGCACCAGGCCGTACGGGAACTGGGCGACGAGCTGCCCTGCGCGGCGGACGAACTCCCCCAGTACGAACAGTCCCTGCTCACCAGTCTCAAGGACCGCGCGCACCTCCAGTCGCTGGCGGGCACTCCTCTGCTCGCGTCCATGGTGTGCGCGATGCACCTCAACCGGGGTCGCCAACTGCCGCGCGACCGGATGGAGTTGTACCGGAGCGCGCTGCACACGCTGGTCCACGACCGGGACTCGGACCGGAACGTGCCGAGCGCCGTGGACAGCAAGCTGAGCCTCGGCGACAAGCTCGTCATACTCCGGGATCTCGCCTGGCGGCTGTCGGACAACAACCGCAGCGAGATCGCGCTGGAACAGGCCGCCGTCCACGTGGGCTCGAAGCTCACGGCGATGCGGCACCTCGATGTTCTGGACGGCGAGGCGGTTCTGAGGCAGCTGCGGGACCGCTCCGGGGTGCTCCGCTCCCCCGCCGTCGGACGCCTGGACTTCGTGCACCGGACCTTCCAGGAGTACCTCGCCGCCGAGGAGGCCGCGCAGGAGGACCGGATCGGGAACCTGGTCGGCAAGGCCCACCTCGACCTGTGGCGGGAGACGATCATCATGACGGCGGGGCATGCCAACACCCGCCAGCGGGAGGAGCTGCTGACCGGCATCCTCGACCGGGCCGAGGAGGAACCCCGGCACGGGCGGACGCTGCGGCTGCTGGCGGCCTCCTGCCAGGAGACGCTGCCGTCCGTGTCGGAGAGGCTGGCGCAGCGCCTGGACGAGGCGGTGACGCGGCTGCTTCCGGCCCACCGGAAGACCGACCCGCCCGCCCTGGCGGCGGTGGGGCCGAGCCTGTTGCGCAGGATGCCTCGTTCGCTGGGGGAGCTGACGGAACGGGCCGCCACACAGACGGTGCGGACCGTGGCGCTGATCGGGGGCGAGGAGGCGCTGGGACTGCTGGCGGGGTACGTGGGTGACGAGCGCGAGGGTGTGGTCGACGAACTCGTCAGCGCCTGGGGCTACTTCGAAGCGGAAGCCTACGCCGACCAGGTTCTGTCGAGGCTGCCGTTGGAGACCCGATTCGTGGACCTCACGCACTCCGGCCAGTGGCGTGTCGTGAACCGGTTGAGCTCTGTCGAGGGCCTGGCGATCAAGTATCCCTTCACCGATTTCAGATCGTTGGGCGAGCTACCGCCGTTGAGGCGTCTGTCCATTTACGACCTGCGCGGCGAAGCCGACCTCTCGGTGCTTCGGGCCCACCCCGACCTGACCTTTTTCGGCGTGTTGGGTGACATGCCGAAACAGTCGCTCGAAGTGCTCGGCGAACTGTCGCACTTGAACTACCTGTACCTCTCCCTCGACGGCCCACTGAGCCTCGAAGGCCTGCGTCTGGGACCGCAGACCTCCGACCTGTCGCTCTCCAGAGTGATCGCGTCCACCGATCTCTCGCCTCTGGCCGAATGCTCCGACATCAAGCTCCTGTCGCTGCTGACCAGGGAAACCTGCCTGCCCAAAGGGCTGTCCGCCGTGTCGTCACTGACCGGGCTGGAGGAACTGACCCTCTCCGACTTCGACATCGCCGCCTGGCTGGGTGCGCCCGATTTCGTTCCCCCCAGGGCGAAGAGCCTCCGGCTGCACGACTGCGTCCTGCCCGACGACCCCCACGCCCTCGACTTCCCCGGCGTGGACGTCACCATCGTCTGACACACACGCCGAAGCCCCGCCCTCCTCGCGGGAGAGCGGGGCCGTGGTCACGCGGAAAGCTCAGTGCCAGCTGTGCGGAGCGCGGAAGCCGGGCTCGCGCTCCAGGCGGCGCCAGCCGGCCTTCGCTCGGCCTCGGTGGGTCGGGGCCGCGGCGGGGGCGGAGGCGGCGCGGGCCAGGAGGATGGCCGTGATGGCGGCGACTTCCTCGGGCTCGGCGTGGCCCTTCTCGACGCGAATATCAGGGATGTCCATGTGTGTGAGTCTCCGTGAGAGAGGGGTCCGCGGGGTTGCCGCGATGGGTCCGCCGAGTTACTACTGCGGCGGGTTTCCGTGCTTGCGGGAGGGCAGATCGGCGTGCTTCGTACGCAGCATCGCGAGGGAGCGGATGAGTACCTCGCGGGTCTCGGCGGGGTCGATGACGTCGTCGACCAGGCCGCGCTCGGCCGCGTAGTAGGGGTGCATCAGCTCCGCCTTGTACTCCTTGACCATGCGCACGCGCATGGCCTCGGGGTCCTCGGCGTCGGCGATCTGCCGGCGGAAGATGACGTTGGCGGCGCCCTCGGCGCCCATCACGGCGATCTCGTTGGTGGGCCACGCGTAGGTGAGGTCCGCGCCGATGGACTGGCTGTCCATGACGATGTACGCGCCGCCGTAGGCCTTGCGAAGGATCAGTGAGATCCGCGGCACGGTCGCGTTGCAGTAGGCGTAGAGGAGCTTCGCGCCATGGCGGATGATGCCGCCGTGCTCCTGGTCGACACCCGGAAGGAAGCCCGGGACATCCAGCAGAGTGACGATCGGGATGTTAAAAGCGTCGCACATCTGGACGAAACGCGCAGCTTTCTCCGACGCCTCGATGTCCAGCACCCCGGCCAGGCTCTGCGGCTGGTTGGCGACGATGCCCACCACCTGGCCGTCGAGCCGGGCGAGCGCGCAGATGATGTTGCGGGCCCAGCGCTCGTGGATCTCCAGGTAGTCGCCGTCGTCGACGAGCTCCTCGATGACCTTCGTCATGTCGTACGGACGGTTGCCGTCCGCCGGGACCAGGTCGAGCAGCACGTCCGAGCGGCGGTCGGCCTCGTCCTCGGAGTGGGTCACCGGCGGGTTCTCGCGGTTGTTCTGCGGGAGCATCGACAGGAGGTAGCGGACCTCCGCGATGCACGTCTCCTCGTCGTCGTACGCGAAGTGCGCCACCCCGGACGTCTCGGCGTGCACGTCGGCGCCACCCAGGCCGTTCTGGGTGATCTCCTCGCCGGTGACCGCCTTGACGACGTCCGGGCCCGTGATGAACATCTGCGAGGTCTCGCGGACCATGAACACGAAGTCCGTCAGGGCCGGGCTGTAGGCCGCACCGCCCGCGCACGGGCCGAGCATCACGGAGATCTGCGGGATGACACCCGAGGCGCGGGTGTTGCGCTGGAAGATGCCGCCGTAGCCGGCGAGGGCCGAGACACCCTCCTGGATTCGGGCGCCCGCGCCGTCGTTGAGGGACACCAGGGGCGCACCGGCCGCGATGGCCATGTCCATGATCTTGTGGATCTTCGTGGCGTGGGCCTCGCCCAGCGCGCCGCCGAAAATCCGGAAGTCGTGCGCGTACACGAAGACCGTGCGGCCCTCCACCGTGCCCCAGCCGGTGATCACACCGTCCGTGTACGGCTTCCTCGCCTCCAGGCCGAACCCGGTCGCCCGGTGGCGGCGCAGCTGCTCGACCTCGTTGAACGAGCCGGCGTCCAGCAGGAGCTCGATCCGCTCCCGGGAGGTCAGCTTGCCCTTGGCGTGCTGCGCCGCGGTCGCCTTGTCACTGGGTCCGCGAAGAGCCTCCGCACGGATCGCGTGCAGTTCGGCCACGCGCCCGCGGGCGTCGGTGGGTTCGCCTGCCGAGGATCCGGTCTCGTCCAAAACGGTCATGTAGCGACCTTACGAAGCCCACCAAGGAAAGCGGGCCGTCGACTCCGTACAGTCTCCGGCCCGTTTTACTGGTACCCCTGAACAGAACCACGACCGCATGCAGGCGATCCGACTGCTCAGAGGGCGTTCGGCTTGTAGGGGTCTCACAAAGCCGTCAGCTGAGAGCCACCTCACATTCGTGCGTGGCGCATGCCGTCCCCGGAGTGACGCGCACCCTCAGACGGCGACCGGCGGCGAGCACCTCGACGCTGGGACCGGCGCGCACGACCCGGCGTACGGGACGGTCCCAGACGATCTCCAGGGCCTCTCCGGTGCGCGGCGGTTCGCTGACGGAGAGGGTAGCGGTGCGGCCGCGGCGGCGCACGAGCACGCTCGCGGGGGCCGAGGCGGTGAGCGGGCCCGCCCGGCCCGCCCGCCAGAAGTTGGCGGCGGTCAGGCCCAGGGAGGGCACGGACACGGCCTGGCGGTCGGAGTCGTTGGCGAGGACCGACAGCCGGCGGGGGTCGGCCGCGCGGGCGGCGACCGTGCGGCGCGAGGCTCCGGGCAGGACGGCGTACGCGTACGTGGCGTCCACCGGGTCGGTGCCGTGGTCGAGCCAGAGGGTCTGCCAGCGGCGGGTCCGGGTTTCGGTGGTGCTGGTGGTGTTGATGTCGGACCAGGCGCCGGTGCGGTCCTCGCGGCGGGTGCGCAGGGCCGACCGGTCCAGGACCACCCAGCCGCCGTGGCCTTCGAGATGCGCCCACCCCGGGCCCCGTACGAGGGCCTGGGTCCCGCCCTCCCCCAGGTTGCGGTTGTCGACGACCGTCTCGACCGGGACGCCGTCGGTGGCCGTGATGCCCGCGCCCAGGCAGACGATCGTGTCCGCGAGGCAGAACCAGGACTTGCGGGCCTCCAGGGTCGACCCGAGGCCCTTCAAGTGCTGTCCGACGGCCGCGAACTCCCCGTCCGTCACGCCGCCGACCCAGCGCACGGCGGGCTTGGGTTCGCCCCACTCGCCGCCGGCCCTGTCCGCGAGCCGCTTGGTGGACACGGTCGTGCCGGGGAGCCGGTACCAGTCGACGGTGGGCCAGTACCAGTTCGTGTATTGGTCACTGGGGCCACCGGCCCACCAGTAGAGCATTCCGGCGCCCGTGTGCCAGCCGCGCGGGTTCTCGCCGTTGCCGCACTCGTAGTACGCGATCCGGTCGCTCGCCATGGCGATGTTCGCGGTGAAGCCGGGGCGGCGGTGGACGGCCCGGTCCATGGCGGCGAAGAGGTGGTGGCCGACCGGCTCGGGCGCGGCCTCGACCGCCGAGCCGGCGACCGCGTGCAGCCGGGCCAGGTCACCGACGCCGAACTGAGGAGCCGTCAGAAGTGGCGTGACGGTGTCCCGTTCGATCCATCCCTTGACGCTCGCGTGCCAGCGCTCGCGCTCCGCCGCGCTCGCACCCTGGGCGAGCAGCGCGATCGCGGCGATCAGCCCCTGCCCGTGGAAGTGGTCGCCGCGCATGATGTGGAGGTCGTCGTTCTTGAGGTAACCCCGGCTGATGGCACGCCCGTTGACGCTGTCCATCATCAACCCGTCGTGGATCAGGGGCGCGTAGGCACCCTCCACGCTGTCGAGGACGATCTGTCTGTTGGCGTCGGTCACCTCCCACGTCGAACCGGCCAGCAGCGCGAAGAGGCGGCCGAGTCCGTCGAGCAGGACCTGTCCGTACGTTCCCGAGTACGCGACCCAGGTGTGCTGGACGAACGACCCGTCGGCGTACAGCCCGTCCCCCTTCGTGACGTACGGGAAGACCGGTGAGAGCGCGTCCCGGGCGAGCGCGGTCTTCTCGGGGGCGCGGCCGAGGATGCCGCGCAGGGCGACGGAGCGGCACAGGTCGACTCGGTTGGCGCCGGTCGAGGTGCCCGAGTAGTCGCGGAGCATCGAGTCGGGGATGAAGTGGTCGACGGCGGCGCAGGCTGCGGCGACCTGGGCGGCGGTGAGTTCGCCGTGGAGGGCGGCCACGATGTCCATGAGGAGGCGGGGGCTGCCGATCTGCCACTCCCACCAGTTGCCGTAGCGGGCGGTGGAGGGGTTGTAGACGGTGACGGAGAGGTGGTCGAGGCCGCGGAGGACGTCCGCGAGCAGGCCCTCGTCGCCGGTGGAGCCGGTGCCCTCCTGGACGTACGCCTGGGCCATCGTCCACAGCCGGCTGTAGCTCTGGGTGATGCCGGTCGGCGGGTCGTAGGGGTAACCGGGCCAGAGGGAAGTCGCGGTCGGGGCCATGGTCCGCCGGAAGCCGCGGGCCAGTTCGCCGGTCTCGGCGAGGCGGGCGGCGTACGGCTCGGCGGTCGGGTCGTAGCCCGCTCCGAGGGCGATCTCCAGCCAGCGGAGGCGGAGGGTGTCGTACTCGTCGTCGTCGCGGGCCGCGTGTGCGGAGGCGGTGGGCATGAGCGCCGGGCTCGCCGTGAGCGCCGCTGCCAGGAGGAACGTACGGCGGGTGGGGGTCATGCCAGGCGATGGTGCCCGAGGTGTCCGTGTGCTCACCAGAGGGGCAACGGGTGATCTTAGGAGTAGACCAATGGCAACCAGGAGTAATCGGTGCAACACGCCATGCATTCAGTTGAAACCCGTAAGGAATAGGCCTATGGTCGAAGTGGTTGAACGTTGAACAGCTTCGGCGCAGGGCCGGGCTCGTCCCTTCAAGGAGTTAGTCATGGGCCTCTTCGGCAGCAAGGACAAGACCGACACCATCACCGCGACGCCCGCCGCCGTGAACCCCGACCTTGCCGCTCTCACCGGCGACTACACGATCGACCCGTCCCACTCGACGATCGGCTTCGTCGCGCGTCACGCCATGGTGACGAACGTCAAGGGCGGCTTCCTGGACTTCTCCGGCAGCCTGCACCTGGACGGCGCCGACCCGTCGCGGTCGACGGCTTCCCTCGACATCACGATGGACAGCATCAACACCGGTTCCGCCGACCGTGACGGACACCTGAAGAGCGCGGACTTCTTCAAGACGGACGAGTTCCCGACGATGACGTTCCGCTCCACCAAGGCCGAGGCCCTCGGTGGCGACGACTACCGGATCACCGGTGACCTGACGATCCTCGGCACCACCCAGCAGCTCGCCATCGACCTGGAGTTCAACGGCTCCGCGAAGGACCCGTTCGGCAACGAGCGCGTCGGCTTCGAGGGCAAGGCGGAGATCCTGCGCTCCGAGTGGGGCCTCACCTGGAACGCGGCGCTGGAGACCGGCGGCGTGCTCGTCTCCGACAAGATCAAGCTGAACTTCGACATCTCGGCGATCAAGAACGTCGGCTGACCGGGTCCGGACTTCCTTCCCACAACTGACCGATCTCCGAGCGCGCCCGTCGTCCGGCTTCCCTGGATTCCCCTGGATTCCCTGGGAGCGGAAGGCGGGCGCTCGGGTGTGCCGGGGCGGGTTGGGGGATTCCGGCAGGCCGTGGGCCCACTGGTCCGTCGCCCCGTCACGCCCGTCACCGCGCCCGGCGGCCCGACTCAAGCCCCGTGATCGCCTTCTCCAGGCGGGCCGCCCTGACCTCCGGGGTCCTCGCCTTCAGGAGGCCCAGGACGACCAGGTACTGGTCCGTCCTGCCGAGCCCTTCGAAGAAGGCCTTCGCGCGCGGGCTGCGGTCCAGCGCGGCGGCCAGGTCGTCCGGGACCGTGGCGTTCCGCTGGGACTCGTACGCCGCCTCCCACCGGCCGTCCGCCTTGGCCGCCGCGACCTCCGCGAGCCCCGGGGGCCGCATCCGGCCGGCCGCGGTGAGGGCCTCGACCTTGCGCACGTTGACCATCGACCAGAGGCTGCCGGGCCTGCGCGGGGTGTACTTCTGCAGGTAGTACGAGTCGTCGAGGCCCCGCCGCTGACCGTCGATCCAGCCGTGGCAGAGGGCCGTGTCGAGGGCCTCCGTGATGGTGACCGACGGCAGGCCGGAGCCCTTCTTGGCGATCTTCAGCCAGACGCCGCCGCGGAGCCCGGCATTGGCGGACATCCAGGCGTCGAGGTCCGCCACGTCCGTGAAGGTCCTGATCTCCACGCCGCCGAGGGTGCCGGGGGCTCCGGGAGTGCCGGAGATCTTGGCGGTACCTGAGGTCGTGGCGGTGCCTGAGGGCTGGGAGGTCCCGGAGTCCTTGGAGCTGTTGGAGGTCTCGTCCATAGAAAGACAGTAGGGCGGGACTAGGACAACTTCTGTCCTATAAGGCCGGTTGGCCGTACAGGAGTCTGACGTTATTGTGCGCCGGTGTCCGCGTTCATGCAGCAACTCCCCGCCCTGATAGGCGTGGTCGTCGGTGCCCTCGGCTCGTATCTGGCGATCGTGCGCGGGGACCAGGTCCGGTTCCGGCGCGAGCAGACGGCGCGCTGGGAGGAACGGCGCCTCACCGTGTACTCCGACTACGCCCGCGTCCTGAAGAAGAGCGTCACCCTGACCTACCGGGTCTCGGCCCACCTCGGCAACGATCCGCATCCGCATCCCCTCTCTCCCGAGGAGGCGGCGCCTCAACTGGCCTCGGCCCTCGAAGCCCGCGATCCGGTCGGCGAGGCGCTTCTGATGCTCGGCTCGCCGGGCGTGGTGGAACGGGCTCGCGAGTGGGTCGTCCTGGTCATCGAGATGGAACGCTTCCTGGACACCCGCGTCCACGACCCCGAGGCCTGGTCGGCCCTGCTGGCCCGCCAACGGGCGGCCCGGGAGCGGTACTACTCCGCGGTGCGCGACGATCTGGCCCTGCCGCCGGGGCACTCGGGACGGTGGATCTTCGACGAGTCGGCTTCGGCCGGGGCGTGAGGAGTTCTGGTTCCCTGTCACTGGAGCAGGGAGCAGGGAGCAGGGGCAGCGGAGCGAGGAGATGGTCGAACGCCTGGGCCTCATGCCCGGATCGGCCATCAGCGGCGCTGAGGCGAAGCAGGCCGCGGACCGGCATCGCGGGCTCGCGGAGGGGTTCTCCGGCAATTGAGTGGACCGGGGAAGTCGGGCGTCGCTAGCCTGCCCCCATGTCCAGCCCCGAGGCATCAAGACTCCGGCCACCGGCTTTCCGGTGGCTGCTCGGGATGTCCGGCTGAAGCGTCGCGGTCGAGCGCGTACACGCTCCTGCCCTTCTCACTGTCGTCACCATCACCGTGCCCGTCACCGGAACGCCGTGCAGCCTGTCATGTTCGTTTTCGGGTGTACGGAGTTCTGTCATGCCGTTCGGGCTGTATCTGTTGGGGCTCGCTGTCTTCGCTCAGGGGACCTCCGAGTTCATGTTGTCCGGGCTGGTGCCGGACATCGCGCGGGAGATGGAGGTGTCGGTACCGGCGGCCGGGTCGCTGACCTCGGCGTTCGCCGCCGGGATGGTCGTGGGGGCGCCGCTCATGGCCGTGTTGGCGCGGCGCTGGTCCCGGCGGGCGGCGCTGCTGGGGTTTCTGGGCGTCTTCCTGGTTGTTCATGTCGTCGGTGCGGTCACCGACAGCTTCGCCGTGCTGCTGGTCACCCGGGTCGTGGGCGCGCTCGCCAACGCCGGGTTCCTCGCGGTCGCGGTGGTGACGGCCGTGGCGATGGTCGACGCCGACGCCAAGGCGCGGGCCACGTCCGTGCTGCTCGGCGGGGTCACCGTCGCCTGTGTCGCGGGGGTGCCGGGCGGTGCCGTCCTCGGGCAGCTGTGGGGATGGCGGGCCGCCTTCTGGGCCGTGGTCGTCCTCTCCGTGCCCGCCCTCTTCGCGATCGTGCGGTCGGTGCCGGGCGGGGTGCCCGGGGCCGCTCGCGCGAGTGTGCGCGGCGAGATGCGGGCACTGCGCGCACCCCGGCTTCAAGTGGCCCTGCTTCTGGGGGCGTTGGTGAACGGGGCCACCTTCTGCACCTTCACCTATCTCGCACCGATCGTCACCTCCGTCGCCCGGCTGGGCGAGGCATGGGTGCCCGTCGTGCTCGCGCTCTTCGGGTTCGGCTCCTTCGTCGGGGTCGCCGTCGCCGGGCGGATCGCCGACGCCCGGCCCGGCCGGGTCCTGGTCGTGGGCGGAGTGGCCCTGCTCGTCGGGTGGGGCCTCCTCGGCCTGACCGCCGGGAACCCGGTGGCGGCCGTCGTACTCGCCTTCGTACAGGGCGTGTTGTCGTTCGGCGTCGGGTCCACGCTGATCTCCCGGGCGCTGTACGAGGCGGCCGGGGCGCCGACCCTTGCGGGCGGTTTCGCCACGGCCGCGTTCAACGTGGGCGGGGCGCTCGGGCCGTGGCTGGGCGGGCTCGCGATCGGGGCGGGGCTGGGGTACCGCTCACCGGTGTGGATGAGCGCCGTACTGGTGGGGCTCGCCCTGGTGGCTGGAGTGGCCGCGCGGCGGACAGGGGTCCTCTCGGACCGCGTGAGCGCCGACGGCGACGGCGACGGCGACGCGGACGGCGTCCGCGACTTCGACGACAGCGGGCGTCCCCTCGGACGGTCCACGGATTAACCCGGTGCGGGTCGGCGGGCGGGCGGTTAGCCTCCGGGGATGACCTGGCTGCCCGCTGACTTCGTACATCCGCTGCGCGTAGACGTGCCCGGCGGGCATCATCTCCGGCCGATCACCGGGGGCGACGCCGCGATCGACCACCCGACGGTGATGGGGTCTCGGGAGCGGTTGTGGTCCATCTTCGGGGAGGCCTGGGGATGGCCCGCCGCGACGATCACATACGAGGCGAACCTGGCGGACCTGGAGCGGCACGAGGCCGAGATCGCCGCTCACAAGTCGTTCAACTACGTGTTGTTCGACGAGGCGGAGAGCGTCGAGTACGGGTGCGTCTACATCGATCCCCCGGAGAAGGCCGGGGCCGATGCCGAGATCTCCTGGTGGGTCGTCGACGAGCGGGTGGGGACCGACTTGGAGCGGGATCTCGACGCGTTCGTCCCGCGGTGGATCGGTGAGGCGTGGCCCTTCGAACGGCCGCGGTTCATCGGGCGCGACCTGTCCTGGAAGGAATGGCTGGCACTGCCGGACCTGGCAGGCTGAAGCGCTGAACTGCCGTGGCCGCCCCAGCACTTACGCGTCCCGCACCCTGAAGGCCGCACCCGCCACCAGCAGCAACCCCAGCGCGTACGCCGCCAGTACGCCGAGGCCCGGCCAGGGGCCGATCGGGAGGCGGGAGAGGTCCCGTGTGGCCTGGATGGCGAGGCCCGCCGGCATCGGGGCCCAGCGTTCGAGGCGGTCCCGCCAGCTCGGGTCGCCCAGGAGGTCGGCCAGGAGCGGGACCGCGTACAGCAGGCCCAGGCCCAGCGTGATGGCGCCCGTGCTGTCCCGGAGCAGGGCCGCGAGGCCGAGGCCGAGCAGGGCGGTCAGGGTCAGGCAGAGGACCGACCCGAAGGCGGCGCGGAGCGTGGGGCCGTCGGCCAGGGACGGGAGCGGGTAGCCGGCCTCCTGAGTGAAGCCGTTGCCGGGGAGGATCAGCCGGCCCGCGTAGAGGGAACCCAGGATCGCCGCCGTTCCCGCCGCCGCCGTCATGGCGGCCAGGACCGCCGCCTTCGACGCCAGCAGCGACACCCTGTGCGGCATCGCCGTCAGTGTCGTGCGGATCGTCCCCGTGCCGTACTCCGCCCCCATCGACAGCGCGCCGAGGACGAGGGCCGTCGCCTGGCCCAGCCAGACGCCCGTCAGGCTCAGTTTCACGGTGTCCTCGTGGCAGGCGGCCGCCGACGGGCACGCGCCGGTGCCGACGGCGGACACCGCTGCCGCGCCGACCGTGACCGTGAGGACCGCTGTCGCCGCCAGCAACCACCAACTGCTGTGCAGAGTACGGAGTTTCGTCCACTCGGCGTGCAACAGCCGCAGCGCCCTCAAACGGCTCACACGATCCACGCGGCTCGCGTGATCCACCCGGTTCACGCGATCCACGCGGTTCACGCGTCCCTCCTGCGCAGGCGCCAGGCCGCGAGGGCCAGCGCCACCGCCGCGTACGCGCCCAGCACCGCAAGGCCGTTCCAGGGGGCCATCGGGTAACAGCCGCTCTCCGGCAGGCAGTTGTGGTCCACCTGTGGGTAGTAGGTGACGCCTTGCTGGATCGCGAAGGCCGCCGCCGGGGTCAGCCGCAGCAGCCATTCGGCGGCCGGGAGCGGGAGGGCGAACGCCAGGATCTGCGGCAGGATCACCAGGACCACCACCGCCGTGATCGCGCCCGCGCTGCTGCGGAGCAGCGCGCCCACGGCCAGGGCGAGGACCGCGACCAGGGACAGCAGGAGCGCGCTGCCGACGACCGCCCGCGGGACCACCCCCTCCAGCATCGACAGATCCGGGAACGCGGGCGGTTCGAAACCGTTGGAGCGCAGCGTGTCCTGGGCGAGCGAGAAGGCCAGGGCCGCCGCGACGAGCCCCGCCGCGAACGTCACTCCCCCGATCACCAGGACCTTCGCCGCCAGCACCTGCCCCCGGCGCGGACTCGCCGTGAACGTCGTACGGATCATGCCGCGCTTGTACTCGGCGGTGATGAAGAGCGCGCCGAGCGCCACCATGAACAGGACGCCCACGAAGACGCCCTGGAAGCTCATCTGGACGGTGTCGCCGCCGGTCTGGTCCGGGGCGATGTCGCCCTGGCCGGTGAGCGTGAAGGCGCCGTCGCCGGTGACCTTCGTACTGCCGGGGATCGGCCGGGCCGGGCCCGACTGCGGGAGGTTCGGGTCGTCCGGGTCGGGGGCGCCCACGTCGGTGCTGGTCCAGGACGGCCGCGCGCTGTCGCCGCGCAGTTCCACATGGTCGAAGTCGGCCGTCGCGGTCGCGATTCCCGCGGTCGCCGAGGTACCGCCGAAGGAGCGGCGCAGTGTGGTGTGCAGCGGGGTGGCGACGAAGAGCCCCGCCCGGGCCGTCCTCGGCAGGTCCGCCGGGCGCACTGTCGCGATCTTCGTCCACCTCCGGCCGTCCGGCGACTCGTAGCCCGTCAGCTCCTGGCCCGAGCGGGTCAGCCGGAGCCAGCGTGCGCCGGCCGACGAGCCCTGCTCGTCGTGGGTGAAGTCCCACTGCATACGGACGCCGTGGTCCGGGGTCACCATCAGTGCCACGTACGAACTGCCGGGCTTCGTGGTCGACTTGACCATGATTCCGGCCTTCGCCCAGGGCTCCGGGGACCTGCCCTCGCGGCCCTCGATGCCGGACACCTGGACCGTGACGCTGCCGTCCCCGGTGAGCGGTCGGTGGACGAAGCGGAAGGTATCGTCCACACGGGTGCCGTCGGGGGCGGAGACGATGCGGACCCTGCCGTTGGAGTCGTTGACGGAGCCGCTCGCGCCGAGTTGCGAGATCACGACCGTGGCGACGGCCGCGAGCACAAGGACCAGCAGCCAGCTCCGTACGGTCCAGAACTTGCTCCACTCCGCGCGCAGCAGCCGTACGAACCCGTCCCGCCCTGGCTGGAGTTGTGACCTGTACGGGGTGATCGGCGCGGGATTCGGAGGTGTCGAGGGAGTGAGTGAGGGCGGCGTCGGGGAGGACGTCATCGTGCGACCTCGCCGTCCGCCGCGGAGACGAACTCCGTGGAGTCCCGGGTCAGTTCCATGTACGCCTCTTCCAGGGTGGCCCGGTGTGCGCCCACCTCCGCGAACGCGATCCCGGCCTCGGTGAGGAGCGCCACGATCCGTTCCGGCGGCAGACCGGTGACGGTGAGGGTGTCGCGGCCGGTGACCGCGACCGTGCCGCCCTTGTGGGCGAGCAGTTCCATCGCCTCCGTACGAGCACTCGTGCGCAGGGCGACGCGGTCGCCGGACGCCGCGGCCAGCAGGTCGGCGACGGCCGTGTCGGCGATGAGGCGGCCCCGGCCGATGACGACCAAGTGGTCGGCGGTGTCCTCCAGTTCGCTCATGAGGTGGCTGGACACGAGGACGGCCCGGCCCTCGGCGGCCAGCCGGCGCAGCAGGCCGCGGATCCACTGGATGCCCTCGGGGTCGAGGCCGTTGACCGGTTCGTCGAGGATGAGCACGGGCGGGTCGCCGAGGAGCGCGGCGGCGATGCCGAGGCGCTGGCGCATGCCGAGCGAGTAGCCGCCCGCCCTGCGCCGGGCCGGCTGTTCCATGCCGACCTGTTCGAGGACCTCGTCGACCCGGCGCATGGACAGGCCGTGCGAGTGGGCCAGCCAGCGCAGATGGTCGCGGCCACGGCGGGCCGGGTGCAGCGCGGCGGCGTCGAGCAGCGCGCCGACCTCCAACAGCGGGGTGCGCAGGGCGTGGTAGGGGCGCCCGCCGATCAGGGCGTGGCCCGTGTCGGGGGCGTCCAGGCCGAGTACGGTCCGCATGGTCGTCGACTTGCCTGCCCCGTTGGGGCCGACGAAGCCGGTGACCTGGCCCGGTTCGACCGTGAAGGAGAGCCCGTCCACGGCGACGGTCTGCCCGAACCTCTTGCGGAGGTCCCGGACTTCGATGGTTGCGTCCATGCCAGCGAGGCTAGGGAGCCACGGCGTGCGGCGTCGTCCCGCCCGGGAGCAGTCTTCGCCGCCCCCGGCCCGGGGGACGGCATCCCCCGCGCGAGGGACATGACACTGCTGACCTGGGGGACGCGGTCCGGCGCGGGCGGCGGCAGAATGGCGGACGTGGACGAGGCGGACGAGGTGACGACAGAGCGGGCGGCCCGTCAGACGGTGGAACTCCCGGGCCCGCCATGGCAGTTGGGGCTGCGCGGACTCCGGCCGGTCGTGCTGTGCGGGCCCTGGCCGTTCACACTGCGCCGACCCTGGCCATTGGGGCTGCGTGGGCTCTGGCCGTTGGGGCTGCGCCGTGCCGCCGCCTCCTCCCGTGCCGCCGCCTCCGGCGCCACGCGCTCGCGCGACCGCGGCGGCGCAGGCACCCTCAACCACGGCGTACGAGCCGACGGCCACGGCGCAGGTGTCGACGGCTACGGGGCGGATGCCATACGCCACGGCGCAGGTGCCCCCAGCCGTGGCGTACACGCCCTCGGCCGAGCGGTTCGCCGCCTCTCCTCCGCAGCGCGCCCCGGTTCCTCCTCGGCCCTGTTCTCCGCCGGTGCCACCGGTGCTGCCGGTGCCGGGCCCCTCTCCCCCGTCGTGCTCTCCGTCGGTCTCGCGGTCCTCGCCTCCGCCGAGATCCTGGTCCGCGCCGCCGGGCTGCGCGGGAATCTCGCGCTGGCCCTGCTGCTCGCGCTGTGCACCACGCTGCCCGTGGGGTTCGTCCTCGCGCCGGAGCGCGGGGCGCGCGTTCGCGGCGCCGCGGCCATCGCGCTCACCACGGCCTGCGTCCTGGCCCTGGAACCCTTCCGCGCCCTCACCCTCGCGGGGGCGGCGGCCCAGCTGATCACCGTCCATGCGCTGGGCCGGGCGGGAACACCCCTGCTCAGCGGTCTGCTCGTGCTGCCGTACGTCGGTCTCGCGCTCGCCGCGGCGGGTGACTCCGCCGACTCCACCGTCCGTGTCGTGGCCGTCTTGGTCGCCACGCTCGCCTCCGCCGCGGCGGCCACGGGCATCACCCGGCACGTACGGACGGCCGCGCAGGCGCACAGCGCCACGGAACAGGCCTTCGCGGACACCCTGCTCGAACACGCGGCGCGGGGTGAACGGGCCCGTATCGCGCGGGAGTTGCACGATGTCGTCGCCCATCACATCTCGATGATCGCCGTCCAGGCCGAGACCGCCCGGCTGACCACCCAGGGGCTGCCCGCCGACGGCGCCACCCGGCTGCTCGCCATCGGGGACACCGCGCGGGCCGCGCTGACGGAGATGCGGCGGCTCCTCGGAGTGCTGCGCGAGGACGCGGACGTCGGGGTCACCCGGCGCCCCCAGCCGGGCCTGCGCCAACTGATCGAGCTGGTCGACGACTCCCGGGACGCCGCGGGCTCCCGTACCCGGCTGATCGTCAGCGGCACGGTCGCCCCGCTCGACCCGGGCATCGAGGTCACCGCCTACCGCATCGTCCAGGAGGCCCTGACGAACGCCCGCCGGCACGCTCCGGGCGCCGCAGTCGACGTAGAACTCCGTTACGGGCCGGACGACTTGGAGCTCCGCGTACGCGACAACGGACCTGGACCCCGCCCCGGCCCCGGCTGCGGTTCCGGCTCGGAGCCCGCACACCCCGCACACCGGACAGACTCTGCGGCCTCAGCACACCGTGACCACGCCGGACACGGCCTCCTCGGCATGCGTGAACGCGCGGCAACCGTGGGCGGCACCCTGCGCACCGGCCCCGCGCCCGGCGGCGGCTTCCTGGTCGAGGCACGCCTCCCCGTACGGGCGGAGGCCCTCGCATGACAACCCCCGAAGCCGCTCCCGAAGCCGTCGCGAGGACAGACGCCGACGCGGCCGCCGAGACAGACGCCAAAACGGCGGCCGATGCGCCGACAGAAGCCCGCCCCGTCCGTATCGTCGTCGCCGACGACCACGAGGTCGTCCGCGCCGGATACGCCGGACTCCTCGCCACCCAGCCGGACTTCACGGTCGTGGGCACCGCGCGGGACGGCGCGGAGGCGGTCCGGGTGTGCCGCGAACAGCGGCCCGACGTGGTGCTGATGGACGTACGGATGCCGGTGTCGGACGGCATCCAGGCGACCGCGGAGCTCGTGGGCAACGCGGCGCTGACGGGCGACGAGCCGTTCACACACCCGCCACGCGTACTGATCCTCACCACCTTCGACCTCGACGAGCACGTGTACGACGCCCTCATCGCCGGAGCGAGCGGGTTCCTCCTCAAGGACGTCACCGCGGAGCGGCTCTTCGACGCCGTACGGGTCGTCGCCGCCGGGGAGGCCCTGCTGGCGCCCGGGGTCACGCGCCGGCTGATCGCCGAGTTCGCCCGGCTGAAGCCGAGGACACCGCGCAGGGACGCGCTCGCGGTCCTCACTCCGCGCGAGTCGGAGGTGTTGCGGCTGCTCGCCGAGGGGCTGTCCAATCCCGAGCTCGCCGGGCGTCTGCACGTGGGCGAGGAGACGGTGAAGACGCACGTCAGCCGGGTGCTCTCGAAGCTCGGGCTGCGCGACCGGACCCAGGCGGTGGTCATGGCGTACGAAACGGGTCTGGTCGTGCCGGGGGCGGGGAGCTCGGCCTGAACGGAGCACGGAACTCTGCCTGACCGGAGCACGGAACTCTGCCTGGCCCGAGCACGGAACTCGCCCTGCCCCGAGCGCAGAAGTCGCCCTGACCGGATAGGGGCGGCCGGTTTTCACCCCTTGTGGGGGCGGTCACAGCGTTCACATAATCCCTCAACAGAAATTGACCGGCTCATGCCAGCAAACGCGATAATTTGTCGCATTCCTTGGCATGTGCCTGCCATTTCTGCCGTATCCGGTTCCACCAGCTCGTATGTCAACCCCCCACGGAAGGCATCACGTTGAAGAACCTCCTCAAGGCCCTCAAGAGATGCGCGGTCGCCGGTGCGGCCGCCCTCGCGGTCGTCAGCCTTCAGCCCGTCTCCTCCGCGCAGGCGGCCCCCGCGCCCGTGGTCGGCGGAACCCGCGCCGCGCAGGGCGAGTTCCCGTTCATGGTCCGGCTCTCCATGGGCTGTGGCGGCGCGCTGTACACCCAGCAGATCGTGCTCACCGCCGCGCACTGTGTGAGCGGCTCCGGCAACAACACCAGCATCACGGCCACCGCCGGAGTCGTGGACCTCCAGAACACCAGCGGCCGGGTCCAGGTCAGGTCCACCAAGGTCCTCCAGGCCCCCGGCTACAACGGCACCGGCAAGGACTGGGCGCTCATCAAGCTCGCCCAGCCGATCAACCTGCCGACCCTGAAGATCGCCACGACCACGCAGTACAACACCGGCGACTTCACCGTCGCCGGCTGGGGCGCGGCCTCCGAGGGTGGCGCGCAGCAGCGCTACATGCTCAAGGCCACCGTGCCGTTCGTCAGCGACGCCACCTGCCGTTCCTACAGCGGCTACAGCGGTCTCGTCGCGAGCGAGGAGATCTGCGCCGGCTTCACCGCGGGCGGCGTCGACACCTGCCAGGGTGACTCCGGCGGCCCGATGTTCCGCCGGGACAGCGCCAACGAGTGGATCCAGGTCGGCATCGTCAGCTGGGGCATAGGCTGCGCCCGGGCCAACGCCCCCGGCGTCTACAGCGAGGTCTCGACGTTCGCGTCGGCCATCGCCTCGGCGGCGTCGACTCTCTGACGCCCGCCCCATCTTCCGTACGAGGTCCACGGGTCCGGTGCCATGCGGCGCCGGGCCCGTTCCTGTCCCCGTTCCTGTCCCCGTTCCTGTCCCGTTCCTGTCCCCGTTCCCTCGCCACTTCAGCGGCCGGAAGCCGCGGGGCTCAGCAGAAGCCGACGGGGTTCAGAATCCCCCGCCGAAGTCACCGCCGCCCCCGAAGTCACCGCCTCCGAAGCCGCCGCCGTAGTCGCCGGAGTCGAAGTCGGCGCCGGACACGTCCCCGCCCTCGTACCCTCCGCCGCCGAAGTCCCCGTACCCGGAGCCGTAGTCGGCCGCGTACGACGGGCTGGCCATCATGGAGCCGAGCAGGGTGCCGACGAGGAGGCCGGGCAGGATTCCGCCGCCGAAGTAGCCGCCCGCCCAGGGGCCGTACGCCGGGCCCGCCTCCCAGTAGGGGCGGCGGCCGTGGTCGGTGTCGACCTCGCGGACGGCGGGGTCGTGGCCCTCGGCGAGCCGGACCTGGTCGGCGGCGCAGACGGGCACGTCACGGGTTGCCCCGCCCGACGGCGTCCAGGTGGCGTCGGCGACCGACGGGCCGTGGCGCGGGTCGAAGAAGCAGGGGGCCCGGCGCTCGGGGACGGGCCGGTGCTCGCGGCGCGCGGCGAGCACCGCGAGCGAGAAGCGCCCGTCCTCCAGGGACTGGGTGACGGCTCGCACCTCCTCGGGGCGGGTGGCCGCGGCCATGAAGGACTTCGCCTTGTCGTAGGAGTCGAGGGCGCGCTCGTAGTCGGCGCGCATCGCGTCGTCCGCGCCCGCCTCCGCGGGGTGGAAGTCGAGCCGGTCGAGCTCCTCGCCGAAGGCGGTGATGTCCTCGTCGACGACGACCCGCAGCTTGTCGAGCGCGGCCTGTCGCTCGGCCTCCTTCTGGCGGCGACTGCGGCGCACGAGGGCGTACGCGCCGGCGCCGCCCGCCACGATCACCGCGCCGACCCCGATCAGGGCGCCCGTGTCCACGCCGCCCCCGCCGTCGCTCCAGCCGCTGGGCGCCGAGCCGCCGACGTTGGCGAGGGCCCGGTCGGTGAAGTTGTCGAGCTGGGTCTTGGTGTCCTCACCCTGGACGCTGGTGACGAGGTTCTTCGCGCCGTCCTGGGACATGACCGAGGAGTCGGCCTTCGCGTCGAACTGGTCGCCGAGCCTGACCGCGTACAGGCCGGTGATGCCGGTCGCGGTGCGCAGGTTCGGGAAGAGGTCCTGCTTCGGGAAGTCCGCGGGGAGCACGGCGACGAAGACCGGCTTGTCGGCCCTCTCGATCTTCTCGGCCAGGGCGTCGGCGTCGGCCGACGACAGCTGCCCTGACATGGACGGGTCGACGTACACGGGGCTCTTCTTCAGGGCGTCGGCGACCGTCGACACGTCCGTCGCCGCCTGGGCGCCCGTGGCCCCGACGGACAGCACCGCCAAGGCCGCGAACGCGATCAGGAGTACGGAGAGTCCCAGCCTGAGGGTCTGTGCGGCCTTCATACCTTCGAAGCTACTCCTGAGTGAGCGAAAACGAACCTCAGGTCCGGTGGGCGGCGCACTCGCCGCCCACCGGACCTGGCATGTACGGCCCCAGCGGGGTCAGACCGCCCGGTACGCCGCCGTCAGCTTCGCCACCGCCTGTCCGTAGCGGCCGGTCAGCAGCAGGTGATCGGCGTCGGCGAAGGGTTTCGCGCTCGCCGCGGTGATCGTCTGCCCCATCCTCTGCTGGACGAGCAGCCGTGCCTTGGTGACGATCGCGCGTCCTGCCGTCTCGGACCCGGCCTTCTCGGCCACGGCGGCCGCGACTGCGAGGGCCTTCAGCGCACTGGTGCCACCGCTCGGCACGGAGGTCAGCGTGGTCAGCCCCCAGCCGTACGGGAACTGCGGATCGTACGAGGAGTCGCCGACGTTGATCGGCAGCTGGGCCTCAGACTTCGGCCAGGTGAGCGGCAGTTGACCGGTGAAGGCCCGCTTCCCGTACAGCACGTCCGCGACACCGTCGCCCTCGGTTCCCGGCAGCCAGGACGCGACCAGCGCGTCGATGTTACCGAGCCGGTCGCCGACGAGCTGCGGCCGTCCGGACACGACGAGCACCGCGCACTTCATGGCGTCGCACACCTTGTCGACGGCGGCCCGGTCGGCGGCGGAGAGCAGCAGGTCATTGCCGTTGCCGACATCGCCGACGCCCTCGGCGTACGGGGTCTCGCCGACGACCACGACACCCACGTCATGGCCGCCGGTCGGCGCCGACGCGTCCTTGGAGTACGTGACCTCGTCCCCGGCAGCCTTCCGCATGCCCTCCAGGATCGTCGTCCCGTCCGTGATCTTCCCGGACGAGCCCTGCCAGGTGATGGTCCAGCCACCGGCCTGGTTGCCGATGTCGTCGGCGTTGGATCCGGCGACGTACACCTTCTGCGACTTCTTCAGCGGCAGCACACCGCCCGCGTTCTTCAGCAGGACCTGGGACTCGGCCGCCGCCTCGCGGGCCACGGCCCGGTGCTTGGCCGAGCCGATCGCGGAGGCCCCGCTGGTGTCGGCGTACGGCTTCTCGAAGAGGCCCAGCCTGAACTTCTGGGTGAGGATGCGGGACACGGCGTCGTCGATCCGCTTCCCGGAGATCCGGCCGGCGGTCACCTCGTCCGTCAACGTCCTGTGGAAGTCCTTGTACGCGTACGGGACCATGATCATGTCGAGGCCCGCGTTGACGGACGTACGGACGTCGCTCGCGTAGTCGCCCGGGACCTGGTCGATGGCCTGCCAGTCGCTGATCACGAAGCCGTCGAAGCCCATGCGGCCCTTGAGCACGCCGTTGATCATCGCGGCGTCCGCGTGCATCTTCACCGGGCCCTCGGAGTCGCCGAGGATGTCGAGCGAGGAGTACGAGGGCATGACCGTGCCGACGCCCCGGTCCACGGCGTCCTGGTAGGGCGCGAGGTGGACGGCCTCCAGCTCCTGCCGGGTGACCTTGGTGACGCCCTGGTCGATGGTGTACGTGCCGGTCGTGGACGAGCCGTACTCGGTGCCGCCGTCGCCGACGAAGTGCTTGGCGGTGGCGAGTACCTTGTCGTTCCTCTTCAAGTCCTTGCCGCTGGGCGCCCCTTGGAGGCCCTGGATGACGGTCTCCATGGACTCGACGAGCGCCGGGTCCTCGCCGAACGACTCGTAGGTCCGTCCCCAGCGCTCGTCGCGCGTCACGCACAGGCAGGGCGCGAAGTCCCACGGGATGCCGGTGGCCCGGACCTCGGCGGCGGTCACCTTCCCTGCCTCGTGGGCGAGTTGGGGATCGCGCGAGGCACCGATGCCGATGTTGTGCGGCATGATCGTGGCGCCGACGAGGTTGTTGTGGCCGTGCACCGCGTCCACGCCGTAGATGAGCGGGATCTGGAACCGGGTTGCCTGCGCCCTGAGTTGGAAGCCGTCGATCATCTTCGCCCAGGCCGCGGGCGTGTTCGGCGTCGGTGTGGAACCGCCGCCGGAGAGCAGCGAGCCGAGGTCGTACGCGGCGATGTCACCCGGCGTGGTGAGCGCGCCGCGCTCGGCCTGGGTCATCTGGCCGGCCTTCTCCGCGAGGGACATCCGGGAGAGCAGGTCCGCGACCCGCTTCTTCACCGGCAACTTCGGGTCCAGGTACGGGAGTCCGTGGGCGTCGATCACGACCTGCGGGTTCTCGGCGGGTGCCTTCGCGCCGGTGACCGTCAGCTTCAGCGGGACGGTCTCGGCGTTCTCGCCCGCCCTGTCGCGCAGGGTCGCCACGGTGACGGTCCGCGAGGCGCCGGAGGCCGTGCCCGCCGGGAAGGTCAGCTCGCCCTCGACCGGGGTGTAGTCCTTGCCGGACTCGCCGGTGCCGCCGGCTGTCTCGTAAGCGACGGTGACGGGCTCCTCGATCGGGGCGGAGCCGGTGGTGGCGACCGTGATCTTCACGGCGGCCGAGCGACCTTCCTTGACGGGGTACACGGCGGCGTCGGTGACGACGTTGGCGCGCAGCGCCTGATCGGCCTTGCCGTACAACTCAACGCCGTCCATGGCGAATTGATCCGCGCCCCCGACCGGGAGCGTGAGCGCGTAGCCCCACGTCTCGGTGAGGCCGAGGACCTGGTCGATGCCTCCGACGGGCTGGTAGTCCGTGCGGTAGGTGAAGGCGGTGAAGGGGATCTCCAGCTGTTTCCAGCCGGTCCAGTCGTCGGTGAAGGAGGTGGTCCACAGCTCGGAGGCCTCGCCGTTGGCGCCGCCGTCCTTCAGCTCGAAGTTGACCTTCTTGCCGTTGTTCCGGCCCTCCCACCAGAAGCGGATGCCCTGGTGGGCCGACCAGTCGTGGGCCGGCTCGGCGAAGGCGAAGTCGTGCGTGAAGCCGCCGTAGCCGCTGATGTCGTACGTACCGGAGAGGACCTTCTCGCCCTGCGGCGCGTCGTCCCGGGCGGCGAGCTCCAGCGTGGGCGGGTCGTCCGTGTCGCTGCCCCAGGTGAAGATGCCCTCGGCGGGCGGGTTCGCGAACGGGATCTCGCCCTCGAAGTTGTCGACGGGCACGGGCGCGGGATCGTCCGCTCCGGAGGCGGGGCCCGCCACCGCGAACGGGAGCAGCCCGGTCAGCAGGGCGGCGGAGACGAGCAGGGCGGTTCTTCGCATGGACCTTCCCTCGGCTCTGGTGCGGCTGTTATGACTTGGCCTCTCAGGACTTACCTCACGGCGTGAGTCAACTGACGCCCCGCCATACCGTCAAGACTTCACGTCAGAAGCGGTACACACCCAACTCCCGTACGAATCAGGGCTGTTGCTCCTTCAGAAACTGAAGGAGCACCCCCTCGACGCTCGCCCGAAGCCGTCATTTACTCACGCCTCGCACGCCCCCATCCCCCACCTCCGGAACCACCGCAGGTCTGACCGTCGTCGGCGCCCTACGCGGGGCCGCCCGTCGCGCCACCTGACTCGCGGGCCGGCCGGGTCACCACGACCGCCGCCTTGAGGTCGGCCCAGAACTCCGGTCGCGGGTCGACCCCGTGCCCGAGTCGGTAAGACCGTGGTCCGGGTCCTGCCGCGCACCCGCAGACGTACCTCGGACGGTCCGGGATGGGCCAAGAGGATCTCCTTCAGCTTCCACCGGACGCACCCGGACATCCCGCTGAAGACCGTGATGCTGAACGGTCTGGACGCCGCGGTGCGTGCGCTCGCCGCCGGTGAGATCGACGCGGCGTTCGTCCACGAGCGGGAGCCGGTCGGGATCTCGCCCCCGGCCTCGCGGCGCTCGTCGCCCACGTGCGGGAGAGTCCGCCGCCCGCCGACACCAGGGGTCTGTGGCTGCCCCGCCCGTTCGCGAACGCGGAAGCGTGACAGCCACGGGGCCCCTCGGGGCGTACGCGTGACGGCCGCTCGGTTGCTCCGCCGACTCCGCCTCGGCTACTCGGCCGGCTCCACCCCGGCGCGCAGCAGCCCGTACGTGTACGCGTCCTCCAGGGCCTGCCACGACGCCGCGATCACGTTCTCGGCGACGCCCACCGTCGACCACTCGCCCGTGCCGTCGGAGGTGGAGATGAGGACGCGGGTCGTGGACTGGGTGCCGTGCTTGCCCTCCAGGATGCGGACCTTGTAGTCGACGAGCTCCAGCTTGGCGAGCTGGGGGTAGATCTTCTCCAGGGCCACGCGCAGGGAGCGGTCGAGGGCGTTGACCGGGCCGTTGCCCTCGGCCGTGGCGACGATGCGCTCGCCCTTGGCGAACAGCTTGACCGTGGCCTCGTTGGCGTGGCTGCCGTCGGGGCGGTCCTCGACGATGGCACGCCAGGACTCGACCTCGAAGTACTTGCGGGCCTTCCCCTCGGCCTCCTCCCGCAGGAGCAGCTCGAAGGAGGCGTCCGCGGCCTCGTACGTGTAGCCCTGGAGTTCGCGCTCCTTGACCCGGTCGACGACCCGGCCGACCAGCTCGCGGTCGTCGCCCAGGTCGACGCCGAGCTCCTTGCCCTTGAGCTCGATGGAGGCGCGGCCGGCCATGTCGGAGACCAGCATCCGCATGGTGTTGCCGACCTGCTCGGGGTCGATGTGCTGGTACAGGTCCGGGTCGACCTTGATGGCCGAGGCGTGCAGGCCCGCCTTGTGGGCGAAGGCCGAGACACCTACGTACGGCTGGTGCGTGGACGGGGTCAGGTTCACGACCTCGGCGATCGCGTGCGAGATGCGGGTCATCTCGGACAGCGCGCCATCGGGGAGGACCGTCTTGCCGTACTTGAGCTCCAGGGCGGCGACGACCGGGAAGAGGTTGGAGTTGCCGACGCGCTCGCCGTAGCCGTTGGCCGTGCACTGGACGTGGGTCGCGCCCGCGTCGACGGCGGCGAGGGTGTTGGCGACGGCGCAGCCGGTGTCGTCCTGGGCGTGGATGCCCAGGCGTGCGCCGGTGTCGGCGAGGACGGTGGCGACGACGGCCTGGACCTGGGCGGGCAGCATGCCGCCGTTGGTGTCGCACAGCACGACCACGTCGGCGCCGGCCTCCGCGGCGGCCCGGACGACGGCCTTCGCGTACTGCGGGTTCGCGCGGTAGCCGTCGAAGAAGTGCTCGCAGTCGACGAAGACGCGCCGGTCCTGGGAGCGGAGGTAGGAGACGGTGTCGCGGACCATCTCCAGGTTCTCTTCGAGGGTGGTGCGCAGCGCCAGTTCGACATGCCGGTCGTGGGACTTGGCGACGAGCGTGACGACGGGAGCGCCGGACTCGACGAGTGCCCTGACCTGCGGGTCCTCGCTCGCCTTGCCGCCCGCCCGGCGGGTGGCGCCGAAGGCCACGAGCTGGGCGTGCCTGAAGTCGATCTCCTGCTGGGCGCGGGCGAAGAACTCGGTGTCGCGCGGGTTGGCCCCCGGCCAGCCGCCCTCGATGAAGCCCACGCCGAAGTCGTCCAGGTGCCGTGCGATGGCCAGCTTGTCCGCGACGGTGAGGTTGATGCCCTCTCGCTGCGCACCGTCGCGCAGCGTCGTGTCGAAGACGTGGAAGGTGTCGTCGACTCGGGAGGGGCCGCGACGGGAGGAGTCGCGATTCTCGTCGGTTGCGTCCGTCATCTCTTGAGGCTCCTGTATCGGATTCGGTCTACCGGAATGACCGGCTCCACCGTCCATGGTCTCTCGCGCTCCGGTTCCGGCTGAAGGTGGGCCAGGAAACAGAAAAACCTCTCGCGGGTGCGAGAGGTCTGCGCGCGGGTCTGGACGACGGTGGCCGCCCGTACGTGGTCGTACGGTGCGGTCACTGCGGACCGGCGCGCCTGCTGCCAATAATCGTGGCGAACGAGAGCACGGAGGCAGTCTGGCACAGACCGCCCCCGTGCTCACGGTCCGTCTCAGGATGCGAGCACTGTGCTGATCACCGCGGGTGCCGGGCGTCGATCACCGCAGGTGGCGGACGAACACGTGCCGACTGTCCCAGGTGTCGCCCGGCACCAGGTCGGCCGAGTAGGAGTCGAAGGCGACGCTCCGGCCCCGCGCGTCGATCACCGGACCGGTCGCGGACTCGTCGTTCGCGCCCCCGGCGGTGTCGACGCTGGCGAGCCTGGTGGCACCGGTGCGCAGGTCACGTACGTACACACGCTGTGTGTGGTTGGGGTCCCCCGGGTCGACCGAGCCGAAGACGAGGTGGCGGTTGTCGGCGCTCAGCGCGCCGGACACGGTGGACGCGGCCGGGTCGGCGGCGTCGATCCGGCGGATCGATCCGGTCTCCAGATCGCGGATGAACATGTTCTGGCCGTTGTTGGTGTCGCCCGGGGTGAGCTTGGAGTCGAGCGAGCGGAAGAGAACGTAACGGCCGTCGGCGCTGACGGTCGGGTACTCGGACTGGGCGTCCGGGACGGCTCCGTCCGGCGCCTTGTCCGCCTGCCACAGCTCGCCGCCGGGTACGTCACGGACGTAGACGTCGCTCCAGTCCCCGCTCGTCGGGAACGGGACGAAGAACTGGTAGCCGACGCGAGTGCCGTCCGCGCTGATCGACAGGTTGGTGACCGATCGCCACCGCCCGGGATCGGGTGCCTGGCTGACCCGGACCGCGGTGCCGGTCCTGCGGTCGACGCGATAGACCCGGGCGTGCTGGTCGTGATCCGAGGAGCCCTCCGAACGGCTCGCGGCGAAGGCGACATAGCGGCCGTCCGCGCTGATCGCGGGCTGACGCCCGGTGTCGTAGCCGGGCGCCTGCTCGTCGTCGAGACGCTCGACGGCACCGGTGCGGAGGTCCTTCACATAGACGTGCGAGCGGCCACCGGTGTCTCCGGGCACCAGGTTGGTCGCGGTCGAACTGAACGCCACATGGCGGCCGTCGGCGCTCAGCGAGACGTCCTCGACGTCCCCGTCGCCCTGACTTCCGTCGGCGGCGGTGCTGACCCTGCTGGTGACGCCGGTCCCGAGGTCGCGTACGAAGGCGTCGGTCGTGCCGTTGGTGTCGCCGGCCACGAGGTTGGCGGCCTGCGAGCGGAAGGCCACGTAACGGCCGTTCGCGCTCAGGCCGCTGACGCCCGACCCGTGGTCGCCGTCGGCGCCGTCGGGCGCCACGCTGACCTTCTCGGTACCCGGAGCGGCCGGTGCGGCCTGTGCGGCGGACGCGGTGGCCGGCAGTGCCGCGCCGGTCAGTGCGGCGGCCAGGGCGGCACAGAGCGCGAGTCTCCTTGCGTTGGTCATGGTTCCCCCGTTTTTCACTTCGGTCTTCCCGTTGGTCGCATCTCCCCCGGCCCTGCGCCAGGGGCCCACAGGGATACAAGCTCACCACCGACACGGGGTCAATCAGCCGAATTGAGTACAACCTGGACCGGTACTCAGGTGTCCGAGCGCGCCGACGGCTCGTCCAGAACTCCCGTACGTGGTCACGCGACGGCCTCCACACGGACGGCGTCCGGGACGAGCCGGGTCTCGTAGCCGCCCGAGCAGTCACCGGCCACGACAGCGATCTCGGCGCCGCAGGAGCAGACGCGGTTGACGCCCTCGTAGGGGCTCGCGCCGCAGCAGCCGCGCAAGCGGGACATGTCGGGGTGGAGGTCCAGCTCGACGACGTCGAGCGGGTGCAGGACGTAGGTGCCGCGCGGCCCGGCGGACACGAGCGAGCCTCGCTCGTCGGACATCCACATCCCGCCGGGCACGATCCCGTCGTACGCGTCCTCGTCTCCCTCGTACGGTTCGAAGGGCGCCCCGAACGGCTGCGGATCGACCACATACGTGCCGCGCGGGACGCTCGCCGGACCGTGCCGCCGTCCCTCCGCGTCGGGCTTGCCGTCCCAGCCGGGGTACTCGGGCATCTCGTCGAGCTGCCGGACGGGCTCGGTCAGCCGGCGCCCGCAGGCGGCACAGAGCAGTACGTTCACCCGTACGTTCTACCTGAGCGTTCTACCTGAGCGTTCCGAAGGAGTCGTGGTGGATGCGGTGGACGCCGCCGCCCGCGAAGATCGCCCGTGCGTCGACCGCGAACACAGAAGGCGCCCCCCGACACAGGGGGGGCGCCCCTCATGCAACGTAACCGCTGGGCCCGGCACGCAACGCGACCGCTGGCGCCCGGGCACAACGTGACCGCTGCACCCGGGCGCCAGCGGGGCCGGAGCCTCAGCCCAGGTTGTGCATCCAGCCGTGCTGGTCCTTCGTCACGCCCCGCTGGATGTCGAGGAGGGCCTGGCGGAGCTTGATGGTGACCTCGCCGGGCTCGCCGCCGGACTGCTGCCACTCGGCGGAGGAGCGCTTGACCGTGCCGACGGGGGTGATGACGGCCGCCGTGCCGCAGGCGAAGACCTCGGTCAGGGTGCCGTTCTCGGCGTCGCGCTGCCACTGGTCGATGGAGACGCGGGCCTCCTCGGACTCGTAGCCGAGGTCACGGGCGACCGAGAGGAGCGAGTCGCGGGTGACGCCCTCCAGGATGGAGCCCGTCAGCGTGGGCGTGACGATCACCGGCTTTGAATTGGACGCAGCGCCGTACACGAAGTACAGGTTCATGCCGCCCAGTTCCTCGACCCACTTGTGCTCGACGGCGTCGAGGTAGCAGACCTGGTCGCAGCCCTTCGAGGCGGCCTCGGCCTGGGCGAGCAGGGAGGCGGCGTAGTTGCCGCCGGTCTTGGCGTCGCCCATGCCGCCGGGGACGGCGCGCACACGGTCCTCGGAGAGCCAGATCGAGACGGGCTTCACGCCGCCCGGGAAGTAAGCGCCGGCGGGGGACGCGATGACCAGGAAGAGGTACTCGTTGGCGGGCTTCACGCCCAGGCCGACCTCGCTCGCGATCATGAACGGGCGCAGGTAGAGCGACTCCTCGCCACCGTGCGCGGGCACCCATGCCTTGTCCTGCTGGACCAGCGCGTCACATGCCTCGATGAACGTCTCGACGGGCAGCTCGGGCATGGCCAGGCGACGGGCGGAGGACTGGAAGCGCAGGGCGTTGCGGTCCGGGCGGAAGGTGGCGACGGAGCCGTCGGGCTGCCGGTAGGCCTTCAGGCCCTCGAAGATCTCCTGCGCGTAGTGCAGGACGTTGGTCGCCGGGTCCAGGGAGAGCGGTCCGTACGGCGTGAGCTGGCCGTCGTGCCAGCCGCGGCCCTCGGTCCACTTGATCGTCACCATGTGGTCGGTGAAGTGGCGGCCGAACCCGGGGTTGGCGAGGATGGCCTCGCGCTCCGCGCCGGAAAGTGGCGAGGCCGAGGGCTTGAGCTCGATCGTGGGCGTCGTCATGAGTGGTTGTCCTTCACCGGTTTCGTGTGTGACGGGCCGCGCTCACGCCCGTACCTGCCAGTGGCCGGTGTCAGGACGTCCGAGCATTCCCTCATTCCGCGGCTCCGCGTTCGATTGTCGCGCCGGCGGGGCCATGGACGAAAAGGGCGTGAATGCGACCCAGAGGATGATGGTGACACCCGGCGGGGACATAGCAAAGCCGCCGGGTGCTTGAGAGACCCGGCGGCTTCGAGAGTTTCGAGTGGCGCGGCGGGGTCAGCCGGCTACTCGTACGGCGAGGGCGTCGCCGATTTCCTCGGTGCTGCGGGCGGGCTTGCCGACGCGCTCCGCGAGGTCGGCGGAGACGGCGTCCTCGATGCGGGCGGCCTCGGACTCGTGACCGAGGTGACGCAGCAGGAGGGCGACGGACAGGACGGTGGCGCTGGGGTCGGCCTTGCCCTGGCCGGCGATGTCGGGCGCCGAGCCGTGCACGGGCTCGAACATCGACGGGAACTCGCCGGACGGGTTGATGTTCCCGCTCGCGGCGACGCCGATGCCTCCGGAGACGGCCGCCGCGAGGTCGGTGATGATGTCGCCGAAGAGGTTGTCGGTGACGATCACGTCGAAGCGGGCGGGGTCCGTGACGAGGTAGATCGTCGCGGCGTCCACGTGGATGTAGTCCGTGGTGACCTCGGGGAACTCCTCGGCCACCTTGTTGAAGACGTTCGTCCACAGGTGACCCGCGAAGGTCAGCACGTTGTTCTTGTGGACCAGCGTGAGCTTCTTGCGCGGGCGGGCCTGGGCGCGGGCGAAGGCGTCACGGACGACGCGCTCCACACCGAAGGCCGTGTTCACGGAGACCTCGGTGGCGACCTCGTGCTCGGTGCCCTTGCGGATGGTGCCGCCGTTGCCCGTGTACGGGCCCTCGGTGCCCTCGCGGACCACGACGAAGTCGATCTCCGGCTGGCCGGCGAGCGGGGTGGCGACACCCGGAAGGAGCTTCGACGGGCGCAGGTTGACGTGATGGTCGAAGGCGAAGCGGAGCTTGAGCAGGAAGCCGCGCTCCAGCACACCGGACGGCACGCTCGGGTCACCGATCGCGCCGAGCAGGATGGCGTCGTGCTTCTTCAGGGCGTCCAGGTCGGCCTCGGTGAGGGTCTCACCGGTCGCGTGGTAGCGCTTGGCGCCGAAGTCGAACTCCTTGGTCTCCAGCTTCACATCCTGCGGGAGGACGGCGGAGAGGACCTTCAGGCCTTGGGCCACGACTTCCTGGCCGATGCCGTCACCGGGGATCACTGCGAGATTGATGCTGCGAGACATGTCGGCACCCTA
The DNA here is from genome assembly GCF_044334695.1 of Streptomyces sp. NPDC020747. Lineage (NCBI taxonomy): Bacteria > Bacillati > Actinomycetota > Actinomycetes > Kitasatosporales > Streptomycetaceae > Streptomyces > Streptomyces sp. NPDC020747. The sequence continues at coordinate 137,002 of NZ_JBIRTJ010000016.1, read as the reverse complement.
CTCCTCGTCCCACGGGATGACATGGGGCGTCCGCGATACGGACACCACCGGGCGACCACCTGGTGGCCGCGCATCAATCTGTCGGCTCCCGTTCACCCGTATGTACGCCGGTTGTTGGGGCACGCTGGGAAGTTCCTCACCATGGACACTCCCGACGTCGGCATCCCTCCGCAGCTCGCACGCCGGATGAGCATGGCGGAGCAGTACGAGTACCTGCGGACGAAGTACTCGCGGCGCCGCGCCCTGGTGACCGCGGGCGCGGTGGCCGGCGGGCTGCTGACCGGCTGTTCGGGCTCGGGCTCCGGTACGGACACGGCGGGCCGGACGGCCTCGCCCCTGTCCGCCACGTCCACGCCCGGCCCACAAGTGAGCGGCTCGGTCGTCACCCCCTTCGGCCGCCACCTCGCCTTCGGCGCGGACCCGAAGACCCAGATGCGGATCTCGTGGCAGGTGCCGCTCCCGGTGAGGAAGCCGTACGTGCGTGTGGGGCTGAAGCCGTGGGAGCTGAGCCGGAAGATCGAGGCCGAGGTCCGCGACCTGCACACCCCTGAGGTGGAGGGGCAGCGGCTCGCGGTGGAGCAGTACTACCTGCACACGGCGCTCGACGGCCTGCGCCCCGGCACGACGTACTACTACGGCGTCGGCCACGAGGGCTTCGACCCGGCGTCCAAGGAACGGCATTCCACGGTCGGCTCGTTCACCACGGCGCCCGCCCGCCCCGAGACGTTCGTGTTCACCGCGTTCGGCGACCAGGGCGTCACCCCGGACGCGCTCGCCAACGACCGGCTGATCCTCGGCCGGCAGCCGTCCTTCCATCTGCACGCGGGGGACATCTGCTACGCCGACGACACGGGCCACGGCGAGAAGTCGGACTACTACGCGCCCACCACCTGGGACCTGTTCCTCAAGCAGACCGAACCGGTGGCGAAGTCCGTCCCGTGGATGGTGACGACCGGCAACCACGACATGGAGGCGTGGTACTCGCCGAACGGGTACGGCGGGCAGTCCGCGCGCTGGACCCTCCCGGACAACGGCTTCGACGCGAAGAACTCCCCGGGCGTCTACTCGTTCACGTACGGCAACGTCGGGGTCGTGGCGCTGGACGCGAACGACGTGTCGTACGAGATCCCCGCCAACAAGGGCTACTCGGACGGCAAGCAGACCGCCTGGCTCGACGGGCGGCTCGGAGAGCTGCGAAAGCAGGTCGACTTCATCGTGGTCTTCTTCCACCACTGCACGTACTCGACGTCGACCCACGCCTCGGACGGCGGCGTGCGCGACGCCTGGCTGCCGCTGTTCACCAAGCACCAGGTGGACCTGGTGATCAACGGGCACAACCACGTGTACGAGCGGACCGACGCCATCAAGGGCGGCAAGGTGGGCAGGCGGGTGCCCGTCGGCGCGTCGACCGATCCGACGCGGGACGGGATCGTGTACGTCACGGCGGGCGGGGCGGGCAAGAGCCTCTACCACTTCCCCGCCGGGGTGAAGGACAGCTACGAGGGGAAGATCGCCGACCGCGAGTCCGTGGAGACGTACCACTGGACGAAGTCGAAGGACCAGAACCCCGACACCGTGGAGTGGTCGAGGGTGCGGTACACCGGCTACTCCTTCCTCTCCGTGGAGGCGGAGGCGGGAGCGGCCCCGAAGCTCAAGGTGTCGGCGCTGGCGCAGAGCGGCGAGCGCATCGACCACTTCGAGGTGCGACGGGGCCGGAAGTAGGGCCGGCCGGGCTCAGCCCCCGGTGCGCCCGGCGCTCAGTGCCCGGTGCGCTCGGGCCTCAGTGCTCGGTGTGCCCGGTCGAGCCGCCGTTGTCCCTGCGGTCGAGGGCGCGCTGGAGCGCGGCTGCGGCGTTCTTGCGGTCGGACTCGCTCGAACGGGAGACGTGACGGACTCGGCGGGCGGTCGTCTCGGCCATGATGAATCGACTCCTTGCCTCCGGCAGCGGCCGCCGGAAGTGCGATGAGGGATTACGAGACGCCGGATGGGGCGGGGAGCGCGGGGCCGCAGGGGTTGCCTGCCAGGGGCTCCGGCTCACGACCGCCATTCGCTTGGTCGAGCGAGACGTTCGGCTCCTACAAAGCTAGGTGAGGACCGCGCATCTGTCTCTACAGTTAGTCGGACTTCCTACTATCTGAGACGGCGGATCGGGTCACACCGCACTGACCTGCACTTTCCGTATTTGCCTCTCTGGAGGGGCATCACTGGAGGGCATCACCGGAGGCAGCTAGAGAACATCGCCGTCGCGCCAGTCGAAGGTCAGTTCGTGGGACGGGTCGAGGGGGCCGGACGAGGCGGGGCGGACGAAGGTGGTGCCCTCCTCGTCGGGGAGGCGCACGACGCCGTCCGGGCCGAGGACGGAGATCCGGCCCGGCCAGACCTGCCAGCCGCGGGCGGTGTAGAGGGCGGCGCCCGCCTCGCTCGCGGAGAGCGCGCCGAGGGCGTACGCGCGGTCGACGACCCCTTCCAGCGCGGCCATGATCTGCCCGCCGAGGCCGGTCCGGCGTAGGTCCGCGCGGACGGCGACCGCCTCGACGTACCCCGTGCGCAGGGAACGGCCCCGGTGCAGCACCCTGCGCATGACCACCGAGCCGTGGGCGGCGAGTCCGGCCCCGTCGTGCACGAGGGCGTGCACCCCGCCGAGCCCGTGGTCCCAGTCCTCGTCGGAGAAGTCCCCCTGGAACGCGTCGTCCAGGAAGGTGCGGGCGGCGCGGAGTTCGACGGGGGCGAGGTCCGCCGTGTGGGCGGTGCGCAGTCGGATGGCCATCGCGCCAGTATCGGACGGCCGTCGCCTCAGAAGTCTCCCGGAGTGAGTCTCGGGCCGTTCCGGGTAGTCCCTCTCTTACTGAACGACACATCAGCAATCCGATGTCTGATGCTGTCAGATTCCTTGACACGCCCCAATACCCCCTCCACTCTCACATTTATCGACCAGTCATCGGATGACTGTGACAGGAGGGGTTCCACATGGCGGTCCAACCCCGGGCCCGCACCATCGTGTTGACGCTTTGTTCCGCACTCCTCGCCACCACCGCGGCGACGCTTCCGGCCCGCGCCGAAGGCCCCGCCGCGTCCGCGCGCCCCACGTCCTGGGAGGTGCGCGGTCCGCACGGCTCCCCCACGGCCGTGGTCTCCCTCGACCCGGCCGACGGCAGCCCGGCCCTGGCGGTCAGACGCGCCGGCCGTACGGTCCTCGAACCGTCCCCCGTCGGCCTTGTCACCGAACAGGCCGACTTCTCCCGGGACTTGACCTTCACCGGCCGCTCCGACCGCACGGTCTCGGAGCGCTACACCGCCTCAACGGGCAAGTCGCACAAGCGGGTTGTCCGTATGACCGAGTCCCGCTTCCGCTTCCGTACGGCGGACGGCGCGCGTATCGACCTGCTGACCCGTGTCGCCGCTGACGGCGTCGCGTACCGCTACGTCCTGCCGGACGATCACGGCGACGTCGTACGCGAGGCCTCCGCCTTCACCTTCCCGGCCACCGCCGAGCCCGTCATCAGCGCCTACCGCAAGGACAACGAACTCCCCTTCTCCCGCTACCAGTCGGCGGCCGCGGTACCGGCGGGCACGTACTCGATGCAGGCCCTCTTCAAGACGGACGGCGGCTACGCGCTGGTCGCCGAGTCGGACCTGACCGGCAGCTACGCCGGCTCCCACCTCACGCACGCGGCAGGCTCGTCCACGTTCGGCGTGAGCCCGTGGAACGACGAGCCGATCCAGGTGTCCGGCAAGCTCACCACACCCTGGCGCGCGGTGGTCACCGGCGATCTGTCGACGGTCACCGAGTCGACGTTCACCGACGACCTCGCCCCCAAGTCCCGCGTCCGCGACACCTCTTGGATCAAGCCGGGCCCGGCCCTGTGGACCTGGCTCGCCGGCGGCAAGGAGGCCGGGCAGAGCCTGGCGGCGCAGAAGAAGTACGTCGACTACGCGGCCGAGCGGAACTGGCCGTACGAGGTCGTCGACGCGGGCTGGTACTACAAGCCCGGCGAGTGGGACGTCATCGACCCCGACTGGCAGACGAACAACTGGATGCCGGAGCTGGTGCGTTACGGCAAGGAACGCGGCGTCGAGATCCAGGTCTGGCTCCACTACTCGCTCCTCGTCGACCCCGTCGAACGGGAGAAGTGGCTGTCCACGCTGGAGCGTTGGGGCGTCAAGGGCGTGAAGATCGACTTCATGGATTCGGAGTCCCAGGAGCGGATGGCCTGGTACGACGACATCCTCGCGGCCACCGCGAAGCACCACCTGATGGTCAACTTCCATGGCTCCACGATCCCCAAGGGCATCCAGCGCACCTGGCCGCATGTGATGACGATGGAGGGCGTCGGCGGCGAGGAGAAGCGCAACAACACCTCCGAGCAGCTGGCCGCGCTCCCCTTCACCCGCAACGCCATCGGCTCCATGGACTTCACCCCGGGCGCCTTCCACCGCCCCTTCCGCCCCAACGTCGGCTCGGACGCGGGCGAGTTGGGCCTGACCGTCCTCTACGAGTCCGGCATCCAGAACCTCGCCGGCACCCCTGAGTCGTACGAGGCCCGCCCTGAGGCCCGCCGCTACCTGGAGCAACTGCCCAGCGGCTGGGAGGAGACCAGGCTGCTGACCGGCGATCCCGGCCGCTCCGCGGTCCTGGCCCGCCGTGCGTCCGACGGCCGCTGGTTCATCGGCGGCACGTTCGCGGGGGCGGCCCACAGCGTGGACGTACCCATGCGTCTGGGCACGGGCAAGTGGCTCGTCGAGACCGTGACCGACGGCCCGTCGGGCCTGGTCCGCGAACCGCACGTCGTCCGCGGCGGCACCACGCTCACCGTGCCCGTAGTGGCGGACGGCGGCTTCGCCGCGCTGGCCTGCCACTGGTACCCGGGCCGGACGAGCTGCGACCGCTGACACCGCACGTCCCTGCCGTGGCCCCGCCTCCGCACGGAGGCGGGGCCACGGTACGTCGGCGCAACGCACGCCGCCCCCGGCCCGGAGGGGATGCTTCCGGGGCGGGGGCGGTCAGTGAGACGTCGGCCCGGGTGCGGGGACGCCTCAGTCCATGTGCCGGTACGGGTAGCCGGTTGAGCCCATGTGCCGGTACTGGTACGAGCGGCCGGTTCAGCCCATGTGCGGGTACGGGTAGTCGGTCGGCGCGACCAGCGTCTCCTTGATGGCCCGCGTCAGCGTCCAGCGCATCAGGTTCTGCGGGGCGCCCGCCTTGTCGTTCGTACCCGACGCGCGACCGCCGCCGAAGGGCTGCTGGCCGACGACGGCGCCGGTCGACTTGTCGTTGATGTAGAAGTTGCCCGCGGCGTAGCGGAGCTTCTCCATCGTGTACGCGGCGGCCGCGCGGTCGCCCGCGATGACCGAGCCGGTGAGCGCGTAGTCGGACACCGACTCCATCTGCGCCAGCATCTCGTCGTACTGATCGTCCTCGTAGACATGCACCGCGAGGAACGGGCCGAAGTACTCCGTCGTGAAGACCTCGTTCGCCGGGTCCGTGCACTCGACGACCGTCGGGCGGACGAAGTAGCCGACGGAGTCGTCGTAGGTGCCGCCCGCGACGACCGTGCAGGACGGGTCGGCGTGCGCCCGGTCGATCGCCGCCTTGTTCTTGGCGAAGGAACGCTCGTCGATGACGGCGCCGATGAAGTTCGACAGATCGGTGACGTCACCCATGGTGATGCCGTCGATCTCGGCCGCGAACTCCTCCTTGAAGCCGGAGTTCCAGATGGAGGCCGGGACGTAGGCACGCGAGGAGGCCGAGCACTTCTGGCCCTGGTACTCGAAGGAGCCGCGGGTCAGGGCCGTCTTCAGGACGGCACGGTCTGCGCTCGGGTGCGCGACGACGAAGTCCTTGCCGCCGGTCTCGCCGACCATGCGGGGGTACGTGCGGTACTTCTCGATGTTGTTGCCGACCGTCTTCCACAGGTACTGGAAGGTCTTGGTCGAGCCGGTGAAGTGCACGCCGGCGAGGTCGCGGTGCTCCAGGGCGACCCCGGAGACCTCGATGCCGTCACCGGTGACGAGGTTGATGACGCCCTTGGGCAGACCGGCCTCCTCCAGCAGCTGCATGAGCAGGACGGCCGCGTGGGTCTGCGTCGGCGACGGCTTCCACACCACCACGTTGCCCATCAGCGCGGGCGCGGTCGGCAGGTTGCCCGCGATCGCCGTGAAGTTGAAGGGCGTGATCGCGTAGACGAAGCCTTCGAGCGGGCGGTGGTCGAGGCGGTTCCAGACGCCCGGCGAGTTGGCCGGCGGCTGCTCGGCGAGCAGGTCACGGGCGTACTTGACGTTGAAGCGCCAGAAGTCGACCAGCTCGCAGGGACAGTCGATCTCGGCCTGCTGGGCGGTCTTCGACTGGCCGAGCATCGTCGAGGCGGCGAGCGTCTCGCGCCACGGGCCCGCCAGCAGCTCGGCGGCGCGCAGGATGATCGCGGCGCGGTCGTCGAAGGACATCGCGCGCCAGGCCGGCGCGGCGGCGAGGGCCGCGTCGACCGCGTCCTGGGCGTCCTGCCGAGTGGCGTTCGCATACGTGCCGAGGCGGGCCTTGTGGTTGTGCGGCTGCACGACGTCGAAGCGGTCGCCGCCGCCCATCCGCTTCTCGCCGCCGATGGTCATCGGCAGGTCGACCGGGTTCTCGGCGAGTTCCTTGAGCTTGGCCTCCAGGCGGGCGCGCTCGGGAGAGCCGGGGGCATAGCCGTGCACCGGCTCGTTGACGGGGGTGGGGACCTGGGTGACGGCGTCCATGGTGTCCGTAACTCCTTAGTGAGCGGTGTTGTCGGGGCTCAAGCCCTGGTTCTCAGTTCTGGTTCTCAGCTCTTGGTGAGGATCGAGCGGCCGAAGAAGAGGAGGTTGGCCGGCTTCTCCGCGAGGCGCCGCATGAAGTAGCCGTACCAGTCGGTGCCGTACGCGGTGTAGACGCGCATCCGGTGCCCCTCGGCGGCGAGTCGCAGATGCTCGTCGCTCCTGATCCCGTACAGCATCTGGAACTCGTACTCGTCGGGCTTGCGGCCGGCGCGTCGGGCCAGCTCCTGGGCGATGGAGATGAGGCGCGGGTCGTGGGACCCGATCATCGGGTACCCGGTGCCCTCCATCAGGATGCGCAGGACACGGACGTACGCCTTGTCGGTCTCGGCCTTCTGCTGGTACGCGACCTCCGCGGGCTCCTTGTAGGCGCCCTTCACGAGCCGTACGCGGCTGCCGGCCTCGGCGAGGCGGCGGGCGTCGGCCTCGGTGCGGAAGAGGTAGGCCTGGATGACGCAGCCGGTCTCCGGGAAGTCCTTCCGCAGCTCCTCGTGGATGGCGAACATCGAGTCGAGGGTGGTGTGGTCCTCGGCGTCGAGCGTGACGGTCGTACCGATGGCGGCGGCGGCCTCGACGACCGGGCGGACGTTGGCGAGGGCGAGCTCGTGGCCGCCGAGGAGTGCCTGCCCGAAGAGGGACAGCTTGACCGACATCTCGGCGCGCTCCCCGAGCTCCAGCCGCTTGAGGCGGTCGATCAGCTCCAGGTAGGCGTCACGGGCGAGGGTGGCCTGCTCGGGCGTGGTGATGTCCTCGCCGACCACGTCCATGGTGACCTCCAGGCCCTTGGCCGTGAGGTCCTGGATGATCGGTACGACCTGGTCGACGCTCTCGCCGGGGATGAAGCGGTCGACGACCGGCCTGGTCACCGGGGCCGCCGAGATCAGACGACGCATCCGGTCGCTGCGCGACGCGGCGAGAATCACGGGACCCAGCACGGGGCACCTCCACAACAAGGCCGGCGGAAGGCCGTACCCGCCGCCGCCCGGCGGCGTTCCGGTACGACACGGAGAACCACCGTGAAACCTAAGGATCCCTCCGATCGTCGGCCATCGACAGCTGTCACGCATCCGTGCCCTGGATCTCAGACAGATGTATGAAGGCGCGGGGAAATGATGGAGAATGCCCGGGTGACATCGGATCCCAAAGGTGAATACCAGGAGCTGGTGGACGAGATCTCGGAGCTCCTCGGCGCCCCCGCGACGCTGGAGAACCGCGACTTCGAGCTGATCGCCTTCGGCGCGTACGACAGCGAGGGCGAGCTGGACGCCTCCGCGCTGGACCCCGTACGCGCCCGCTCGATCCTCACGCGCCGCTCGACCTCGGCGGTCCGCACCTGGTTCGAGGGCTTCGGCATCGCGCGCGCCACGGCGCCGGTCCGTATCCCCCCGACCCCGGAGGCGGGCGTGTACCGGGGCCGCGTCTGCCTCCCCGTACGCCATCGGGGTGTCGTCCTCGGGTACGTGTGGCTGCTGTCGGACGATCCGGGGCCCACCGACCAGCAGCTCTCCGCGGCGATGGAGGTCACCCCGCGCATCGGCGCCCTCCTGGCGGACGAGGCCCAGGCGGGCGCGGACCTCAGCCGTGAGCTGCGCGCGGTCCTCACCGCCGAGAGCGGCTGGCAGCGTGACATGGCACTGGCCGAGCTCCACACGGAACTCGGCGCCCGCGGCGAGGGCCTCCACACGATGGTCTGCGTGGCCCCCTGGCCCTCGTCCCACCCCGACGACGCGCCGTCGGTCCGCACCATCCCGTCCGCCACCGCCGTCTGCGCCCTCCCCTGGGGCCCCACCGCCCAGAGCCTGGCCCTGCTGGTCCGCCTCCGCTCCCCGGAGGTCCTCACTCCGGCGACCACGGCGGCGGCCCGCCTGCTGGAGAGGGCGGAGGGCGTACGGGCATCAGCGCGCCCTCAGTCGTCCACGTCCGAGCCCGGCCCCCCGGAGCCTCACCGGCAGACCGGCGGCACCCAGGGCCGGGGCACGGCCCAGCCCCCGAACCAGGGCCGGGGCCGGGACACCGGGCCGGACCAGCAGCCGGACCGGACGGGCGGGGCGGAGGCTGCGCGGGCGGCCGAGGGGACAGGGGGAGCCGAGCGGGCAGACCGCGAGACAGGCACATCCGGGCGGACGGCCCAGGCTTCAGGGGCATCCGGGCGCGTGGTCCAGGAGGCGGAGGGGTCCCGGCGGGCCGCCCAGCCGTCGGACCAGGCGCGGAGCGCCCCGCGTACGTCGCCCCCCGGCCGCCCCCGAGCGGTCGGAGCCGCACAGGCCCCGGAACCGCACGGCCTCCGCCCCGGACGGGTCGTGGCCGGGATCGCCGTCCCCCGCTCCGGTCTCGCCGACCTCGGCACCTCCTGGCAGGAGGCATCGGCCGCCGCCCGCGCGGCGCTGGCCGAGCCCCGGCTGGGCCCGGTCGCGCACTGGTCGTCCATCGGCCCGTACCGCCTGCTGACGACGATGCCGCCGACCGCGTCCCACGACCCCGCCGTACGCCCGCTCCTGGCCCCCGCCCACCGCGAACTGGCCCACACCGCCGAGGTGTTCCTCGACTGCGCGGGCCAGGCCGGCCGCACCGCCGCCGAACTGGGCATCCACCGCCAGACCCTCTACTACCGCCTCTCCCGCGTCGAACAGCTCACCGGCCTCGACCTGGACGACGGCGAGGACCGCCTGCTCCTGCACATGGGGCTCAAGGCGCAGCGCCTCTAGACGGATGCAGGATCCGCGACTTCGTTAGCAGCGAAGGCAGTTCGTCAGCAGTGGATCAGCAAATCCGCGATCGCGTTGACAACTACTGCGTTCACGATCCCGTTGACCACTACTGCGTTCAGTAGTGGTCCTTGTCGGGGTTCTTCTGATCTTCTCTGAGTGCGCGTGAGCCGTCCTCCGTAGCGTCCCCGGCCTGGCAGTACGGAGCGCGGGCGGCGCCCGGCGTACCCGCAAGGTACCCACGGTGTCGATCCGGCACGAGGACCTGTCGGTGCGTGAAGTGCCGGTGCGGCAGCTGCTGTTGGCCGACTTCTCGGGGTCGAAGCCGTGGCGGGATGTCCGGTCGGTACGCGGGATGGCCCACTACTCGGGGAAGTATGCGTCCGTGACGGCGGGCGGGCACGTGGTCCATGAGAGCCGTCTGGAGTTGGCCCGGCTGCTGCTGGCGGACTTTGATCCTGAGGTGCGGGGGATCTTCGCTCAGCCGTGCCGGTTGACGGCTCGGGTCGGTGACCGGGTGCGGCACCATGTGCCGGACTTTCCGATGGCCATGCGCTCGGGGACGGTGCGGGTGGTCAACGTCAAACCGGCGGACCGTCTGTTGGATGCGAAGATCGCGGAAGCTCTGGCGTGGCCGGGTGAGCTGTTTCAGCAACACGGCTGGGCTACGAGATCTGGTCCGGAGCCGATCGTGTGCTGCTGGAGGAACATTCGGTTCCTGGCCGGATACAGGCGCCCCGGCGTGGTGCCCGAGAACGCGGTGTAGCGGGCGTGGCAGCAGGTCGTGGACGGCGAGGAACTGGCCCTGGCAGAACGCCGGTTGGCCGGGGGTCGACCCGCTGAACAGGCAAGACCGGCACTGATGGCGTTGTTGTGGTCCGGGCGGCCGGCGACGGATCTGTCTCGGCCGTTGTCCGGTGAATCGGTGTTGCGGAGGCGCGCGTGACCAGGTGGACGACGCCGCTGCAACCAGGACTCCCGATCAGCTTCGACGGCGAGCAGTTCACCGTCGCCGAGATCGAAGGCCGCCGGATTCTTCTCCGGCCGACGGCTGCGGTCGTCGGCATGCCGAGGTGGCGTCAGCTCGATATCTCCGTGCTGCCGGCACATCCCACCACCGAGATCCTGGTCCCGGCGCCGCGGGAGGAGCCGACGGCCGCGGCGATCCTGGGCGGTCTCGACGACGGCAGCGATGACGAACTGACGCGGAAGTTCCGTCATGTTCAAGAAGTCCGGACCGGTTACCAACTCGGCAGCGAGGAACTGGCCCTTCCGGGCGAGCCACGGCCCGACTACGCGCCCGGCACGCCATGGATGCACCGGTACGCGGCCAAGGCGACGGAACTCGGTGTCGCCGAAAGCACGATCCGGAACTGGGTATGGCAGGTCGAGCGCTCAGGCCCAGCTGGGCTGGTTCGTGAGCGCCCGGCGCCAAGTGTGCCGGACCGGGCCGACGATCGCTGGCTGGGGATGGCCCGGTCAGTACTGGAAGAGCACGAGAAGTCGTCCCGGCCGGTGCGGAACTTGATCCTGGCCGAGATCGAGGAGCGTCTGACCAAGGAGGACGGGAGGGAGACCGTTCCGGTCCCGGCCCGCACGACGGGTTACGAACTGCTGCGGGCGCTGGCCAAGGGCACGAACGCCTTCGAGGGCAGCACGAAGGGGAAGCGGTCGATCGCGGATGCCCCGAAAGGGACCTACGGCAGGCTGCGGGCGCCGCGGCCTGGCGAGTACGTGGTGCTGGACACCAACTGTCTGGACGTGTTCGCGATGGAGCCGGTGACCTGCCGGTGGGTGCGGTGCGAACTCACCGTCGCGATGGATCTCTACAGCCGGTGCATCACCGGGCTGCGGCTGACTCCGGTGTCCACGAAGTCGACAGACGTGGCAGGGGTGTTGTTCGAGACGGTCCGTCCACGCGAGGCGCCCGAAGACGGGGGCGAGCTGCTGCCGTATTGCGGCGTGCCGTCCGCCGTCGTGGTCGACGCGAACAAGCTGGTCGACCGGGACGGGCAGCCGCTGTTGCCCACGGTCGCAGCTGAGACGATCATCTTCGACCACGGCAAGGTCTACCTGTCGAACCGCATCCAGAGCGTCTGCGCGAAGCTGGACATCTCGCTGCAGCCTGCCCGGCCGAAGACGCCGACCGACAAGCCGGTCGAGCGCTGGTTCCGCTCCCTCAACCAGGGGCTGTTGGCTGCCCGGCTACAAGGGCTCGGACGTCCACAGCCGCAGCGAGAAGGCCGAGGACGAGGCGTTCTTCTTCATCGACGAACTCGAAGCGGTCATCCGCGAGTGGATCACTCAGATCTATCACCGTCGCCACCACCGCGGACTGTGTGTCCCGGAGGTCCCCGGGCTGAAGCGCATCGGATGTCGTCCAGGATGCTCTCCATCCATTCGATCCACACCGTCTCTCCGTTCAGAAGGTGGGAAGGTCGGAAGGGAGCTGGGCCGGTTCGGGTCGTCAGACGAGGCCGTGCTCGTGGGCGAACACCACGATCTGCACCCGGTCGCGCAAGCCGAGCTTGCGCAGGATGGATCCGACGTGGGTCTTGACCGTCGACTCTCCGGCGAAGACGCTGCGTGCGATCTCGGCGTTGCTCAGACCCTGGGCGACGGCGACGAAGACCTCCCGCTCCTTGTCCGTCAGGGCGCCGAAGGCGACCGGTGCCGGGGTCGTGGCGCGGACCTGCTGTTCCATGAGGGTGATGAGGTCGGCGGGGGCGAGCACCGCGTGCCCCGCGTGCACGGTGCGAATGGCGTTGCACAACTGCTGCGGGGTGGCTTCCTTGAGGAGGAAACCGCTGGCGCCGTGGCGGATGGCGGTGGCGGCCCGGTCGTCGAGGTTGAACGTGGTCAGCACCACCACCCGGAGCGGGCGGACGAGGCCGGTGGTGGGGGAGGGCAGGAAGATCTGCCGGGTGGCCTCGACGCCGTCCATGCCCGGCATGCGGATGTCCATGAGGACCACGTCGGGCCGGCGCTCGTCGACGAGGCTGACCGCTTCGTGTCCGTCGGCGGCGGTGCCGACGACGGTCATGTCCGGCTGGGCCTGCACCATCACCTGCACGCCCTCGCGGAAGAGCCGCTGGTCGTCGACGAGCAGGACCCGGATGTCGTCCCGGATGTCGCGGGTGGAGTCGTCGAGCCGGTTCATCGGGACTCCGTCCGTACCGGAATCCACGCTGTGACCTGGAATTCCTCGCCTTCGCCGCCGGTTCCCCGCTGGATGTCGAGCCTGCCGCCCACCAAGGCGAGGCGCTGCCGCATGCCGGCCAGCCCCAGCCCGGCGGACGCGACGGACTTCGGCTCGGCGGCGATCGCGTTCCGCACCTGGATGCGCAGTTCGTGCTCCCCGGGCCGCTGCGGCCAGTGGCGGTCCAGACGGACCGGAACACTTCTGCGGCCGTGCTTGACGGCGTTGGTGAGCGATTCCTGCAGCACACGCAGGGCCACGTTCCGCGCATCGGGCGCCAGGGGACGTTCGGTGCCGTGCTCGGTGTGGATGACTTCCTGGCCGCCCGCGCGCACCCCGGTCAGGATGTCGTCCAGGCGCCCCGCCCGTCCGCCGGCGTCCGCCGGGGCGCCGGTCAGCACGTGCCGTACGTCCTGCAAGGAGCTACGGGCCGATATCGCGATGTTCTGCATGATCCTCTTCATGTCGTCCCATGCGTCCTCGTCGTCGGGAAGGTACTGGGCCGACTCGGCCTGCGCGAGGATCACCGCCAGCGAGTGGCCGACGACATCGTGGACATCCCTGGCCAGGCGGGCCTGCTCCTCCTGGAGCGCGGCGATCTCCTGGGCCTGGGAGCGTTCGGCGTGCGCGCGTTCCGTGTCCGCCTCGGCGGCTTCCTGCGACCGCTTCGCGGCTCGGGCGCGCTCCGCGAAGCGGACCGTCAGCCCGGCCAGCCAGGGCAGCCCCAGAAGCGTCACGGCGGTGACCAGCACGACGTACGCCCAGTTCGCCCCGGATTGGCTGAGCCAGACGCTCAGCCCGTCGAGGGGCCCCGTGATCGGCAGCGGGCCACCCGCGGCGGCGTGCAGCAGGACCAGGCCGGCGGCGAGGGGGGCGGCCAGGCCACTCAGCCACAGCGTCGCCCGGTTCCCCCACCGGGCACAGCCGAAGAGCACGCTCGCCTCGCCGACCTGGACGAGCAGGAACGGGGCGGCGGCCAGCACCTGGGCCACGCTCACCAGCGCGGCCAGCGCGAGCGCCGCACCCGGTGCGCGCCGGCTCCCGCCGACCACCGTCGCGGCGCTCACGACCAGCAGGAGCTGTCGGCCGTCGGCCGTGGACGGAGCGCGCCAGGCCACCTCCAGGAGCCCCAGGAGAAGGACAGCGAGGCCGACGGCCGCGTCCGGAGCCCAAGCACGCCGGAACCAAGAGACACTCAAACCGTTTCTCCACCCGTTCCGGGGCCGGTCAGCCCAGAACCGACCCGAGGAAACCCTGGTAGACGACCGCGTAGGCGCACAGTGCCAGCGACACGGCTGCCGCCAGCGTCAGCGCCCGCTCACGGTTGCCGCGCCCCATCGCCAGAGGCAGCGCCACCATGAGCACCGCACACACCCAGGCCTGCGGCATGTAGTGCAGCACGAAGGCGTAGTGGGCGGCCTCCGTGCCGATCGCTCCGGCCAATGCGGCGCCCCCGACGATACGGCGGTTGAGGCTGCCGCGCCGCCACCAGGCCCCGGCGGCGCCGAACAGCGGTCCGGCCACGACCGCCATGACCAGCCACACCAGCACGTGAGTCAGCATGCCCATGCCGTCACGGCCGAATTCGGCGAACCCGTAGTAGCCGGTGACCAGCCCCACCTCCGCGGCCAGCCCTCCGGCCACCGCCACCCGCACGCCCCGGTCCGCCAGCAGGGCGCCGGCGACGAAGGCGACCGCCGACCAGACCGCCCCCGAGTTGGCGATCTGATTCCAGCTGCCCGGCAGCCGGCCCTGCGCCAGGTTCGTCATGACACCCAGCGCGAGTCCGGCGCCGAGACATCCCGCGACGCTTTTCAGCGCGAAACGGTCCGGCGAGAGCGGTGCGACCTCGCGCCTCTGCGTGGCGAACATGTCGGGGCCAGCCCTTCTGCAGCGATCGGCAATGACGTCCCGCCGCACGTCAGACATGGTGCGGCTGAGGAGGCTTCCACTGTCCCGATCCCTTCCCTGCGCCGCCTCCGCCTCAGGTACGCGGAGTCGGTACCTGAGGCGGAGGCGGTGAGGAGATGAGGAGATGATTCTGCGAGGTGGCAGCTGTAGCGGATCTTGCCGTTGTCCCGGGGCTCGCCAGTGGATGCAGCGGCCGTCGATGCTGTGCTCCCACCTGCCTCGGCGAGGGTCTCGTCGCCCCGGGAACGGTGTTCTCGGAGGTCTGGCTGCCCAGAGCCATCTGTTCGACGTCGCCGGCGGGGGCTGCCTTGCCGTCCGAGCACGACCGGTCGACGCTGCCGGTCCTTGGGCTGACCGGCCAGGAAGGCTTCGACGTCTTGGAGGTCGGCAAGTGCCCAGTCAGAGCGACCGCGGAGGAATCCCAGCGAGACGTTCTGCTCATGGTCCGCGGCCACAAGCAGTGCTCACCACGCGCGGAATTCGACGATTCCGCAGGAGTCCGTGCTCACGAAGCGGCGGTCCCTACAACGGTGGCGTCACATGTACGACTGGAAATCGATCCGCACGTCTTCGAAGTCTCGGTCCGCCAGGTCCCGGGGGCGGATCAGCCAGGACGCGGCGCAACTGAGAGGCGTGTCCACGAACGTGAAATCCGCGCGTGCCAGCATGACGAACGCCTCGTCATCGGTGACGGGCCAGGGTGCCGGGTCGTGATGGATCACGGACGAGTATCCGCCGAGCGTGAGTTCGCCGTTCGCGGTCTCTTCCCAGTGGTCCAGCAGGTACGGGTGGATGAGCCGCACGGTTTCCCTGTCGGCGATGTCGTGGTTGTCGTCCGGCATGAACCGGTCGAGCCGGCCTAGCAGGGGGTACGACTCGAACGTGTAGGACGCCTCCTCTTCCGAGGGGACCCGTTCCGTCGTCGCCGTTCCGGCCGGGACGTACACCACCCGGCCTTCCTTCGTGGGCCCGGGGACGTGGCTCGGCTCGCTGTTGTTGGCGAAGAACAGTAGGTGCCCGTCCTCCGGCAACTGGATGTCCAGTTCGCCGACCGGAACAGCGGCACAGTCGACCGACGCGATGAATGCCGGGAAGCCGGTCCACTCGACGTCCGGGGGAAGCCGGGGACGGCCTCCGTACTGTCCGACGACCGGCTCGTCGGAGCCCTCCATCGACCGCAGCTCCAGGCGCGGGCGGGCGAGTCGCAGCGCCCTGTCGAGGAGGTCCTCGGGCACGCCCCGCTTGCGGGCCGCCAGGCGGTATTCGTCGAGTGCGTTCATGGCCGACAGTCTGCAACAGCGGTCTGACACACCCCTGTTGGGACGTCACCCGTTGTCACGGGCTCGACCGCGGAGAACCACCGATCGCGGTGAGCGCGTGCCGGAGGGCGGTTTCGCTCGGTGCGCGGTCACGCCAGCGGGCGCCGATGTGGCCGTCGGGCCGGACGAGCAGCGCTCCCTGGGGGCCGAGGCCACAGAGATCGGCGTGCTCGCCGGGGAGGCGCTCGATGCGCAACAGCCCTGGTGCGGTGGCTTGTTGCTGCCAGGCGGCGGGGTCCGGGGTGAGCAGGGTGAACCATTCGCCGAAGGCGTCGAGCGTGGAGCGGTCGGGCGTGAGCCAGAGGTGCGGCATGCGATGGCCGGGCTCCGCGGTGGGGACGTAGTCCGTGCCTGTGTCCGTGCCTGTGCCCGTGTCGGTCGGCTCGGGTGGGGTGCCACCGTCGGCGAGGGCACCGTCGCCAAGAACCGCGTCGGAGCGGTAGGCCGCGCCGAGCACGAGACCGAGTTGGGCGAAGTACCGGTCGGACCAGGGCAGTTCGACCCGTTCCGGCGCCGCTTCGCCGCTCTGGAGCTGCTCGTGGCGCAGACTCTGCGCCTCGAACATGAGCTTGCTGTTGGCCACCGCCTGGTGGAGGGTCCGCTGGGCGACGGGGCGTCGTTCCGTCTCGTACGTGTCCAACAGGCTCGGTCCGGCCCACCCCTGGAGAACGCCCGCCAGCTTCCAGCACAGGTTGTGGACATCGGCGATGCCGGTGTTCATGCCCAGGCCGCCGACGATCGGGATCGCGTGCGCGGCATCACCGGCCAGCAGGATCCGGCCGTGCCGGAAGCGCTCGGCGACGAACGCGTTCATCACCCAGTGCTGAACCCGCGACACATCGGCTCGTACGCCGGCGTCCGGGCCGGGGCCGAGAGCGCGCGAGACGAGGCCGGCCCAGTCGGTGTGCTCGGCGTCCTCTGGTGTGGGGCCGAGCCAGGCCCAGCCGCCTTCGGGGTAGAGCGGGAGGAAGGATCCGTGCGCGGTGAAGTAGACCCCGGCGGGCTGGTCGGCACACCAGCCGTCGAGGTCGGCGTCGAACACCACGGTGGTGACGGCCGCCAGCGCTCCGGGGCCGGTGGTGCCGATTCCCAGCCGCTGCCGGACGGTGGAGTTCGCGCCGTCGGCGGCGAGTACGTAGCGCGCGCGGACGCGGGTCTCCTCACCGCTTCGGCGGTCGACGAGTACGGCGACGACGCTGTCGGCTTCCTCGGTGAGGTCGACGAGCTCGGCCCCGAACCTCATCTCCGCGTCTGCCGCGGCGAGCAGGGTCGGTTCGAGCCGGTCCTGCGAGCTGACGACACCGGTCACGGGGCTTTCGGGGATCGGCCCGTTGATCCCGACCATGGCCGCCGTGGCGAAGTCGCGGTCGTGCAGGGTGTCCCGGAAGCGGATGCGGCCGTACTCCGGTGCGAAGGCGCCGGCCGTGATCGCGCCGGCCAGTCCGAGCCCGCGGTAGATCTCCATCGAACGCACGTTGACCAGCCGGGACCGTGGAAACGGCGACAGCTCGCCGTGCTTCTCGACCAGCGACACCCGCACACCCCAGCGCTCCAGCAACGCGCGAGCGGTGAGCCCGACCGGCCCGCCACCGACGATCAGTACGTCCACCTCGGCGTCCGCCAGGGACATGTCGAGCTCCTTCTGGTCAGCTTGGACCTTCCTCCCCGCGCGGCGGCCGGCCACAACGTCCTCGCGTCGACGTACACCCGAACGTGCGAAGGTACGAATACACCTCTACGTCCCGGTCTCCGTCGACCGCGTACCGGCGTCGGCGTCGGCGTCGATGTCGACCTCGTACCGGCGCCGGGACCAGAGCCGAGACATACTCCCGACCATGCCCCTCCTGATGATCGACCTCGACAACACCCTGGTCGACCGCGACGCCGCCTTCCGGGAGGCGGCGTCGGTCTTCCTCGGCGAGAACGCGCTCCCCGGGGACGACCTCGCGTGGCTGATGTCCGTCGATGCCAGTGGCTATACGCCGAGGGAGGACGTCGCCCGGGCCATGGCCGAGCGGTACGGCGGGGCCGTCTCCGGAGCCACCGTCCGGGACTTCCTCGACCGGGGCGCCGCCGATCGTGTCGTACTGGCCGCGGCGACCCGCGACGCGCTCGGCGCGGCTGTCGGCGCCGGATGCACGTGCGTGATCGTCACCAACGGCCGTGTCGTGCAGCAGGAGGCGAAGATCCGGGGCACCGGGCTCGACGGGATCGTCCACGGATGGGTGATCTCCGAGGCCGTCGGGTGCAAGAAGCCCGCGCCGGAGATCTTCCGCGCGGCGGCTGCCTCCGTGGGGGCATCCCTGCGCGGGGCCTGGGTGATCGGGGACTCGGCGCACGCCGACATCGGCGGCGCGAGGGGACTCGACGGTGTCCGGAGCGTGTGGGTGTCGGGCGGCCGGCCGTGGACCGACGGGACATTCCGGCCCACACACATCACCGACGACGCCGCGTCCGCCCTCGCCCACGTCGGCGCCCATGTCGGCGAGCAGCTCGGCGAGCACGTCGGCGGCGCCCGGGATGACGTGGCACCGGACGCCCCGGGGCCCACGTGACAGCCACCAGGCGACGGCCGGGATTCGGACGCCGCTACTGAAAACGATTGTCATCATGCTACGGTCGGCGCCACGTCTCCATTGACCATCCCTTTACCCGGAGTGCTCCGTGCGCCTGCCCGCCCGCCTTCTCCCCCTGTCCGCGGTGACCGCGGCCTCCGCCCTGCTGCTCACCGGCTGTTTCTCGGAATCCGCCCCGGGCGGTTCCGCGGGCGACTCCGCCGGCGGCGACGGCAAGCGCGTACGCGTGGCGATGATGAACCCGCCGCGCTCCGGACTGTCGCCACTGTCCGACGACGCGTTCAAGCTGTCGCGCTGGTCGACCGCCGAGACGCTGGTGACGCTCGACGCGGACGGCGACGCCGAGCCCGCTCTCGCCACCAAGTGGCAGCAGAACGGCAGGACTTGGACCTTCGAGATACGGGACGGCGTCACCTTCCACGACGGTACGAAGCTCACCGCCGAGTCCGTCGTCCGGTCGCTCACGAAGGCCGCGACCGCCTCCCCCAAGCCGCGCATCCTCGACGGCGTCGACCTGACGGTGAAGGCCGACGGCGACTCGATCGCGGTCACCACCGGCACCGAGGACCCGCTCGTCCCGCAGCGGCTGAGCTCGCCGCAGCTGTCGATCCTGGCGGCTAAGGCGTACCGCGGGAAGACCGTCAGCCCGGTCGGCGCGGGCACCGGCCCCTTCGAGCTGACGAAGGTGAACGGCACGTCGTCCGCGACCCTCGACCGCTACGACGGCTACTGGGGCGGCACGGCCAAGTCCCCCGGAATCGATGTGAAGTTCGTGCCCGACGGCACCGCCCGCGCGGCCACCCTGCGCAGCGGCGAGGCCGACGTCGTCGAGGCGGTACCGGTGTCGCAGGCCGCGCTGCTCGACAAGGACCTGGTCACCGAGGTGCCCATGCCGCGCACCAACACCCTCTACCTCAATACCGGGAGCGGCCCCTTCAAGGACGCCTCCCTCAGGGCCGCCGCCCGTGAGGCCGTCGACGCCGGGTCGATCGTCAAGGGTGTCTACGAAGGCCGCGCCGACGTCGCGAAGGGACTGCTGGGCCCCGCTCTCCCCTGGGCCGCCGAGCTGCGGAAGCCGGTCCAGCGCGCCAAGTCCGGTGATCCGAACGGCAGGACGATCACGATCGGTACGTTCACCGACCGCGCCGAACTGCCCGAGGTGGCCCAGACGCTGCAACAGCAGCTCCAGCAGGCCGGGTTCGAGGTGAAGCTGGATGTTCGCGAGTACGCGAACATCGAATCCGACGCGCTGGCGGGCGAGTTCGACGCGTTCATCCTGTCCCGGGCGACCGTCCTCGACTCGGGCGACCCGGCCGCGTACCTCTACAGCGACTTCGGCTCGAAGGGGTCCTTCAACATCTCGCAGCTGTCCGACAAGAAGGTCGACGCGGCCCTGGAGAAGGCGGCCGGGACGAAGACCGGTGACGCGCGGCGCCGGGCCGTCGTCGAAGCGGAAGGCGCGGTGTTGGCCACGGACGCCGCGATCCCGATGCTGCACGAGCGCGTGATCCAGGGCGACGCGGCCGGAGTCGTGGACGTCGAGCACGACCCGCGTGAGCGAGCACTGATCACCGCGGACACGTACGTCAAGTGACGTTCATGGCACGCCTGTTCACCCCCGGCCGCCGGGCCGCCGTCACGCGGCTCGGCTGTCTCGTCGCGGTTGTCGCCGCCGTCGGACTGCTCCCCTGGCTCTCCGGCCGCGACCCCGCCCTCACCGTCCTGCGCGCCCGTTCGGCCGAGCAGGAGGGCACGCCGGAGGCCCTGGCCGCGATCCGCGCCGACCTCGGTCTGGACGCGGGTCCCCTTTCCCTGCTGGGGAGTTGGCTCTCGGGCCTGCCGCGCGGCGACCTCGGCACGTCGTGGGTGTCGGGCACCGACGTCCTGCCGTCGGTCGTCTCCGGTCTCCAGGTGTCCCTCGCCCTGATGGGCGCGGCGCTCGGGGTCGCCCTCCTGGTGACCTGCGCGGTCGTCGCTCCGGTTCTCGTACGGGGCCGGGGGTCGGCCGGCGCGTTCGCCGCGATGCTCGCCGCGCTGCCCGAATTCCTGCTGGCCACGGTCGCGTTGCTGGTGTGCGGGGTGTGGCTGGGCGTGCTGCCGACCGCCGGCTGGCAGGGCCCTCAGTACATGGTGCTGCCCGCCGTCGCGCTCGGCGTTCCCGCGGGCGGACTGCTCGGCCGGCTGGTCGCGGACGCGCTGCCGCCCGTCCTCGACGAGCGGTGGGTGGAGCTGTGGCGGGGCGCCGGGGTCGGCAGGGCACGCATCTCGGCCGCCGCCCTACGTCGCGTACTCCCGCCGCTGGTACCGCAGTTCGGGATGGTCGCCGTCGGACTGACCGGCGGGGCGGTCGCCGTGGAGACGGTGTTCGCGGTACC
Organism: Streptomyces sp. NPDC020747; assembly: GCF_044334695.1. NCBI lineage: Bacteria > Bacillati > Actinomycetota > Actinomycetes > Kitasatosporales > Streptomycetaceae > Streptomyces > Streptomyces sp. NPDC020747. The sequence continues at coordinate 116,128 of NZ_JBIRTJ010000016.1, read as the reverse complement.
GGGCATCGGGCGTACGGCCCTGGGGGCGGCCAAGTCGCAGGACCTGCCGCTGCTCCAGGGATCGGTCCTCGCGCTGCTCGCCCTCGGCCTCGTCACGGGCGCGGCGGCAGCCCTCGTACGACAGCGGCTGCTGGGCCCCGCCCTGCGCGACGCGGGGCTGACGCTGCCCGCGGCCCGCCCGGTCCGCGCGCATCCGGCCGTCCCCCTGACGCTCGGGATCACACTGCTGACCTGCGTCGGCTGGGGTCTGCTGCGCGACCCGTACACGGTCGACACGAACTCCCGCCTCCAGGAGCCCTCCTGGGCGTATCCGCTCGGCACGGACGGGCTCGGCCGCGATGTGCTGGCGCGGCTCGGGCACGGCGCGGCGTCGACGATCGGCACGGCGACCGCGGTCTGTCTGGCCGGCCTCGTCCTCGCGCTCGCCCTCGGTTTCCTGCCGGCCGTGGCGTCCGGCGCCTCGGACATCGCCAACGCGCTGCCGCCGGTGATCGCCGGCATCCTGGTCGCGGCCGTCGTGGGCCCCGGAGCGGGCGGTGCCGCGCTCGCCGTGGCCCTGCTCTCCTGGCCCGCCCTGTCGTCACACGCGGCGGCACTGGTGCAGGAGATCCGCGCGTCGACGTTCCTGCTGGCCCAACGCGCCATCGGGGCAAGCCCGTTGTGGATCCTCACCCGTCACGTCCTGCCCTCGGTGGCGGCCCCGGTCACCCGCCACGCCCTCCTGCGCCTCCCCGGCATCGCCCTGGCCCTGGCCTCCCTCGGCTTCCTCGGCCTCGGCGCCCAGCCGCCCGCACCGGAGTGGGGACTCCTCCTGGACGAGTCACGGGCGTACGTGGAACGCGCCCCGTGGGCGGCCCTGGCCCCCGCGGTAGCCCTGGCCCTGCTGGCGGGCCTCGCGGTGTCGTCGGCGGCGTACGCGGAGGCCGGCCCCGGCAGAACGGCCGCGCCGCCCCGCTCCGGCCCCCGCTCCCGTGTCGCCTTCTACGCCATCCGCCCCCACAAGGAGCCGACCCGTTGAACCCCGAAGTCCTCCTCTCCGTCCGGGACTTGCACGTCTCCCTCGGCACGGTCGAAGCCGTACGCGGCCTCTCCTTCGACGTGCGGAGGGGTGAAGTCCTCGCCGTGGTGGGCGAGTCGGGCGCGGGCAAGTCCCTGACGGCCCGCGCACTGCTCGGCATGCCGCCCCAGGAGGCGACGGTGACGGGCAGCGTGCGGACGGGGTCGTACGAGCTGGTGGGCGCCCCCCGCTCCGTACGCGCCGCGCTCTGGGGCCGCCGACTCGCCCTCGTCCCGCAGGACGCGCTCTCGGCGCTCTCCCCCGTGCACCGGGTCTCCGACCAACTCGCCGCCGCCGTACGGTCCGTGGACGGGGTCTCCCGCAAGGAGGCGCGGGCCCGGGCGGTCGCCGCGCTGGAGGAGGTCGGCATCCCCACGGACCGGACGCGGGCCTACCCGCACGAGTTCTCGGGCGGTATGCGCCAACGGGCCGTCATCGCCATGGCGTTGCTCCACTCCCCCGCCCTCGTGATCGCCGACGAACCGACCACGGCCCAGGACCCGGAGACCCGGCGCCGGCTCCTCGACCTCCTGACCCACCGCACCGAGGCCACGGGCACGACGCTGGTCCTGATCACCCACGACCTCTCCCTGGTCCGCGAACACGCCGACCGAGTACTGGTCATGTACGCGGGCCGCCTGGTCGAGGAGGGCCCGGTGGAGGAGGTGTTCACCCGTCCCCGGGCGCCGTACACGGCGGGCCTACTGGCATCGGCGCCCCCCAAGGGGCTCGCGGCTGTGCCGACTTGCGGCTCCGCAACGAGGAGCGACCGGCCACAACGAACCCGCAGACGTCGACTCCCCTCGATCCCCGGCACCCCACCCAACCCCACCACCCTCCCCCCGGGCTGCGCCTTCGCGCCCCGCTGCCCGCTCGCGGACCCACACCGGTGCTCTACCGCTCACCCCGAGCCGGAGACGCACGACGACCACACCGTCGCCTGCCACCGCTGGCGCGAACTCCCCGACCACCCCGCCGAGTTGTTCCTGGAGTCGGTGTGAACCCCCTGCTGGACGTACGAGACCTGGTCGTCCGCCACGGCCTCCGCACCACCGTGGACCACGTCTCCTTCGACATCGCTCCCGGCGAGACCCTCGGCCTCATCGGCCCCTCGGGCTGCGGCAAGTCGTCCACCGCCATGGCCGTACTGCAACTGCGCCGCCCCGACAGCGGCGAAGTATGGTTCGACGGGCGCGAGTTGACCTCGCTGAACGAGAAGCAGCTACGCCCGCTCAGACCGGCGATGCAGCCCGTGTTCCAGGACCCGTACGGATCACTCGGCCCCCGGCACCGCATCCGCGACGCGATCGCGGAACCCCTGCGCGTGCAGGGGAGTTGGAACCGGACGACCGGCCCCGAGCGCGTGGCCGAGCTGCTGGAGCGGGTCGGCCTCGACCCGTCACTCGGCGACCGGCGTCCGCACGAACTCTCCGGCGGTCAGTGCCAACGCGCCGGAATCGCCCGCGCGTTGGCCTGCGAGCCGAAGCTCCTGGTGCTCGACGAACCGGTCTCCGCACTCGACCCGTCCCTGCGCGCCGGCATCCTCAACCTCCTGGCCGAGCTGCAGGAGCGCCTCGGCCTCGGCTACCTGTTCATCTGCCACGACATGGCGCTCGTACGCCATTTCTGCGACCGCGTGGCGGAGATGCGCGAGGGCAGGATCGTCAGGACGACTCCTCTGCCGTAGACCCGGCCGCCGAACCCGCCGCGGCCACCGAACCCAGCGCCCCCGTCCCCTCCCCCGCCTTCGCGAGGACCCGCCGCAACCCCTCGGTGAGTTCCTCCGCGCTGGCCGCGGTCTCGGGATCGAAGGTCCACTGCGCGATGAGCCCCATCATCAGGGTCATGTAGAACTTGCCCAGCGTGTCGACGTCCCGCTCCGGCACGTCCTCCTCCAGCCCGCCCATCAGCAGCGGGATGATGCCCCGCGCCCCTTCGCGCTGAGCCTTCACAAGGTGGTCGCGCACTCCGGGGACCTTGTCGCCCATGACCACGATCTCCATGCTGAGATGCCATATCGAACCGGGCCTCTGCATCGTCCCGATGACGTTCGACCACACCTCCTGGAACCGCTCCAGAGATCCGGGGTCGGTGCTCGCCGTGGCGCTCCCACCCGCGTCGAAGTCGTCGGACAGCCCCTCGACGATGGAGACGTACGCCTCCGCGAGCAGCGCGTCCTTCGACCCGTAGTGGTAGCCGATGGACGCCAGGTTCGTCCCCGACTCCTTGACGATGTCGCGGGCCGTCGTGCGCACGAAGCCCTTGTCCAGCAGGCAGCGCTTGGCGCCTTCGAGCAGATCCTCACGGTGTCCCATGCGGCTCAGCGTACCTCCGCGACAGACAAGCGTCCCAGACTGACGTCTAAGACAGTCGTCTTGTACGCCAGTTTTATACGCACGTACTAGACACTCGTTTAATACGCCCGTACATTCCTCGGCATGACGAATCCCAGCAGGCCCGCCCCGGGCGCTCCCACCCGTGCAGGACGCCGCGAATGGACCGCGCTCGGCGTCCTGATGCTGCCGCTGCTCCTGGTCTCCATGGATGTCTCGGTCCTCTACTTCGCGATCCCGCAGATCAGCGCGGACCTGGAGCCGACCGGCACTCAGCAGCTGTGGATCTTCGACATGTACGCGTTCGTGCTCGCCGGGCTGCTGATGACGATGGGCTCGCTCGGCGACCGCATCGGCCGCCGCAGGCTGCTCCTGGTCGGCGCCGCCGCCTTCGGCGCGGCCTCGCTGGTCGCCGCGTACGCCGACAGCGCCGAGACGCTGATCGCGGCCCGCGCGGTGCTCGGCATCGGCGGCGCGACGCTGATGCCGTCCACGCTGGCGATCATCCGTACGCTCTTCACGGACCAGGCCCAGCGCTCCAAGGCGATCGGCCTGTGGTCCGGCGTGATGACGGCCGGCGTCGCGCTCGGCTCGGTCATGAGCGGAGTCCTCGTGGAGCACTTCTGGTGGGGCTCGGTCTTCCTGGTGAACCTGCCCGCGATGGTGCTCCTGCTGATCCTCGGCCCGATCCTGCTCCCCGAGTCGAGGAACCCGGCGCCGGGCCGCTTCGACCTGCTGAGCGTGCCGCTGTCCCTGGCCGCCGTCCTGCCGGTGATCTACGGCCTCAAGGAGATCCCCTCGGAGGGCTGGAACGTCCGCTACGTCCTGTCGGTGACGATCGGTCTCCTGTTCGCCGCACTCTTCGTCCACCGCCAGCGCACGATCGAGTCGCCGATGATCCCGCCCTCGCTCTTCCGCGGCCGCGGCTTCGCACCGGCCGTCTCGCTGAACCTGCTGTCCTCGTTCGGGATGATGGGCTCGGCGCTCTTCACCACGCAGTACCTGCAGTCGGTGCTCGGCAAGAGTTCCATGGAGGCCGCGCTGTGGGGCCTGCTGCCCACCGTGCTGGTCGGCGTCGCCGCACCGGTCGCCGCACAGCTGGTCCAGCGGGGAGTCAACCGGGCGTACGTCGTCTCCGGCGGCTTCGTCCTCGCGGCCTGCGGTTACGGGATGCTGACGGCCGCCGGTACGGACTCGCTGTGGCTGGTCCTCGCCGGGGCCGGCGTCATCGCCGCCGGGATCGTCACCGTGATGTCCCAGATAATGGACCTCGCGCTGGGCACCGTACCGGTGGAGAAGGCGGGCACCGCGTCCTCGGTCCTGGAGACCGGCGCGGAGTTCGGCGGGGCGCTGGGCATGGCGCTCCTCGGCTCCATCGGCACCGCGGTGTACCGCCACGACATCCCGGACGCGGCTCCCGCCGCGGCCCACGAAACCCTCGGCGCGGCCCTCGCCGTCGCCCCGCAGCTTCCGGGCCGCGCGGGCGACGCCCTGGTGAGCGCGGCCCGAGAGGCCTTCACCAGCGGAATGCAGGCGGCCGCGGTCGCGGGCGCGGTGCTCCTTCTGGGCGCGGCGGTACTGGCGGCGGTGAGCCTGCGCCAGGTCCGCGTCCGGGAGGCGGAGACCGCCGAGCCGGAAAAGGTCTGCGTCTGACCCACAGGTTTCGCCCCCGCCGCCCCTACCCATTCCCGTCCCTTTTCAGGGGCTCCGCCCCCGAACCCCCGCTCCTCAAACGCCGGAGAGGCTGAAATGCGCAGTTCCCCGCGCCCCTGAATAGGGGCGCGGGGAACTGCGCAATCTTTTAACGCGACCAGCCACACCCAACCCGCAGCCGAAGAGCCTCTCAGCCCGTCCGGCGTTTGAGGACGAGGCCGCTAGGCCGAAGCGGGGGCCTGGGGGCGGCAGCCCCCAGTGGCGGGCATCCTCACACGAGGTTGACCGACCGGGCCTGAGTGGCCCCGATCTCCTCCGCCAGCTCCGTCAGCACCGTCTGCGGAACCGTGTCGTCCACGGTCAGCACGGCAAGCGCCTCGCCACCCACGTCCGCACGGGCGACCTGCATGCCCGCGATGTTGATACCCGCCTCGCCGAGGATCCGGCCGAGCGTGCCGACGACACCGGGACGGTCGGTGTAGTTGAGGACGACCATGTGGTCGGCGAGCGCCAGATCCACGTCGTACTCACCGACCGCGACGATCTTCTGGTGGTGCTTGGGCCCGGCGAGCGTGCCGGAGACCGAGACCTCCTGGCCGTCGCCGAGGGTGCCGCGCACGGTCACCACGTTCCGGTGGTCCGAGGACTCAGAGCTCGTGGTCAGCCGCACCTCGACACCGCGCTCCTGCGCGAACAGCGGAGCGTTCACGTACGACACGGTCTCGTCGACGACGTCCTCGAACACGCCCTTGAGCGCGGAGAGTTCGAGCACCTTGACGTCGTGCTGGGTGATCTCGCCGTACACCTCGACGTCGAGGCGGACCGCGACCTCGCCCGCGAGGGCGGTGAAGATGCGGCCGAGCTTCTCGGCGAGCGGCAGACCCGGCTTGACGTCCTCGGCGATGACGCCACCCTGGACGTTCACCGCGTCCGGGACCAGCTCACCGGCGAGCGCGAGGCGCACCGAGCGGGCGACGGAGATACCGGCCTTCTCCTGCGCCTCGTCCGTGGAGGCACCGAGGTGCGGGGTGCAGACGACCTCGTCGAGCTCGAAGAGCGGGGAGTCCGTGCAGGGCTCCTTCGCGTAGACGTCGAGGCCGGCGCCGGCGACGCGGCCCTCCTTGAGCGCGGAGTACAGCGCGGCCTCGTCGACGATCCCGCCGCGCGCGGCGTTGACGATCCGCACCGACGGCTTGACCTTGTGCAGCGCCTCGTCGCCGATGAGACCGACGGTCTCGGGCGTCTTGGGCAGGTGCACGGTGATGAAGTCGGAGACCTCGAGCAGCTCGTCCAGCGAGAGGACCTTGACGCCCATCTGCGCGGCCCGCGCGGGCTGTACGTAGGGGTCGTAGGCGACGACCTTCATGCCGAAGGCCGACATGCGCTGCGCGACGAGGGCGCCGATGCGGCCCAGACCCACGACACCGAGGGTCTTCTCCGCGAGCTCGACGCCGGTGTACTTGGAGCGCTTCCACTCACCGTTCTTCAGCGCGGTGTTGGCCTGCGGGATGTGGCGCGCGGAGGCCAGGAGCAGACCACAGGCCAGCTCGGCGGCGGTCACGATGTTCGAGGTGGGGGCGTTGACGACCATCACGCCGGCCTTGGTGGCGGAGGAGACGTCGACGTTGTCCAGGCCGACGCCGGCTCGTGCGACGACCTTCAGCTTGCGCGCCGTGGCGATGGCCTCGGCGTCGACCTTCGTCGCGGAACGGATCAGGATCGCGTCGACGTCAGCGATGGCGGGCAGCAGTTCGGCGCGGTCTCCGCCGTTGCAGTGCCGGATCTCGAAGTCCGGGCCCAGGGCGTCCACGGTCGCGGGCGACAGCTCTTCAGCGATGAGTACGACAGGTTTCGAGCTCACGTGAGTCCTCACAGGTCCAATGCGGACGGCCGTCCCGACGGCCGCATGCGGTGGAGGGGTTGCCGCGTGGAAGACGCACGACGCTGTGGGCCCGACGCGTATTTAGTGGAGCAGTCTAGTGGCGCGGCGGAGGTCGTCTTACGCCTCCGCGGAAGGATCACCCGCACGTGGATAATCCAGCCTCTCCGGCGTTTGAGGAGCGGGGTCCGGGGCGGAGCCCCGTGGCAGCACCCCGGGCAGACGGGCACGGCCGTGGCGCCGGGCAACCCCGGCACCACGGCCGAACCGACGGAGTCACTCGTCGTCGTTGACCCACGACATCAGCTTGCGCAGCTCCTTGCCGGTCGTCTCCAGGAGAGACTCGGCGTCCTGCTGCTTGTACTCGTTGTACTTCTTCAGACCGCCGTGGTACTCGTCCATCCACTGCTGGGCGAACGTGCCGTCCTGGATCTCGCCGAGGATCTTCTTCATCTCGGCCTTGGTGGCGTCCGTGATGATGCGGGGGCCGGTGATGTAGTCGCCCCACTCGGCGGTCTCGGAGACCGACCAGCGCATCTTCTCCAGGCCGCCCTCGTACATGAGGTCCACGATCAGCTTCAGCTCGTGGAGGCACTCGAAGTACGCGATCTCCGGCTGGTAGCCGGCCTCGGTCAGCGTCTCGAAACCGGCCTTGACCAGCGCGGCCGTACCACCGCAGAGAACGGCCTGCTCACCGAACAGGTCGGTCTCGGTCTCCTCGGTGAAGGTCGTCTTGATGACGCCCGCACGCGTGCCACCGATGCCCTTGGCGTACGAGAGCGCCAGCGGGAAGCCGCTGCCGGTCGCGTCCTGCTCGACGGCCGCGATACACGGAACGCCGCGGCCCTCCTCGTACTGGCGGCGGACCAGGTGGCCCGGGCCCTTCGGGGCGACCATGCAGACGTCGATGCCGGCCGGGGGCTTGATGAAGCCGAAGCGGATGTTCAGGCCGTGGCCGAAGAACAGCGCGTCGCCGTCGTTGAGGTTGTCCTTGATGGACTCCTCGTACACCTGGGCCTGGATCGGGTCCGGGACGAGGATCATGATGACGTCGGCCTCGGCGGCGGCCTCCGACGGGGTCACCACGCGCAGGCCCTGCTCCTCGGCCTTGGCCTTGGACTTGGAGCCCTCGTGCAGACCGACCCGGACGTCGACACCCGAGTCACGGAGCGACAGCGCGTGGGCGTGGCCCTGGCTGCCGTAGCCGATGACAGCGACCTTGCGGCCCTGGATGATGGACAGGTCGGCGTCGTTGTCGTAGAACAGCTCGGCCACTGGGTTCTCTCCTATGTGTGCTGGGTGTTGCGTCCCACCGTACGGCGGGAGGGGAAAGGGAGGTTTCGGGGTCTCGGAATACGGTCGCGTACGACTTCGCGTATCCGACTTCGTGTACGAGTCCTACGCGGAACGGTCAAGGGCGCGCAGGGAACGGTCGGTGATCGACCGGGCGCCGCGGCCGATGGCGATCGTGCCGGACTGGACGAGCTCCTTGATGCCGAACGGCTCCAGCATCTTGAGCATGGCCTCCAGCTTCTCGCTGCCGCCGGTGGCCTCGATGGTGACGGCCTCCGGGGAGACGTCCACGGTCTTGGCGCGGAACAGCTGGACGATCTCGACGATCTGGGAGCGCGTCTCGTTGTCGGCCCGCACCTTCACCAGAACGAGTTCGCGCTGAACGGCCGCGACCGGCTCCAGCTCGACGATCTTCAGGACGTTGACGAGCTTGTTGAGCTGCTTGGTGACCTGTTCGAGCGGCAGCGCCTCGATCACGTTCACCACGATCGTGATGCGCGAGATGTCGGGGTGCTCGGTGACGCCGACGGCGAGCGAGTCGATGTTGAAGCCGCGCCGGGAGAACAGGGCGGTGATCCGGGCGAGGACACCGGGCTTGTTCTCCACCAGGACGGAGAGCGTGTGCTTGGACATGATCTGCTTCCTTTACCTACGGCTCTCAGTCGTCTTCGTTGTCGCCGAAGTCGGGGCGGACGTCCCGGGCGAACATGACCTCGTCGTTGGAGGTGCCGGCGGCGACCATCGGCCACACCATGGCGTCCTCGTGGACGATGAAGTCGATCACGACGGGACGGTCGTTGACCGAGTTCGCCTCCTCGATGCACTTGTCGAGGTCGTCCGGGGACTCGCAGCGGATCGCGTAACAGCCCATGGCCTCCGACAGCTTGACGAAGTCGGGGACGCGGGTGCCGGCGCTCGGCTGCTTTCCGTCGGCGTCGGGGCCGGAGTGCAGCACGGTGTTGGAGTACCGCTGGTTGTAGAAGAGGGTCTGCCACTGGCGGACCATCCCGAGGGCGCCGTTGTTGATGATGGCGACCTTGATCGGGATGTTGTTCAGGGCGCAGGTGGTGAGCTCCTGATTGGTCATCTGGAAGCAGCCGTCGCCGTCGATCGCCCAGACCGTACGGTCCGGGGCGCCGGCCTTGGCACCCATCGCGGCCGGGACCGCGTAGCCCATCGTCCCGGCGCCGCCGGAGTTCAGCCAGGTCGCGGGCTTCTCGTACTGGATGTAGTGCGCGGCCCACATCTGGTGCTGGCCGACGCCCGCCGCGAAGATCGTGCCCTCCGGGGCGAGCTGTCCGACGCGCTCGATGACCTGCTGGGGTGAGAGCGAGCCGTTGTCCGGCTGGTCGTAGCCCAGGGGGTAGGTCTCGCGCCAGCGGTTGAGGTCCTTCCACCAGGCGGTGTAGTCGCCCCGGTGACCCTCGCTGTGCTCCTTCTGCACGGCCTGCACCAGGTCGGCGAGGACCTCGCGGGCGTCGCCGACGATCGGCACGTCGGCGGCCCGGTTCTTGCCGATCTCGGCCGGGTCGATGTCGGCGTGGACGATCTTGGCGTGCGGGGCGAAGCTGTCCAGCTTGCCGGTGACGCGGTCGTCGAAGCGGGCTCCGAGGGCGACGATCAGGTCGGCCTTCTGCAGCGCGGTGACGGCGGTGACCGCACCGTGCATGCCCGGCATTCCCACGTGCAGCTCGTGACTGTCGGGGAATGCGCCGAGCGCCATCAGGGTGGTGGTGACGGGCGCTCCGGTGAGTTCTGCGAGGACCTTCAGCTCGGCGGTGGCACCGGCCTTGAGGACGCCGCCGCCGACGTACAGGACGGGCCGCCTGGCCTGGGTGATCAGCCGGGCCGCCTCGCGGATCTGCTTGGCGTGCGGCTTGGTCACCGGGCGGTAGCCGGGCAGGTCCTGGGTGGGCGGCCACTGGAAGGTGGTGCGCGCCTGGAGGGCGTCCTTGGCGATGTCGACCAGGACCGGGCCCGGGCGGCCGGTGGAGGCGATGTGGAAGGCCTCCGCGATCGTCCGCGGGATGTCCTCGGCCTTGGTGACGAGGAAGTTGTGCTTGGTGATCGGCATCGTGATGCCGACGATGTCCGCCTCCTGGAAGGCGTCCGTACCGATCGCCTTGGACGCGACCTGGCCGGTGATCGCCACGAGCGGCACCGAGTCCATGTGCGCGTCGGCGATCGGCGTCACCAGGTTGGTGGCGCCGGGGCCGCTGGTCGCCATGCAGACGCCGACCTTGCCGGTGGCCTGCGCGTAGCCGGTGGCCGCGTGGCCCGCGCCCTGCTCGTGACGGACGAGCACGTGGCGCACCCGCCGGGAGTCCATCAGCGGGTCGTAGGCCGGAAGGATCGCACCGCCGGGAATGCCGAATACCGTCTCGGCCCCGACCTCCTCAAGAGAGCGGATGAGGGACTGCGCTCCCGTCACCTGCTCGGGGGCGGACTGCTGTCCTCCGGAACGGGGCCGCGGCTGCGGGTGGGCCCCGGTGGCCTGCTCGGTCATCGGCATTCTCTTCTCGATGCTGAGGGTTTTTGCGAGGTTTGTGCGGTGTTCAGTTGCTGCTCGGCAGGCACCGGTGCAACAAAAAACCCCTCGTGCCGTGAGGCAAGCGAGGGGAGCGCGCCGGGTGCGGTCGCCGGGAGTTCCGGATCATCGATCCGGTGCCTTCCCAGCTCAGCCGACGCGCTTTCCAAGTACGAGAATTCGGGTGCGCATGGCACAGACCCTCCCCCCGGCACACAGTGCGTGTCAAGTGGGTGGGACGGGAGTCTCATCATGTGAGCGGAGGGCCGTACCGGTTCCGTACGAGGCCGAGGACACTCCGGCCACGTACGCACTCGTGCTCCCACCTGTGTAGACACCGCTGCTGCCGCCTCCCACGAAGATCGGTTCGACGGGGCCGTGGGGCACGGGGTAGGCGCCTGCCGCGAGGGCGCGGCGCAGTCGGTACTCGTCCAGCGGTGCGGAGAACGCGTTGCCCTGTCCGTGTGTGCAGCCCATCGAGCGCAGGGCGACGACCTGCTCGGGCAGGTCCACTCCGGCGGCCACGGTCTGCAGGCCCAGATCGTTCGCGATACGCAGCAGCCCGCTGGTGATCTTGTGGAGCCGGGCGGACTCGACGACGCCTTCCACCAGACCGCGGTCCAGTTTCAGTATGTCGACGGGGAGGCGGCGCAGTGCGGTGATCGTGGCGTAGCCGTTGCCGAAGCCGTCCAGGGCGATTCGGACGCCCAGCCGCCTGAGTGCGTTGAGGCGGCGCTCCAGCTCGTCGAGGGAGATCTTGGGATCGGTTTCGGCCAGTTCGATCACGAGGGCACCGGACGGCAGGCCGTGCCGGGTCAGCAGGGCCTCGACGGAGCCCAGCGGCATGGACCGGTCGAGGAGCCGACGGGCGGTCATCCGGACGGCGACGGGCACGGCGAGCCCCGTGGCGGCACGCTCGGCGGCCTGCTCGACGGCCTCCTCCAGCATCCAGCGGCCCAGCTCGGCGGTGCGGTCGCTGTCCTCGGCGACGCGCAGGAACTCGGCGGGGGTGAACAGCACGCCCTGGGCCGAGCGCCAGCGTGCCTGGGCCGCGACCGCCGTGATCCGGCCGGTGTCGAGGGAGACCACCGGCTGGTGCAGCAGCGCGAACTCGCCGTCGTGCAGGGCGGCCCGCAGCCGGGTGGCGAGCTGGGCCTTCCGTACGACGTCCTGCTGCATCTGTGGCGCGTACAGCTCGACGCGGCCCTTGCCCGCGGCCTTCGCGCGGTACATCGCGAGGTCCGCGTTGCGCAGGAGCTCGCCCGCACCGAGGCCGGGCTCGGAGAAGGCGACACCGATGGAGGCGGCGACCCGGACATCGTTGCCGTCGATGGTGTACGGCTGCGAGAGGGTCACGCGCAGCCGGTCGGCGAGTTCGAAGATCTGGTGCTCGCGCGCGGTGCGGTCGCGGCCGCCGTCACCGACGATCAGGGCCGCGAACTCGTCGCCACCGAGACGGGAGGCGGTGTCGCTCTGCCGGACGGCGTCCTGGAGCCTGCGGGCGGCCTGGACGAGCAGCTCGTCGCCGGCCTGGTGCCCGATGGTGTCGTTGACGGCCTTGAAGCCGTCGAGGTCGATGAAGAGAACCGCCGTGTTGCTGAGGGCGGCGCGGTCGGAGGACCGGCGGCCGGAAAGTGCCTGTCCGACGCGCTTGGTGAACAGGGCGCGGTTGGGCAGGTCGGTCAGCGGGTCGTGCTCGGCGTTGTGCTGCAACTGCGCCTGGAGCCGGACCCGTTCGGTGACGTCACGGCTGTTGAAGATGAGGCCGCCGTGGTGGCGGTTGACGGTCGACTCGACGTTGAGCCAGCCTCCCGTACCGCCGGACTTGAAGCGGCACTCGATGCGGGTGGTGGGTTCGTCGCCGGGGCTGGCGGCGAGGAAGCGGCGCACCTCGTGCACCACGCAGCCCAGGTCCTCCGGGTGGATCAGCGAGGCCAGTTCGGAGCCGACGAGTTCCTCTGCGGGCCGTCCGTAGACCCCGGCCGCGGCCGGGCTGACGTACCGGAGGATGCCGCTCGGAGCGGCGATCATGATGACGTCGCTGGAGCCCTGCACCAGGGAGCGGAAGTGGTTCTCCTTCTGGGCCAGTTCCTGGGTGAGGGTGATGTTGTCGATGAGCATGATGCCCTGGCGCACGACGAGGGCGAGCACGACCGTGCCGCCGGTGACGAGCACCACGCGGTCGACGCTGCGGCCGTTGAGCACGTTGTAGAGGATGCCCAGTGTGCAGACGGCGGCGGCCAGGTAGGGAGTGAGTGCCGCCAGTGAACTGCTGATGGGCCGGCTGGCCGGATACCGACTGTGACCTCCTTCCTGGAGGGGCACGTGTGCCGGTTGTCCCTGTTGGGGCCTGGGCACGTAGCCGTACACCACGCGCGTGTGCCCCTCTTCTTCCGTGTGTCCGTGTCGTTGCCCCACCCAGGGGGCGTACGCGAGCAGTAGTGATCCGGCGAACCAGCCCGCGTCGAGCAGTTGCCCGGAGCGGTAGTCGTTGTGCATCAGGGGTGAGGTGAACAGGGCGTCGCACATGACCGTCAGGGCCAGGGCGCCGATCGCGGTGTTCACCGCGGAGCGGTTCACCGCCGAGCGCCTGAAGTGCAGTGCGAGCACCATGCTCACCAGGGCGATGTCCAGCAGCGGATACGCGAGCGACAGCGCGGTGTGCGGGACGCTCGGCCCCTCCGCCTTCGCCGCCTGGGCGAGCGCGAGGCTCCAGGAGAGCGTGAGCAGCGAGCCGCCGATCAGCCAGGCGTCCAGGCTCAGACAGACCCAGCCGGCCTTGCTCACCGGCCGTTTGGCGAGGACGAGCAGTCCCACGATGGCCGGTGGCGCGAAGCACAGGAAGAACACGTCGGCGTAGCTCGGGCTGGGCACCGGGGCTTGCAGTACGACCTCGTACCAGCCCCAGACGAAGTTGCCCGCCGCCGCCATGGCGGAGGAGAGCGCGAAGAGCAGCCATGCGGGTCGAAAGCGGCTGCGACGGGTGCGGGCGCAGAGGAAGCAGGAGACGGCCGCGGTGGCGGCCGCCGCGCTGAGCCCGAAGTCGCCCATGATCAGGGCGAGTCGGGGTGAGCCCCAGCCGAGCGCGGAACCGACGGCGTATCCCGCGCACACCAGGGCCAGCACGAGTTGCGGTACGACACCCACTCCGCCCCCGGGGACCGGACGGCGGGCCGGCAGTGCCGCCGGGGAGCTCACTGTGTCTCTCCGGACCGTGCCGCCCCCGAGTCCCTCTGGTCCCGGCGTGCCGGATGTGCGTGCCTCCTGCGGCCGCCGGGCCTTCGGTGCTGATGGCCGCCGTGACCGCGTCTGTGCGTCGGTACGCGCCAGGGTCGCCGTCGGCGGCCCCGCCGCGTCGGATCGTTGGTCCATAGACCGTGCATCGCCCGTCGCCCCCCTCGCTGTTGCTGTCTCTCGCTCCCCGGCGCCGAACGTGCGCGGCGCAGCCCCTGTCGGGACGATACACCAGTCTCGTCACTCAGGGACATAGTCTCTCTACGCTCCGTGACGACCAGCGGGAATGCGGCCACGGCCCGCATTCGGAGGACTGCGGAGGGTGCCCGTCGGGGTGCCCGCCCGGGCGCGGCCGAGGGTGGAGGAGGACTAGGAGCCCGTCGTAAGGACCACGTTCCGCAGCGGCTCCCGGTTCACAAACCGGTTCAACTGGTCACTCAGGAGCCGCTTGGCGCGCGGGAAGAACGCGGAGGTCGGGCCGCCCACGTGGGGGCTGATGAGGACGCCCGGCGCATGCCACAAGGGGTGCCCCGGGGGCAGCGGTTCGGGATCGGTGACATCGAGGGCGGCCCTGATGCGGCCGCTCTCCAGCTCGGCGAGGAGTGCCTTGGTGTCGACGACTCCGCCGCGGGAGACGTTCACGAGCAGGGCGCCGTCCTTCATCCGGGCCAGGAAGTCGGCCCCGGCCAGGCCTTTCGTCTGCTCGGTGAGGGGCGTGATGAGGACCACCACATCGGCCTCCGGGAGTAGTTCGGGCAAGGCGGTGATCGGATGCACGGGACCGCGCGCCGTCTCACGTGCGGAGCGCGCGACGCGCGCCACCCGCGCGAGCTCGAAGGGAACGAGCCGGTCCTCGATGGCCGAACCGACCGCTCCGTAGCCGACGATCAGTACGGACCTGTCCGCGAGCGCGGGACGGAATCCGGACCGCCACTCCTCGCTGTCCTGCCCACGCACGAAGTCGGGGATGCCTCGCAGCGAGGAGAGGATCAGGGTGAGGGTGAGTTCGGCGGTGCTCGCGTCGTGCACCCCGCGCGCGTTGCACAACTTCACGCCCTCGGGGAGCAGTTGCAGGCCCGGCTGTACGTGGTCGATACCGGCGGACAGGGTCTGCACGACCTGGACGGACGTCATTTCGGCCAGCGGCCGTACCGAGATGTCGCTGCTCTTCATGTAGGGCACGACATAGAAGGCGCAGTCGGCGGGATCGGCGGGAAAGTCCCGCTCACCGTTCCAGTAGCGGTAGTCGGGGCCGCCGGGAAGGCCGTCGAGGTCGTCTGCGTGAAAGGGAAGCCACACTTCGTACGTCATGGTCAGGAGGCTATGCGAAGCACCTGGGGACGCAGAGGTTAGTTTGGGGTGCCAGGAAAGGGAGGGCACGGCCAGGTGGAGCGCAGGACGATCGGGGCGGCGGCGCTCGAGGTGGGGGCTGTCGGCCTCGGGTGCATGCCGATGAGCTGGGCGTACTCGGGTTCGCGGCAGCGGGGCGACGAGTCGCTGCGGACCGTGCACACGGCCCTCGACCGGGGCGCGACGCTCCTGGACACCGCCGACATGTACGGACCGTTCACCAACGAGCTGCTGGTGGGACGGGCACTGAGGGAACGGCGTTCCGAGGCCTTCGTGTCGACCAAGGTCGGCCTCCTGGTGGGCGAACAGCACATCGTGGCCAACGGCCGCCCCGGCTATGTGAAGCGGGCGTGCGACGCCTCGCTGCGCCGCCTCCAGACGGACGTCATCGACCTGTACCAACTGCACCGCGCCGACCCGGAGGTGCCGGTCGAGGAGACATGGGGCGCGATGGCGGACCTCGTCTCGGCCGGCAAGGTGCGGGCGCTCGGGCTGTGCGCGGTGGGCGCGCGTGCCCACCGCCGTTCGGGAGCGAGCCTGCATGACGGAACGATTCGGCAGCTGGAGCGGGTGCAGCAGGTCTTCCCGGTGAGCACGGTGGAGGCCGAGCTGTCGGTGTGGTCGCCGGAGGCGCTGGAGGGTCTGCTGCCGTGGTGCGAGGCGCGCGGCGTCGGCTTCCTGGCGGCGATGCCGCTCGGCAACGGCTTCCTGACCGGGACGCTCACCCCCGGCGAGGGTTTCGAACCCGACGACGTACGGGCCCGGCATCCCCGCTTCACCGCCGAGATGATGGCCGCGAACCAGCCGATAGTCGCCGGTCTGCGGCGGATAGCCGCCCGGCACTCGGCGCGGGGAGCGGACGTCACTCCCGCGCAGGTGGCGCTCGCGTGGGTGCTCGCGCGAGGGCGGCACGTGGTGCCGGTGCCGGGGACCAAGCGGGAGTGCTGGGCCGCGGAGAACGCGGGGGCGGCCGGACTGCGGCTGACGACGGAGGATCTCGCGGAGGTGGCGGGTTTGCCTTCGGCACGGGGATCCTGGGACTGAGAGGGTCCCGCCCGGCACCGATCGGGGCACTTGGGACCCAATGGCACGGTTCGCGCGGCCCGGCGTTTCGGAGTTCGTCGCTTCGGGGTTCGGTGATCGGGAACCCATGAGGCGCGAGCGGTGTATGAAAAGTAGAACCTGCCGCGTCGAAGGGATCCAGATCGTGCAACGTCGAGCTGTGACGGCCATGTTGGCCGCGGCCACGCTCCTGGTGACGGCCGGGTGCTCCTCGGGGGACGGGGAGGAGTCGGGCGGCGGCAGAAGCACGCCTCCGGGCAGCTCGGAGTCCGGTGCCTCGGCCCCGGCCTCCGGGCAGGCCGCCGAGGAGACCCCGCCCGCCAAGGGCTCCGTGAAGGTCGTGCGGACCGTCACCGAGGGTCTGAAGAGCCCCTGGGGCCTGGCGCCACTGCCCGAGGGCGGCCTTCTGGTGTCCTCGCGGGACGAGGGGACGATCACCCGGGTCGACGAGAAGACCGGCAGGAAGACCGAGCTGGGCTCAGTGCCCGGAGTCGCCCCCGCCGGCGAGGGCGGCCTGATGGGCCTGGCCGTCTCTCCTTCGTACGCGTCGGACCACATGATCTACGCGTACTTCACCTCGGACTCGGACAACCGCATCGTGCGCATGCTGTACGACGCGAAGAAGCCGGCCGGCGAGCAGCTGGGCGCGCCCGACACGGTGTTCCGGGGCATCCCGAAGGGCACCAACCACAACGGCGGCCGGATCGCCTTCGGCCCGGACAAGATGCTGTACGTGGGCACGGGCGAGACCTACGTGACCGAGCTGGCCCAGGACAAGAAGTCGACCGGCGGCAAGATCCTGCGGCTGACCCCGGAGGGCGAACCGGCCCCGGGCAATCCCTTCAACTCGCCGGTCTACTCGTACGGCCACCGCAATGTGCAGGGCCTCGCCTGGGACTCCAAGCAGCGGATGTTCGCCTCCGAGTTCGGCCAGGACACCTGGGACGAGCTGAACCACATCAAGCCGGGCGACAACTACGGCTGGCCGGAGGCGGAGGGCCAGTCCGACGACTCCAAGTACCACAACCCGATCGACCAGTGGAGCACCGACGAGGCCTCCCCCAGCGGCATCGCCTACGCGGAGGGCTCGATCTGGATGGCGGGGCTGCGCGGCAAGCGGCTGTGGCGCATCCCGCTCAACGGCACGGAGGAGTCGGCGGACCCCCAGGCCTTCCTGGAGGGCGACTACGGCCGCCTGCGCACGGTGGTCTCGGCGGGCGGCAACAAGCTGTGGCTCATGACGAGCGAGACGGACGGCCGGGGGACCCCGGAGTCGGGGGACGACAGGATTCTGGAGCTGGAGGTCACATAGGACACCCGAAGCAGGGGCAGCTATTCGGGAGCTTCCGCGGGGGCGGGGGCTGGGTCCGGAGCCGTGGCCTGGTCCCGAGTCGGGGGCGGAGTGGCACCCGGGTCCGACTCCGCCTCGGGCCCGGGCTCGTCCCCGGGCTGCGTCGGCAGGCGGACGACCACCTTGCCGGACGCGAGGTCTATCGGGCCTCGTCCGGGGTCCCCGTCGTTCAGGTCGACGCGGGTCAGTTCCAGCCGCTTGCGTTCCTCGTCGGTGTGCTTGCGGCCTGGTGCGAAGAGCTCCTCGATCATGTTGAACACGGTGCCTCCCTCGACCCGGGGTCTCTTACAGCGTAGACCTCACGGCGTGGATCCCACTGGGCGGATCTGTCCACGCCGATCTGTCCGCGTGGATCTCACCCGGCCGTCCGGGCGCCGGCCTGGTGCGGCGGGAAGAGCCGCAGCCGGTGTGCGAGCGCGGCCGCCTCGCCGCGGCCCGAGACGTTGAGCTTGGCGAGGATGTTGGAGACGTGGACGCTGGCCGTCTTCGGGGAGATGAAGAGTTCCTCGGCGATCTGGCGGTTGCTGCGACCGGCGGCGACCAGTCGGAGGACGTCGCGCTCGCGGCTGGTCAGACCGAGTGCCTCGACCGGATCGGCGGGAGCGGAGGCGGACCGCTCGGAGGCGCGGGCGAGGGTGAGGCGGGCGCGCTGGGCGAGCAGGGCGACGGCGTCGGCGAGCGGGTGCGCGCCGAGGTGGTCGGCCACGGCGCGGGCCAGCCGCAGCAGTTCCGTGGCGCGATCCCGCTCCTCCTCGCCGCCTCCGGAGGCCAGCAGGGACTCCGCGAGCCGGTGCCGCACCCGGGCGAGGTCGTACGGGCGCTCAAGCGGCTCGAAGGCGGTGACGGCCTCGGACCACTCGTCCAGGGCGTCCCGGCCCTCGGCGCGCAGCAGTTCGGCGCGCACCCAGTGCTCGTGGGCCTGCCAGACGGGCACGTTCGTGGTGAGGGACTTGGCGGCCTTGCGCAGGCGTTCCAGGACATCGGCGCGGCCGTGTTCGGCGACGGGCAGTCCGCGGGCGTCGGCCTCCGCGGTCGCGGCGGCGAGCAGCAGGGGCCAGGCGTAGCGCTGGGTGCCCGGCGGGAAGCCGGTGTTCAGAGCCTCGTCCAGTTCGGCACGGGCGTCGAGGAGCCGGCCCTCGGCGGCGGCGATGCCGATCGCGAGGGTGGTCAGCGGCAGCGCGTGCTGGGGCACGGTGTCGTGGGTGCCGAAGTGCTCGCGGGCGGCGGCCAGTTGGCGGCCCGCCTCGGGCAGGTCGCCCCGGGCGCGGGCGAGATGGGCGTGGAGGGTGGTGCGGAAGCCGCGGGGCTTGGCGCTCTGGCCGACGCGGTCCGAGTTGAAGCCTGCCGCACCGGCCTCGTCCCAGCGGCCAAGTGAGAAGAGGGACTCGGCGAGATTGCCCCACACCCAGGCCTCGGTGTCCAACAGGCCCAGTCCGCGGGCCAGTTCGACCCCTTCCTCAAGGATCGGGACGGCGTCCCGGGAGCGGCCTATGCCCTCCAGATGGGAGGGCAGGTTCACATGGGCGCGGCCCACCACATAGGCGGCACCGACCTTCCCCGCCCGCTCCTTGACCTCGTGCACCTCGGCGAGCCCCGCCTCGATGTCGCCCGACTCGACGAGGAGGCCGCCCAGAGTGAGCCGCGCGTTCAGCTCGATGTCGCGGGCGCCCACCATCCGGGCGTACTCCACGGCGCGCTCGGCGGCCTGGAGGGCTTCCGGTCCCGGCCTGTGCGTCATCGACCAGTTGGCGACGTTGGCGAGGACGTCGGCGTGCACCTCGGACGGCGGCAGCCCCCGGACCAGTTCCTGGGCGGTGGCGAGTTCCTTCCACCCGTCACCGCGGGCGACCGCCTCGATGAGCCGGGAGCGCTGGATCCAGAACCAGGCCGCGCGCAGCGGATCGCCCTCGTCCCCCAGGAGGTGCAGGGCCCGCTTGGTGATCTTCAGGGCGCGCTCGCGCTCCCCGCAGAACCGGCCCGCGACGGCGGCCTCGGCCATCAGGTCGAGGTAGCGCAGCGGCGTGGTGGCGGGGTCGCAGCCGCACGGGGGATAGACCTCGGTGTAGTCGACGGGCCGCAGTTCGGCGCGTACGGACTCGGGGGCCGTGTCCCAGAGCTCCATCGCCCGTTCCAGGAGCCGCAGTTGCTCCGAGTAGGCGTGCCGGCGGCGGGCCGCGACTGAGGCGTCGAGGACGGCGGGGAGGGCCTTGGCCGCGTCGTGCGCGTGGTACCAGTGGCTGGCCAGGCGGGCGGCGCGCTCGTCGGCCGGGACGAGCGTGGGATCGGCTTCCAGCGCTTCCGCGTACCGGCGGTTGAGGCGGGAGCGCTCGCCGGGGAGCAGGTCGTCGCCGACGGCCTCGCGCACCAGGGAGTGGCGGAAGCGGTAGCCGTCCCCGTCGGGCGTCGCGAGCAGGATGTTGGCGCCGACGGCGGCCCGTAGCGCCTCGATGAGGTCGTCCTCGGAGAGCCGGGCCACGGCGGCGAGCAGCCGGTACTCCACGGTGGAGCCGCCCTCGGCGACGATCCGGGCGACCCGCTGGGACTCCTCGGGCAGGCTCTCGACGCGGACGAGGAGCAGATCGCGCAAGGAGTCGGTGAGGCCGGTGCGGCAGCCGTCGTGGGCGGCCACGGCCAGTTCCTCGACGAAGAACGCGTTGCCGTCGGAGCGCGTGAAGATCTCGTCGACCCGGGTCGGGTCGGGTTCGGAGGCGATGATTCCGGCGATCTGGCAGCCGACCTCCGCCCGGCTGAAACGGCCGAGCTCGATACGGCGGACAGTGCGCAGCCGGTCGAGTTCGGCGAGCAGTGGGCGCAGCGGGTGGCGGCGGTGGATGTCGTCGGCGCGGTAGGTGGCGACGACGACGAGGCGGCCGCTGCGGAGCGTACGGAAGAGGTAGGCGAGGAGGTGGCGGGTCGAGGCGTCGGCCCAGTGCAGGTCCTCCAGGAGGACGACGACCTGGCGGTCGGCGGCGACGCGCTCCAGCAGCCGGACGGTGAGTTCGAAGAGGCGGGCCATGCCGTCCTCGTCGTGCCGCCCGCGCGAGGTGTCGCCCAGCTCGGGCAGCAGCCGGGCCAGTTCCTCCTCCTGCCCCGCGGCCGCGGCGGCCAGTTCGTCGGGCAGGTGGCGGCGAAGCGCGCGCAGCGCGGTGGAGAAGGGCGCGAAGGGCAGGCCGTCGGCGCCGATCTCGACGCAGCCGCCGAGCGCCACGACGGCCCCCTCGCGACAGGCCGCGGCGGCGAACTCCTCGATGAGCCGGGTCTTTCCGACGCCGGCCTCACCGCCGAGCAGCAACGCCTGCGGCTCGCCCGCGGCGGCACGGGCGAGCGCGTCGTTCAGCACGCCCAGTTCGTCGGCCCTGCCGACGAAGACCGGACTGACGGACCTGGTCTCCACAACGCCGAGCATCGCACAGCGCTCTGACACAACGGCACTGGTTATCGAGGGCAGGCCCGCCACTTCGGACGTGCCGAGGACCTCAATCCTGCCCCGGGCCCCAGTCCTGCCCAAGGCCTCAATCCTGCCCAAGGCCCCAGTCCTGTCCGGTGTCTCGGACCTGCCCACGTCCGCGAGCCCACCGACGACCTCGGGCCTGCCCACGGCTGCGGCCCCGCCCACAGTCTCGGACCGGCCGACGGCGACGAGCCTGCCCACGGCCTCGGACCGGCCCGCCGCTCCGAACCTGCCCGCGTTCTCTGGCCCGTCCAAAGCCTCGGGCTCATCCACGACCTCGGAGGTGCCCACGACCTCGGACCTCTCAGCGGCCGCAGGCCCGTCCACCGTTCCGGCCCCGCCCACGCTCTCGGGCCTGCCCACGGTCCCGGCCCCACGCACCGCGTCAAGCCCGTTCAAGACCTCGGGCCCGGCCGCGGCTGCGGACGGGCCCGAGGGCTCGGAGGAGGTGTTCACGGCCGGGAGGGCGGTCACGGTGGTGCCGTCCCGGTGAGGGCGGCCGACCCCCGTACGGCCACCCTCACCCGCTCCGGCGCTCACGCGACGCGTGCGGACCGGGACCTGCGGTGGTGGCGGCTATGCACCCGCCCCTCGCTTTCGTCGTGGCCGGATCGCGCGGCCTCGCGCCTGGCGGCACGGCGGCCGCGGACGGCCTCGCGGGCCAGTCGGTAGTTGTCGGCCTCGCGGATCATCTCCGCGGTGCGGATCTGCTGGAGCTCGTACTCGAACATCTCGTACCCCTCGTGAAGTGTCGTTTCCGGCTTCGCTCTGTTGCGATGCCTCAACCTTCGTCTCCAAGGGGGGTGCGCCACATCGGGAGAGTTCCGCATCTTGAACGCAGGAAGGGCCTTAGTTCCGCCGTAAGTGGCTTACGGCGGAACTAAGGCCCCTCAGACGTGCGGTTCGTCAGCTCGGGGACGGCATGTCGAGCAGGATGTTCGAGTACTTGAGCACGGCCAGCAGCAGGCCGATGACACCGAGCGTGACACCCGCCCAAGCGACCGACTTGACCCACGGGGCCTGGGCCGGGATCCGGTCGGGGTTGCCGAACGCGGGCCGGGCCAGCACCACGACGCCGACGATCAGCGCGGTCAGCGCGAAGAGCCCGGCGACCAGCGCGTTGGCGTTCCAGGAGTCGGAGTAGACCTGCTTGATCTGCTCGGCCACACCGGCGCTCTGCGCGGTCTCCAGCTGGCCGAACAGCCCGTCGCGCGCCTGCGCGATGGTGCCGACCCAGCTGCCGGTGAGCGAGACGACGCCCAGTCCGGCGGACACGACGGCGGCGGCACCCAGGCCCACGCCGGAACCGCGCTCGGCCGCGACCACGGCCTCGTCGTCCTCGTCCTCGCCGATGACCTCGGAGTCGTCCTGGTCGTCAGCCGCCTCGGCGGCCCCGGCCTCCTCGACCTCCCCGATCGCGGCCGGCTGGTCGCCCTTGCTGAGCTCCACGGCCTCCTCGTCGCGCTTTACCTCGGTGCCGGTCTTGGCTCCGGCTTCGTCCTCTGTCTTGGTTCCCATGCTCCGCACCGTACGGACGCTGTCTGAGAATTTCTTTAAGATCCCAAGATCCTCACGCGCCGGGCGGCCTTCCGCCCTACTCGGCACCCGTACGCCATCGCCCCGACGGCCGACGTCATCGCCGGGAGGCCACCGGTACGGACGTCACTTCCAGGCACGCGCGCGTGCGGCACGCCACTCGGGCGCGAGCACCGACCACACTTCCAGGTTCTGGCGTACGCCCCGGTAGGGGAAGCTCTCCCTGAGCACCCCGTCGCGGTTCATGCCCAGCCGCCGCGCCACGTTGACGCTCGGTTCGTTGGCGGACGACGCCTGCCACTCCACGCGGTGGATGCCCCGCTCCTCGACCGCCCAGTCGATGATGATCCGCATGGCGCGCGTGACAAGGCCGCGTCCCACGCCGGACGGCTCCAGCCAGCAGCCGACCTCGCAGGTGCCCCGCTCGGCGTCGAAGTGGAGGAAGAGCACACCGCCGACCAGCTTCCCCTCCAGCCACAGCCCGTGCAGGCCGCCGGTGTCGGTGGCGCGCTTGTCGGCGTACGCCTGGAGGAGTTCCCTCGCGGAGTCGACGTCGACGGCCTTGGTCCCGAAGGGGATGTGCTGTCCGATGAACTCGCGCCCCCGGTCGAGATGCGCCAGGAACTCCTGCGCGTGCCACGGCTCCAGGGGCCGCAGTTCGGCGCCGTCGTCACCCAGGGATATCGCGTACATCCTGCTGTTGCTCCTTCACGAGAACCTCCACGAGCGCGTCCTCGCGCGCCCTCGGGATCCTCGCACGGCCCTCGGCGTCGACGGTACGGATTTCCGGCGGCTCGATGCTGATGCGCGGCAGGCGCCGGTCGAGCCAGCTCGGCAGCCACCAGTTGGCGCCGCCCAGCATGTGCATCAGGGCCGGCACCAGGAGCGTACGCAGCACGAAGGCGTCGAGGGCGACGGCCGCGGCGAGCGCTATGCCGAACATCGCGATGACGCGGTCGCCGCTGAGCACGAAGGCCAGGAAGACCGAGATCATGATCACGGCGGCGGAGTTGATCACCCGGCCGGTCTCGGCTAGGCCCACGCGGACGGCCCGCCGGTTGTCTCCGGTCTCCAGCCACTCCTCGTACATCCTGCTGACCAGGAACACCTGGTAGTCCATGGAGAGCCCGAAGAGTACGGAGACCATGATCACGGGCAGGAAGGGTTCGATCGGGCCCGCGCGGCCGAGGCCGAGGAGTTCGCTGCCCCAGCCCCACTGGAAGATCGCGACGACGACTCCGAAGGAGGCGGTGACGGCCGCGATGTTCATCGCGGCGGCCTTCAGGGGGATGCCGATGGAGCGGAAGGCGAGCAGCAGCAGGACGCAGCCGAGGCCGATGACGACGCCCACGAAGAGGGGCAGTTTGCCGACGATGACATCGGCGAAGTCGTCGTACGAAGCGGTCATGCCGCCGACCTGGAGGTCGAGCGTGGTCCCGGTCTCGGCCCGCGGCAGTACGTCGTCGCGCAGCCGGTCGACGAGGTCGCTGGTCCGCTCGGACTGCGGCGAGGACGTCGGTACGACACTGAGGTAGGCGGTGTCACCGGCGTTGTTGTACGTCACCGGGGTCGCCGCCTTGACGCCCTCGGTCGCCCTGAGCGTGGCGTCGAGGTTGTCGAGGGCTACCCGGTCCTGGGCCCCGCCGACGTGGGTGACGAGGGTCAGCGGCCCGTTCAGTCCGGGTCCGAAGCCGTCCGCGAGCAGGTCGTACGCCTGTCGTGTGGTGGCCGTCTCCGGGTTGTTGCCCTGGTCGGAGGTGCCCAGGTGCAGGGAGAAGGTCGGGATCGCGAGCAGGGCCATGACGGCCAGGGCGACGCCGCCGAGGAGCTTGGGGTGCTTCTCGACGAAGGCGGACCAGCGGGCGGCGAGCCCGGTGGGGATCTCCGGCTGGGGGCCGTGCTCCTCCAGGCGGCGGCGCTCTCGGCGGCTGAGGGCGCGCGTGCCGATGAAGGAGAGCAGCGCGGGCAGCAGGGTCACGGAGGCCGCGACGGTGAGGACCACGGTGAGGGACGCGGCGATCGCAACGCCGTTGAGGAAGCCGAGCCGCAGTATCAGCATGCCGAGCAGGGCGATACAGACGGTGGCGCCCGCGAAGACGACCGCGCGCCCGGTGGTGGCCACCGCGTTCCGTGCCGCCTCCTCGACGGAGAGTCCGCGTTTCAGGCCGCGTCGGTGTCTGGTGACTATGAACAGCGCGTAGTCGATGCCGACGCCGAGCCCGATCAGCATGCCGAGCATCGGCGCGAAGTCGGCCACGGTCATCGCGTGCCCGAGGAGCGCGATCCCGGCGTACGCCGTGCCCACGCTGACCAGGGCTGTGGCGATGGGCAGCAGCGAGGCGGCAAGGGAGCCGAAGGCGAGGAAGAGGACCACGGCGGCGACGATCACGCCGACGACCTCGGCGATGTGGCCGCCCGACGACTCGGTGAGGGCGACGGCCTGGCCGCCCAGCTCCACCTGGAGTCCGTCCGTCGCGGCGGCCTTCGCGGTGTCGACGACGGCCGTCGCCTCGCCCTGGTCGATGTCCTCGGCCGGGTCGTCGAAGGTCACGGTGGCGTAGGCCGTACGTCCGTCGCCGCTGATCTGGCCCGCGCCGTGTCCCTTGTACGGGCTGTCGACCGCGGCCACTCCGGGCAGGCGGGCGATCTCGTCGAGGGTGTGGCTCATGGTCTGCTCGACGTCCGCGGCACGGACCGTGCCGGAGGTGGTGTGCCAGACAACGGTGTCGCTGTCACCGCCGAGACCGGGGAAACCGTCCTGGAGGAGCTGACTGGCGCGGCCCGATTCGGTGCCCGGCGCCTCGTAGTCGTTCGAGTACGCGGTTCCGGTGACGGCAGCGGCGGCGGTGATCCCGCCGAAGGCGAGGAGCCAGAGCAGTACGGCGACGAGGCGGTGCTGGACACACCAACGTGCTAGAGCTGCCACGGACGAGCTCCCCTGGGTGTTTTGTGGATCTTTATCGGGAACTGCCCGCAAAGAACGCATGACCAATTCGTTATCACTCTTGCAGCCAAGAGTGATCGTTGGCCTCATTCGTGGGTTTACTCACAGGAATGCGAGGCAGTTCACACGACAATCCAATGAACTCTGTCGCCCCGCACGGCGTCCGCGGGCACGCCAATGGGGGGTACACCGTTCCCGATGCACCCCCCGATTGACCTACACGCGGTAGGAGCGAGCGGCCTCAGCCACTTGTACGCACAAGACCTCGGCGGCGTTCAGCTCGCCCCCTCGGCGAGGAGAAGAGCCGGGGCTCAGCCCTCGACGCCCAGCTTCTCCAGGATGAGCTCCTTGACGCGGGCCGCGTCGGCCTGCCCCCGCGTGGCCTTCATGACCGCGCCCACAAGGGCGCCGACGGCGGCGACCTTGCCGCCACGGATCTTGTCCGCGATGGCCGCGTTGCCGGCGATGGCCTCCTCGACGGCCGTCGTCAGGGCGCCCTCGTCGGAGACGACCTTCAGACCGCGCTTCTCGACGACCTCGTCCGGGGTGCCCTCGCCCTTGAGGACGCCCTCGATGACCTGGCGGGCCAGCTTGTCGTTCAGGGAGCCCTCGTTGACCAGGGCGGTCACCCGGGCGACCTGCTCGGGCGTGATGGCCAGCGCGTCCAGCGACACACCCGACTCGTTGGCCGTGCGCGACAGTTCGCCCATCCACCGCTTACGGGCGGAGGCCGCGTCGGCGCCCGCCGCGATGGTGGCGACGATCGGGTCGATGGCACCGGCGTTGAGGATCGACTGCATGTCGTGGGCGGTGATGCCCCACTCCTCGCGCAGCCGGTTGCGGCGGGCCAGCGGCTGCTCGGGCAGGCCCGCTCGCAGCTCCTCGACCCACTCGCGGGACGGGGCGACCGGCACGAGGTCCGGCTCGGGGAAGTAGCGGTAGTCCTCCGCCTCCTCCTTCACGCGGCCCGAGGTCGTGGACCCGGTGTCCTCGTGGAAGTGGCGGGTCTCCTGGATGATCGTTCCGCCGGAGTTCAGCACCGCGGCGTGCCGCTGGATCTCGAAGCGGGCCGCACGCTCCACGGAACGCAGCGAGTTGACGTTCTTGGTCTCGCTCCGGGTGCCGAACTTCTCGCGGCCGTGCGGGCGCAGCGACAGGTTCACGTCGCAGCGCATCTGGCCCTGCTCCATGCGGGCTTCGGAGACACCGAGCGCCTTGATGAGCTCGCGCAGCTCGGCGACGTACGCCTTGGCGACCTCGGGAGCTCGCTCGCCGGCGCCCTCGATCGGCTTGGTGACGATCTCGATGAGCGGGATACCGGCGCGGTTGTAGTCGAGCAGCGAGTGCGAGGCGCCGTGGATACGGCCGGTCGCGCCGCCGACGTGCAGCGACTTGCCGGTGTCCTCCTCCATGTGGGCGCGCTCGATCTCCACGCGGAAGACCTCGCCGTCCTCCAGCTGGACGTCCAGATAGCCGTTGAAGGCGATCGGCTCGTCGTACTGGGAGGTCTGGAAGTTCTTCGGCATGTCCGGATAGAAGTAGTTCTTCCGGGCGAAGCGGCACCACTCGGCGATCTCGCAGTGCAGCGCGAGGCCGATCTTGATCGCGGACTCGACACCGACCGCGTTGACGACCGGCAGCGCGCCCGGCATGCCCAGACAGGTCGGGCAGGCCTGCGAGTTGGGCTCGGCGCCCAGCTCGGTGGAGCAGCCGCAGAACATCTTGGTCTTGGTGCCGAGTTCGACATGGACTTCGAGGCCCATGACGGGGTCGTACGACGCCAGCGCGTCCTCGTACGACACCAGGTCAGTCGTGACAGTCACGGTGAAACTTTCCCTCTCAGCCCAGCAGGACGTCGTCGTCACCGAGGCGCTTGAGCTCCCGGTAGATGATCGCAACGCCGGTGACGATGGCGGCGGCGGATACGGCCGCGTCGATGAGCCTCAGGGTGTCCCCGTCGCTGCGGGCCAGCTTGGCCTGCTTGGCGACGCTGAGCGCGCCGAACGCCGCACTGCCGAGCGACAGGTACAGCCCCTTCTTCGACTTCTTGAAGTTCTTTGCCTTGTCGGCCCTGGTACTCACAGCGACGGAGCCTCCTCGATCAGCGGGTGCCCCCAGCGTTCCACGAACGCGGCTTCCACAGCAGCACCAACCTTGTAAAGACGGTCGTCCTGCATCGCGGGGGCGATGATCTGCAGGCCCACCGGGAGGTTGTCCTCCGGTGCGAGACCGCAGGGCAGCGACATCGCGGCGTTGCCCGCGAGGTTCGTCGGGATGGTGCACAGGTCCGCGAGGTACATCGCCATCGGGTCGTCGGCGCGCTCGCCGATCGGGAAGGCGGTGGTCGGCGTCGTGGGCGAGACGATCACGTCCACCTGCTCGAACGCCTTCTCGAAGTCGCGCGTGATGAGCGTACGGACCTTCTGGGCGCTGCCGTAGTACGCGTCGTAGTAGCCGGAGCTGAGCGCGTACGTGCCGAGCATGATGCGGCGCTTGACCTCGTCGCCGAAGCCCGCCTCACGGGTGAGGGCGGTGACCTCCTCGGCGGAGTGCGTGCCGTCGTCGCCGGTGCGCAGGCCGTAGCGCAGGCCGTCGAAGCGGGCGAGGTTGCTCGAACACTCGGACGGCGCGATCAGGTAGTACGCCGAAAGGGCCAGGTCGAAGGACGGGCAGTCCAGCTCGACGATCTCGGCGCCCAGTTCCTTGAGAAGCGAGACGGACTCGTCGAAGCGCTGCACGACACCGGCCTGGTAGCCCTCGCCGCGGAACTGCTTGACGACACCGACGCGCATGCCTTCGACGCTGCCGTTGCGGGCGGCCTCGACGACGGCCGGGACGGGCGCGTCGATGGAGGTGGAGTCGAGGGGGTCGTGTCCGGCGATGACCTCGTGGAGGAGGGCGGCGTCGAGGACCGTACGGGCGCAGGGCCCACCCTGGTCGAGGGAGGACGAGAACGCGACCATGCCGTACCGCGAGACGGCGCCGTACGTCGGCTTCACGCCGACCGTGCCGGTGACGGAGGCGGGCTGGCGGATGGAGCCGCCGGTGTCCGTGCCGATGGCGAGGGGCGCCTGGTAGGAGGCGAGCGCGGCGGACGAACCGCCGCCGGAGCCGCCGGGGATCCTCGTCAGGTCCCAGGGGTTGCCGGTGGGCCCGTACGCGCTGTTCTCGGTGCTGGACCCCATGGCGAACTCGTCCATGTTGGTCTTGCCGAGAATGACGACGTCGGCCACCTTCAGCCGCTTGGTGAGCGTGGCGTCGTACGGCGGGATCCAGCCTTCGAGGATCTTCGAGCCGACGGTCGTCGGGATGCCCTCGGTGGTGAAGATGTCCTTGAGCGCGAGCGGGACGCCGGCGAGCGGGCCGAGCTTCTCGCCCTTCGCGCGCTTCTCGTCGACGGCTCGGGCCTGGGCGAGCGCCCCGTCCCGGTCGACGTGCAGGAAGGCGTGCACCTTCTCGTCGACTGCCTCGATGCGCGCGAGGTGGGCCTCGGTGACCTCGACGGCGGTGAGTTCACCGGCGGCGATCTTCCCGGCGATCTCCGCGGCGGTGAGCTTGATGATGTTGACGTTGCTGTCCGTCATGGTGGTTAGTCCTCCCCCAGGATCTGCGGCACCTTGAAACGCTGCTGCTCCTGGGCCGGGGCGCCGGAGAGCGCCTGCGCGGGGGTGAGCGACGGACGGACCTCGTCCGCGCGCATGACGTTCGTCAGCGGCAGCGGGTGGGAGGTCGGCGGTACGTCTTGGTCGGCGACCTCGCTGACGCGGGCGACCGCGCCGATGATGTCGTCGAGCTGGCCGGCGAAGTGGTCGAGCTCTTCGCCCTTCAGCTCCAGACGCGCCAGCCGGGCGAGGTGGGCGACCTCCTCGCGCGTGATGCCAGGCATGCAGCGATCCTCAGGGGTGAGTGAGTGTGGTGTGGCCCAATCCTATGGGTCGCACGGGAATCCCCGTACATCGGTTTCCCGGGCACGGCTCGGTGGGGGACGCATGGGGGTGGTATGAGCCGTACGGGCTGTACGGGGCTTATACACCGCACGACGAACGGAGGGCCGCCGACGGCGAGTACCCCGACGGGAAACCTTCACGTGTCAGGTGTGCCAGAAACGGGTGGTGCGGGCGGGAAAGAAATAACTACCGACCGCACCCAACTACTCCTCAGCTGCCGCAGGCAACGCCGCGGGCAAGGCGGCCTTCGGCCGCTGCCACCCCCGAGACCCCCGCGCCAGCAGCCACGCCGTGGCCTCCTCCGGCGGCATCGCCGCCGCGACGAGCCACCCCTGAACCGCGTCGCACCCGAGATCCCGGAGCCGCTCCCACGTCTCGTCGTCCTCGACACCCTCGGCGACGACCACCAGCCCGAGCGAGTGAGCGAGATCGATGGTGCACCGGACGATCTCGGCATCCTCGGTGTCAAAGGCGAGCCGGGCCACGAAGGACCGGTCGATCTTCAGCTCGCTCACGGGCAGCCGCCGCAGATGCACCAGCGACGAATACCCGGTCCCGAAGTCGTCGAGCGACATCTTCACGCCGTGCCCGGTCAGCCCCGCCAGGGTGTCCGCGGCGCGCTGCGGGTCCTCGAGCAGCACGTGTTCCGTTATCTCCAGCTGGAGCGACCCCGCGGGAACCCCGTGCCGAGCGAGCCGCGCGGCGACCGACCCGGCGAACCCGGGCGTGTGCACGTCCCGCGGTGACACATTGACGGCGACCGGCACCCGCAGCCCCCGGGCCCGCCACCGCGCCACCTGGGCGAGCGCCGTCTCCAGCACGTACTCGGTGAGATGCGGCATCAGCCCGGACGACTCGGCGATGGCTATGAACTCGTCCGGCGGCACCTTCCCGCGCTCGGGATGCACCCACCGTACGAGCGCCTCAAGGCCCGCCACCTGTCCGTCGAAGCGGACCTTGGGCTGGTAGTGCAGTTCGACGTCTCCCGCGTCGAGCGCCCGCCGCAGGTCCCCCAGCAGTCCGAGCCGGTCGGGGGTGTTGGAGTCCCGCTTGGACTCGTACACCTCCACGCCCGTGCGGTCGCGCTTCGCCTGGTACATCGCGACGTCCGCCCGCCGCAGCAGCCCCTCCGCGTCCAGCGCGTGATCGGGGAAGACGGCGAGCCCGGCGCTGGCCTCCAGGACGAGCGTGAGTCCGTCGAGGTCGAGCGGTGACCCGAGCGTAGCCACGAGATTGCGGGCGACCCGCGTGGCGGACGTCGTCGAGTCGACGATGGGCAGTAAGACGGCGAACTCGTCCCCGCCGAGCCGCGCGGCCTCCGCCCCGCGCGGCAGCGCCACCCGCAGCCGGTCCGCTATCTGCAACAGCAGCCGGTCTCCGGCGAGGTGGCCGAGCGTGTCATTCACGGCCCTGAAGCGATCGAGATCGATCAACATCAGAGCGGAACGTGCACCGATTCGTTCGGCGTCGTCCAGCGCCCGCCAGGTCCGTTCGAGCAGCCACTGCCGGTTGGGCAGTCCGGTGAGGGGGTCACGCAGTTGCTCCTCGGCCCGCGCCCGCGCTATCCAGAGCGTGGAGTCGAGAGCGATGAGCGGGACCGCGAAGAGCGGCAGCAACACGGGGAGGGCGATCGCGACGACACAGATCAGCGGGGCGATGCCGAGCAGCGCGACGGCGACCAGCCCCTGTCTGACCAGGGCCGTTCGGGCCACGGTCGGCAGTCCGGCCGTACGCGGCGCGTGGAGGTACCAGAGCAGCGCGCGGGAGACCACGAGATACGCCCCTGCCACCAACACCACCGAAGGTGCCGTGTAAACAGTCCAAGTCTCCGGTTTCCAGGGCGTCTCGACGGACGGCACCCGGCCGAACACGGCGAGCACCAGCGCCCCGGCGCCGATGCCCAGGATGTCCACCGCGCCGTGCAGCACGCCCTGCCGCCAGCGATGACGACGGGCTATGCCGACGAGGACGACGACCGTGAGGCTGACCATCCCGGCGGGCACCCAGCCGTACAGCATCAGGACGGAGAGGGTGAGGGCCCCGCCGGAGCCCGTACCGCCCCACCAGCGGGAACGGCCGAGCGCCACCAGGTGGCCGACGATGACGCCGACCAGGACCGCGAGCGCCCAGCCGGTGGAGCCGGACGGAAAGAGCGCGTGGTTCCCGGTGAACGCCCGGTAGAAGCCCGCGCCCAGGACGAACGCCGCCGATGTGACGACCGTCGTGGGCAGCGCGGGCCAGGACACCTGCTTGTCGGACTCGTGGCCCGGCATGTGGGACGGGGATCCGGGGACGGAGGTGAGGCGGCCGGGGCCGTGCCCGGCCGCCGCGCTGTACTGTCCGGCGGCGCGCACCTGCCCGCCCGGACGCCCTGTCGGCCGTGTGACCCTGAGGCCCGCTCCGAACTCCCGGCTTCGCTCCAGCAAGGGGTGCCCCCATCGCCGCACGCCGGTCACCCAGCGCGGGCGCAGCCGTGAGTCCGGGGCGGCGCTCTCGGTCGGTTCCATTCCCGTCCCTCTCACAGCCGGCGGTGCCCACGCCACGCGGCCCGATGCCCGACTAACCCTCAACGGCACCGCGTCTGATAACCCTTCCCCAGAGCTCCTGAAGAGCAGGGGATGCCCCAACCGCAGCTGGGCACGGCAGGCGCACACCTCAACAGTAGGCCGCAGAAGGCTTCCACGGGCAGCGGTCGACGACGGTTGCCCGAATGCGACCCGGCCACCCGTATGCATCTGGTATGCGCCGAACGGGTGGTCTTCAACCGCTACTCCTCGATCGGAAGCGCGACTTCGGCCGCCGCCTCCGGTCCTTGTTCGAGCAGGACGGCGAAGCCCTCCTCGTTCAGAACCGGCACTTTGAGCTGCATTGCCTTGTCGTACTTCGATCCTGGATTGTCACCCACGACAACAAAAGCCGTCTTCTTCGAAACCGAACCGGTCACTTTCGCTCCCCGGCTCTGGAGTGCCTCTTTCGCTCCGTCGCGGGTGTGATGTTCCAGGGTGCCGGTGACGACGACGGTGAGCCCTTCGAGCGGGCGGGGTCCCTCGTCCTCGCCGGAGCTCTCCTCCTCCATACGGACGCCCGCGGCCTTCCACTTGCGGAGGATCTCCTGGTGCCAGTCCACCGTGAACCACTGCTTCAGGGAGGCGGCGATGGTGGGCCCGACGCCCTCCACGGCGGCCAGCTCCTCCTCCGTGGCCTGCTGGACGCGGTCGATCGAGCGGAACTCGCGGGCCAGGGCCTCGGCAGCGACCGGCCCCACGTGCCGGATGGACAGGCCGGTGATGATCCGGGCCAGCGGACGCTCCTTGGCGGCCGCGATGAAGTCCAGCATCGCGAGCGCGTTCTTCTTCGGAGCGCCCTCCTGGTTGGCGAAGACCGTGGCGATCTTCTCCTCGCCGGTCTTCGGGTCCCGCTTGGGCAGTCCGCTGTCCTGGTCGAGGACGTACGCCTTGATGGGCAGCAACTGCTCGATGGTGAGGTCGAAGAGGTCGCCCTCGTCCCTCAGGGGCGGCTCGGCCGGCTCCAGGGGCTTGGTGAGCGCGGCGGCGGCCACGTAACCGAAGTTCTCGATGTCCAGGCACTTGCGGCCGCCGAGGTAGAAGAGGCGCTCGCGCAACTGGGCGGGGCAGGTCTGGCCGTTCGGGCAGCGGAGGTCGATGTCGCCCTCCTTGGCGGGCGCCAGCGGTGTGCCGCACTCGGGGCACTCGGCGGGCATCACGAACTCCCGCTCGCTGCCGTCCCGCAGGTCGACGACCGGGCCGAGGATCTCCGGGATGACGTCTCCGGCCTTGCGGAGCACCACGGTGTCGCCGATGAGGACGCCCTTGGCCTTCACCACGTCCTGGTTGTGCAGCGTGGCGAACTCGACCTCGGAGCCAGCCACCGTGACGGGCTCCACCTGCGCGTACGGAGTGACGCGGCCCGTGCGGCCCACGCCCACGCGGATGTTGACCAGCTTGGTGTTGACCTCCTCAGGCGCGTACTTCCAGGCGATCGCCCAGCGGGGCGCGCGGGAGGTCGAGCCGAGGCGGCCCTGGAGGGGGATCTCGTCGAGCTTGACGACGACGCCGTCGATCTCGTGCTCCACGGAGTGGCGGTTCTCTCCGTAGTAGGCGATGAACTCCCGTACGCCGTCGAGGTCGTCGACCACCTTGCCGTAGCGGGTCGTCGGCAGGCCCCACGCGTGCAGCAGTTCATAGGCCTGTGAGAGGCGGCTCATGCCGTCGAAGCCCTCAAGGGCGCCGATGCCGTGGACGACCATGTGCAGCGGCCGGGTCGCGGTGATGCGGGAGTCCTTCTGGCGGAGTGAACCCGCCGCCGCGTTGCGCGGGTTGGCGAAGGGCTTGTCACCCGCCTCCACCAGACGGGCGTTGAGCTCCTCGAACTTCTCCATCGGGAAGTAGACCTCGCCGCGGATCTCCACGAGGTCCGGGATGCGGTCGCCGTGGAGGCGGTCGGGGATCTCCGTGATCGTACGGACGTTGGGCGTGATGTCCTCGCCCGTACGGCCGTCGCCGCGGGTCGCCGCGCGCGTGAGACGGCCCTGCTCGTACGTGAGATTGACCGCGAGGCCGTCGACCTTCAGCTCGCACAGGAAGTGGTACGTGGACGTGCCGACGTCCTTGGCGACGCGGTCGGCCCAGGCGGCCAGCTCCTCGTCGTCGAAGGCGTTGTCGAGGGAGAGCATGCGCGAGCGGTGCTGGACGGCCGAGAACGTCGTGAAATCGCCCGCGTACGCCCCCGCGACCTTCTGGGTCGGCGAGTCCGGCGTGCGCAGCTCGGGATACTCGTCCTCCAACGCCTCCAGGGCGCGCAGGAGTTTGTCGAAGTCCGCGTCGCTGATGACCGGCGCGTCATTCCTGTAGTACCGGAAGCGGTGCTCCTCGATCTGCTCAGCGAGCTGCGCGTGCTTCTCCCGAGCCTCGGCGGGCACGGGCCCCGCAGCCGAGGCCATCTGTGCGTCCTTGTCGCCGGCCACCGTTTCGTCCTCCCGTTACTCTGGGTTGTCCGCGAGGGATCTCGCCGCCCGGACGCAGTGGGCGAGTGCCCCGCGCGCGTACTCGGGGGAAGCGCCCGCGAGTCCGCACGACGGGGTGAGTGTGACCGCGTCCGTGAGAAGCCCCGGATTCAGCCCCAGCCTGCGCCACAGCGTCCTGACACCCATGACGCTACCGGCAGGGTCTGACAATGCGGCATCCGTCCCCGGGACGACACCGGCGAAGAGCTTGGTCCCCCCTTCCACCGCTTCCCCGATCGTGTCGTCGTCACGCTCGGTGAGGAGTGCGAAGTCGAAGGAGACGGCGCTCGCTCCGGCTCTGCGCAGCAGCGCGAACGGGACGTCGGGCGCGCACGAGTGCACGACGACCGGGCCGCCGGCCTGTACCGACACGACGTCCCGCAGTGTGGCCTCGACGAGCTGCCGGTCGACGGCCCGGTGGGTGCGGTAGCCGCTCGCGGACCTCACCCGGCCGCTCAGTACGGCGAAGAGGGACGGTTCGTCGAGCTGCAGGACGACGTCGGCGCCGGGCACGCGACGGCGTACCTCGGCGAGGTGGTCACGCAGTCCCTCGGCGAGCGATCCGGCGAGGTCCCGGCAGGCGCCGGGGTCGGAGAGCGCCACCTCGCCGCCCCGCAGCTCCAGCGCGGCGGCGAGCGTCCAGGGACCCACCGCCTGGACCTTCAACGGGCCTTGGTAGCCCTGGGTGAACTCCTCCAGGGCGTCGAGGTCCTCGCCGAGCCAGGACCTGGCCCGCTTGGTGTCCCGCCCCGGCCGGTCCCCGAGCCGCCAGCCGCTGGGCTCCACGCGCGCGTACAGCTCGGCGAGCATCCCGGCGGTCCGCCCGATCATGTCGGCGCCGGGGCCCCGCGCGGGCAGTTCCGCCAGGAACGGCATGCCCGTCTCGGGGCCCTCGAAGGTCCCGGCCACGGTCTTGGCGGCCTCCCGGGCGTCCCCGCCCGGCATCGACCCGACACCGGTCGCGGGGCCGGGCCTGAACTCGCTGTTTTCGCTCACCCGGGCAGCCTACGGAATGCCCGCGGAAGGGGACGCCACAGTCCGTGTCCGAGGTCGGTGCGGGGGCGGGTCCGGCTCCGGGTTCGGGTCCCGGTCAGCGGCCGGGGCGTACCGTCAAGTCGTTGATCTCGGCGTCCCGGGGCAGGTCGAGGGCCATGAGGATGCTCGTCGCGACGGACTCGGGGTCGATCCACTTCGAGGCGTCGTACTCCTTGCCCTCCTGATGGTGGACCTTGGCCTGCATCGGGCTCGCGGTGCGGCCGGGATAGACGGTCGTGACGCGGACGCCGTTCGCGTGCTCCTCGTTGCGCAGAGAGTCGGCGAGGGCCTTCAGACCGTGCTTGGAGGCGGCGTACGCGGACCAGCCGGCGGAGGCGCTGAGGCCGGCGCCGGAGTTGACGAAGATCACATGGCCCTGGGTGACGCGGAGTTGGGGCAGGAAGTGCCGGGTCAGCTCGGCGGGCGCGATCAGGTTCACATCGAGCTGGTGACGCCAGGTCTTGGGGGTCAGCTCGCCGACCGGGCCGAGGTCGACGACACCC
The DNA here is from genome assembly GCF_044334695.1 of Streptomyces sp. NPDC020747. Taxonomy (NCBI): domain Bacteria; kingdom Bacillati; phylum Actinomycetota; class Actinomycetes; order Kitasatosporales; family Streptomycetaceae; genus Streptomyces; species Streptomyces sp. NPDC020747. Next base: position 79,950 of record NZ_JBIRTJ010000016.1, on the reverse strand, counting down.
GCGATGTGCATCAGCGAGTCGATCCGGTCCGGCAGCGTCTGGTGCGAGAACGCCCAGGAGAGCCGGTCCGGGTCCGCGAGGTCACCGACGAGCGTCCGGGACCCGGGGAACTCGGCAGCCAGCTCCTTCGCGCGGCCCGCGTCGCGCGCGTGCAGGACGAGTTCGTCCCCGCGCGCGTGGAGGCGGCGGGCGACGGCCGCGCCGATGCCGGAACCGGCCCCGGTGATCAGATGAGTAGGCATGCCCGCCATGCTCGCACGCGCGTGTCCCTCCCCCGCCGGGCCCTGTCGCCGCTGCCGACGGCTCACTGCGTGCCCTGGCTCTCCTCCAGGTAGGCCAGCGCTCCGACGGGCTCCTCGGCGAAGAACACGAGCTCCGTGAGGGGCAGCGGCAGGAAGCCCTCGTCCTCCATGCGGCGGAACTGCTCCTTGAGACCGTCGTAGAAGCCCGCGGTGTTGAGCAGGACGACCGGCTTGTCGGTGTGCCCGTGCTTCTTCAGCTCCAGGATCTCCGTCGCCTCGTCGAGCGTGCCCGTACCACCGACCATGATCACGACGGCGTCGGCCTTCTCCAGGAGCAGCGCCTTGCGCTCGGCGAGGTCGGCCGCGACGACCATCTCGTCGGCGCCCGCGCGCGCCTTGGCCGCCAGGAACTCCACGGAGACGCCCAGCAGCCGTCCTCCCGCCTCCTGCACGCCGTCGGCGACCACCTTCATGAGACCGACGTCCGAACCGCCCCACACGAGGGTGTGCCCGCCCTTGCCGAGCAGCTCGGCGAACTCGCGGGCGGGGCGGGTGTAACGCTCGTCGAGGTCGGCGGCCGAGAGGAAGACGCAGATATTCATGGCTCCACGCTACGACCCGGCACCGACATCACGGGCCCGGATCCGGCGTCGCCGTCACCCGCATCCTCGACTGGCGGTGGGGCAGAGCCTCCCAGTCGGCCATGAAGCGGGCCGACAGGCCGTGGGAAGCGGCGAGCTCGACGAGGGTCTCCGTGCGGTAGTAGAAGTCCTCGTGCAGGACCTGGTGTTCCCTGCCCTCGGTCCGGTCGAAGGTGAAGTCGAAGAAGCCGCCGGGAGCGAGGATCCGGCCGACGTGCGCGAAGCACTCCTCGATGAGGTGCGGCGGCGAGTGCGAGAACACGCTGTGCGCGTGCACCACGTCGAAGTGCGCGTCCGGCAGGAACGCGAACGTCAGGTCGTCGGTGAGCGTCAGATGCGGCAGCCGGTCCTGCAGCCCCTCCCGTACGAGGGTGTCCTGGGCCGCGATGAGGATGTCCGGCGAGATGTCGATCCCGTAGTAGTGGCCGCTCTCCAGGTGGTCGATGAACAGCCGCCCGGCGCGCAGGTTCCCGCAGCCGATCTCCAGCATCCGGTGCTCCGGCTTCAGCCCGTGCCCCACCAGGTAGTCGAACTGCATCCGGCCGATCTGCGTCCACCGGTCGCGTGACGGGTTGTGGCCGACGGCCGACTCGGCGCCGCGCGCGGTGTCCGAGGCCATCACGGCCCGGTAGTACGCGATGTGGTCGTGGCCGTACCGCAGCCGCAGCCAGGCGTCACGCGTGGCCCGGCGCGCGTGCGCGGGGACCCTGTCGGGATACCGCAGGGCGTAGCGCACCTGGTGGGCGAGGGTCTTGCGGTTGCGGGTCAGGCGTGTGGCTCCCATGAGGACCTCCGCCGGAGAGAAGCCGAAGAGAATGAGAAAGAAGAAGAGACGGACGAAAAGCCGGGGACGAAGGGGAAGAACACGACAGCAGCCTGCGCTGTAGAGGGCGAGACCGCTACCTGAGGAGGCCGAAAAGCCGTGACGCAAGGCCACCGCATCACCATCGAGCAGGGCACCGAGCACGTCCGTGTCGTGCGTGGCGGAGAGGTGCTCGCGGAGAGCACCCGCCCGCTGCTGCTGCGCGAGACGGGCCTGCCCGTGCGCTACTACCTCCCCGCGGAGGACGTACGCCTCGATCTGCTGACGCCGTCGGAGACCCGCACCCACTGCCCCTTCAAGGGTGACGCGTCCTACTGGTCGCTGCCGGACGCCCCCGACCTTGTCTGGACATACCCCGACCCCAAGCCGGAGGTCGCCGAGATCAAGGACCACCTGTGCTTCTACGAAGTAGAAGCGGTGGAAGCCGTCTGACCGATGAGTTCCGGGCCGTCCGGCAGTCCTCACAGGCATGGAGAAGAAGACGATCTCGCGCGACGGCACGCCCATCGCGTACGAAGTCAGTGGTGAGGGCCCGGCGGTCATCTTCGTGACCGGGGCGATGGCCACGGGCGCTTCCGACGCGCCCCTGGCCTCGCTCCTGTCGGACCGGTTCGGCGCGGTCGTGTACGACCGCAGGGGCCGCGGCGACAGCGGTGACACACAGCCCTTCGCGGTGGCCCGGGAGGTCGAGGACATCGCGGCTCTCATCGAGGCCATGGGCGACGGCAGCGCGGCCCTGTACGGCATGTCGTCGGGCGCCGCGCTCGCCCTGGAGGCGGCGGCGAGCGGGCTGCCGATCAGCAAGGTCGCTGTCTACGAGCCGCCGTTCGCCGTCTACGAAGGGGGCGAAAAACAGCGCGCGGAGTACACCGAGCGCCTCACCCAGCTGCTGGCGCAGGACAGGCGCGGAGACGCGGTGGAGCTGTTCATCGCCCTGACCGGGGCACCCCCCGAGGTCATCAGGGGCATGCGGCACTCCGCCGTCTGGCCGGCCCTGGAGGCGGTCGCCCCGACCCTCGCGTACGACAACGCCGTGATGGGCGACGGGCTGGTGCCCCGCAAGCGCCTCGCCTCCGTCCCCGTGCCCGTGCTGGCCCTGGCGGGCGGCGCGAGTCCCGAGTGGATGCGCGAGTCCGCCCGGGCCACCGCGGAGGCGGCGCCGGACGGGACGTACCGCGTGCTGGAGGGCCAGACCCACGTGGTGGATCCGGGGGTACTGGCTCCGGCGCTGGCGGATTTCTTCGCCGAGTAGCCGAGTAAGCCGTGCAGCCGCTGTGTCGGCCGGTGAGCGGCCGTCTCAGGCCAGTGCGGTCGCCGCGCGCGTGGTCGTCGCGATCGTCGCCGAGCCGACCACGCGGGTGTCGTCGTAGAGGACGATCGCCTGGCCGGGGGCGACGCCGCGGACGGGCTCGGTGAAGTGCACCCGGAGCTCGCCGTCGACGAGTTCGGCGGTGACCGTGGTCTCGCCGCCGTGGGCGCGGAGCTGAGCCGTGTACGTGCCCGGGCCGGCCGGAGCGGCACCGCACCAGCGGGGCTTGATCGCAGTGAGCGCGGAGACGTCCAGGGCGGCCGCCGGGCCGACCGTCACGGTGTTGTCCACGGGCGAGATGTCGAGGACGTACCGCGGCTTGCCGTCGGGGGCCGGGGTGCCGATGCGCAGGCCCTTGCGCTGGCCGATCGTGAAGCCGAACGCGCCCTCGTGGCTGCCGACGACCGAGCCGGACTCGTCGACGATGTCACCCTCCGCCTTGCCGAGGCGGTTCGCGAGGAAGCCCTGGGTGTCGCCGTCGGCGATGAAGCAGATGTCGTGCGAGTCCGGCTTCTTGGCGACGGCGAGGCCCCGCTGCTCGGCCTCCGCGCGGATCTCGTCCTTCGTGGTGAGCGTGTCGCCGAGCGGGAAGAGCGCGTGCGCGAGCTGACGGTCGTCCAGCACACCGAGGACGTACGACTGGTCCTTGGCCATGTCCGAGGCGCGGTGCAGCTCGCGCGTGCCGTCGTCGTTCACGATGACCTTGGCGTAGTGGCCGGTGCAGACCGCGTCGAAGCCGAGAGCGAGGGCCTTGTCGAGCAGGGCCGCGAACTTGATCTTCTCGTTGCAGCGCAGACAGGGGTTCGGGGTGCGGCCGGCCTCGTACTCCGCGACGAAGTCCTCGACCACGTCCTCGCGGAAGCGCTCGGCGAGGTCCCACACGTAGAACGGGATGCCGATGACGTCCGCGGCGCGGCGGGCGTCGCGCGAGTCCTCGATGGTGCAACAGCCACGCGCGCCCGTGCGGAACGATTGCGGGTTCGCCGAGAGGGCGAGGTGGACTCCGGTCACGTCATGCCCTGCTTGCGCGGCACGGGCGGCGGCGACGGCGGAGTCCACACCACCGGACATGGCGGCCAGTACGCGAAGGGGGCGCTGCGAGGTCTCAGTCATAACCCTTCCAGGGTACGGGTCCGCGGGAACCGGAGCCCACGAGTATCCGTTCGACTAGACATGCACGATCAGGGTGGGGACACGGCAAGGGACACGGACCGGCGCATCGGGCGCCGTGCGTTGCTGATCGGCGGGGCCACGGCCGTGGCCGGCGTGGGCACGGCCGTGCTGGCCCAGGACGAGCTGAAGCGCATGTGGTGGCGGCTGCCGAGCGTGGAGAAGCCGCGTGAGGAGGGTGCGGTCGACTTCCGGGGCGCGCGCTGGGTGGCGGCGTCCTCGTCGAACTGGCGGATGGCCGACCGGCCCGACGACTTCGGCATAGACCGCGTGATCATCCATGTCACACAGGGCAGTTACGAGAGCGCGGTGAAGGTCTTCCAGAATCCCGCGCACGGCGCCGCCACGCACTACATCGTCCGCCAGGACGGCCGCGTCACACAGATGATCCGCGAGCTGGACGTCGCCTTCCACGCGGGCAACCGCGATTTCAACGAGCGGAGCGTCGGCATCGAGCACGAGGGTTTCGTGGACCGCCCGAAGGACTTCACGGACGCGATGTACGAGGCCTCGGCCCGTCTGACGGCCCGTATCTGCGCCCGGTACGACATCCCGGTCGACCGGGAACACATCATCGGCCACGTCGAGGTACCGGGCACGGACCACACGGACCCGGGCCCGCACTGGGACTGGAAGAGATACATACCCATGGTGCGCGAGGCCGCCGTGCGGTCGGCCTCCCCGTCGGCCAAGCCGTCCACGCGCAGCGCGTAGGAGGGGCACGCCCCTTCAGGGGCGCGGGGCAGTGACATTGTGCGGCTCCGCCGCGCGGGCGCGACCAGCCACAGCCGGCCCGCGGCTGCGAGCGGCCCGCACCCGGGAACCGCACATCCAGCGGAGCGCTCAGCTCAGCCCCGCCGTCCGCGCCCTCTCCACCGCCGGCCCGATCGCCTTCGCGACCGCCTCGACGTCCGTCTCCGTCGAGGTGTGGCCGAGGGAGAAGCGGAGGGTGCCGCGGGCGAGGTCGGGGTCGGTGCCCGTGGCGAGGAGGACGTGGCTCGGCTGGGCCACGCCCGCCGTGCACGCGGAGCCCGTGGAGCACTCGATGCCCTGCGCGTCGAGCAGCAGGAGCAGCGAGTCCCCCTCGCAGCCGGGGAACGTGAAGTGGGCGTTGGCCGGCAGGCGGCCCCCGATCGCCGGGTCGCCGCCGAGGATCGCGTCCGGCACGGCCTGGAGTACGGCGTCTACCAGGTCGTCGCGCAGCCCGCCGATCTCGCGGACGAACCACTCGCGCTGCTCGGCGGCGGTCCGGCCCGCCACGGCGAACGCGGCGACGGCGGGCACGTCCAGGGTGCCGGAGCGTACGTGCCGCTCCTGGCCCCCGCCGTGCAGGACCGGTACGGGGCTGTACTCGCGGCCGAGCAGCAGCGCCCCGATGCCGTACGGGCCGCCGATCTTGTGGCCCGAGACGGTCATCGCGGCAAGGCCCGAGGCGCCGAAGTCGACCGGGAGCTGGCCGAAGGCCTGGACGGCGTCGGCGTGCAGCGGGATGTCGAACTCCCCTGCCACGTCGGCCAGTTCGCGGACCGGCATGACCGTGCCGATCTCGTTGTTGGCCCACATGACGGTCGCGAGGGCGACGTCGTCGGGGTTGCGCGCGATGGCCTCGCGGAGGGTGTCGGGGTGGACGCGGCCGTACCGGTCGACGGGGAGGTACTCGACCGTGGCGCCCTCGTGCTCACCGAGCCAGTGGACCGCGTCGAGGACGGCGTGGTGCTCCACCGGGCTCGCCAGGACCCGGGTGCGGGTCGGGTCGGCGTCGCGGCGGGACCAGTACAGGCCCTTCACTGCGAGGTTGTCGGCCTCGGTGCCGCCGGAGGTGAAGACCACCTCGCTCGGGCGGGCGCCCAGGGCGTCCGCGAGGGTTTCGCGGCCCTCCTCGACCGTCCGGCGGGCGCGGCGGCCGGCGGCGTGCAGGGAGGATGCGTTGCCGGTGACGGAGAACTGCGCGGTCATTGCCTCGACCGCCTCCGGGAGCATCGGGGTGGTCGCGGCGTGGTCGAGGTATGCCATGGTAGGCCCGATTCTAGGGCCCGCTATCTGGTGGGCTGGTCGGGCGGGGGTTGTTTGTACGGGGCCCGGGCCCCTTCCTCACCGGAGCTCCCACTCGGCCCGGTCGCGGCGTCGCAGTCTCAGAAGCTCCAGGACAGCGTGCTGTCCGCCGACATGAAGGCCAGTAGGACCAGGAGGTCGGCGATTCCCAGGGCGAGGCCGAGGAAGGCTCGGCCGCGGCGGGTGGTGCCGCGGTAGAGGGCGACCGAGGCGAAGGCGATGGAGATGGGGCCCAGGAAGATGTTCAGGGCCAGCAGGCCGACGAGGCCGAGGATGAACGACGCGACGGCCATGCCGTCGGCGTCACGGACGGTGCTCCGGCGCCGCGGGGCGGCGGTGGCGGTGGTGAGTTCCATGTGTCTGCTCCCAACAGGCGGTCGAACAGTCAGGTGATCGTGGGTGGTTGAGCGTGCGTGGTTGAGGAGTGCGGGCGGTTCAGCCCGACGTCTCGCGGCGCCGGCCGTGGCGCTCGCGGATCGCGAAGACGGCCAGCCACACGCCGATGACGGCCGCGGCGACGAGGGTGAAGGACAGCGGGGCGTGGGCCACGGTGCCGAGCATGAGGCCCAGCAGCAGGAGCGCTGCGACGAGGAACAGCATGAGATGCCTCTCGTGGAAGTCCGGCGAGCCGCCTTGTCCGCTCCGCACAGCTCCGTACGGTCCGGATGCCCCCGGATGTTTCCGGGACCCGACAACTCGGTGAACGCTTGTGGTTACAGTTGTTCACTGACTCCGTAGTCTAGCGCGCTGTACGACTTTCCCATTACGGAGAACAGTTGTTAACTACATGGCATGAGTCACACCCTCGGCATCCGGCAGGCCCAGAAGCAGAAGACCCGACAGGCGTTCCTGGACGCCGCGTTGGGCCTGCTGGAGGAGCAGAGCCTGAGCAGCCTGGGCCTGCGCGAGGTCACCCGGGCCGTCGGCGTCGCCCCGACCGCCTTCTACCGGCACTTCCACTCGACCGCGGATCTCGGAGTCGCCCTGGTCGAGGAGGCGTTGGGCAGCCTGCACCCGATGATCGCCGGCACGGTGTCGGCGGCCGGCGACAGCGACGAACGCATAGACCGTGCCGTCGCCCTGATCGCCCGTCACGTGCGTGAGCATCCCGCGCACATCCGGTTCATCGCCCGCGAGCGCAACGGCGGCGTGCAGAAGGTCCGGTCGGCCATCGCGGAGCAGATGGCCCGGTTCGCCGACGAGGTGAAGGCCGAACTGGCCAAGCAGCCCGAGTCCGCCGGCTGGAGCGACGACGACCTGCTGATGCTCGCCGGCCTGTACGTCGACCAGATGCTGATGACCGCCAGTACGTTCCTGGAGGCGGCCCCCGAGGAACAGGACCAGGTGGCCCGGGTGGCCACCCGCCGGATGCGGCTGATCAGCATCGGCCGCCGCCACTGGCTGGGCTGACACCCCGCGACACGACTCGGACCCGCACGCGCGAAGGGCGCGAAGGGCGCGTACGACAATGCCGTACGCGCCCTTCGCGCCCTTCACAGCCTTCACGGCCTTCACCACCGGCCGCGAGCGGGTCAGCCCTGGGCCTGCTGTCCCTGTCCCTGCTGGCCGCCCGTCCCGCAGCCTCCGCCCGGGCCGCCGCCCTGCCCGCCGCCAGGGCCTCCACTGGGCGCCCCCGACGGCATCCCGGAGGGCGCTCCCGACGGGGCCTTGCCCGTGGGGGCACCGGACGGCGCACCCGAAGGCGCCCCGGACGGCGCTCCGCTCGGCATCCCCGACGGAGCCCCGCTAGGTGCGCCCGAGGGCGCCTGGCAACCCTGCTGCCCCGAGGTGCCGTTGCCGTTGCCCGTGGACGACGAGGAGTCGTCAGAGCCGCAGGCCGTCAACAGGAGCGGCGACAGCGCCAGCAGGGCGATGGCGGGGACGTGACGTACGCGCGTCAGGCGGACAGGCTTCATGAGGGCAACTCCCGTTTGGATGAGCGGAATCTGAGAGCCGCATGCAACCAACCGCCCCTAGGCCCAGCTTGGGCCCGCGCTGTGGCCCGCCTGTGGCCCACGCAAAGACCATCTCAACAAACCCGCCCTGACCTGCACTTGCATCCGCCCGGCTCAACTCCCTCGCTGGTACAGGTCCGTGACAGAAGACAGGGGGCGGCCGACCTCGTACGGATCAGCCGAGCCGCACCCTGGCCAGCTGACGCGACTGGGCGACGAGCCGGTCCGCGCTGTCCCAGACCTCCGCGTCCTCCTCCAGGAAGCCGCCGGCGAGGTTGCGGGTGGTGATGGCGACGCGGAGCGGGCCCGGCGCCGGACGGCAGCGCACGTGCACGGTCAGCTCGACGGTCGGCACCCAGCCGGACAGGCCGAGTTCGAAGGCGGTCGGCGGCAGCGCGTCCACCGCTAGGAGCAGCGAGAGAGGGTCCGGGTCGCGGCCGTCGGCGAGGCCGAACCAGGACCGCATCTCGCCCTTGCCGGACGGCGATCCGAGGGCCCAGCCCAGGGTGGCGGGGTCGAGCTTGAGCATCAGCCGGTCGGCGATGGCGGAGCTGCCGGAGACGGGGGCGGGGCCGTCCTCGGGTCCGAAGCACTGGTCCATGGGCGGAATCGCGGGCGGACTGGCCGTCGTACGGACGTCGTCGGGCAGGCCGTCGAGGTCCCCGTACGAGGCGAGCACGCGGATCCGCTCGACCTCGCGGCCCTGGTCGTCGTACTGGAACAGGGACGCCTGGCCGGTGGAGAGGGTGCGGCCGGTGCGTACGACGTCGGTGCGGACGACCGCCGGGCCCGGCTGGGACGCGGTGAGGTAGTGCGCGGAGATCGTGAACGGGTCGGCGTGCGGCAGGGCGTCGGCGAGCGCGCGGCCGAGGACCGCGAGCAGGTAGCCGCCGTTGACGGCACTGATGATCGTCCACCCGGCGGACAGGTCGATGTCGTAGACGCCGGGTGCGCGACGGGTGACCGCGGTGTCGCGGTCGAACTCGCTGTCGCCGATCCTGGCCCGTACCGCGTGCACGGAAGCTGCTTCTGACATGCCTGAACGGTACAACAGGTGATTACTAAGCAGTAGCTTTTTCTGTTTCGATCATGTGAAACGCCTCGTGGTCCGCCTCACTCCGGCACCTCGACCGCCGTCGAGCGCCGGTGCCATGCGCGGGGCGCGCGCCAGTGGTATCGCATCGCGAGCAGCCGCAGCACGAAGGTCGTGACGACGGCGAGCGCGGAGGTGAACGTGTTCAGGGCGTCGTAGCGGATGCACAGGGCGACCATCGCGCTGCCGACGATGGCGGGCACGGCGTAGAGGTCGCGGTCCCAGCGCAGCAGCGAGGGGACCTCGTTGGCGAGGACGTCCCGCAACACACCGCCGCCGACCGCCGTCGCGAGTCCGAGGGTCGCAGAGGCGGTGAGGCCGAGCCCGTACTCGTACGCCTTCGTCGTGCCCGCGACGCAGAAGAGGCCGAGTCCGGCCGCGTCGAAGATGTTCACGCCGAGCTGGATCCGCTCCACCTCGGGGTGGAGGAAGAAGACCAGCAGGGCGGCGAGCAGCGGGGTGAGGAAGTACCCCAGATCCGTGAAGGCCGCGGGCGGCACGGCTCCGATGATCAGGTCGCGGAACAGCCCGCCGCCCAGCGCGGTGACCTCGGCGAGGACCGCGATGCCGAAGACGTCGAAGTTCTTGCGGACGGCCAGCAGGGCACCGGAGATCGCGAAGACGAAGATGCCGACCAGGTCGAGTGTGTGCTGCACGGACGGGGTGAAGAGTTCCTGAATCACCCGAACATTCTCGCCCAGCACTGAGCCCCTGCCTTCCAATGCAAGGCAGGGGCTCAGTGTTACTTACTTCTCCTTGGCGGGAGTGTCACCCTCGGAGGCTTCGGCAGCTTCAGGGGCGGCCTCGGCGGCAGCGTCCTTCGCCGGTGTCTCCTCGGAAGCCGGAGCCTCCGTGGCAGCCGCCACCTCGGCCGCGACCGCCGCCGACGTGGCCGCGGACTCCGCGAGCACCTCGTCGGCCACCAGCTCCGCCGCCTCCTTCGCGGCGGTCAGCAGCACGGTGTCCTGCGGGGCCTGGTCCTCGAAGTTCTCCGGGTGGTGGCAGGCCACCTGCTGACCGGGCTTCAGCTCCAGGAGCGGCGGCTCGGTCGTCGTGCAGATCTGCGTGGCCTTCCAGCACCGCGTGTGGAAGCGGCACCCGCTCGGCGGCGAGATCGGCGAGGGCACATCGCCCTTGAGCAGGATGCGCTCGCTCTTCGCCGACTTGCGCCGGGGGTCCGGAATCGGCACCGCCGACATCAGAGCCTTGGTGTACGGGTGCATCGGCGCCTTGTACAGCGACTCGCGGTCGGCCAGCTCGACGATCTTGCCGAGGTACATCACGGCGATACGGTCCGAGACATGGCGTACGACGGACAGGTCGTGCGCGATGATCACGTACGTGAGGCCCAGCTCCTGCTGGAGGTCGTCCAGCAGGTTCACCACCTGCGCCTGGATCGACACGTCGAGCGCGGAGACCGGCTCGTCCGCCACGACCATCTTCGGGTTGAGCGCGAGCGCGCGGGCGATGCCGATGCGCTGGCGCTGACCGCCGGAGAACTCGTGCGGGTAGCGGTTGTAGTGCTCGGGGTTGAGACCGACCACCGACAGCAGCCGCTGGACCTCCTTCTTGATGCCGCCCTCGGGCATGACGCCCTGGAGCTTGAAGGGGGCGCTGATGATCGTGCCGATCGTGTGGCGCGGGTTCAGCGACGAGTACGGGTCCTGGAAGATCATCTGGACGTCACGGCGCATCGGGCGCATGCCGGCGACGCTGAGGTGCGTGATGTCCTTGCCCTCGAACTCGACCTTGCCCGCGGTCGGTTCGAGCAGCCGCGTGATCAGCCGGCCCATCGTCGACTTGCCGCAGCCCGACTCGCCCACGACGCCGAGCGTCTCACCGGACTTGACCTCGAAGTCGATGCCGTCGACCGCCCGCACCGCACCGACCTGCCGCTGGAGCAGGCCCTTGCGGATCGGGAAGTGCTTCTGCAGGCCGGTCACCTTCAGCAGCGTCTCGCCGGGGGCGGCGTCCTTGGTGAGAGTCGCCGTGCCGTCGCTCTGCGCGGGGATGGCCACGGGTTTGTCCTCTGCTTTGTCGCTCACAGCTTCGGCGCAATCTCTTCGGTCCAGATCCGTTCCCGCTGCTCCTGCGTCATGTGGCAGGCGGCCCAGTGCTGGCTGCCGACCTGGGACAGCTCGGGGCGCACCGTGCGGGTGACGTTGTCCTTGGGTACGTCCGCGTACGAGCAGCGCGGGTTGAAGGCGCAGCCCGACGGGAGGTTGATCAGCGAGGGCGGGGAGCCCTTGACCGGGATCAGCCGCTCGGTCTGCTCACGGTCGAGCCGTGGCATGGAACCCAGCAGACCCCAGGTGTACGGGTGCCTCGGCTCGTAGAAGACCTTCTCGGCCGGACCCCGCTCGATGCAACGGCCGCCGTACATCACCAGGATGTCGTCGGAGAGCTCGGCGACGACACCCAGGTCGTGGGTGATGACGATGACCGCGGAGCCGAACTCCTTCTGCAGGTCCCGGATGAGGTCGAGGATCTGCGCCTGGACGGTCACGTCCAGGGCGGTCGTCGGCTCGTCCGCGATCAGCAGCTCGGGGTTGTTGACCAGCGACATCGCGATCATCGCGCGCTGTCGCATACCGCCGGAGAACTCGTGCGGGTAGCTGTCCACCCGCTTGTCCGGCTGGGGGATACCGACCCGGTCGAGCATCTCGACGGCCCGCTTGCGGGCCACCTTCTTGGCGACCTTGTGGTGGATCTGGTACGCCTCCACGATCTGCTGACCGATCGTGTAGTACGGGTGCAGCGCCGACAGTGGGTCCTGGAAGATCATCGCCATCTCGCGGCCACGCAGCTTGCGCACGTGGTCGGGGTCGGCGGTGAGCAGTTCCGTGCCGTCCAGCCAGATCTCGCCGGAGATCTGCGGCTTGCGCTTGCCGTACTGGCCGGTCGTGTGCAGGCCCATGATGCCGAGCGAGGTCACCGACTTGCCCGAACCCGACTCGCCCACGATGCCGAGGGTCTTGCCCTTCTCCAGCGAGAAGCTGAGCCCGTCGACGGACTTGACCAGTCCGTCGTCGGTCGGGAAGTGCACCTTCAGGTCGCGGACTTCGAGGAAGGCGGAGGGGGCGGGCGAGTCTTTGACGGGCTCGCTCACCGCGGCTCCACTCTTGCTGAGTTCGGTCATGAGAGCCTCACTCGGGGGTCGATCACGGCGTACAGCAGGTCCACCAGGAGGTTCGCGATGATCACCGCGAGCGAGGTGATCAGCGTGACGCCCAGGATGACGGGCAGGTCCTTGTCGCTGATCGCCGTGAGGACGGCCTGGCCGAGGCCGGGAAGACTGAAGGTGGTCTCGGTGAGGATCGCGCCACCGATCAGCGCGCCGAGGTCCATGCCGAGCATGGTGAGGATCGGCGTCATGGTGGAACGCATGGCGTGCTTGCCGATGACGACGGGTTCGGTCAGGCCCTTGGCGCGGGCCGTCCGGATGTAGTCCTCGCCCAGGACCTCCATCATGGTGGCTCTGGTGATACGGGCGTACATCGCGGCATAGAGGAAGGCCAGCGTGATCCAGGGCAGGATCATGCCGCCGATCCAGCCGGTGAAGCTCTCTTCGAGAGGCACGTACCGGCCGTCGATCCAGCCCAGTCCGTAGCTGAAGATCGCCAGCGACAGCATGCCGGTGAAGTAGATGGGGAGCGAGACGCCACCGAGGGCGATGATCATCGCGCCACGGTCCCAGAGGGAACCGCGCTTGAGCGCGGAGAGCACACCCGCCGCCACACCGAAGATCAGCCACAGTACGGCGGCACCGAGCGCGAGAGCCAGGGTCACTGGGAAGCGGTCGGTGAGCACCGGCCAGATGGCCTGCTCGTTGCGGAAGGAGTAGCCGAAGCAGGGAGCCGCGCACTCCGTGACGTCGCCGCCACCCGAGTACGTGCGGCCTACGAACAGGCCTTTGAAGAACTCCCAGACCTGGGCGAAGATCGGATCTGCCAGACCGAGCTTCTGCCGCACGGCCTCAATGGCCGCAGGGTCCGCCTGCTTGCCGACGAACATCGTGGCCGGGTCCACGCCCGCCCAGCGGGGGACGAGGAAGAAGATGCAGAAGACCACCAGAATGATGACCACCAGCATCACTGCGGCGGCGAAGAGCCGCCTGATGAGGTATGCGAGCACTGCTCTCGGCCCGACGGCGGTGCCGCGGGCCACCGGAGGTTGTCCGGTGGCCCGCGGGTCACGCCGCGCCGGCCTTCACCTGCCTTTCGTGCCGTATGGCGGGTGCGCCGGTCGGTGTTACTTCTTCAGGCCGAGGTTGACGAAGTCGTACTGACCGCTGTAACCGTCGGTGGTGTAGACGTTCGCCAGGTTGTTGGAACGCCAGTTGATGAACTTCTCGAAGACGAAGGGCAGGTAGTAACCGCCCTCCATGACCTTGTGGTTGATCTCCGTGGAGATCTCGGCCTTCTTCGTGTCGTCGAGCTCCTTCGTGTAGCTCTTGAAGAGGCCGTCGATCGTCTTGTCCTTGATCAGGGCGAAGTTGTTGTTGCCGCTCTCAAGGATGTAGTCGCTGCTCCACAGGGGCAGGCCGTAACCCTGGACGCTGGGGAAGTCCGGGCCCCAGCCCATGATGATGATGCCGTAGCCCTTCTTCTTCACGTTCGAGGGGCTACCGATGATGCCGGTGGTCTGGGCACCGTCGAACTGCTCGATGTCGACGGTGATGCCGACCTTCTTCAGCGAGGCCTGGAGGGACTCGGCCGTGGCCACCTCGACCGGCTTGTTGTTACGGACCGCGATGGTGGTCTTGAAGCCGTTCGGCTTACCGCAGGCCTTCAGCTCTTCCTTGGCCTTGGCGGCGTTGCCGTTCTTGTTCGTCGTGGCCGACTCGTACGGGTCGTACTTCTGACCCTCGGAGCCCGGGACCGACGGCGGCAGCATGTTGGTGCCGATCTCACCACCGGCGACCGGGCCGCCACGAGCGGTCTGGAGCGACTCGTGGTCAGCACCGTAGATCACGGCCTTGCGGCAGTGCTCGTTGTCGAACGGCTTGACGCTCTGCGGGAAGACCGCGTAGCGGATGTAGCCGGAGACCGGGTTGTCCAGGTTGGCCTTGTGCTGCTTCAGGGCGGTGGTGCGGCCCTGCGGGGAGAGACCGGTCTGGCCGATGTCCAGGTCGTAGTCGCCCTTGATCAGGCGCTGGTCCATGTCATTGGCGTTGGTGAAGAAGTCGACCGTGATCTTGTCCGGGTACGCCTTGCGGACCGGGTCCGAGGACTGCTTCCACTCCGTGTTGCGGACCAGCACGATGCCCTTGCTGGGCGTGTACGACTGGAACTTGTACGGGCCGGACGAGAACGGCTTCAGGCCGTACTTCGACTTGGTGTCCTTGTCCTGGCGGACCGGGGACGCCGAGGTCAGCGCGAGCATCTCCTCGAAGTCCGAGTTCGCCTCGGGAAGCTTGAAGACGATCGTCTTGTCGTCCGGCGTCTCGATGGCCTTCAGACCCAGCTTGTCCGCGGACTTGTCCTTGTAGGGGCCCTTGTACGTCTTCTTGGGGTCGAGCACCTGCTGGAGGTAGATCGGACCGCCGGAGAGCACGTCCTGCGCCCACGCGCGCTCGATGCCGTACTTGACGTCCTTGGAGGTGATGGGCTTGCCATCCTCCCAGGTCGACCCCGCACGCAGCGTGTACGTGTACGTCTTGCCGTCGTCCGAGATCTCCGCCGTCTTCTCGGCGAGGTCCGGCGTGACCTCGGCGCCCGTGGCACCCGGCTCCGTCTTGTTGGTCACGAGCTGACGGCTGTAGTACCGGGAGAAGTTCCACATGAAGCCGTAGTAACCGCGCGTGGTGTCCCACGAGTCGGCGTCCTGGGCGCCCGCGAACTTCAGGGTGCCGCCCTTCTTGGCGAGGGAAGCCTGGGCGACCTTGTTGTTCGCGGCGTTGAAGCCGGCCGCGCCGCCCTTCGAACCGCCCTCGTCGTCGTCGTTGCCGCCGCCGCACGCCGCCGTGGACAGCAGTGCAGCGACCACGGCTGCGGCGGCCACGGCCTGCTTGCGCCGCCCTGTGGTGCGTTGGGTACTCACTCGGATCCTCCGATATGTAGCGGCCCGTCGACAGACGACGGGACCCTGGGGGTACGGCAGTTCAGCGGGAGCCCTTCGGGTCGAGCGCATCGCGTACGCCGTCGCCGAAGAGGTTGAAGGAGAGCACCGTGATGAAGATCGCCACACCCGGGATCACCATGTACATGGGATCCGACTCGTAGTAGTCGATCGCGGCCGAGAGCATCTGGCCCCACGATGCGGTGGGCGGCTTGACGCCGACACCCAGGAAGCTGAGCGCCGCCTCGGTAAGGATGTTGGTCGGGATCATCATCGTCGTGTAGACGATGATCGGAGCGACCAGGTTGGGCAGCAGCTCCTTGAACAGGATGTAGAACCGTCCGGCGCCGAGACTGCGCGCGGCCTCCACGTACTCCCGCTCGCGCAGGGAGAGCGTCTGGCCGCGCACCACTCGTCCGACATAGGGCCAGCCGAAGAAGCCGATCACCAGGATCATGACGAACAGGCGCACTCCGGTGCCGGTCAGGCCCAGCATCTCGTTCGGCATGACCGAGACCAGCGCGATGATGAAGAGCAGCTGCGGGAAGGCCAGCAGGCCGTCCATCACGCGGCTGACGGCCGCGTCGATCCAGCCGCCGAAGTAGCCGGCGAGTACGCCGAGGATCGTGCCGAGCACCACGGCGACCAGGGCCGACAGGAAGCCGACCAGCAGGGAGATCCGGGCTCCGTAGACGATCCGGGCGAAGATGTCGCGGCCGCTGACGGGTTCGACACCGAAGAGGTGGTCCCCGCTGATGCCGCCGTAGGACCCGGTGGGAGTCGAGAAGAGCGGGTCGATCAGGTCCTCGTGGTGCGTCTCGGGGTCCTGTCCGACCAGGTCCGTGATCAGGGGCGCGAACAGCGCGATCAGGATCAGCACGAGCACGACGACGCCGCCCGTCAGGGCCAGCTTGTCCCGCTTCAGGCGCTCCCAGGCGATGCGGCCGAGGGAACGTCCTTGTACCGCCTTCGCCTCGGCGGATCCGGCAACGAGCGCCGCCTCCTCAGCCGCGCTCGGTGCGGCTTCGGTCGTCGGCTCGTGCAATGGTGCCGTCATCGTGGCAGGGACCCCTCTCAACCGGCGGTAGCCGGCCCACACTTGCCGCTGTAGCGGCGTGATCAGTCCGTCGTACACGGGGGCGAAACCCCCTGGACCGGGAGTCTTCAACGCCTCGGCGATCTGTTGCCAGACCTGACGGTGAATGGATGCGCAAACGTGATGCTGTCAAGAGGGTTCCGTTATCCGAACGCCGGGTAACGGGGGTCGGACGCGGGAGTTTTGGTGCGAAAGGGGCCTCGCAGCCCATTTACCCGCGTAGATCGGGACATACCGCCCACGAGTGATGCGGGAGGGAAGGCCGATGCTCCACAGGTTGGACTCGACCGGACCCGGATCGTCTCAACTGCTTCGACCGGATCGTCTCAGGTGCTTCGAATCGTCTCAGTAGGTGCCCGGGAATCCGTAACCGCCGGCCGCCGGCGCCTGGGCGGGCGCCGCGTGGGCCTCACGATCGTAGAACGGCCGCGAGTTGATCCGCAGCCACAGGGCCACCGGGTCGTACTCGTCGGACATCGCGACCGTCGACACCGGCAGACCGTCCGGGACCGCGCGGATGGACTGCTGCATCATCGCCCGCACCGAGTCCACCGCGGGCGGGCTGGTGTCGTACACATCGAGCCCGATGGCGAGATACGGCGCCCCGAGCGCGGGCTGCACCCAGGCGCGGCGCAGGGATCTGACGGCGGTGGTCCGGTGCGCGTTCTGCGTGAGCAGGGCGTAGAACTGCGGGATCTCGATGCCCGGCTCGGACAGCCTGAGCGGGCCCGCGGGCTGGCGCTCCAGGCCGGTGGCGATACGGCGCAGATCCAGCCAGGGGATGCCCACGCCGCCGCCCGGCGCGTGCGGGTTCAGCCACAGGCCGTAGTGGTCGGGGTAGAGGGTGCGGGCCACGTCGAGTCCGTCGACCACCTCGTACGAACGGTTCCAGCCACTCGCCGAGAGCTCCTGGGCCGAGGTCACGCAGGGCGCGTAGCCGAAGCCGTCGACCTCCATGTTCCCGTACTGGGCGTCGGGCGAGCCCGCCTGGCCGTGCCAGAGCAGCATCCAGACCTGGCCGGACGACGGGGTCGCGAGGGCACGCAGGAGCGCCTCGTAGGCGTCGTAACGCCCGGGCGTCACCTGGCGCAGCATGTGCTCGACCTGCCCGGCCGCGGCCGTGCCCGACGCGCTCACCTTCTACCGCCCCTTCGTGACATCCCTGACATACAGGTCCATTCGACGGGGCGTTGTGCTCGCTTGAACATGGCACCACCCCGTCCGAGCCATGAAACCAGCTTAAGTGGCGATCCCGACAGCACCGTTGCGCTCCGCTGGGTTTGGTGTTGGGGGGTTGGGACGTTCTGTGATCCACCGGCTGCGGGCCGTGTGTGGCCGCGCGCCCCTCCTAAGGAGTTCGGGTGTAGAAGGGCCGCACCTCGGCCCGTAGCCAGTCGCCCACCGGGTCCTGGGCCACGTCCAGGAAGACGAGGTTCACCGGGTGGGGCACGGGGACCCGGCCGAGGGCCCGGCCCACGGCGTCCAGAGGGAGGGTGCGGGCGTCGTCGTGCCAGTGGGCCAGCTCGACGCCGACGAACATCACGGGATCGCCGCCCTCGATGCTCGCCAGACAGCGGCGGGCGCTCAGGACGACGCCGGTCGCGGCGAACTCCGCGGAGGCGGCGGCCAGGAAGTCCACCGGCTCGTGCTGCCAGTCCGGCTGGAACAGCCGCACCCGGCCGCCGCTCGCCCGTCCGTCCAGCTCGGTACGCCCGGCCCGGCACAGCTCGGCCACGGCGGGCGGCGGCAGCGGCACCCCGACCGTGCCGTCCGGGTTCACCACGATGCCCACCTGCGGCGGCAGACCGCGCGCGAACTCGACGGCGGGCGCGACCGTGTACGACATGTGGTCGCCGACGACCTGGCGGAACTGCTGCTCCGAGCTGAAGACCGGCACGTACGCCTGTCCGCCGAACTCCATCGTGGGCAGGTCGAGCGGGCCGCTGTGCGGGCCGCCGCCCTCGGGCAGCGGGATCCAGAGGAAGCTGCGGCCCATGACCTCCACGATCCTGGCGCCCGCGGAGGGCGAAGCCGTGCCGAGGGAGGCGGCCAGTACCGCCTCCAACTCGTTGCCGGGCCAGCCGACATGAGGGTGTGGGTGTGCTTGCACCGGAATGTCCTGTGCCGGGAAGTCCATCTCTCTACCGCCTGCTCGAACCGCCGTCTGCGGCTGTCGAGATTACGCGTACGCGCCCTCCCCCGCCGCAGTCCGTCCGGTCGCCGGGACCTCGGTCCGTCCAGCTCACCGGGATCTCAGTCGCCGAAGTCGACCCGCCGCAGCACGTCCGCCGCCGCCCTGTCGACGAGGACCGCCGAACCGCAGCCCTCCGGCAGGTCGCCCTTCTCCACGGAACGCAGCAGCCGGCCGAACGCGCCGCGGTGGCGCGCGAACGCGTACCGCGAGACGCCGCGGCCCCGCTCACGCTGACCGTCCAGGGCCGTGCCGGGGTCCACGTCGAGCAGCAGCAGGTGCAGGGTGCCGCCGCGCCGCCGGGCGTCCCGGGCCAGCCAGCTGCGCACCCAGGCCTGCGTCCCGCAGTCGTGCACCACGACCCCCTCGCCGGACCGCAGGGCCCGGCGCAGGCCCGCGTAGTGCGCGGCGCGGACCAGGGGGCGGTAGACCGCGTACGGCAGGAAGCGGGCCAGGCGGCCGTCCCAGCGGTCGCGGGTGTCCTGGGAGTCGATGCGGCGGCCCGTCACCGCCCGGCGCATCAGGGTCGACTTGCCGCTGCCGGGCAGGCCCGTGACCACCACCAGGTCGGCCGTGCCGAAGCGGAGCCCGTGCGGGCTGTGCCCCGCGCGCTCGCGCAGATCGCGGACGACGGGCGCCGGAAGCGGGCCGCACGCCTCCCCGGCCGGGGCAGTGGGCTGCTTGGGCAGCGCGATGGCCGCGCTCGTGGCGTACGCCGTGGTCCTGTTCACCCTGATCGTCCTCCCCATGGGGTCGGGAGACCCATCCCCGTCGAGTGTAAAGAGAAGGTAATGCGCTGGTCGCCTCTTTTCTGTTCTCGTCCTGCCACAGCCCCGTCACAGATCGCTGTGGACGCCTGTGGACCCTGTGCGGACGCCGTGCGGCCGGGCCGCGACACCGTGCACCGCCCCTCACGAGGAGTCCCCTGCCGCGCCGCTCCGATGCGTGCAATGATGTGCCCGCCAACTGCATACCGGCCGCTTGAATCCGCGCGGGAGAGTTCCGGACACGTTTGTGTACGTGGTCCGGGCGCCGAAGGAGCAAGTCCCTCCCTTGAATCTCTCAGGCACCGTTACCGCGCGGGCGAGGCACATCTGAAAAGCGGGCCGTCTCCCTGTCAGCAGGGCGTCGGCTCCACCCAAGGTGCAAGTCAGTGACCGTCCCGGACGACCGGTGGTCACGGCGAACCTCTCAGGTTCCGATGACAGATGGGGAGGAACGACCTCGCCGTCATGCCTTGGGAGCCCCACCGTGAGCAGTAACGCCCCCGTTGAACCGCGTCACACCGCGCTCGACGCCCTCCATCGTTCGCTCGGCGCGACGATGACCGATTTCGCCGGCTGGGACATGCCCCTGCGCTATGGCTCCGAGCGCGACGAGCACCTCGCCGTACGGACGAAGGCCGGACTCTTCGACCTTTCCCACATGGGCGAGATCACCGTGACCGGGCCCCAGGCCGCCTCCCTGCTCGACTTCGCGCTGGTCGGCAACATCGGGGGCGTGAAGCCCGGCCGGGCCCGCTACACCATGATCTGCCGGGCCGACGGCGGCATCCTCGACGACCTGATCGTCTACCGGCTCGCGGAGACCACGTACATGGTCGTCGCCAACGCCTCCAACGCCCAGACAGTTCTGGACGCGCTCGTGGAGCGGGCCGAGGGCTTCGACGCCGAGGTCCGCGACGACCGTGACGCGTACGCCCTGCTCGCGATCCAGGGACCCGAGTCCCCCGGCATCCTCAAGTCCCTCACCGACGCCGACCTGGACGGCCTGAAGTACTACGCCGGTCTGCCCGGCACGGTCGCCGGCGTCCCCGCGCTGATCGCGCGCACCGGCTACACCGGCGAGGACGGCTTCGAGCTGTTCGTGGCCCCGGCCGACGCCGAGAAGCTGTGGCGGGCGCTGACCGACGCGGGCACCCCCGTCGGGCTCGTCCCCTGCGGCCTCTCCTGCCGGGACACCCTGCGCCTGGAGGCGGGCATGCCGCTGTACGGGCACGAGCTGAGCACCGCCCTCACCCCGTTCGACGCGGGGCTCGGCCGGGTCGTGAAGTTCGAGAAGGAGGGCGACTTCGTGGGGCGCGAGGCGCTGACCGAGGCCGCCGCCCGGGCCGAGTCGCAGCCCCCGCGCGTCCTGGTCGGCCTGATCGCCGAGGGCCGCCGTGTGCCGCGCGCCGGCTACCCGGTCGTCGCCGACGGCAAGGTCGTCGGCGAGGTCACCTCCGGCGCCCCCTCACCGACCCTGGGCAAGCCGATCGCGATGGCGTACGTCGACGCCGCGCACTCCGCGCCCGGCACGCCCGGTGTCGGCGTGGACATCCGGGGCAGCCACGAGCCGTACGAGGTCGTGGCGCTGCCGTTCTACAAGCGCCAGAAGTAGACCCTGGTCCAGCGAGCGCCGGACAGTGAACCCTGGTCCGCGAGCGTCATGAAGTGACCCTGAGCACATCCGCCCAGGTCACCCTCAGTCCCCCTGCATCAGCACTCCCCCGCGTACAGGAGAATTCAGGCCATGAGCAACCCCCAGCAGCTGCGCTACAGCAAGGAGCACGAGTGGCTGTCGGGCGCCGAGGACGGCGTCTCGACGGTCGGCATCACGGAGCACGCGGCCAACGCGCTCGGCGATGTCGTGTACGTCCAGCTCCCGGAGGTGGGTTCCGCGGTGGCCGCGGGCGAGACCTGCGGCGAGCTGGAGTCGACCAAGTCGGTGAGCGATCTGTACTCGCCCGTCTCCGGTGAGATCACCGAGATCAACCAGGACGTCGTGGACGACCCCGCGCTGGTGAACACCGCCCCGTTCGAGGGCGGTTGGCTGTTCAAGGTACGGGTCGCGGAGGAGCCGAAGGACCTGCTCTCCGCGGACGAGTACACCGAATTCTCCGGCAGCTAAGGACTTCTGACCGATGTCGCTTCTGAACCAGTCCCTCCACGAGCTCGACCCGGACGTCGCCGCCGCCGTCGACGCCGAGCTGAACCGTCAGCAGTCCACCCTCGAAATGATCGCCTCGGAGAACTTCGCTCCGGTCGCCGTCATGGAGGCCCAGGGCTCGGTCCTCACCAACAAGTACGCCGAGGGCTACCCGGGCCGCCGCTACTACGGCGGCTGCGAGCACGTCGACGTCGCCGAGCAGATCGCCATCGACCGGGTCAAGGAGCTGTTCGGCGCCGAGTACGCCAACGTCCAGCCGCACTCGGGCGCCTCCGCCAACCAGGCCGCGCTCTTCGCGCTGGCCCAGCCCGGCGACACCATCCTCGGCCTGGACCTGGCCCACGGCGGCCACCTGACCCACGGGATGCGGCTCAACTTCTCCGGCAAGCAGTTCAACGTGGTCGCCTACCACGTGGACGAGGCCGGCCTGGTCGACATGGCCGAGGTCGAGCGGCTCGCCAAGGAGCACCGCCCGAAGGTGATCATCGCGGGCTGGTCGGCGTACCCGCGGCAGCTGGACTTCGCCGAGTTCCGCCGCATCGCGGACGAGGTCGAGGCCTATCTGTGGGTCGACATGGCGCACTTCGCGGGTCTGGTCGCGGCCGGTCTCCACCCGAACCCGGTGGAGCACGCGGACGTGGTCACCTCCACCACCCACAAGACACTGGGCGGGCCCCGCGGCGGGATCATCCTCGCCAAGAAGGCCTTCGCGAAGAAGCTGAACTCGTCCGTCTTCCCGGGCTTCCAGGGCGGCCCCCTGGAGCACGTGATCGCGGCCAAGGCCGTCTCCTTCAAGGTCGCCGCCTCGGAGGACTTCAAGGAGCGCCAGCGCCGTACGGTCGAGGGCGCCCGGATCCTCGCCGAGCGGCTCACCGCGCCCGACGCCCGCGAGGCCGGCGTGAACGTCCTGTCCGGCGGTACGGACGTCCACCTGATCCTGGTCGACCTGCGCGACTCGGAGCTGGACGGCCAGCAGGCCGAGGACCGTCTCCACCAGGTCGGCATCACGGTCAACCGCAACGCCGTCCCGAACGACCCGCGCCCGCCGATGGTCACCTCGGGCCTGCGGATCGGCACGCCCGCTCTCGCCACCCGCGGCTTCACCGCCGAGGACTTCGCCGAGGTCGCGGACGTCATCGCCGAGACGCTGAAGGCCCCCGCGTCCTTCGGGGAGGCCGACGCCCAGGTGCTGAAGGCCCGGGTGTCCGCACTGGCGGAGAAGCACCCGCTGTACCCCGGTCTGGGCCGGTAGTCCCGTTTCACCGGGGCACCGCGCACACTGGGAAGTGTGCGCGGTGCCCGCCGCCCGTCACGCACCACCACCGCCCTGGTCGCAGCGCTTCGCTTCGCGCCTTTCGTTTTTCTGCACCACCCCCGCTTTGAGGAGTTCCCGTGGCCATCTCGGTCTTCGACCTGTTCTCGATCGGTATCGGCCCGTCCAGCTCCCACACGGTCGGCCCGATGCGTGCCGCGCGGATGTTCGCCCGCCGGCTGCGCACCGAGGACGTCCTGCCCTCGGTGACCTCGGTCCGCGCCGAGCTGTACGGCTCACTGGGCGCGACCGGCCACGGCCACGGCACCCCCAAGGCCGTACTGCTCGGCCTGGAGGGCGCCTCGCCGCGCACGGTGGACGTGGAGGGGGCCGACGACCGGGTGGAGGGCATCAGGTCCTCGGGACGGATCAGCCTGCTCGACGAGCACGAGATCGGCTTCTCCTTCGACGACGACCTGGTCCTGCACCGCCGCAAGACACTGCCGTACCACGCGAACGGCATGACGCTGTGGGCGTACGACTCCTCGGGCGCCGAACTGCTGTCGAAGACGTACTACTCGGTGGGCGGCGGGTTCGTCGTCGACGAGGACGCGGTGGGCGCGGACCGCATCAAGCTGGACGACACGGTCCTCAAGTACCCCTTCCGCACGGGCGACGAGCTGCTGCGCCTCACCCGCGAGACGGGCCTGTCGATCTCCGCCCTGATGCTGGAGAACGAGCGGGCCTGGCGCACCGAGGACGAGATCCGCGAGGGGCTGCTCGCCATCTGGCGGGTGATGCAGGCGTGCGTCTCGCGCGGCATGTCCCGTGAGGGCATCCTGCCGGGCGGCCTCCGGGTCCGCCGCCGCGCGGCCATGTCGGCCCGCCAACTGCGCGCCGAGGGCGATCCGTTGGCCCACGCGATGGAGTGGATCACGCTGTACGCGATGGCGGTGAACGAGGAGAACGCGGCGGGCGGCCGCGTCGTGACCGCCCCGACGAACGGCGCGGCCGGCATCATCCCGGCGGTCCTGCACTACTACATCAACTTCGTGCCCGGCGCCGACGAGGAGGGCGTGGTCCGCTTCATGCTCGCGGCCGGCGCGATCGGCATGCTCTTCAAGGAGAACGCCTCCATCTCCGGCGCCGAGGTCGGCTGCCAGGGCGAGGTCGGCTCGGCCTGCTCGATGGCGGCGGGCGCGCTGGCCGAGGTGCTCGGCGGCTCTCCCGAACAGGTCGAGAACGCCGCGGAGATCGGCATGGAACACAACCTCGGCCTCACCTGCGACCCGGTCGGCGGCCTCGTCCAGATCCCCTGCATCGAACGCAACGGCATGGCCGCGGTCAAGGCCGTCACGGCGGCCCGGATGGCCATGCGCGGCGACGGCTCCCACAAGGTGTCCCTCGACAAGGTCATCAAGACGATGAAGGAAACGGGCGCCGACATGAGCGTCAAGTACAAGGAGACGGCCCGGGGCGGGCTGGCCGTGAACATCATCGAGTGCTGAGGGGGTGAGGCCCGACCCGCGCGTTCGTGTCCCCGCAGAGTCCCTGGGGGAATCGCGCGGGATGGGCTTCTGACCTGGAGGTCGGGCGTCGCCGATCGAAGCCGCCCGACGACGCGTGCGATGCCTCGTCGGCCCGACCGGGGGTGAGCCGATCCGGTGCGGCCGTCGGTCGTCCGCCCGGGCTCCGCCATCCCTGCGGTGCGAGGGTCGGGGCTAGGCTGGGCACCGAGATCCTGTTTCACCCACCTTTGGGCAAGTTTCGGGCACTCGGCCGGTGGGTTTCGTCGGCGTCCGGCGCAGTTCAGGGCAGCCAGTAGGTGAGGGAAACGTGACCAGCCTGACCCGGGAAGCGGGAAACCTCCCCGTAGCCTTCACCACCTTCGTGGGCAGACGGCGCGACATCGCCGAGGTCCGCCGCATCCTCGGTTCGGCGCGACTGCTGACGCTCACCGGGGTGGGCGGCGTGGGCAAGACGCGGCTGGCGCTCGAAGCGGCCGTCGCGTCCGGCAAGGCGTTCCCGGACGGGACCTGGCTGGTCGACCTGGCCCCGGTACGGGACCCGTCGACCGTGGCGAGCACCGCCGCGACCGCGGTGGGCATGGTGGACCTGGGCGTCCGGCCCGCCCTGGCCCAGCTCGCGGCGCATCTGGCCGGGCGCCGGGCGCTGCTCGTGCTGGACAACTGCGAGCACCTGGTCGACGCCTGCGCCGAACTGGCGGGCACACTGCTGTCGGCCGGTCCCGAGCTGCGCATCCTGGCGACCAGCCGCCAGACGCTGGGCATCCCGGGCGAGCACGTCCTGACCGTGCCACCCCTGTCACTGCCGGACGAGGCGGTGGAGCTCCTGCGGGACCGCGCCACCGCCGTACGGCCGGGGTTCCGGATCACCGACGCGAACTGGGACGCGGTCACCCGGCTGTGCGAGGGTCTTGAGGGGTTGCCGCTGGCCATCGAACTGGCCGCTTCCCGGCTGCGTACGCTCACCGTCGAACAGGCCGTGGACCGGCTGGAGGACCGGTTCGCGCTGCTCACCGGGGGCAGCCGGACCGCACGGCCGCACCAGCGCACACTGCGCGCGCTGATCGACTGGAGCTACGAGCTGTGCGGCCCCGCCGAGCGGCTGCTGTGGAACCGCCTGTCGGTCTTCACCGGCGGCTTCGGCCTGGACGCCGCCGAGGACATCTGCGCCGGCGAGGGCGTCCCCCGGTACGAGGTGCTGGACCTCCTCGACCGGCTGGTCTCCCAGTCCGTGGTCCTCACCATCGAGTACGAGGGCCTGCCCCGCTACCGGCTGCTGGAGACCATCCGCCGGTACGGCCGGGAACGGCTCTCCGAGTCCGGCGAGGAACAGCGCCTGCTGCTACGGCACCGCGACTTCTACGCCACCCACGCGTCGCGCATCGCCGACGACTGGTACGGCCCCGGCCAGGAGGACGCCCTGGCCGCGCTGCGCGCCGAGCACGCCAACCTGCTGGCGGCACTGGACTGCGACGGCGACCCGCAGGTCACCCTCGCGCTGGCGGCGGCGCTGCGCTTCCACTGGTGCCACGGCGGATTCCTCGGCGAGGGGCGAAGACGGCTCGACCGGGCGCTCCTGGCCGCACCCGAGCCCACCCCTGCCCGGGCCCGGGCGCTGTGGACCGCCGGCTGGGTGGCACTGCTCCAAGGTGACCGCCCGACGGCCGACGAGTGGCTGGCCGAGGCCGGGGACCTGGTCGAGCGGCTGGCCGATCCGGTGGTCGGCGCGCACGTCACGGCCCTCCAGGGCTCATCGGCGGTGTTCCGGGGGCAACTGGCGGAGGCCGTGTCCCTGTTCGAGCGCGCGATCGCCGTTCACTCGGCGGCCGACGGCGGAGCCGAGGCGGTCTTCCCGCTGTTCCAGCTGGCCGTCACCCGGACCCATCTGGGGGACCCGCGCGCGGCGGAGACCGGCGAGCGGGCGGTCGCCCTGGCGGAGGCGCACGGCGAGCTGTGGGGCCGCGCGTACGCGCTGTGGGCGCTCGGTTACGACGCCTGGGTGCACGGTGACCAGCAGACGGCCCTGGCGCTGACCCGGGCCGGGCTGGAGATCGAGCGGGGCTTCAACGACCCGCTCAGTGCCGCGCTGATGCTGGAGACGCTCGCCTGGATCACCGCCTCCGGCGGCCACCACGAGCGGGCGGGCCGGCTGCTGGGCACCGTGCGGAGCCTGTGGCGGGACATCGGCACCGACATCTCCGCGTTCGGCCCGCAGATGGCCGGATACCACCTGCGGTGCGAGGAGTCGGTCGTACGAGTGCTGGGCCCGGCGGCCTACGAGCGGGCCCTCACCGCCGCCGGTGGCCACGACAGCCCCGCCCGTGCCATCGAACACGCCCTGAACTCCGCCACCGGAACCGACCCCGGCACCGAACCGGCGGTTCCGCCCGCCGCGCCGAGCCCGCTGACCCGCCGTGAGCGGGAGGTGGCCGCGCTGGTGGCCAAGGGCATGAGCAACCGTCGGATCGCCGAGGCGCTCGTCCTCTCCCGGCGCACGGTGGACGGCCATGTCGAGAACATCCGGGCCAAGCTCGGCTTCGGCTCCCGCGCCCAGATCGCGGGCTGGTGGGCGACCAACCAGCCACCGGCCCCGTAAAAGCCGCAGGGCGGGACCCGGGCAACCCGGGCCCCGCCCTGCGATCCGATCCACACTGATCCGATCTCGGCCGGTGTGAACTAGTTGGCGGGGAAGTCGCTCTGCAGCGAATCCCTTACCGAGGCCGGGGCGTTGGTGCTCACCAGTACCCGGTCGCTCATCCCGTCGTAGCCGACCGACACGAGGTAGGTTTCTTCGAGTTCGGGCGAGATCCTCGCGTAGGCCGCCGTGACGGCCTCCTTGATCTGGGCGGCGGTGAACATCTGGCTCTTCGCCGTGGTGACGGTGGGCCAGCTGGTCGGTTCCACTCCGTCGTGGTCGGTCCATGCTTCCGGCGTCTGCAGGTCGTCGATGTCTCCCTCGTAGTCCTTCGGGAAGACGATCACCGGCCCGATGACGGGGTCCATGAAGTACGCAAGCGCGCAGTTGTGGTCGGCCAGGGCCTGGATCTGCTCCCACTTCTTCTCGGGGTTGCCGGCGCGGTCCGCGACCTCGACCGGGGACAGGGCCCGGTCGTAGATACGGAAGTCCCGCATGCGGCCCTTGAAGTACTGGTCGTTGGAGTACAGCGACTTGCCGATGTAGTTCGCGGCCGTCGTCCCGCCGCCGATCTCACCCGGAGTGATGGTGACATTGGTGTTGCGGGCCTTCTCGACGCCGTTCTCGTACAGGACACCGGTGTGGCCGGTCTGTGTGTACGTCACGTGCTTCCACACACCGCGCGCCAGCCCGTAGTTGGTGTCCGACGGCTTGATGTCCTGCTTGGCCGTGTAGTCGGTCATCGACAGCGACGTCCGGAAGGCGCTCCCCGTGGTGAACAGGTAGCCGTTGCCCATGCTGCCGCTCGTGTTGCCGAGCCCGTAGAACATGTACGGCGTGCCCTGGGTGGGGTCGATCTGCACGTCGAAGTCGACCGTGATCGAGTCCATCCCCTTCATGATGTCGTTCGGCAGTCTGACGCTGGTGTCGGTGCCGTTGAAGCCCAGCCCGTTGTCACCGCCCAGGTCCCCGGTGCCGACGAGCGTGCCGTCGTTGCCGAAGCCCGAGGAGTCGTGGATGAAGTCACCCTCCGTCTCGTCCAGTTGGTAGTCCACCACCAGACCCTTGGTGGCGCCGGCCTGCGCCGGAGTGCACTCGGGGGCCGACGCGGGAAGGGTGCTGGACGCCTTGAGCGTGATCTTGCCGGAGTACGCGCCGGCCAGGGGGTCGGTGACCGAGGACGGAGCGTTGGTCTCCACCACCACCCGGTCGCTCATCCCGTCGTAGTGGACGGCCAGGGTGTATGTCGTCGTGTCGCCGTCGGGCTGTATCGCGTCGTAGGCCGCGTCCTGCACGTCACTGATGTCAGCGGCGGTGAACAGCTGGCTCTTCGCGGTGGTGGGGACGACCCAGAGCGCCGGGGTGTGCCCGGCGGAGTCCTTCCAGTCCGGCGGCTGCTCGACGTTGTCGATGTCCCCTGCGTAGTCCTTCGGGAAGATGAGGACCGGCCCGATCTTGGGGTCCTCGAACGCCAGGAGCGCCCTGTTGTGCTCGGCCAGGGCCTGCAGCTCTTCCCACTGCACGTCCACGTCGTTGTCCCGGTTCACCACCTCGCCCGAGGACAGGGCCCGGTCGTAGATGCGGAAGTCCCGGATCTTGCCCTTGAAGTACTTGTCCGCCGAGAAGAGCGAGCGGCCGATGTAGTCGGCGGTCGTCGCCCCGCCGCCGATCGAGCCGGGGGTGACCGTCACCGAGGTGTTGCGTCCCACCTCCACGCCGTCCAGGTACATGATGCCGGTGGTGCCCGTCTGGGTGTAGGTCACCTGCTTCCACGCACCACGGGCCAGAGCCGTGGCCTGGCCGGTCTTCTGCTCGTGTGCGTAGTCGCTCGACGTGATCGAGGTGTGCAGCGCGTTCCCGGTGTTGAACAGGTAGCCGTTGCCGTAGCCCGAACTGCTGTTGCCGAACCCGTAGATGAAGTAGTTGCCGGACTGGGACGGGTCGATCCACACGTCGTACGAGACGGTGATCGACGACAGGCCGGCCATGATGTTGTCCGGCACCTTGATGTGGGTGCTCGTGCCGTCGAAGGTCAGGCCCTCGTCGCCGCCCCAGGCCGCGGTGCCGACGACCGTACCGTCGTGGCCCTTGCCCGAGGAGTCGTGGACTACCGTGCCGGAGGTTTCGTCCAGCTGGTAGTCCAGCACCAGGCCGGTGGTGATGTCGGCCTGCGCGACGGAGGCGGTCGTCAGCAGCCCGGCACCGGCGATCAGTGCGAGGGAGAGCGCGGTGACGAGGCCGGCACGTATCGGTCGTCGACGTCGGCGCGGGGCGTCCGCCGGGACCTCCGCCCCTGGATCGTTGTTTCTCAGCATGTGCTGCCTTTCATTGCGGGGAGATCATCTCGCTTTGCCGGTCACTTCTCTGGCGGATTCCACCGGTGTGGGATGGCACTTCCGCGGTCAGTTCATGCCCGATCCCCCCGCACGGCCGAGAACTATATCCGCTACCGATATCGAATTACTCGATCGCGGCGGCGATGATGATGACGCACCCCTGCACCGAGTTATCGATGTGCAGAGCCGGTTGAAATCGGACGCGGAAACAGTCGGAGTGTGCAGGTCCGTATAGAAGTTCCACTGGGCTATCGGATCGTTTATCGGGTCGTAGGGGTGGTAATTCTGCATGGCCGCCAAGGTTTCCGCGTTGTACACGTTCCCGGCGTACCTCACGTAGTTGAACGTGAGGGTTTGCAGCATCATCCGGCCGGCACGATCGACCCTGGCCGTCATCTTGTAGATGCGGACGCCGGCGATCCCCTCTCTCTTGATCTTGCGGACGTAGGCCCACTCGTCCTGGCTCTTGTACTGGTTGTAGAGGGCCTTGTTCCCGCGGATCTGCTCGGGAACGTACAGTGCGTTCTTCGCCACAGTGGGGTTGATCACATAGACGTAGCTGTACGCGGTCACGATGTCGTTGACGCAGCTGGCGAGCAGGAAATTACCCACGAACGGGACGTACGAATACAGCTTCATCCGCCCCTGCGAGCAGCCCGGCTGCCTGATCGCGGAATCCAGGTTTCGCATTCCCTGGCTCTTCGCGAACGTCTCCGCCAGGCTCAGCGAGCCGGACGTCGAAATGTAGTTGCTGTTTCCCGCCCGGTCACCCTGGACATGTGACACCAGGTTGCTGTTGGTCCCCCGCGCGAAGAATCCCCTCTCGAAGATCTCGGCCGGCGATCGGGAGTCTCCGCGATACAGGTCCCTGGGAAACGCCCGCTGGTTGTTCAGGTTCTTGTTGCGCAGGTTGGGGCATTTTGCTCCAGCCTGTCCCGAGTAGGTTCCTCCCGGGCATTCGGTGATCGTGACGGCCTGCGCCGGCGTGACCGTCAGGAGCGGGGCGAACACCACCGCGACGACAAACGCGAAGAGCGCCACGAAGGTGGCTTTTCTTCTCCTGCTTCTCGTCTTTCCACGTACGTACACTGCGGTTCGCTTGAACATGTGTCCTCCGGGCTGAATTGGGGCGCGGGAGAGTACTGGGGACGCGGGGTGTGCGGGCCGGGTCGAGTCAGGCCGGCGCCAGCGGTTTGTCATGTACGCCGTGTCTGCGTCCACGCCGTAAGGATCACGGCACGGCCCGCCCCCAGCCCATGGGTATTTTTACGGGGTTTCTTACGGGGGCTTTATGGCCTGAGCGCCTGATTCGCCGCCCACCGGACCGCATTCCGGACTTCGGAGCAGAAATCGAGTCCGGTGCGAATGTTCTCGACGTGGCCGTCGACCGTGCGCGGCGACAGCGCGAGCGCGGCGGCGGTCTCCCGGTCGCGTACGCCCCGGGGCGGCTGGTTCGGTGTCGGCGGCGGTGCCCGGGCGCAGGGGACGGCCCGGCCGGGACTGCCGTGACCGCCTCCGCCGGAGAGCGCCTTCTCGTCCGCTGCCGGGCCCACGGCCAGAAGGAGCGCGCCGGCCGTTACGGCCCGCTGAGGGGCGCTCAGATCTGGTCGCGCAGGTCTCGGCGAAGAGGTGGAGGGCTGCCGGTGGGACAGTGGGGCGCGGGGGCCGGCGCCTGGGCATCGAGGCCGAGTTTCCGCGGGATCCCGCCGGCCACCACGTCGACTCGGTGCAGGCCACCGGCGCCCGTGGCGACGTAGGGCGGAGTCACCGCGAGCCAGTGACAGGAGACAACGGTCGATCGCGAACCGAGAGGGAGGAGGCCTGACGGCCTCTCATGGCTGCAGTTCCTCCGGCGCGGTCACGCGGGGCAGCCGGACGGTGAAGACGGCTCCGCTGCCGGGGGTGCTGTCGGCGGTGACGGTTCCGCCGTGTGCCTCGACGAACTGGCGCACGATGGACAGGCCGAGGCCGCTGCCCCCGGTGCGTCTGCTGCGGGACTTCTCCGCGCGCCAGAACCGTTCGAAGATGTGGGGCAGGTCTCCGGGGGCGATGCCGTCCCCGGTGTCGCGCACCGTCAGGACGGCCTCGTCCGCCGTCTGCCGGGCGCCGAGGGTGACCGTGCCCTGCACGGGGGTGTGCCGCAGCGCGTTGGAGACGAGGTTGCCCAGAACCTGTCGCATGCGCACCGGGTCGGCGTCCATCCACAGCCCGGGGTCGGCCTCCGCCCGCAGGTGTACGGCCGCCGCTTCGTAGCGGCTGCGGTGGGCGGCGGCGACCTGGCCGATCAGCTCGTCCGCGGCGAGCGGTTCCCGGTGCAGCCGCAGGGTCCCGGCGTCGCCCGCGGCGAGGTCGCGCAGGTCGTCGATGATGTACTGCAGTTGCAGCGCCTCGTCGTGCAGGGAGGCGATGAGGCCGGGGTCGAGGTCGAGCAGTCCGTCGCGGGTGACTTCGAGCCACCCGCGGATATTGGTCAGCGGGGTGCGCAGTTCGTGGGCGATGTCGCTGACCATGGCCTTGCGCTGGGCCTCCACCTGTTCCCGGCGCGCTGTGAGGTCGTTGAAGGCGGCGGCCAGGTAGCCCGTCTCGTCCTTGGTGGTGACGGCGACCCGTGCGTGTCGCTCGGGCGGCTGCCGGGCGGCGGCGGCCAGGGCGCGCAGGGGGCGGACGAGACGGACGGCGACGAGAGCGGTCAGGGTGATCGTGACGGCCAGGACGAGACCGGTGACTCCGATGATCTTTGTCTTGTTGGCGGGTGAGAGATCGAAGCCGGACCGCCGCTGGTCCCGGTCGCCGAGGTAGAGGGTCACCCGTGGGGCGACGTAGGGGTCGAGCTGGGTACGGCGCGCAGTGTCGAGACAGTTCTGCAACTGACGGTCGCCCACCGCGCCCGGCGCCTTGGCGGACATTCCGGGAACGACGTCGGCGCCGAACAGTTTCCGCATCTCGGGGTCCGCCTCGGCCAGCTGTTTCCAGTCGGCGGGGAGGCAGCCGGCCATCAGTTTCGCGAGGGCCGCCAGCCCCTTGCGCTCGGTCGGCATCGGCACGTTGTCCGTCCGGTCGGCGCACCGCGAGAACGCGGACCCCCTGGCGTCGTCGACGATGATCACCGTACGGCCGCTGGGCATCTGTCTGACGCGGCCGTCGCTGCCGAGCTCGGCCATGCACGCCGCCCGCCGCCGCATCAGTCCGCTCACCTCCCCGGCCTCTCCGGGAGTCAGCCGGTACGGTCCCACCGCCCGCGGGTCGATGCCGGCGAGCTGGGCGCCGGGCTCGGTGTAGGTGTCCGTACGCAGCGGGTCGACGGTGGCCGAGGCACGGTCGGGCAGCGCGGTGCCGGACGCGGCGGAGTCGGCGATGAGCTGTCCGCCCGTGGTGGTCAGGGCGATGCGCCGGTCGAGGCTGCGCGACAGCGCGTGCACGGTGGACCCGACGCCGACCCAGTCGGAATGGGTCGCGGCATAGCCGCTGAACCGGCGCAGGATGTCGGTGTCTTCGGAGAGCACCTGACCGCGCTCCTCCTGGATGGCCCGGGTGGTGAGCTGCACGGCCAGCCACGCGGTGGCGCCGACGGACAGCACCGCGATCGCCACGGAGGTGAGCAGCAGCCGTACCAGCAGACTCTTGTGCCAGGGGATGCGGGGAACGGGAACGGGCGTCCCGACCTGCCGACCGGTCATGAGGAACCCCGGCCGCCCGAGGAACCCCGGCCGTCGACGAGTTTGTAGCCGATTCCGAACACCGTCAACAGCCGTGCGGGCGTGCGCGGGTCGGGCTCGATCTTCTTGCGCAGATTCAGGATGTGCATGTCGATGGCGCGCTCGGTGGACGCCCGGTCGTGACCGCGGGTGTGTTCCAGCAACTGGCGGCGCGAGAAGACCCGTTCGGGCTCGGCGACCATCGCGTGCAGGATGGCGAACTCACCCGGGGTGCAGCCGACGGCCGCGCCGTCACAGGTGACCTCGTGCCGTACCGGGTCGACCGTGACACCCCCGGCACGCAGCAGTACGGGGGCGTCCTCCACGGGACGCAGGGTGCGGCGCAGCACGATACGGATGCGGGCCAGCAGCTCCCGGGGACTGTACGGCTTCGTCATGTAGTCGTCCGCGCCGAGGTCGAGACCGAGCAGCAGATCGTCCTCGGTGGAGCGGGCCGTGAGCATCAGCACCGGGATGTCCGCGTCCTGGCGGAGCACACGGCAGACGCCGAACCCGTCGAGGCCCGGCAGCATCACGTCGAGGATCACCAGGTCGGGCCGGCGGTCGCGGGCCTCGTCGAGAGCGACCCGTCCGTCGGTGACGACGACGGCCGTATGGCCTTCCCTGACGAGGAGCCGGCGGATCAGCTCGGCCTGCATGACGTCGTCCTCGGCGATCAGAATATATGCGCACACGCAGGTGACCTTAGGTGTGCTGAGACGTCGTCAGCGCGGCCCACGGCCCTCATGGGGTTCTTCCCACACCCTGACGACTTCCTGATATCCGTTCTCCACTCTGGCCCCATGCACAGCGGAGAATCCACACCTCACGCCGGCCCGCCCCGTCGCGTCCCGGCCCGTCGCGTCCCGGCCCGGTCCGCCCTGGCCCTGCTGTCCGTCTCGGTGTGTCTGCTGGCCGGTTGCGGCACCGGGGCGTCGGACGCGAAGAACCCCGCCGACGAGCCGGCGAAGGCACCGGCGCAGGCCGCCGGAGCGGCGAGCGGTGCCCGGCTGGAACTGCGCGCCACCGACGGGCAGGAGCATGTCCCGGTCGCCGCCGGCGGCCGGGTCACCGTCGAAGGGGGCACGATCACCCAGGTGTCCCTGTCCACCGCGAACGGTGAGGCGGTGCCGGGCGACCGGTCCCCGGACCGGAAGAGCTGGGCTCCCTCGGGCGAACTGAAGCACGGGACGACCTACCGGCTGACCGCCGTGGCCGCCGACGCGGGCGGCCGACGCACGACGAAGAGCGTGACGTTCACGACCCTTGCCGAGGCCGACCGGTTCACCGGCACCTACACCCCGCAGGACGGCTCCACGGTAGGGGTGGGCATGCCGGTCTCGTTCACCTTCGACAAGCCGATCACCGACAGGAAGGCCGTCGAGTCCGCCGTCGAGATCAGTACCGACGGCGGGCAGACCGTCGTGGGCCACTGGTTCGGCGGGCAGCGCCTCGACTTCCGGCCACGGGAGTACTGGAAGGCCAACTCCACGGTCACCGTCAGGATCCGCCTCGCCGGAGTGAAGGGGGCCGCCGGCGCGTACGGCGAACAGGACAAGACCCTCCGGTTCAAGGTCGGGCGCGGTCAGGTGTCCACGGTGGACGCCGCCGCGCACACCATGACGGTCGTCCGGGACGGCAGCACCGTGCGGAACATACCGATCACCGCGGGCGCCGCCTCGTCGCCCACCTGGAACGGGCAGATGGTCATCAGCGAGAAGCTCATCTCGACTCGGATGAACGGCGCCACTGTCGGTTTCGCCGGCGAGTACGACATCCCCGACGTCCCGCACGCCATGCGGCTGTCCACCTCGGGCACCTTCGTCCACGGCAACTACTGGGGCGCCGACTCCGTCTTCGGCAACTCCAACATCAGCCACGGCTGTGTGGGGCTCAACGACGCCAAGGGCGGCGGCGACTCCGGCCAGGACGCCGCCTGGTTCTACGACAACTCCCTCATCGGCGACGTGGTCGTGGTGAAGAACTCCGACGACAAGGTGATCGCCCCCGACAACGGACTCAACGGCTGGAACATGCCGTGGAGCGAGTGGACGGCGGGCTCGGCGCGATGAGGCGCCTCTTCTCCTCCGTGGGCTCCCGTCTGCCGGTTCCCGCCGCGGCCCTGACCCTGACCCTCGCCCTGGCCGGGTGCGGCGGCTCCGGCGCCGGGACGACGGTGGGGAGCGTCCCCTCGGCCACCGCCGGTGCGCAGGCCGTCCGGGCTGCCGCGCCCGGCACGGCCCACGCCGGATCCGCGTCCCCGAGCGCTTCCGCACCGGCCCGCCTGCCGGGCCTCGGCCCCCGGACGCTCGCCGAGATCCCCGACAACGCCCGGCAGGTCCTCATCGTCACCGGGAAGGGCAAGAACTCCCCGCAGTCGCAGGTGGTCCTGTACCAGCGCTCCGACGACGACGGCTGGGCCGTCGGGCAGACCTGGGCCGCCCACAACGCGCTCAAGGGCTGGACCGACCACCACTACGCGGGTGACCTGCACTCGCCCATCGGTGTGTTCACCCTCAGCGACGCGGGCGGACTGCTCGCCGACCCGGGCACGAAGCTGCCCTACGACCGGTCCGGCAGCTTCACCATCGGCGGCACCGGATTCGAGGGCGAGCCGCTCGCCGGCTCCTTCGACTACGTCGTCGCGATCGACTACAACCGCGAGCCGGGCACCTCCCCGCTCGACTGGACCCGCCCGCTCGGCGCGAACCGCGGCGGCGGCATCTGGCTGCACGTCGACCACGGAGGGCCCACCCACGGCTGCGTGAGTCTGGCACCGCAGCACATGAAGGAGCTGCTGCGCACGCTCGACCCGGCGCTGCACCCGGTGATCGCCATGGGGGACCGCACGTCCCTCGAACGGTGACGACCGGCACCACGACCAACACCACGACCGGTCGGTCGCGACCAAGCGATGACGACCGACCGATGACGACCGACCGATCACAAACCAAGAGAGAACGGAAATCGACGACCTGTGAGAGACCTGCGACCTGCAGTTCAGGTGGAGTTGGACGCGAAACGAAGAAGGGCGATGGTAGCGGCGGCGGGGTTGACCTCCACAGCCTTGCTACTGGCCGCCGCCCTCCCGGGCGGGGCCGCCCAGGCGGCCTCGGACGGTACGTCGGCCAGTACGCCGGTAACCGGACGTTCCGAAATCTCGGCCCAGGTCACGAGCGGCACCGGTAAGGCCGGTGCGCAGAAGTCGGTGACGCTGGTCACCGGTGACCGGGTCATGGTGGACGGTGCCGGGAAGGTCACCGGTGTGGTCCGGGGCGAGGGCCGGGAGAAGGTGCCGTTCTCCGTCCGGGAGGTCGACGGTCACACCCGGGTCGTGCCCGGTGATGCCGAACTGCTGCTGGCACAGGGCAGGTTGGACGCCCGCCTGTTCGACGTGACCCAGCTGGTCGCGGACGGATACGACGACGCGGGCCGTACCGACGTACCCCTGATCGTCACGTTCAAGGGGAAGAAGGCGCCCTCGATGTCCCCGTTCACCGGGGCCGGGGCGAAGATCGGCCGGGCGTTGCCGGTGGTCAACGGCAAGGCGATGCGCTCCGTGAAGAAGCGCGGCGCCGACTTCTGGAACACCGTCACCGGTAGTGGCGGAAAGTCCGACGAGGCAGCGGAGTTCACTTCCTCGACGGCCGTCGAGAAGGTGTGGCTGGACGGCAAACGCAAGGCGAGCCTCGACAAGAGCGTGCCGCAGATCGGCACGCCGACCGCCTGGGCCGCCGGATACGACGGCACCGGCATCAAGGTCGCCGTCCTCGACACCGGCATCGACACCACGCACGCGGACCTCGCAGGCCAGGTGACCGCCGAGCAGGACTTCAGCGAATCGTCGGGCCCCGGCGACAAGTTCGGCCACGGCACGCACGTGGCGTCCACCGTGTCCGGCACCGGCGCCAAGGACGGCGGCAAGTACAAGGGTGTCGCCCCGGGCGCGAAGATCCTGAACGGCAAGGTTCTCGGCGACGACGGCTCGGGCTCCGACTCCGGGGTCATCGCGGGCATGGAGTGGGCGGTGGCCCAGGGGGCCGACGTCGTCAACCTCAGCCTCGGCGGCGACGACATGCCCGGTGTCGACCCGCTGGAGGAGACGGTCAACCGGCTCTCCGCCGAGAGCGACACCCTCTTCGTCATCGCGGCCGGAAACTCGGGCAGGGCTGGTGAGAGCACGGTCGGTTCGCCCGGCAGTGCGGATGCCGCGCTCACCGTCGGCGCGGTCGACAAGGCGGACGCGCTCGCCGACTTCTCCAGCCGCGGCCCGCGCATCGGCGACAGCGGGGTCAAGCCCGACCTGACCGCGCCCGGTGTCGACATCACGGCCGCCTCGGCCCCTGGCAGCGTCCTGGAGAGGGAGTACCCCTCCGACATACCCGGCTACCTCACCATCAGCGGCACCTCCATGGCGACCCCGCATGTCGCGGGCGCCGCCGCGCTGCTGGCCCAGCAGCATCCCGACTGGACGGGTGAGCGTCTCAAGGCGGTCCTCACGGGCTCGGCCAAGCCCGGCGCGTACAGCTCCTTCCAGCAGGGCACCGGCCGCACCGACCTGGTCCGGGCACTGGACCAGAGCGTCGTCACCGAACAGCAGCCGCTCGACTTCGGTCTCCAGCAGTGGCCGCACGAGGATGACCAGCCGGTAACCAAGCAGGTCACCTACAAGAACCTCGGTACCGAACCGGTCACCCTGGACCTCTCCGTCGACGCCCGCTCGGTGGACGGCAAGCCCGCCGACCAGGGCATGTTCGCCGTGTCGCCGCAGCAGGTCACCGTCCCGGCGGGCGGCACCGCGAACGCCTCCGTCACCGCCGACACCCGCGCCGGCAGCGCCGACGGCTCCTTCGGCGGCTCGGTGCAGGCCACTTCCGCCGACGGCAAGGTCCAGGTGCGTACCGCTGTCGGTGTGAAACGCGAGGCCGAGTCGTACGACCTGACGATCAAGCACATCGACGGGAACGGCGTGCCGGCCGGCGACGCCGCCACCGTCGTCTCCGACCTCGGCTCGGAGTTCTACGCCGCATACGCCGACGAGCAGGACGGCGAGCTCACGGTGCGGCTGCCGAAGGGCGACTACGCCCTCAGGGGGATGATCCACCCGTCCTCCGAATCCGCCACCCGCTCCATCCTGGTGCAGCCGAAGCTGACCCTGGACCGGGACACCACCTTCACGGTCGACGCCCGGCAGGCGCGGCCGGTGGACATCACCGTGCCCGACCCGGCGGCCGAGAACACCGAAGCCACGGCCTACCTCAGCTACGCCAGGGGCAAGGGCCTGCGCCCGGGCGAAATGCAGTTCCTCCTGCCCACGTTCAAGGGCACGACCTTCGGACAGCTCGGGCCCGATGTGTCCGCCGACCAGGCGCCCGCCGTGTTCGCCGGCGACTGGACCCGTAAGGACGCCGAGGGCCGGCCGGTCACCTACCACCTGGCCTGGAACCGCCCCGATGGCCTGGACGGCTTCGCCGCCAAGGTCCGGAAGAACCAGCTCGCCAAGATCGATCTCCAGGCCGGCGCACCCGTCGCGGGGAGGAGTGTCCAGGTCGAGGTGTCTCCGCACACCGCCGACGGGAACCTGATCTACAGCGTGGACGCCCTGCACGCCGAGCTGCCGCTGAGCACCGTCGACTACGTTCTCGACAACGGGATCAAGTGGTCCCTCCGGACATGGCAGGTGTTCGGCGAGGGCCGCGAGGCGCACTTCGAGACCTTCCTGATGCGGATGCCGAGGATCTGGCAGGCCGGTCACAGCTACACCGAGCGGTTCAACGTCGGCGTCTTCGGACCGACCCTGCCCGCCACGGGTGACTCCGGACCGGAGCAGGGAGACCCCGGCATCATTCGGTACGGAAATGTCATCAGGGCCTATCTGCCGCAGTTCGGCGACGGCGCCGGACACTGGGGCGACAGCGGCTACACCTCGGTGACGAGCTCGCTCCAGGCCGACGGCAAGGAGATCCCCGACAACTACGGCCCGCCGATCGAGCTCACCGAGTACACCGTCCCCGCCCAGGACAGCGCGTACAAACTGACCGTGGACGCGTCCCGTGATCCCGCGGTGTACCCGGTCAGCACCCGCGTGCGTACCGAGTGGACCTTCCGCTCCGCCACCACCCCCGAGGACGACACGACACCGCTGCCGCTGTCGGTGATCCGCTTCTCACCCGACCTCAGCCTGTCCAGCACGGCGAAGGCCGGCAAGCGGTTCGACGTCCCCTTCACCGTCCAGGGCGCGGCGGCCGGCCAGCGGCCCGCCAAGCTCGCCTTCGAGGTCTCCTACGACGAAGGCACCACCTGGCAGCCCACCAAGGCCGTCGGCGGCACCCACCTCTCCCTGAAGCACCCGGCGAAGGCGGGCTCCGTCTCGCTGCGCGCCAAACTGACCGACAAGGCCGGCAACACCCTGGTCCAGACGATCGAACGCGCCTACCTCACCACCGGGTGACCTGACGCGGGACCTCGCAACCCATCTCGCCCGGGCCGGTGTTCGACCACCGCCCCGGGCGAGTTCGTCCCACCGCCCTCCCGGTGGGCCGGCCGGGAACATCGCCGAGGGCCGAGGATGGGACGGGCGAAGTGGGGGAAGAGCAAAGGAAGTTGCCCCCCACAGGCACCTCCAGTAACCAGTACCCGTCCCCCCACCGCACGGAGGAACCACATGCTGCGCGGCATCGACGTCAGCGGCTACCAGTCGTCCACGTACAGCACCGAAGGCCTGTCCTTCGTCTTCGTCAAGGCCACCGAAGGCCGCACGTACGTCAACCCGAAGCTGAGCGCGCAGACGAAGCGGGCCCGCGACGCCGGCTGCGTCGTCGGCTTCTACCACTTCCTCTGGCCGGGCAACCTCACCGCCCAGGCCGAGTACTTCGTCAGCAAGGCTCCGGAGAAGTCGGGCGACATCCTCGCCGTCGACTGGGAGACGACAGGCGACGGCACCCACGCTTCCAACGCCGAAAAGGACCGCTTCATCCGCAAGGTGAAGGAACTCCGGCCGAACAACCGGGTGATCCTGTACGCAAACCGCAATTACTGGCTGAACGTCGACACGACCTCGTATGCCGGTGACGGCCTATGGATCGCCGACTACGTCACCGCGGGCAAACCGCGGATCCAGGCCGAGTGGCGCTTCCACCAGTACACCGACGATCCGCTGGACAAGAACGTGGCGGACTTCTCCAGCAAGACCGCTCTACGCGAATGGGCCGAGAACGCCTGACGCGTCCAGAGACCTCTATTGGCTGAGGTTACGGCGGTCGGAGGTCGAGGCCGGCGGCGCCCGAGCCCTACGCCCGGAAGTCCGCCGGGCGCTCCCGGGGTGCCTCCGCCAGGGCCTTCGTCACCGCGTCCGCGCCTTCCTGGAGGCCGTAGACCGGGGTGCCGGGCTGCTGGCGCCAGGAGTCGTCGAGGGAGCCCGCGTCGACCGTGTCGAAGCCGAGTTCGTCGATGAGGTCGCGGACGACCTGCTTGGCGGACTCGTCGTCGGCGGCCACCGGAAGGGCCGTGCGGTCCGGGGCGCCGGCCGGGCGGTGGCGGTCGAGGAGGTCCTGGGCGTACGTGCCGTTGAAGGCCTTGACGACCGTGCGGCCGAGTTGCCGGGCCGTCCAGCGGCTCTCCGTCAGGCCCTCGTCCTCGATCCCGGCGATCCTGCCGTCCCGCTGCCGCGGGTAGTAGTTGCCGGTGTCGATGACCACGAC
Organism: Streptomyces sp. NPDC020747; assembly: GCF_044334695.1. Classification (NCBI taxonomy): domain Bacteria; kingdom Bacillati; phylum Actinomycetota; class Actinomycetes; order Kitasatosporales; family Streptomycetaceae; genus Streptomyces; species Streptomyces sp. NPDC020747. The sequence goes on along the minus strand of NZ_JBIRTJ010000016.1, from coordinate 39,246 downwards.
CCCCTCGGCGGCCTCGTCGAAGAGCCCGGACGGCAGGCCGGGCACCGCCTTCAGGGGGATCGTGACGACGACGACCTCGGCGCCGCGCGCCGCCTCCTCGACCGGGACGGGCGTCGCGCCGGTCTCCTCGGCCAGTGCGGTGAGGGTCCCGGGACCCCGGGAGTTGGCGACGGACACGTCATGGCCGAGGGCGGTGAGCCGCCGGGTGAGGTTGCCGCCGATGTTGCCCGCTCCGATGATGCCGATCTTCATGGCTCGCGCGCCCTTCCGGGGGTCGATGACTCCGATGTGGAGCATCAACCTCCGGGGCAAGCGGACTATTCCAGCACAAGCAGGCTGTTCCGGGCCATCACCCGAAAGGCCGCACAGCGGATCGCACCCCGCATGGCAAAGGGGCGCCCCCGCCCGTCCGGCGGGAGCGCCCCTCGCGTTCGGCTACTTGTTCAGGTGGGACCAGAACTCGTCGAACGACAGCAGCTTGTCGCCGTTGAGATCCTGGGAGGCGATCACGGCCTCGGCCACCGACTCGGTGACGTTCCAGTCGCCGCCCTGGGCCAGGGCCTTCTTGAACTCGGCGGCGGTGATGTAGCCGTCCCCGTCCACGTCGATGCGCTCGAACGCCTTGCGTGCTTCCTCGATGTCCGCCACCGGACCCGCCCCTTCTGATGTGCCGTACTTGCCGAGGTCAGATTAGCTGCCGAGCCGAGCGCGGAGCGCGGCGACCACCCACGCGAACCCCTCCCGATGCGCGGGCAGCGGTTCGGCCCCCCGTACAAGCGCCAACAGCTCCCGGAAGCGGGCGAGTTCGGCATGAATCGTCGATCATGGGGTGGAGTCCGGGCCTTCCAGTGGGTGGAGACTCGGCTGACGGGCGAGGGAAGGGGCGGCGCGGTGGCCGGCACTCTGCGGGACATTCTCGACGCGGCGGCGCGGGGAGTCTTCCCGCCGCCGGACGGCGGTACGACGGTCGTGCCGCAGCACGCCCACCGGGACGCCGGGGTCATCGCCTTCACCGCGCACTCCGTCGTCTTCACCGACGAGGGGGAGGGGTGGGTTCGCGAAACGCTCGCCACAGCCGACTGCGATCCGCTCGCCGCGACCATGAACCCGCGGTTCCTGGCAGCGTTCATGGAACGTACGGGGCGTACGACGGACACGATCGACCTGCTGACGGTCGCCGCGCCGCTGGCCGGCCCGCCGCCACTGCGGCTGACGGAACTCGACGATCCTGGCCATCCCCGGGTCGCCCGGGCCCGCGAGCGGCGCGACGACGTGCGGGTGTGGGCCGCCGACGGGGGCGTACTCGTCCTGGGGCGCGGCGTCGCGGGGCGGCTGGAGGCCGCGATCGAGGTGGCCGAGGAGGTACGGCACCGGGGGCTGGGGCGGGCCCTCGCGGTGGCGGCCCGGCACCTGGGCGGGGGCGAGCCGGTCTGGGCGCAGCAGGCCGCCGGGAACGCCCGCAGCGTACGGGCCTTCCAGGCGGCCGGGTTCCGACCGGTGGGGGCGGAGGCACTGCTGATCGCCCGCTAGGACGGGAGCGCCTGGAGCGGCGGGCCGGCTTCAGGCCTCGTCGGAGGCCAGGACCCGCAACGAGGGCTCAGTGCCAGGGCTCGTAATACGGGTTGCTCTCGCAGTCGCTCATGATCTCCGTCTTGGTCTTCTTGTCGACCGGACAGACGCCGATGATGTACTTCCGCTCGATACCGCCGGGGAAGGCGACCTCGACCTGGTCGGCCCACTTGTGGGTGTCGCCGATGGTCTTGTTGACGTCCACGCCGCCGGGGGCGTCGATGTAGTAGTTGTAGCCGCTCTTCCACCACGTCTTGTAGAGGTCGTGGTCGTACGTCGTGGAGACGTACGGGGAGGGCTGGTTGACCAGGACGTACTGCTCGATGTCGTACTGGCCGTTGATGACGTCCCTGGGGTGGAGGCCCTGCTCGAAGACGACCGCGGGGCCGCGGCCGTCGCTGCGGTAGAGCGTGCCGCAGGTCTTGCGCCAGACCGGTTCGGGCGTGATGCGGTCGACCTCGACGCGGCGGTCCGCGGCGGCGTGGACCGGGTCGGCGAACTGGGGACAGGTGGGAGCGGCGGCCTTCGCGGCGAAGGGTGCCTTCGCGGGACCGGTGACGGGAGCGGGAACGGAGGCGGGCGCGGGGGCCGGAAGTGTCGCGGCGGACGTCGCGAGGACGGCCGTCAGGGACAGGACGACGGCAGCGGCCCGCCGCCGCAGGCGAGTTGTGATCATGAAGAGCACGATCCCGGTTCCGCGGGGGCGGCCCGTGGATCTTCACTCGTACGGCGGCGCGGCGCCGACGGGCGTTGCCGTTGCCGACTGGCTCGATCGGTAGGTGGGGGGCGAGAACCTAGCGGTCCGCCACCCTCATTTCGAACCACGTCGTCTTGCCGCGAGGCAGGAGATCGACGCCCCAGCGGTCGGAGAGTTTGTCGACGAGGAAGAGGCCTCGGCCGCTGACGTCCATTTCCTGGACCGGCATGAGGCAGGGAAGACCACGGGAGGGGTCACGCACCTCGACACGGATCCAGCCCCGGCGGCGCCGCATACGGAGCCCGAACACCCGCGCACCCGTGTGCCGCACGGCGTTGCCCACCAGCTCCGAGACGAGCAGGACCGCGTCCTCGGTCATCTTCGGCGAGAGCCCCCAGTGACGCAGCACCACGACCTGGGTGAGCCGACGCGCGGTGGCCGCGGACTCGGGCCGGGAAGGCAACGGCACCTCCCCCTCGGTCGGATTGCCGAACAACTCCAGCGCCTTGAGCGCGTGTTCGTCCTCGACCGCGGGCGACCAGCGCGCCGCGGTCGCACTCCCGTGCCGCCGCGGCTGTTCGATACCCTCCAGCCCCGCCATGCCCCCATCATGGCCGCCCAGAGGCCTCGTTGGGGGCGTTCCGGAGGAATACGCCCCCCGGAACCCCCCATTCCGCGCGATTCGATCGGCATATGCCAGTGGCAGTTCAGGAATGGCCACAACCCGCCCGGCCTGCGGAAACAACCTCGCCCGAGGCAATCGCCCACCGCCCCCGACAAGGCAGCCTTAAGGTTGCCTTAAGGCTCGGATAAACCGCCCCTTCGAGGGACGCGGGTAAGACATCGCGTCAACTGCAAGTGGATCAGCGGAATTCGGCGGGTGACTTTCACGGCACCCACGACCCCTTGCCCAGGACACCCGCAGCCCCTCGCCGCGGACACCCACAGCCCCTCGCCGCAGGCACCCACAACCCTCCGTCTCGGACCCGGTCAGAGGAACTTCGCCTTGCCCGGCCCCTCCTCCACGAAGCTCTTCATCCCCCGCGCCCGGTCCTCGGTGGCGAACAGCCCCGCGAACCAGTTGCGTTCGATCGCGAGCCCGGTCTCGATGTCCGTCTCCAGACCCGCGTCGACGGACTCCTTGGCGGCGCGCAGCGCGAGCGCCGGCCCCTGCGCCAGTTTCGCGGCCCACGCGTGCGCCTCGGCGTACACCTCGTCGGCCGGTACGACGCGGTCCACCAGGCCGAGCGACAGGGCCTCGTCGGCCTTGACCATGCGGCCGGTGAAGATGAGGTCCTTGGCCTTGGAGGGGCCGATCAGACGGGACAGGCGCTGGGTGCCGCCCGCGCCCGGGATCAGCCCGAGCAGGATCTCCGGCTGGCCCAGCTTGGCGTTGTCCGCGGCGATGCGGAAGTCGGCGCAGAGCGCCAACTCGCAGCCCCCGCCCAGCGCGTAACCCGTGACCGCGGCGACGACCGGCTTGGGGATGCGGGTCACGGCGGTGAAGGAGTCCTGCAAGGCCCGGGACCGTACGACCATCGCCGCATGGTCCATGGCCTGCATCTCCTTGATGTCCGCGCCCGCCGCGAACACCTTCTCGCCGCCGTAGAGGATCACCGCGCGCACGTCCTCGCGGCGCGTGGCCTCCTCGGCGAGCTCCTTGAGACGGTCCTGCGTGGCGACGTCCAGCGCGTTCATGGGCGGGCGGTCGAGACGGATCGTGCCGACACCTTCGGCGACTTCGAGATGCACAGTCATGAAGGCAGGTTAACGAAGGCTAACGGCGAAGGCCCCGGTGTGCTGCGTCACAGAGGAGCAGCACACCGGGGCCGTACAAGCCGCGACAGGGCGGGCAAGGGAGAAGCGCGGTCAGTGCCGCCCCCGGGCCGTCACGCCTTCCACTTCTCCCACGACATGTTCCAGCCGTTGAGCCCGTTGTCCGGGTCCACGATCCGGTCGTTGGAGTTCTTCACGACCACCACGTCACCGACGATCGAGCGGTCGAAGAACCACGCGGCCGGCGCACCGCGGTCGCCGCCGCCGCGCTGGTCACGCAGGCCGATGCAGCCGTGGCTGGCGTTGTAGTTGCCGAAGGCGTCGCCGCCCCAGTAGTTGCCGTGGATGAAGGTGCCCGACGTGGTCAGGCGCATCGCGTCCGGCACGTCCTTGATGTCGTACTCGCCGCCGTAGCCGACCGTTTCACCGTTCATCCGGGTCACCCGGAGGCGCTCGGTGATGACCATCTGGCCGTTCCAGGTCTCGTAGCCGGGCTTGCCGGTCGTGACCGGGATGGTCTTGATGACCTTGCCGTCGCGCTTGACCGTCATCTTCTTGGTCTTGACGTCGACGGTGGAGACCTGGCTGCGGCCGATCGTGAACTTCACGGTCTTGGCCTGCTCGCCGTAGACACCGGGCCTGCCCTCGACGCCGTCGAGGTTGAGCTTCACGGTGACCTTCGTACCGGGCTTCCAGTACTTCTCGGGGCGGAAGTCGAGGCGGTCGTTGCCGAACCAGTGGCCCTCGACGTCGACCGCCGGCTCGGTCTTGATGTCTATCGCCTTCTCGACGTCCTCGGGGTGTGTGATCCCCCGCGTGAAGTTGACCGAGAAGGTCGTTCCGACGCCGACCTTCGAGCCGTCCTCCGGCGTGAAGATGCCGACGAACGTGTTCTTCGGGGTCAGCGTGGTGAACGCGGACTCCTCCGCCGCCTCACGGCCCTCGGAGTCCTTGGCCACCGCGTGGACCTTGTACTTGGTGGACGCGGCGAGGTGAGTGTCGGGCGTCCAGGTCGCGCCCCCGTCGGTGATCTTCCCCTCGACCAGGTTGCCCTTGGTGTCCTCGACCTCGACCTCGGTCAGCTTGCCCTTGGCCGCGGTCACCTTGAGCGCGCCGCTGGTCTTCACGCCGCCGGCGCCGTCCTTCGGGGCCACGGTCACGACCGCCTGCGAGACCTTGGTGTCCGCCTGGCCGGAGTCCTTGTCCCCGCCCTTCCCCGAGTCGGACCCGGAACCCGAGTCCCCTCCCCCGCCGCAGGCGGTCACTACGAGCATCAGAGTCCCCAACGCGAGCGCCAGGGCCCCCTTTCCACGCCGTGTCCGCGCGCCAACCGACGCCCCCGATATCGGTCGCCCGTTCAAGTTCGTTCTCCCCTCGCACGGCCTGATCAAGGCCCGCACTCACCATCGATGGTCGCCCCGTGATGCCTGGGCCCATGGCGGGAGCCCGCAGCTCACAGCCACGTCCCACGCGTGTATCGCGCTAATTAATCACACCGGCAGGAGCGTTGACCTCCCGGGATTGTCACTGTTCAGTCCCAACTTCAACAGCCCGTGGCACCACCGGCGCACATCTTGTCCGTACCCCTATGTCGGTCTACTTCACCGCGGAGCCCGCTTTCCAGGCCTTCCAACCCATGTTCCACCCGCCGAGGCCGTTGTCAGGAGCGACCTTCTTGTCATTGCTGTTGACGACCTCGACGACGTCACCGATGAGGCTGCGGTCGAAGAACCAGCCCGCCGGGGTCGCGGAGCCTCCGCCCTTCACATCGCGCAGGCCCACGCAGCCGTGGCTGACGTTGGCGGTGCCGAAGACGTCCTGCGCCCAGTAGTTGCCGTGCAGGAAGGTCCCGGAGGTGGTGAGGCGCAGTGCGTGCGGCACGTCGGGGATGTCGTACTCGCCCTTGCCGTCGGCGTCGGTGAAGCCGACCGTCGCGCCGTTCATCCGGGTCACCTCCAGCATCTCGGTGACCACCATCTTCCCGTTGTACGTCGTGCTCTTGGGGGCGCCCGCGGTGATCGGCACGGTGGACAGGACCTCGCCGTCGCGGCGCACCTCCATGGTGTGGGCGGCGGCGTCGACGAGGCTGACCTGGCTGCGGCCGACCGTGAACGAGAAGGTCTTGTACTGCAGTCCGTACACGCCCGGGGCCGCCTCGACGTCACGCAGCCGCAGCGCCACGGTGACCTTCGTGCCCGGCTTCCAGTACTCCTCGGGCCGGAAGTCCAGCCGCTTCTCGCCGAACCAGTGCGGGGCGATCTCCGCCTCCGGCACGGACGTCACACGGACGGCACGCTCAACGGCCGCGCGGTTCTCGATCACGCGGTTGAAGTCCAGCGAAACGATCATCCCGGTGCCGACCGTGGAGCGGTTCTCGGGCATGACGTAACCGATGAAGCGCTCGTCGGGGACGTACGTCGTGAACGTCGCGTGCCGGGCCACCCGCCGGCCGTGGCCGTCGAGCGCGACCGCGTCGACCGAGTACTTGGCGGCCAGGGCGAGTTTCGGGTCGTCGGGGCGCCAGGTCATGCCGTCGTCGGCGATCCGGCCCGGCACCGGGAAGTCCTGCGCGTCCTGGGACCTGACGACCTTCACCGACTCCAGGCGTCCGGCCGGCACCCGTACCCGCAGGCTCTCCTCGGGGCGTACGGCCCTGCTGCCGTCGTCCGGCGAGACACGGATCGTGTTCTCGGGCGAACGGGGCTTGCCGAGCACCTTGTCCACGCCGTGCGAGGTGCATCCCGCGGCTCCGGCCAGCAGCCCGGCCCATGTCAGTACGGCGGCCAGCGCGGCCCCTGCGCGCGCCGCGCGCGTCTGTGCGTGCATCACGTGGGGCCCAACGACGAAGCGGCCCCGGGGAAGTGGGGGACGCCTCATCCGCCCGAGGCCGGTAAGCCCTCTCCTGGGGAAACGTGAGTGCGAGCCCGGCGCTGGGCAGAACAGTGGGAAGGACGACGCGACGGGGAGCCGTGGCCGGGACGCCATGGGCGTCTCCGCGCGTCGCTCCCATCGAGCCGCAGGAGGCCGTGAGGTGTCGAGCGCAGCCGAGCAGGAGGCAGTGCAGGAGGGGCGCGCCCCGGGCGCCGGGCTGCCCGCGCAGCCCGCCCCCGTGCTGAACGGCAGTCCGCGCGTCGCGCCGGCCGTCCCCGTGTGGCCCGGTGCGCCGACCCCGCTCGGGGCGCGCTTCCGGACCGGTCCCGACGGTGTCTCGGGCACCAACTTCGCGCTGTGGGCGGGCGGTGCCGAGTCCGTCGAGCTGTGCCTCTTCGACGACGAGGACGGCTCCTCGGGCGCAGGCGGCACGGAGGGCGGGGGCACCGAGATCCGGGTCCCGCTCACCGAGCTGACCCACGAGATCTGGCACGGCTTCGTGCCCGGCGTGCGGCCCGGGCGGCGGTACGGCTTCCGGGTGCACGGCCGCTGGGACCCGTGGACCGGCGCCCGCTGGAACCCGGCGAAGCTGCTCCTCGATCCGTACGCCCGTGCCGTGGACGGCGACTTCACGTTGCCGCCGGAGGTGTACGCGCATGTGCGCGACTGGCCCCAGCAGCAGGTCGCGGACACCGTGCGCGACGACCGGGACTCCGCTCCGTACGTCCCCAAGGGTGTCGTCGTCCACGACGACGCGCCCGACGACGAGTGGACGGACGACCGCCGTCCGAAGACGCCCTGGGCGGACTCGGTCATCTACGAGCTGCACGTGCGGGGCTTCACCAAGCTGCACCCGGACATCCCGGAGGAACTGCGGGGCACGTACGCGGGGTTGGCGCACCCGGCGGCGATCGAGCACCTGACCAAACTGGGCGTGACGGCGGTGGAGCTGCTGCCGGTGCACCAGTTCGCGCACGAGGACCATCTGCTGCGCCGGGGCATGAAGAACTACTGGGGCTACAACTCGATCGGCTACTTCGCGCCACACGCCGGGTACGCGGCCTCGGGGACGACCGGCCAGCAGGTCGGCGAGTTCAAGAGCATGGTGCGGGCGCTGCACGCCGCCGGTATCGAGGTCATCCTCGACGTGGTCTACAACCACACGGCGGAGGCGGGCGAGCTGGGCCCCACGCTGTCGCTGCGCGGCATCGACAACCGCGGCTACTACCGGCTGCAGAGCGACGCCCGGCGGTACACGGACTACACGGGCTGCGGCAACACGCTCCACGTCGTACAGCCGCACGTCCTGCGCCTGATCACGGACTCGCTGCGCTACTGGGTGACGGAGATGGGGGTGGACGGCTTCCGGTTCGACCTGGCCGCTGCCCTCGCCCGCTCGATGCACGACGTCGACATGCTGTCCCCGTTCCTGGCCGTCATCGCCCAGGACCCGGTGCTGCGCCGCGTCAAGCTGATCGCCGAACCATGGGACGTCGGCTCCGGCGGCTATCAGGTGGGCGCCTTCCCACCTCTGTGGACCGAGTGGAACGACCGCTACCGCAACGCCGTACGGGACTTCTGGCGGGGCGCGCTGCCTGACGTACGGGATCTCGGGTACCGGCTGTCGGGGTCGAGCGACCTGTACGCGTGGGGCGGGCGGCGGCCGTACGCCTCGGTGAACTTCGTGACCGCCCACGACGGTTTCACCCTGCGGGACCTGGTGTCGTACGAGCGCAAGCACAACGAGGCCAACGGCGAGGGCAACCGGGACGGCACCGACGACAACCGCGCCTGGAACTGCGGGACGGAGGGCGAGACGGAGGACGCCCGGGTGCAGGGCCTGCGGCGCCGCCAGCTGCGCAACCTCCTCACCACCCTGCTGCTGTCCACGGGTGTGCCGATGCTGGTCGCGGGGGACGAACTCGGGCGGACCCAGGGGGGCAACAACAACGCGTACTGCCAGGACAACGAGATCAGCTGGATCGACTGGACCCTGCTCGACGACCCCGACTGGCGTGCCCTCTTCGACCTGACCGCCCGCCTGATCGCCCTCCGCCACGCCCATCCCGTGCTGCGGCGGCGGGCCTTCTTCTCCGGCCGCGCCCACTCCGCCGACGGGCTCCGCGACCTGGCGTGGTTCACGGCGCGGGGTGCGGAGATGACGGAACGGGACTGGTACGCGCCCGCGGCGACGCTCGGCATGTACCTGTCCGGGCGGGACATTCCCGGGCGGGACGCGCGGGGCGTACCGGTGACCGACGACAGCTTCCTGGCCGTCCTCCACGCGGGGGACCGGCCGGCGAGCTTCGTCCTGCCGGGGGCGCCGTGGGCGGAGCGGTACGAGGTCGTCGTCGACACGTCGCGGGAGGAGCAGGGGGCTCCGCCCGGGGTGGTCCACCGGGCGGGGGCGGTGATCACCGTGCCGGCACGGGCGGTTCTGCTGCTGCGGGTGGTGGGGTAGGGCATTTTTCGCCGCCGCTGCCCCTACCCGTTCCCGTCGCTACTCGGGGGCCGGCCCCCGAACCCCCGCTCCCCAGAGGGGGTTTAGATATGTTCAGTAGCGATATTTCCACTTTGAGGTTGGCGGCTTACATGCCGCTTCATCCCATTTGGGAACATTCGCGCCCTCCGAGGCACCGATCGGGCCGCCCGTTTAGTCAGCGCATGCTGCTCGAATTCCGCGCCTCAGGCTATGCGCGTCGGTGATGAACTCAGGCAAAGCATGTTGAAACTGTCGGCGCGACGCGTATCAAACACCATTAAGCGCGCGGGGCAATATCCGAATATTTCATGCCGAATACTTGGACGAAAGTGGTGTCGATGTCGCCGGTCCGATCGACCTGGTCGAGGTTCCACTCGAAGGCGCGTGTTTGCCGAGCCGTGTCGGCGTCTGGGATCGTCGTGCGGCCCAGCCGTTACGACGGCAGGTGGTTCAGGCCAATCGGTGCTGGACGGCCAGTTGCGCAGGTGGCTCGGTGTGCAGCTCCATCAACCTGCAGTGACGGCAGCCCTTTTACCCTTCCTTGACTGTCTATTCGGGGCTGAAAACCTGGGCAACCGTCCACGGCGATGTGTGCGGTGACTGTGAGGCTCTGCATACCGTGCAGACAAACCCAGTGGCCATGGGGGCCACTGGGTTTGTCTGCATGAGGAGAAGCATGTCTTTACGCACCTCCGGTGTGTCGCTGAGACACGCCCGGAATCACGCAAGACGCATGGCCGTCGCGGCCTCGGTCGCCGTGGCACTCACGGTCGGAGTGGTCCCCGCCATGGCGGATCCGGCCCCGCAGAACGAGCCGGTCTCGGCCTGGGGCAAGGACGGCGAGAAGGCCAAGATGCCGCCGGGTCAAGGTCGGTACGGCCAAGGCCCCGGCACCGGTCGCTGAGAAGGCTCCGTCCACCGAACTGGCTCAGTGGCGGGCCGCGCAGAAGGCGCGGGCGCACGCCGGGAAGAAGGCCCCGCAGCCCAGCGCCAAGGCGCTCGCTGCCGTCGAGGCCGTGGTGCCCAAGGGGCAGGGGCAGGTGCCCTGGCACCAGATTTCCGACGTCCGGGTCACCGATTCCCTGGTGGCCCGCGTCAACTACTCCACCGGCAACCTGATGCTCGCTGCGACCGACTCCCAGGTCGCGGGCGCCGGGCAGTCGTTGCAGCTGACGCGGACGTACAACTCGATCGAGGCGCCGTGGGGGAAAATCTCGCAGCGTTGGTGGGTGAACTACGAGCGGTATCTGCAGATCGAGACCGCCAAGGCCACCCTCTACGACGCCACCGGCGGCTCGGTCTCCTTCACCAAGAAGGCCGACGGGACCTTCACCACGCCCGAGGGCTACCGCCTGGACCTGAAGAAGGAGTCCAACGGTGAGTACACGGTCACCGAGCGCGGCTCCGGCCAGAAGGACACCTACAGCGAGGCCGGAACCCTGCTGAAGACATCGGACCGCAACGGCGGGCAAATCCAGGTCGAGCAGCACGACGACGGCACCGAGCACAAGGGCTTCAAGCTCACCGACAGCCGCTCCGGCCGGTGGATCGACCTGCTCAAGACCGACGCCTCGCAGTGGCAGGCCAAGGACAACGTAGGGCGCACCATCGTCTACGACCTCAACGCGTCCGGAGACCTCGCCAAGACCACCGACGCCGAGGGCAAGGCCACCAACTTCGGCTACGACGCCGACCGGCGCCTGACGAAGATCACCACCCCGGAGGGGCGGGTCACGGTCTTCACCTACGACAGCCAGAACCGTGTCACGTCGATGAAGCGGGCCACCGCCTTCGACGGCTCCGGCGAGACCGGCCCCACCTACAACTACCGCTACTCGTCGGACACTCCGAACACCGCGGGCACCACCACCGTGACCGATCCGGTCGGTGACTCGACCACCTACACGTACGAGGCCGACGGCGAGATCACCAAGGTCATCGACGCGCTCGGGCACGCCCGGGAGCGCACCTACGACGCGAACCGGAACGTGACCACCGCCGTCGATGCCACGGGCGTCGGCAGTACACCGGGAAACGTGACGGCCTACGGCTGGGACGCACGCTCCAACCCGACCACGTTGAAGCTGCCGACCGGGGCCACGGCGTCGCTGACCGCGTATCAGACGATCGCGGGCGCCGACGTGTCAGGCAAGGTCACCTCCGCGGACGGCGAGTCCGTCAGCTACACCTACGACAGCGCGGGCAACACCACCAAGGAGACCGTCGCCGGAGCCGAGGGCGGAACCCGCACCTTCACCTACAACCCCTCGACACCCACGTGCGGCGGCTTCGAGGGCCAGCGCTGCGAGGTCAAGGACGCCAACGGCAAGGCGACCAAGTTCAGTTACGACGCCAAGGGCAACCTGATCAAGGTCACCCCGCCCAACCCGCTAGGCGAGATCACCTACACCTACGACGGACTGGGCCGGGTCGAGACGATGGTCGACGGGCGCGGCATCAAGACCGTCCATGTCTACGACAACCGCAACCGGATCACCAAGGTCTCCAGCACCAACGACACGGTCAGCTACACCTGGGACGGCGACGGCAACCTCAAGCAGCGCTCCGACTCCACGGGCATCGTCAAGTACGACTTCGACCCGCTCAACCGGGAGACCGTCCGTACCCTGCAGGACGGCTCGCAGACGGTGCTGACCTACACCGCGGACGGGAACGTCGAGACATACCACGACCCGAACGGTCTGATCCGCTACACCTACAGCAAGACCAACAAGCTGGAGTCGTTGACCGACAGCTTCGGACAGAAGACCGGCTACGAGTACAACGCCAACGACGCCCGCACCAAAATCAGTTACCCGGGTGGCACCGTGGTGTCCACCACCATGGACAAGTCGAACCGGGCCACGGCCATCAAGGCGACCTCACCCAAGGGCACCCTGATGGACCTGTCGTACTCCTACGCCTACACCAGTGGGACCACGACCAAGGACGGCACGAAGATCCGCACGCGGACCGACGCCGTCACCGGGCTCAAGCGTGCCTACACCTACAACTCTGCGGGTCGGCTGACGTTCACGAAGCAGACCAAGAACGGCGCGGACGACAACAGCTGGCTGTATTGCTACGACGGTGCGGGCAACCTGACCTCGCAGGGCATCGTCGCGGGCTGCCCGGGCGGCTCGACGTACACGTACAACGACGCCTCGCAGATCACCGGGAAGAACGGATCGACGGCCAACTGGTCCTACGACGGTGCGGGGAACGAGACCGCGGCTGCTCCGACGGCCGACCTCACCCGCACGGGCGGCCAGTGGAGCGACTACTCCCAGCTGACGTCGATCACCCAGGGCGGCACCACCTACAAGGGCCGCTACGCCAGCACCGACGGTTCCGAGCGCACTGAGTTCGGCGGCACGGTCTTCCACCACGGGCCGGTCGGCCTGTCCGCCCAGACTGCAGACGGCGTGGACACGAACTTCACCCGCGAGCCGGGCGGCACGCTCAACTCGTTCCGCACCAAGGACGCCACGTACTACTACCTCGCCGACGCCATCGGTACCGTCGAGGCCGTGGTCAACGCGGATGGCGAGAAGGTCAACACATACTCCTACAGCCCGCGCGGCGTTACCAACGCCACGGGCGAGAAGGTCCCTCAGCCCTACCGGTTCGCCGGTGGCTACCAGGACCCGACCGGCCTCTACCACCTCGGCGCCCGCTACCTCGACACCAACCTCGGCCGCTTCACCCAGCCCGACCCCTCGGGCCTGGAGACCAACCCCTACCTCTACGCTTCCGGCGACCCCACCAACATCATCGACCCGACGGGCCTGTTCGGCTGGGGCGATGCCCTTGAGATCGTCGGCGGTGCGGTCGGGGCCACGGCCGGACTCGCCTCCGTGGCCGTCATCTGCGGTGCTACTGCCGGCGTGGGTTGCGTCGTGGCCGGCGCTGTCGTCGGTGGACTGGGGGGCGCGTCGGGCGCGTCCATCGGTTCGGCGCTGGGCGGCGGCAGCACGGCGGACCGGAAGGACGCCTTCTACGGCGGATTTCTCGGCGCTGGGATCGGCCCACTCAGGTGGGGCTTCGGAAGGTACTTGCCGTAGTCCTGGGGACGGTTAGTCGCTGACCGTCCGGGGGCACCACCATGCATGGTGGTGCCCCCACTATCGTGACGTTCGAAGAGATAGAGAAGACATGGCGACCAAGTATTCCCGGAAGCGGGGCGCAGCCGCGGGCGCAGTGGCGGGTGCCCTGTTCGGCGTCGGACAACGACTTCTCGATGCGAGCTTTGACTGGAGCATTCCACTCGCCGCGGCGATCGGAGCCGTGGCCGGGGCCGCAGCTGGGTTTGTGTTTCCGCAGCTCTCGCGACCGGACAAGCCACCACGCTATGAGTGAACGTGAGCGGCGATGTCCCGGACTGTTCAAACCTGTCTTGGGGCAACCGGTCCAGAGAGGGCACGATCACGGGCGAGAAGGTCTCCCAGCTCTACAGGTTCGTCGTCGGCTACCAGGACCCGACTGACCTCTACCACCTCGGCGCCCGCTACCTCGACACCAACCTCGGCCGCTTCACCCAGCCCGACCCCTCGGGCTTGGAGACCGACCCCTACCTCTACGCTTCCGGCGACCCCACCAACATCATCGACCCCAGCGGCCTGTTCTCCTTCGGCAACTTCATGGGGGACTCGGGAGCGCGGTGGTGGCAGCTGGATCAAGCATCCTCACCCTCAGCACGGCCCCTGCGTGCGTCACCATCGCGGGGTACCACGATCGGTAGGTGGGAGTCTCGTATGAGTTCTTCAGGAACGCCTTCTAGTGAGCGGTGACGCCAAGAAGCGAGTCGTCGCCGGTGCCAGCATCATCGCTGTGGCTGGGGTGACATACGGCATCGCTGCACTTGTCGGGGCCAACCCCGGCTACGCCTTGATCGCTGTGGGGGGGGCGGGCGCGGTGTCGTGCTGTGGAACGTCGCGTAATTCGGCTCTGGCGACGATCACGTGACGTGGTCAAGGTGTCAGCAGCATTCGCATTCTGAGTGGGTGTTAGATGTAATTCGCGCCGACAGTTTCAACATGCTTTGCCTGGTTTTATCACCGACACGCATGACCCGAGATACCTGGAAGATCCCTGCCAATAGGGATCTTCCACCCCATCGCTAAACCAGACGGAATTCGAGCGGCATGCCCTCTCGAACGCCGGAGGGGCTGGAATTCAGCGGGGGCTGAGGGCGTCAGCCTCCCCCCGGGCCCTACCCGAGGATCCCCCGGTCGTACGCCGTCGCCACCGCCGCCGCCCTGTCCTTGACGCCCAGCTTGGCGTACAGGTGGGTGAGGTGGGTCTTGACCGTCGCCTCGCTGATGAAGAGTTCGTGGGCGATCTCGCGGTTGGACGTGCCCTTGGCAACCAGGGCGAGGACCTCACGCTCGCGGGCGGAGAGCGGCTCGTTGCCGGGGGCCCTGGGCGTGCGGACCGCGGAGACCAGGCGGGAGGCCACGGCCGGGGAGAGGACCGTACGACCCTGGGCGGCCGCCCGCACGGCGGTGAACAACTCGTCGCGGGGCGCGTCCTTGAGGAGGTAGCCCGTCGCGCCCGCCTCGATCGCGGGGATCGTGTCGGAGTCGGTGTCGTACGTCGTCAGGACGAGGACCTTGGCGCGGGCGCCCGCGCGGGTGAGGTGCGCGATGGCGTCGACCCCACCGCCGCCCGGCATGCGCAGGTCCATGAGGATCACGTCGGGGTCGAGCGCGGCGGCCTTCTCGACCGCCTCGACGCCGTTCGACGCCTCGCCGAGTACGCGGAATCCGGGCGCGGACTCGAACATGCCGCGCAGACCGTCCCGTACGACGGGATGGTCGTCCACGACGAGGAGGGAGATCGTCCCCTCTTCCGTGCGCTTTTCCGTGCCGTCGTCTGTCGCGTCATCTGTCATGGCGTAGCAACGGTACGCGAGCGGAGAGGGCCGTGCCGTGGCCCGGCTCGGACTCGATCGTGAGGGAGCCCGCGACGCGTTCGGCGCGGGCGCGCATGCCGTCGAGGCCGAAGCCGGCGGCGGTGGAGCGAGCGGGGACGGCGAGCGGGTCGAAGCCGCGGCCGTCGTCGCGGATGTCGAGGATCACCTCGTCGCCGAGGAAGGTCAGGGTGAGGCCGAGGCGGGTGGCGTGGGCGTGCCGGGAGGCGTTGGACAGGGCCTCCTGGGCGATGCGCAGGAGGGTCGCCGAGATCTCCTCGTGGAGCTGCTCGGCGGTACCGGTGACGGTGAACTCGGCGCGTACGCCCGTCCGTTCACCCCATTCGGCGACCGTCTTCTTCAGCGCCTCGGGCAGTCCGTCGTTCTCCAGGGCCACGGGGGCGAGGTTCTGCACGGAGCGGCGGGCCTCGCCGAGGCTGTGGCGGGCGAGGGCGGAGGCGCGGTCGAGATGGGTGCGGGCGGTGGGCAGGTCGGGGGCGCTCCCGACGACCTGGAGCTGGGCGATGATGCCGGTCAGGCCCTGGGCGATGGTGTCGTGGATCTCGGCGGCGAGGCGCCGGCGTTCGTCGGCGACCCCGGCCTCCCTCGCCTGGACGAGGAGTTGGGCGTGAAGGGCGGCGTTCTCGTCGAGGGCCTGCTGCAGGGCGGTGTTGGTGCGTTCGAGTTCGGCGATGGTCCCGGCCCGATCGCGGGAGCGCTGCTCCTCCTGCTCGGTGACGTGGGCGACGAGTGCCTGAAGGCCGAAGTTGGCGACCAGGAGCGCGGCGAACGCGGCCCACTGGGTCCCGCTCCCGAACGGCAGCCCGCCGGCCTGCGCACCGGCCACGGTGACCGCGCTGGCGAACAGCCCGAGCCGCCGCCACATGCCCGGGATCAGCTCGTCGGCGTCCATGTAGCCGGTGGCCGCGTAGAACGCGAAGAACGGGTTGATCCAGGTGAGCGCGAAGGCGATCGCCCAGCGGACGACGTAGTACGCCGTCCCTGCGCGGGACGGGGTCCGGCCGCGGTTCGCCCGGTGGGAGCGGGTGCCCTGCCACCAGAGCTGGAGCGCGAGCGCGGCGACGGCCAGGGCCCCGGCGGCCAGCCATTCGACGGGGCCTTCCATCAGATCGGCCGCGACGGCCGCGAGGACGGCACTGATGCCGAGCAGCCCGTACGGCCCCCAGGTGTGCAGCTGCTCCATGCGCCGGTCGAGCTGTGTGTCCGCCGCGGTCATGCATCCAGTCTGCACTCGGTCGTCCCCTCCCACCGTCCGCACTCGGCCGTCCACCGCCACCGTCCGTACTCGGCCGTCCACTCCCACAGTCCGTACTCGGTCGTCTACTCCCACCGGAACCAGCGGGACGCCGCGGCCGTCAGCAGTACCGTCCAGGCCGCGAGCACGCCCAGGTGGCCCCAGCCGGGCCAGTCGCCCGCCGCAGCCTGGTTCAGGGCCTCGGCGGCCGCGCCGAACGGCGTGCAGCCGACGATCCGGGCCAGTACGTCGGGCATCGTCTGCACCGGCATCCACACGCCCGCGCAGAACATCGACGGGAAGAAGACGGCGGACCCGATGGCGCCCGCGATCTTCGTCGTCCGGGACAGCGCGGAGATCACCGCGCCCATCGCGAGGGCGACCAGAACGGCCAGGACCAGGGCCACGGCGTATCCGAAGGGCTGCTCGGGCAGTCGTACGTCGAACGCGAGGCGGCCGACCGCCAGGGCGAGCAGAGCCGACGTCAGGGCGGCCCCGCCGTACAGCAGCATCTGCGCGGACAGCAGGGCGGCGGGCCGGACAGGGGTGGTGGACATCCGGCGCAGGATGCCGCGCTCGCGGTAGCCGGTGAGGGTCTGCGGCATCGCCTGCACCCCGCCGACGATCAGGCCGAGCAGCACGCTCACCGGGACGTAGGCGTCGACCGGGCGCAGCCCGCCGAAGTCCGGGTCGGCGTCCCGGAAGGCGGGGATCGAGCCGAGGATCACCAGCAGCAGGGTCGGGAACCCGAGGATCCAGAAGAGGCTGCCGGGTTCCCTGCGGAAGAGGCGGACCTCGCTCTTCAGTACGGCGGGATTGACGAGGGTGGTGTTACCGAGGGCGGTCTTGCCGAGAGCCGTGCTCATGCCGCTGCCTCCTTGGTGGCGCCCTGCGTGGCGTCCTTGGTGGTGCCTTGCGTGGTGTCCGCGGTGAGGTCGAGGAACGCGTCGTCCAACGTGGCGTCGGTGACGCGGAGTTGGTGGGCCGTGACGTGGGTGCGGGCGAGGAGGGTGATGACGGCGTTGACGGTCTCGTCGGTGCCGGACAGGGTGACGCGGCCGTCCTTGTACTCGACCGACGCGAGCGCCGGGAGCGCGTTCAGGTCACGGTCGTCGAGGGGTGCGGACGGGGTGAAGCTGATGACTGTGGCGCCCGCCGAGCGGCGGATCAGACCGGCCGGGGTGTCGAGCGCGGCCACCCGGCCCTTGTCGATCACGGCGATCCGGTCGCAGAGCCGTTGCGCCTCCTCCATGAAGTGCGTGACGAGCAGGACGGTGACGCCGTTCGCGCGAATGTCCTCGATGAGCTCCCAGGTGTCGCGGCGGGCCCGCGGGTCGAGGCCGGTGGTCAGCTCGTCGAGGACGACGATCCGGGGGTTGCCTATGAGGGCGAGCGCGATGAACAGGCGCTGTTTCTGGCCGCCGGAGAGCTTGGCGAACCGGGTGGTGAGCTTGTCGGTGAGGCCGAGGCGTTCGGCGAGGGGCCGCCAGTCGAGCGGGCTCGGGTAGAACGCGGCGTACAGCTCCAGGGCCTCACGGACGGTGAGTTTGGCCTGCAGCTCGCTCTCCTGGAGCTGCGCGCCGAGCACTCGGCGGGTGGCCGCGTGCTCGGTGACGGGGTCGAGGCCGGTCACCCGGACACGGCCCGCGTCAGGCACGCGCAGACCCTCGACGCATTCGACGGTGGTGGTCTTGCCGGCGCCGTTCGGGCCGAGGACGCCGAAGATCTCGCCCTCCTCGACCGTGAAGGAGACGCGGTCGACGGCGGGCCTGCCGCCGTACGACTTGCGCAGATCGGTCACTTCGATCACGGGTGTGGATGCCATGCTCCGAGGGTCCCGCCGGGACGGGGTCCGCCACATCGGCCGTCGCGCTCGAACACACATCAACCGATCGGTTGATGCCGTCGTACGACTCGTCGAACACGCAGGTCGTAGGACCAGCGGCGGATCCGGGACCGGCCAAAACTCGGTGGGCGTTGTCAGTGCCGATCCGTAGGCTCGCGTTGATGCCCACTACACCCGCGCCCGCCGCCGACACCCCTGCCGAGGAAGCCACAGAAACCGAACCGGCCAGGAGCCGTTCCGCCGTACGAAGCCTGCTGCGCCTGTGGCCGTACGTGCGGCCCGTGCGTGTCCGGCTCCTCACGGCGGCCGTCGTCGCGGTCGCCGCCTCGTGTACGGGGCTGGTGATTCCGCTCGTTCTGAAGTGGATCGTGGACGGTCCGGTGGCCGACCGGGACACGGGCGGGGTGTGGCTCGGGGCGCTGTACCTGCTGCTGCTCGGGCTCGCCGAGGCGGTGCTCTTCGGGCTGCGGCGATGGCTGGTGGCCCGGCCTCTCGCCGGGGTCGAGGCGTCGATGCGGGCGGAGCTGTACCGGCATCTGCAGCGGCTGCCGGTGGCGTTCCACGACCGTTGGCCCTCGGGGCAGTTGCTGTCGCGCGGCACGACGGATCTGATGCTGCTGCGCATGTTCCTCGCCTTCCCGCTGACGTTCCTGCTGGTCAACGGCGTGACGATTCTGATCGGCTTCGTCATCATGCTGGCCCAGGAGTGGACGCTCGGGCTGGTGCTGCTCGCGCCCGCCGTGCCCGTGATGATCGTCTGCTGGCTCTTCGAGAGTCGTTACTCGAAGGTGGCGCGGCAGGCGCAGGACCAGGTCGGTGATCTGACGACGCTCGTCGAGGAGAGCGTGCTCGGCATCCGGATCATCAAGGGCTTCGGGCGCCATCGCAGTCAGGCCCTCGCCTTCCGGGACCTCTCCCGCACCCTGCGCGGCACGGAGCTCGCCAAGGCACGACTGCTCGCCTGGATCTTCGCCGCGATCACGATCCTGCCCGAACTGGCCATCGGCGCGGCGCTCGTGCTCGGGACGGTGCAGGTGGCCGACGGCGAGCTGTCGACCGGCACGCTCGTCGCCTTCCTGTCCACCGCTCTCGCGCTGCGCTGGCCCATCGAGTCGATCGGCTTCCTGCTGGCGATGAGCCAGGAGGCGGCGACCGCGACGGAGCGGTACTTCGAGGTGATGGACGCGGAACCGGAGTCCGGCGCCAACGGCACCGCCACCTCCTCCGTCCTCCTTCCCTCTCCAGTCCCCAGCCCCAGCCCCAGCCCCAGTGGACTCCGTTTCCACGCCGTCCAGTTCCGTTACCCGGACGCCCCGGCCGACTCCTCTCCCGTACTCGACCGCATCGACCTCCACATCCGCCCCGGCGAGACGATGGCCATCGTCGGCGGCACCGGCAGCGGGAAGACGACGCTCACCGCGCTCGTCCCCCGGCTGCACGAGGTCACGGCGGGGCGGATCACCCTGGACGGCCAGGACATCACCGAGATGCCCAGAGAAACGCTGCGCGCCCTCGTGGCGGTCGCCTTCGAGGAGCCGACCCTCTTCTCCGCGAGCGTGGGGGAGAACGTCCTCATGGGCGCCGAGGCCCACGCGGGCGAGACCGAGCTGAACCGTGCCCTGGCCGTCGCGCAGGCGGATTTCGTCCACGCGCTCCCCCAGGACACGGACACCCAGGTCGGCGAGCAGGGCCTCAGCCTCTCCGGCGGCCAGCGCCAGCGCCTCGCCCTGGCCCGGGCCGTGGTCGGCAGACCCCGCTTCCTCGTCCTGGACGACCCCCTGTCGGCTCTGGACGTGCACACGGAGGCCCTGGTCGAGGCGGCCCTGCGCCGTGTCCTCGCCGACACGACCGCCCTCGTCGTGGCCCACCGCCCGTCCACGGTCATGCTCGCCGACCGGGTGGCCCTGCTCTCCGAGGGCCGCATCACCGCCATCGGCACGCACCACGAACTGCTGCGTACGAGCGCGGAGTACGCCTGGCTGATGTCCGGGACGACGGAGACGGCAGAGATGGCAGAGACGACAGCGACGAGCGAGGGGGACAACCGATGACGGCGCCCACGACCACCGCGCCGACCGACGAGGAGGACCGGCCGGCGCCTCCGCCCAGGAACGGCGACCCCTTCGACCGCGACTCCCTCCCCGCTCCCCCGCGCGCGACGGCCGGCCTCCTGCGCTCCCTGCTCGCGCCGATGAGGGCCCGCGTCGTCCTCGCCGCGGTCCTGCTGCTGCTCCAGCAGGCCGCCGTGCAGGCGGGCCCGCTCCTCGTCGCGTACGCCATCGACCGTGCCGTACCGGCCTTCCGCGGCGACGACCACGGTCCGCTGATCGCCGTGGCGGTCGCCTACGTCCTGGCGTCGGTGGCGGCCGGCACGCTCCAGTACGGCTTCGTCCGCACCTCCGCCCACGTCAACCAGGACGTCCTGCTCGACCTGCGCGGCAGGATCTTCCGGCACGCGCAGGCGCTCAGCGTCGACTTCCACGAGCGCTACACCTCGGGCCGGCTCATCTCACGCTCCACGACGGACGTCGAGTCGCTGCGCGAACTGCTCAGCGAGGGACTCCAGGAGCTCATCACCGTCATCCTGTCGTTCGTCTACATCTCGGCGCTGCTGCTCTGGCTCGACCTGGGCCTCGGCTCGGTCGCCGTGGCCTCGTTCGTGCCGCTGTACCTGCTCATCCGGCTCTACCGGCGCCGCGCCGGACGGATCTACAGCGTCCGCTCGACCGCCATCGCCTCCGTCATCGTGAAGTTCGCGGAGACGATGAACGGCATCCGGCCGGTGCGCGCGTTCCGCCGCGAGGCCGTCAACGACGCGGACTTCCACGTACTCAACAGCCATCACGAGCGCGTCAACGGCGACGCCATCCTGGAGATGGCCCGCTATGTCATCGGCTCCCGGCTCGTCGCCAACACGGCCGTCGCGGGGATCGTCCTGTGGGGCGCCTACCGGGTGGCCTCGGACACCCTGGCGCTGGGTGTGCTGGCCGCCGCGGTGCTGTACCTGCGCCGGCTGTACGACCCGATAGACCGGCTCGGCATGTTCCTCAACTCGTACCAGTCGGCGGCCGCGTCACTGGAGAAGATCGCGGGTCTGCTGGCCCAGGTCCCCTCGGTGCCGGAGCCCGTACGGGCGCGTGCGCTGCCGGAGCTCGTCTCCGAACACCCGGGCCGCGAGGTCGAGTTCATCGACGTCCGCTTCACGTACCGCACCGGCGGCGAGGTGCTCCCGCCCTTCTCGCTGACCCTCCCGGCGGGCCAGACCGTCGCCGTCGTCGGCTCCACGGGCGCGGGCAAGTCGACACTCGCCAAACTCCTGGCCCGCTTCTACGACCCCACGGACGGCCGGGTCCTCCTCGACGGCGTCGACCTGCGCGAGCTCTCGGTGCCCGAACTGCGCCGCGGGGTGGTGATGGTGACGCAGGAGGCGTTCCTGTTCTCCGGCACGGTCGCGGAGAACATCGCCATCGGCCGCCCCGACGCCTCCCGCGAGGACATCGAGCAGGCCGCGAAGGCCATCGGCGCCCACGACTTCATCACCGCCCTGCCGGACGGCTACGACACGGACGTACGCAAGAGGGGTGGCCGCATCTCGGCCGGTCAGCGTCAACTCGTGGCGTTCGCACGGGCGTTGCTCGCCGATCCGGCGGTGCTGATCCTGGACGAGGCCACCAGTTCGCTGGACGTGCCGGGCGAGCGGGCCGTCCAGCGCGCGATGGACACGGTCCTGCGCGGCCGGACGGCGGTCGTCATCGCCCACCGCCTGTCGACCGTCGAGATCGCCGACCGGGTGCTGGTCATGGAGCACGGCCGCATCGTCGAGGACGGCAGCCCGGCCCAACTCGTCGCGGACACGGGCAGGTTCGCGGACCTGCACCAGGCGTGGCGGGACAGCCTGGTGTAGGCGGGCAGCCTCGCGCGGCGGGGCGCGGGCGGCATCTGCGACGCCCGGAGAGGGCGGACGGGCACAGCACGGGATACGGCACGGGATGGGGCCAATGGTCGACGCGTATGAAGAACCCGGGACACCCGACTGCCGCGGTGGCGCGCGGTACCTCTGGTGGCTGGTCGCCAGGCAGCCGGGCCGGGCCGTCGCGGGGGCGGTGCTGGGCACCGTCTGGATGGTGCTCATGGCGCTGACGCCGTATCTGCTGTCCCGCGCGATCGACGACGGCCTCGAACCGGGCGACCAGGCGGTGCTGGCGGGCTGGTCCGCCGCGCTGCTGGGCGTCGGGGTGTTCAACTCCTGGGTGAGCATCATGCGGCACCGCACGATGACCAGGCTCCGGATGGACGCCAACTTCCGGTCGGTCAAGCTCGTGGTGGGGCAGGCGACCCGGCTGGGTGCCACGCTGTCGCGCCGCACGGGAGCCGGTGAGGTCGTCACCATCGGCGTCGGTGACGTGCAGACGATCAGCCAGTCCCTGACGGTGGTCGGCCCTGGTGTGGGCGCGGTCGTCGCCTACGCCGTCGTGGCCGGACTGCTGCTGTCGGTCTCGCTGCCGCTGTCCGCGGTGGTGCTGCTCGGGGTGCCGGTGATAGTCGTACTCGTCGGTCCGCTGATGGGGCGGCTGCGGGGCGCGGAGACGGAGTACCGCGAGCGGCAGGGTGTGCTGACGGCTCGGATCGGGGACCTCGCGGGCGGGCTGCGGGTCCTCAACGGCCTTGGTGGCAAAGGGCTGTTCGCCGACGCATTCCGCCGTGACTCGCAGCGGCTGCGGGTACAGGGGTACCGGGTCGGGTCGGTGACCAGCTGGATCCAGGCGCTCGGCATCGGGCTGCCGACCGTGTTCCTGGCCGTCGTTACGTGGCTGGCGGCCCGGCTCGCCGCCCAAGGGTCCATCACGATCGGCGAGTTGGTGTCCGTGTACGGCTATGTCGCGGTCCTCGTGGCGCCGGTGGCCTTCTTCGTCGAGTGCGGCTACCAGCTCAGCCGGGGTGTGGTGGCCGCCCGTCGCGTCGTACGGTTCCTGTCCCTGGAACCGATGGAGACGGGCCGCGCTTCCGTGGACGCGCCGGCCGAGCCCTCCGTGCTGCACGATCCGCGGTCCGGTGTCCGGGTGGCGCCCGGCAGGCTGACCGCGCTGGTCGGCGCCCGTCCGGCGGAGTCCGCCGCCGTGGTCGACCGGCTCGGCCGGTACACCGCGTCGGCGGCCACCTGGGGCGGCGTACGCCTCGACGCGATCGCCCTGCCGCAGGTCCGGGCACGCATCCTGGTCGCGGACAACGAGGCCGACCTGTTCGCGGGCAGCCTGCGCGACCTGGTCTCCGGCCGCGGGGATCCCGACGAGGAGACCGTCGCCGGGGCGGTGCACGCGGCCGTGGCGGACGACGTCGTGCTCGGGCTGCCGGACGGGCTCGACTCGGCCGTCGACGCGCAGGGCCGCAGCCTCTCCGGAGGCCAGCGACAGCGCGTACGCCTGGTGCGGGCGCTGCTCGCCGACGCCGAGGTGCTGCTCGCGGTCGAGCCCACCTCGGCGCTGGACGCGCACACCGAGGCAGCCGTCGCCGCCCGGCTGCGCGCGGCGCGATCCGGCCGTACGACCGTCGTGACCAGCACCTCGCCGCTCGTACTCGACCAGGTGGACACCGTGTACTACCTGGTCGACGGCAAGGTCGCGGCCGTCGGCCGCCACCAGGAACTCCTCGACGGGGAGCCGGGATACCGCGCGCTGGTGGCCCGCGACGCGGACGACCCGGACGCCGACGAGTCGGACCTGGGCGCACCATCGGGCCTGGCCGCGGCATCGGATCTGGACACAGAGGAGGCCGTGCGATGACCGCGCAGCTGCCGGTCGCCGAGCCGGCCGACGTACGCAGGGCCGCGGGCCGGCTGATCCGCGCGGACGGCCGCGCCTTCGCCGTCGTGCTCGTCCTGAACGCGCTGGCCGCCGCTGCCGGTCTGGTCGGCCCGTGGCTGCTCGGCCGCATCATCGACGAGGTCCGGGCCGGTGGCGGCGTGGCCGTCGTGGACCGCCTCGCACTGGTCATCCTGGTGTGCGCGCTGGGGCAGTTGCTGCTGGCGCGCGCCGCCCGGTACGTGGGGTACCGGTTCGGGGAGCGGACGCTGGCGCGGGTGCGCGAGGAGTTCGTCGAGCGGACGCTGACGCTGCCCGCCTCGGTCGTGGAGCGGGCGGGCACGGGCGATCTGACCGCCCGGGGCACCGCGGACGTCTCCACGGTGGGTACGACCCTGCGCGACGCCGGTCCCGAGCTGCTGGTCTCCTCCGTCCAGTGTCTGTTCATCCTCGGCGCGGTCTTCGCGCTCGACCCGCTGCTCGGCGGCTGCGCGGTGCTCGCCCAGGCCGGTATCTGGCTGGCGCTGCGCTGGTATCTGCGCCGGGCGCGCACCGGTTATCTCGCCGAGGGAGCCGCCACGTCGGAGGTCGCCGAGATCCTCACGGCGACCGCGTCGGGCGGGCGCACGGTGGAGGCGTTCGGACTCCAGCGGCGGCGGATCGCCGCGAGCCGGGACGCGCTGGAGACGTCCCGGCGCACCCGGTTCTACACCCTGTACCTGCGGACCGTGTTCTTCGTGACCGTG
Organism: Streptomyces sp. NPDC020747; assembly: GCF_044334695.1. Classification (NCBI taxonomy): domain Bacteria; kingdom Bacillati; phylum Actinomycetota; class Actinomycetes; order Kitasatosporales; family Streptomycetaceae; genus Streptomyces; species Streptomyces sp. NPDC020747. The sequence goes on along the minus strand of NZ_JBIRTJ010000016.1, from coordinate 14,295 downwards.
GAGATCTCGTTCGTGCTCCCCGTGTCCGTCGTGCTGCTGGTCGGCGGAGCCCTGCACGAGCGGGGCACGGTGAGCCTGGGCGCCGTGATCGCGGCGGCCCTGTATCTGCGGCAGCTGGAATCGCCGCTGGACCAGGTCCTGATGCGGGTGGAGCAACTGCAGGCCAGCAGCGCCTCGTTCGCGCGGGTGGAGGGGCTCGGCCGGGCGCCGCGGGCCGTCCCGTCCGGCTCCCCGGCCCCGGCGGACGACCGGATCGACGTGACGGATGTGCGCTACTCGTACGACCGCGGGGGCGAGGTCCTGCGCGGTGTGGACCTGACCGTGCGGCCCGGGGAGCGGCTGGCCGTGGTCGGGCCCTCCGGCGCGGGGAAGACCACGCTGAGCCGGCTGCTGGCGGGCATCGACGCGCCGCGCTCCGGCTCGGTGACGGTGGGCGGGGTGCCGATCGTCGACCTCGACCCGGAACAGCTGCGGCGGCAGGTCGTGCTCGTCACCCAGGAGCACCACGTGTTCCTCGGCACGGTCCGCGACAACCTGCTCATCGCCGAACCGGCCGCCGGTGACGCCGAGTTGTGGGCTGCCCTCGCGGCGGTCGGTGCCGACGACTGGGTCCGGGAGCTGCCGGACGGCCTCGACACCGGGCTCGGGCCCGAGAGTCCCCATCGCACGGACGGCTCGCGGGCGCAGCAACTGGCCCTGGCCCGGGTCGTGTTGGCCGATCCGCACACCCTGATCCTCGACGAGGCCACGGCGCTGCTGGACCCGGCGACCGCCCGCCACACCGAGCGCGCGCTCGCCGCCGTCCTCGAAGGCCGCACGGTCATCGCCATCGCCCACCGCCTGCACACCGCCCACGACGCGGACCGGGTCGCCGTGATGGAGGACGGCCGCCTGACCGAACTGGGCACCCACGACAGCCTGGTGGCCTCCGACGGCGCGTACGCGGCCCTGTGGCACTCATGGCACGGCGAGCGACCGGGGCTTCCCGGGCAACGGCCGTCATGAGCCTGGTCGTTCGCGGGCCCGAGCCGGCGTAAGCCTCAACCTGCGTAGGCCTGAGCCTGGGTGGGCCTGAGCCTGCGCGGGCCGGGCGCCCGGCAACGCGCCCGTCGGCAACGAGTCCGTATACCGAACATGACCACCCGGACAACGAACCGTTTCCAGCCAACTTCTTGATGCGCACCTGACAGAGAGCGCAATCTCCTGCCACTCTTCCCACGACCGCTCCACAGCAACCCCACATGTACCGCTGTGCCGTGGCGGCCCCCACGCACGACCGCACGTGCCCCATGCAAGTGGTTCCGCGTTCCGCCTTGTTCTGCCCGGACGGCCCCCAACCATCCGGTCCCCCCTGGCCGCGCGATCCGCGATCCGCGGCCACGCAGAAGGAGTCCGTGTTGAGACGCACCTCCCACAGACGCACCTCCCACGCCGCAGGTACTTCTCAGACCGTGGGTAGCTCCCGTTCCTCGTTCGCCTCCAGGTCCACCCGGCGCAAGGCCGCCGCCGGCGCGCTCGTCGCCGTCGCCGCCCTGCTCGCCGCGGCCGTCCAGACGAGCGCCGCCACCGCCGACACCGAACCCGCCCCGGGCAAGCTCGACAAGGGCTCCCTGGCCGTCAAGCTCTCCCCCGCCCAGCGCGCGGCGCTGATCCGTGACGCCGACTCGGCGAAGTCGGACACGGCGAAGGAACTCGGCCTGGGCGCACAGGAGAAGCTCGTCGTCCGCGACGTCGTCAAGGACGCCGACGGTACGGTCCACACGCGCTACGAGCGCACGTACGCCGGACTCCCGGTCCTCGGTGGCGACTTGGTGGTCGACACCGCCAGGTCGGGGAAGACCGAGGCCGTTACGCGCGCGGTGAAGGCCCAGCTCAAGGGCATCACCACCAGCGCGGCGGTGAAGCCCGCCGTCGCCGAGAAGCAGGCCCTGAAGGCCGCCTCGGCGGAGGGCTCGAAGAAGACCGAGGCGGACGGCGCGCGCAAGGTGATCTGGGCGGCCGACGGCACGCCGAGCCTCGCGTACGAGACGGTCGTCGGGGGCCTGCAGCACGACGGCACCCCGAACGAGCTGCACGTCATCACGGACGCGGCCACCGGCAAGAAGCTCTTCGAGTACCAGGGCGTCGAGACCGGCACCGGCAACACCCAGTACAGCGGCTCGGTGACGCTCGGCAGCGCCCAGTCCGGGTCGACGTACAACCTCACGGACACGACCCGCGGGAACCACAAGACGAACAACCTGAACCGCGGTACGTCGGGCACCGGCACGCTCTTCTCGGGCGCCGACGACGTCTGGGGCAACGGGGTCGCGTCGAACCTGGAGACGGCGGGCGCGGACGCCCACTTCGGGGCCGCGCTGACGTGGGACTACTACAAGAACGTGCAGGGCCGCAGCGGCATCCGCGGTGACGGGGTCGGCGCGTACTCCCGCGTCCACTACGGCAACAACTACGTCAACGCCTTCTGGCAGGACTCCTGCTTCTGCATGACGTACGGCGACGGCTCGGGCAACGCCAAGCCGCTCACGTCGATCGACGTGGCCGCGCACGAGATGACCCACGGCGTCACCTCCAACACCGCGGGCCTCAACTACAGCGGTGAGTCGGGCGGGTTGAACGAGGCGACCTCCGACATCTTCGCGGCGGCCGTGGAGTTCTACGCCGGCAACTCGCAGGACGTCGGCGACTACCTGGTCGGCGAGAAGATCGACATCAACGGCAACGGAACGCCGCTGCGTTACATGGACAAGCCGAGCAAGGACGGCTCGTCCAAGGACAGTTGGTACTCGGGCATCGGCTCGATCGACGTCCACTACTCCTCGGGCCCGGCGAACCACTTCTTCTACCTCCTCTCGGAGGGCAGCGGCACCAAGACCGTCAACGGCGTCTCGTACGACTCGCCGACCTCCGACGGCCTGCCGGTGACCGGCATCGGCCGCGAGAAGGCCGCGCTGATCTGGTTCAAGGCGCTCACCACGAAGTTCACCTCGACGACCAACTACGCGGCGGCCCGCACCGGCACGCTCGCGGTCGCGGGTGAGCTGTACGGCACCACGAGCGCCGAGTACACGGCGGTGCAGAACGCGTGGGCCGGCATCAACGTCGGCGCCCGGCCCGGCGGCGGGGGCGGCGGCGGTACGTCGTTCGAGAGCACGACGCCCGTGTCGATTCCGGACAACGGAGCCGCGGTGACGTCGTCGATCACCGTCTCCGGCCAGGCCGGCAACGCTCCCACGAACCTGGTCGTCACCCCGGACATCACGCACACGTGGCGCGGTGACCTGGTCGTCGACCTGGTGGCGCCGGACGGCACGAGCTACCGCCTCAAGCCGTTCAGCTCCTCGGACTCGGCGGACGACGTCAACGAGCCGTACACGGTGAACGCCTCCTCCGAAGTCGCCAACGGCACCTGGCAGTTGAAGGTCCAGGACCAGGCGGCGCAGGACACCGGCAGGATCAATGGCTGGAAGATCACCTTCCCGCAGGCGTAACCGATCCGGGTGAGCGCCGGCCGCGAGGCCTGCGCAGGACCGGACACGCAGGGCGCCGCCCCGGGGATCCAACTCCCCGGGGCGGCGCCTTTTTGCCATGCCATTGCCACGTCATTGCCGCATCGATGCTGCGACCTTGCGACGGCCGCCCCACCCTTTACCAGGCCTTTGCCGACGATCAAGTCCGCGATCCGTACGCGGATCTTCGGGCAACGGACGATTTCCGGCCAACCTTTATTCGCCCCGCTGACATGTACAGGACTCAACTGGCAACGTTCACCCCGCATCACCGCTTACGGCACACCCGCACCGCAACTTCACAACCGCCCGACCGGTCCCCCATGCCAGTCGGACACCCCCCCACGAAGGAGCTTGTGTGACCCCCCTCTACGCGCGTCACAAGCGCACAACTCTGGCCATCGCCACCGCGGTCGCGGCCGGAGCACTCCTCACGACCGGTCTGACCACCGGCGCCTCCGCCCAGTCCCCGGCCGAGCGGCCCGGCGGGACGACCCTCGCCGCGGCGCCGGTCCAACTGACCGCGGCAGCCCGTACGAGCCTCATCCAGAAGGCCGACGCCGCCACGGCGGACACCGCCGACGAGATAGGTCTCGGCGCCAAGGAGAAGCTGGTCGTCAGAGACGTCGTCAAGGACGCCGACGGCACCACGCACACCCGGTACGAGCGCACGTACGCCGGACTCCCGGTCCTCGGCGGCGACTTGGTGATCCACGAGACCAAGGCAGGCGAGACCGAGGGCGTGACCAAGGCGACCAAGGCCGCCATCAAGGTCTCCGACGTCACCCCGGACATCGCCAAGTCCACTGCCGAGAAGCAGGCGTTGAAGGCGGCGAAGGCCGAGGGCAGCAAGGAGTCGGCCGCCGACAAGGCACCCCGCAAGGTCGTCTGGGCGGCCGACGGCAAGCCGGCCCTGGCCTACGAGACGGTCGTCGGCGGCTTCCAGCACGACGGCACCCCGCAGCAGTTGCACGTCGTCACCGACGCGCAGACGGGCAAGAAGCTGTACGAGTGGGAGGCGATCCAGACCGGCACCGGCAACAGCCAGTACTCCGGCAAGGTCACCATCGGCACCTCGCTGTCGGGCTCGACGTACCAGCTGAACGACACGTCACGCGGCGCCCACAAGACGTACAACCTCAACCGGGGTACGTCCGGCACGGGCACCCTCTTCACCGACGCGGACGACACCTGGGGCACGGGCGCGGCCTCGAACACCCAGACCGCCGCCGTCGACGCGCACTTCGGCGCCCAGGCCACCTGGGACTTCTACAAGAACGTCCTCGGCCGCAACGGCATCAAGAACAACGGCGTCGCCGCCTACTCCCGCGTCCACTACGGCAACGCGTACGTGAACGCCTTCTGGGACGACAGCTGCTTCTGCATGACGTACGGCGACGGCTCGGGCAACAGCAAGCCGCTCACGTCCCTCGACGTGGCGGGCCACGAGATGACGCATGGCGTCACGTCGAACACCGCGGGCCTCAACTACAGCGGTGAGTCGGGCGGGTTGAACGAGGCGACCTCCGACATCTTCGGCACCGCGGTGGAGTTCTACGCGGCCAACGCCTCCGACGTCGGCGACTACCTCATCGGCGAGAAGATCGACATCAGGGGCAACGGCACCCCGCTGCGCTACATGGACAAGCCGAGCAAGGACGGCTCGTCCAAGGACAGCTGGTCCTCCAGCCTGGGCGGCATCGACGTCCACTACTCCTCGGGCCCGGCGAACCACTTCTTCTACCTCCTCTCGGAGGGCAGCGGCGCCAAGACGATCAACGGCGTCAGCTACAACTCCTCGACCTCCAACGGCTCGACGGTCACCGGCATCGGCCGTGACAAGGCCGTCAAGATCTGGTACAAGGCGCTCACCGAGTACATGACGTCCACGACGAAGTACGCGGGCGCCCGTACGGCGACACTGAGCGCGGCGTCGGCACTGTACGGCGGCACGGCGAGCACGGAGTACAAGGCGGTCCAGGCGGCCTGGTCCGGGGTCAACGTCAACTGACACTCGCGGAGTTGGCGGTAGGCAGTTGATTGCAGGCAGTTGGCTCTAGTCGGTCGGGGCGGTACCCGGAACGAAGGCATTCCCGGGTACCGCCCTACTCTTGGTTCCCATGCCCTACACGTACGAGGACGTGGGTGCGACCCGCGACGGCCGGTGCCCACCCGGCTTCCATCCCCTGCACGTCCGCAGCCGCATCGGCGAGGGCCAGGAGATCTTCAAATCCGCGTCCCAGGCGGTCCTGACCTGGGAACTCCACAGAGCGGTGGGCGTCACGATCACGACGGACGCCCCGCAGGCGACCCCGGGTGCCGACGTCACCGTCGGCCTGGGGCTGCTGAAGGCCCCCTGCCGCATCGTCTGGACGGTCGACGAACCCCGCCGAGCCGGCTGGGCCTACGGCACCCTCCCCGGCCACCCCGAATCCGGCGAGGAAGCCTTCATCGTCGACCGCACGGGCGACGGCACGGTCTGGCTGACGATAACCGCCTTCAGCCGCCCGGCGAAGTGGTACGCCAAGGCGGGCGGGGCGGCGACCCGAGGCTTGCAGCACGCGTACGCGCGGCGGTGCGGGGCGGTGCTGCGGAAGATGTGCGAGGACCCCAAGGGCGACTTCCTGAAGTAGCCGAGGGCGACCGATTCCGCCGGAGCAGACATCGGGAGGGGCGTTCGTCTAGTCCGCCGCAGCCCGGATTCTCTTCTCCTGCGCGATGGCGACGGATTCCGGCACGGGCCGCGGCTTGCCGTTCTTCGACGGCGGAAGAAGGTACGTGGCCAGTGTGGTGCCGGTGCGGACGACGGACATCACGTTGCCGCCCCCGCTCGGGTCGAGCACATTGGTGATCCGATAGCCGACCACGTCGTCTCCCATCCGCTCCAGGGGAACGGAGGCGACAGTGAAGTCGTACGTCCAGCCGCGCTTCGACGTGGCGGTGAACCGGGTGCAGTCGGCGACGGCTCTCTTCAGCCCGGCCATCCACTGCGCGGCGGTGTCGCCGTCGTGGCTCGTCAGGGTCAGAGTACCGGGCGGGGCCGACGCCGGGGAACCGTCCGCCTCGATCGTCGCCCAGACCATGGCCCGCCGGGGAAGCCGGGGACGCACGCTCATCATGTCCGCGATGGGACGACAGACCGCCTGACCTGTCGTCACAACATCCTTGGCCTCCAACAGCGGAAGACTCTGCCGCTCCGCACTGAAGCCGGGCAGGTCGGCACTCTCGGGCAGCACGCCGGTCAACTGGGCCTTGGTGAGCGGTCCTTGACCATCGGCGGAGGACTTCGGCTCCCCGTCCCCCGGCCCACCGCACGCCGACAGCACAACCGTCGTGCCGATCACCAGCACAACAGCCTTCATGGCACGCCGCGCACCGCTCACCACTGATCCAACCCCCACCGATCGCCGACCGGGTCCGCGGCGCCCTGTCCTTGGCTCGCCGGACCCGAGCGACAACCCTAGACCAGCTCCGATCACGAGGCGCGAGGGTTCCCCAACCCCTCTTCCGCGCCTCAAACAACCTTGAGCGCAGGCGACTTCACCGCATCAAAACCCCCGCCCCCTCCCTCAACTCCTCCGAAGGCACCGCCACCAACCCCAACTCCGCGCCGGATGCCAGTAGTCGGTGTGTGGGCAGGATGCGGACCGTGTAGCCGAAGGGGCCGGTGCGGTCCAGGGAGAGTGGGCCCTCGTAGAGCCAGCGGCCCTCCGGGTCGGGGCCGCCCACCGGTTTGAGGGGGGCCGCCGTGCCGTCCGTGATGCCGTCCTCCGAGTCGACGCGGCCCGAGACCGCCTGGACCTCGACGTCGTCAGGGGCCAGGTCGCCCAGGCCGACGCGGACGCGCAGGGAGAGTGTCGTGCCGAGTTCGGCCGTCGGAGTCCCCGCCGAGGTCTCCACGTGGTCGACCGTGACGTGTGGCCAGGCCGCCCGCACCCGGGACTTCCACACCGCCAACTCCCTTGCCGAGGAAGGGGACATGGCGCGGTGGGCGTGGGCCGCCGGGGTGTAGAGGCGTTCCACGTACTCGCGGACCATGCGGCCGGCCAGGACCTTCGGGCCCAGGTGGGTCAGGGTCTGGCGGACCATCTCGATCCAGCGGTCGGGCAGGCCGGCCTGGCCTCGTTCGTAGAAGCGCGGGGCCACCCGCTGTTCCAGGAGCTCGTAGAGCGCCGACGCCTCCAGTTCGTCCCGGCGGTCGTCGTCCACCGCCGTGCCGTCCGCCGTGGGGATCGCCCAGCCGAAGTCCGGCTGGAACCACTCGTCCCACCAGCCGTCCAGGACCGAGAGGTTGAGGCAGCCGTTCAGCGCCGCCTTCATCCCCGATGTCCCGCATGCCTCCAGGGGGCGGAGCGGGTTGTTGAGCCAGATGTCGCAGCCGGGATACAGCTTCTGCGCCATCGCCATGCCGTAGTCGGGGAGGAAGACGATCCGGTGGCGTACGCGCGGGTCGTCGGCGAAGCGGACCAGCTCCTGGACCAGGCGTTTGCCGCCGTCGTCGGCCGGGTGCGCCTTGCCCGCCACCACGATCTGGATCGGCCGCTCGGGATGCAGGAGCAGGTCCATCAGCCGGTCCCTGTCCCTCAGCATCAGCGTCAGTCGCTTGTAGGAGGGGACGCGGCGCGCGAAGCCGATCGTCAGGACGTCCGGGTCCAGCACGCCGTCGATCCAGCCCAGTTCGGCCGTGCCCGCGCCGCGCTGCCGCCAGGACGCGTGCAGCCGCTCCCGCACCTCCGTCACCAACTGCTCGCGCAGCACGCGGCGCAGGTCGTAGATGTCCTGGTCGGGGATCTCTGCGACAGCGTCCCAGCGGTCCGAGGCGCCGACCGTCATCGCGTCCTCGGTGCGCTGCGCGCCGATCTGGCGGGCGCCGAGGCGGAAGACCTCGGGGGCCACCCAGGTCGGCGCGTGCACGCCGTTCGTGACGGAGGTGATCGGGACCTCGTCCGGGTCGAAGCCCGGCCAGAGCCCGGAGAACATCTCCCGGCTGACCTGTCCGTGCAACAGCGAGACCCCATTGGCGCGTTGGCCCAGCCGCAGGCCCATCACCGCCATGTTGAAGAGGTTCGGTTCGCCGCCTGGATAGGTCTCCATTCCCAATCGCAGAATGCGTTCGACGTCGATGCGCGGGAGTTCCGCTTCGGGACCGAAGTGCCGGGCAACCAGCTCCCGGTCGAAGCGGTCGATTCCGGCGGGCACGGGGGTGTGGGTCGTGAAGACCGTGCCCGCCCGGACCGCTTCGAGCGCGGCGTCGAAATCCAGGTCGTCATAAGACAGTTCGTGAATTCGTTCCAGGCCGAGAAATCCCGCGTGCCCCTCGTTCGTATGGAACACCTCGGGCCGCGCGTGCCCCGTCAGCCGGCAGTACGTACGCACGGCACGCACCCCGCCGATGCCGAGCAGCATCTCCTGGAGCAGCCGGTGCTCGCTGCCGCCGCCGTAGAGCCGGTCCGTCACGCCCCGCTCGCCGAGGTCGTTCTCCTCTATGTCCGAGTCGAGCATCAGCAACGGGACCCGGCCGACCTGGGCCAGCCAGACACGGGCGTGGAGGGACCTCCCGCCGGGGAGGGCCAGGGACACCTGCGAGGGGGTGCCGTCGGGCTCGCGCAGCAGGGAGACGGGCAGTTCGTTCGGGTCCAGGACCGGATAGTGCTCCTGCTGCCAGCCGTCCCGGGACAGCGACTGCCGGAAGTAGCCGTGCCGGTAGAGGAGTCCGACACCGATCAGGGGTACGCCGAGGTCGCTGGCCGCCTTGAGATGGTCCCCGGCGAGGATGCCGAGGCCGCCGGAGTACTGCGGCAGCGCGGCCGTGATGCCGAACTCGGGTGAGAAGTAGGCGATGGCGGCGGGGAGTTCGGAGGGCTGGGACTGGTACCAGCGGTCTCCGCTCACATAGTCCCTGAGGTCGTCGGCGGCCTCGGCGAGTCGCCGCAGGAAGCGCCGGTCCTCGGCCAGCTCGGCCAGCCGACCGGGCGAGACGCTCCCCAGGAGGCGTACGGGATCGCATTCGGAGGCGGCCCAGTGCTCGGGGTCCACGGACTGGAAGAGGTCACGGGTCTCGGCGTGCCAGGACCAGCGCAGATTGCGCGCCAGATCACTGAGGGGGTGAAGGGCTTCGGGGAGTACGGGACGCACGGTGAATCTGCGGATGGCCTTCACGAGCTTCCACCTTCACGGAGGACGTACCAGGACGGCGTATCGGCGTTGCGATGGCTGGGTGCGTATCGACGTTGCTATGGCTGGGCGTATCGGCGTTGCGATGGCTCGGCGTTGCGATGGCTCCGACGGATCAGGGCGATCCAACGCATCAGGGCGGTCTGGCGGACGCACGTCACTGTGCGCACTTTGTCACCCATGACGGTAGCGGCGAGGGTGCCTCCGCAACTACGGCGCGAAGTGCTCGGCGGGATGTGCCGTACTGCGACCGGGGGCCGATCACCACTGGTCGCGCCCGCGCGGCGGAGCCTTCGGCGGCAGGAGCCCGCGCCCCCTCGGAAGGGCCGGAAATCGCCGCAACCTTTACATGTCCGCCACGGGCGATATGGCCGATTCCGCCCCGTCGTGCGGCCTTGTGGCGCTTCACACCGCACGAGAGGCTGCCAAGTGGCGATCCGGTCACGGCTTCTCAGGGCCCGTACGGGGACTTGCCAGGTCTGCCAGAGCCCCGTCGGGCCCGCGCGCGCCACCGGCCGGAGCACGCCGAGTCGAGGAGGGGAACTCACACCATGGCAGTGACGCGCGAGCGGCGGCTGCACTGGGCGGGAGGCCTGACCGCGGTCATGACGGCCGCGGTGCTTTCGGCCATCACCCTGCCCGCACACGCCGCCCCCGAGGGGCAGATATCCGGCGCGGGCGGAGCGGGTTCCGTCAGCGGCAGCTACATAGTGACGCTCAAGGGGGGAACGAAGGCTCCGTCGAAGGCGGGCAAGGACCTCGCCACCAAGTACGGAGCGAGAATCAGCCACACCTACAGCACGGCACTCAACGGCTATGCGGTGAAGGTCGACGAGAGGCAGGCCAGGCGTCTCGCCGCCGACTCCCGCGTGGCCTCGGTCTCGCGGGACGCCACCGTGGCCGTCGAGCACCGGCAGACGGACCCGCCGTGGGGCCTCGACCGCATCGACCAGCAGGATCTGCCGCTGGACAGCGGCTACACCTGGCCGGAGTCCGCGGGCCAGGGCGTGACGGCGTACGTCATCGACACCGGCGTACGCGTCACCCACAAGGACTTCGGCGGCCGGGCGAGCTACGGCTGGGACTTCGTCGACAACGACGCCACCGCCCAGGACGGCCAGGGCCACGGCACGCACGTGGCGGGCACGATCGTGGGCACGACGTACGGCGTCGCGAAGCAGGCGAAGGTCGTCGCCGTCCGCGTGCTCGACGACGACGGCGCCGGTACGCTCTCGCAGGTCATCGCGGGCATCGACTGGGTGACCAAGAACGCCCGGAAGCCCGCGGTCGCCAATATGAGCCTCGGCGGGCTCGCGGACCCGCAACTGGACGCCGCGGTCCGCAACTCCATCGCCTCCGGCGTCACCTACGCGGTCGCGGCGGGCAACGACGGCCTCCCGGCGAGCCTCTACTCACCGGCCCGTGTCAAGGAGGCGATCACGGTCGGCGCGAGCGACCAGAAGGACGCGAGGGCGGACTTCTCCAACTGGGGCGCGCGACTCGATCTGTTCGCGCCCGGCGTGGACGTCACCTCGGCCTCCAACGCGAGCGACACGGGCAGGGCGACCTTCTCCGGTACGTCGATGGCGTCGCCCCACGCCGCAGGCGCGGCCGCGCTCTACCTGGCCGACCACGCCTGGGCGACACCAGCCGATGTCAGCAAGGCTCTTGTCGAGCGGGCCGTCTCCGGGAAGATGTCCAACGCCGGGCTCGGCTCACCGAACAAGCTCCTGCAAGTCGACAACCCCTAAGTATTTGCGCATTCACCGACCGGCCTCGTCCCGCGAATCCCCAAGCGATCCTTTACGGATCCTTGGCGGATTCTCATCGGACGAGGCCGGTCTTGTGTGTAGACATACGCGCGAGTAGTTAACAAAGTGCCGGATTGCCCACCCGAAAAGAGTGGGAAGGCTCCACCGGTACGCCCAGCAGGACCCACCTCCCCACACCCTCATCCGCCCACCCACGTTGACGCGGACAGGAGCGGTCATGCCCGCCATGCACCACCAGCCGTCACCACCCCCGACGCCCAGCACCACCGAACCCCCCGGCCAGGGAGAGAAAGCCGACCGGCCACAGCCACCGAAGGCCAGGACCGCCAAGCCGGCCAAGGCAGCCAAGCCGCCCAAGCCGTCGACGACCACCCCCAAGAGCGCCACCCGCCGCACGCCCGCCCCCACCCCCGTCCCGGGAAGCGGCCCTCTGATCGGGCGCATCCCCGTCCTGGACGTGCGCCCCCTCGTGCAGGGCGGGCGCCGCCCCGCGAAGGCCGTGGTGGACGAGCTCTTCGAGATCTCCGCGACGGTCTTCCGCGAGGGCCACGACGCGGTCGCCGCGAACGTCGTCCTGCGTGGTCCGGACGGCCGCTCGGGCCCCTGGACCCCGATGCGCGAACTGGCCCCCGGCACCGACCGCTGGGGCGCCACCGTCTCTGTACCGCAGCCCGGCCGCTGGACCTACACGGTGGAAGCCTGGGGCGACCCGATCACCACCTGGCGCCACCACGCGCAGATCAAGATCCCGGCGGGCATGGACACGGAGCTGGTCCTGGAGGAGGGCGCGCTGCTGTACGAGCGTGCCGCGACCGGCGTACCGAAGAGCAAGGGCCGCCGTGACGCGATCCTCGCCGCCGTGGAGGCCCTGCGCGACACCGACCGGCCCGCCGCGGCCCGTCTCGCCGCCGCGCTCACGCCCGACGTGGACCACGTCCTCGCGCGCCACCCCCTGCGCGAACTGGTCTCGTCCGCCGAGCCACTGACCCTGCTGGTGGAGCGGGAGCGGGCGCTGTACGGCTCCTGGTACGAGTTCTTCCCGCGCTCGGAGGGCGCGGTGGTCGAGGACGGCAAGCCGCCGGTCACCGGCACCTTCAGGACCGCCGCGCGACGGCTGCCCGCGATCGCGGAGATGGGCTTCGACGTGGTGTACCTGCCACCGATCCACCCCATCGGCACGACCTTCCGCAAGGGTCCCAACAACACGCTCGACGCGGACCCGCACGACGTCGGGGTCCCCTGGGCGATCGGCTCACCGGAGGGCGGGCACGACGCCGTCCACCCCGACCTCGGCACGATCGACGACTTCGACGCCTTCGTACGGCGGGCGGAGAGCCTGGGTATGGAGATCGCCCTGGACTTCGCGCTCCAGTGTTCGCCCGACCATCCGTGGGTGGAGAAGCACCCGGAGTGGTTCCACCACCGCTCGGACGGCACGATCGCGTACGCCGAGAACCCCCCGAAGAAGTACCAGGACATCTACCCGATCGCCTTCGACAAGGACATGCCGGGCCTGATCCAGGAGACGCTGAGGGTTCTGCGGTTCTGGATGAGTCACGGGGTGCGGATCTTCCGCGTGGACAACCCCCATACAAAACCGGTCATCTTCTGGGAGCAGGTGATCGCGGACATCAACCGCACCGACCCCGATGTCATCTTCCTCGCCGAGGCGTTCACCCGCCCGGCGATGATGCACACGCTCGGCGCGATCGGTTTCCAGCAGTCGTACACGTATTTCACCTGGCGCAACACCAAGGAAGAACTGACCGAGTACCTCACCGAGTTGTCGGGCGAGGCAGCCGCCTATATGAGGCCCAACTTCTTCGCCAACACCCCCGACATCCTGCACGAGTTCCTTCAGCAGGGCGGGCGGCCCGCCTTCGAACTGCGGGCCGTGCTCGCCGCGACACTGTCGCCGGCCTGGGGTGTCTACAGCGGATTCGAGCTGTGCGAGAACGTCCCGGTGCGGGACGGGAGCGAAGAATACCTGGACTCGGAGAAGTACCAACTACGTCCGCGAGACTGGGAGTCGGCGGAGCGCGAGGGTCGTAGCATCGCCCCTCTGATTGCCGAACTCAACGCGGTCAGGCGCCGTAGTCCGGCCCTGAGGCAGCTGCGCGACCTGCACTTCCACCAGGCGGACCAAGAGGCGGTGATCGCGTACTCGAAACGAAGCGGATCGAACACGGTTCTGGTGGTCGTGAACCTCGACCCTCACCACACCCAGGAGGCCACGGTCTCGTTGGACATGCCACGACTCGGCCTCGACTGGCACGAGTCGTTCCCGGTGCGCGACGAGCTCACCGGCGAGACCTACCACTGGGGCAGGACCAACTACGTACGCCTGACGCCAGGCCACCGGCCCGCGCACGTACTGACCGTCCTGCGACCGTCCTCACCGCCAACCGGAGGGTCACCCACACCATGATCGTCAACGAGCCCGTCCCTGACACCTTCGAAGACACCCCGGCCAAAGACCGGGACCCCGAATGGTTCAAACGCGCCGTCTTCTACGAAGTCCTCGTCCGCTCCTTCCAGGACAGCAACGGCGACGGCATCGGCGACCTCAAAGGCCTCACCGCCAAACTCGACTACCTCCAATGGCTCGGCGTCGACTGCCTCTGGCTCCCCCCCTTCTTCAAATCACCGCTGCGCGACGGCGGCTACGACGTCTCCGACTACACGGCGGTACTTCCGGAGTTCGGTGATCTGGCCGACTTCGTCGAATTCGTCGACGCCGCCCACCAACGCGGCATGCGCGTCATCATCGACTTCGTCATGAACCACACCAGCGACCAGCACCCCTGGTTCCAGCAGTCCCGCAACGACCCGGACGGCCC